>CAZDNG010000026.1:0-108453 GCA_964506835.1 uncultured Polyangiaceae bacterium
TCGCGCACGCTCGGCGCATCTTGCGCGCCGTCGACGAGGCCGCGATCGCGGCGCGCTCCGGCTCCTCGTAGCGGACGCGGCGCGCCTCGATCTCCGTCCAGTCTCATCGGCTGATCGATCGCGCGCACCACGCGTCACCAAGCAGCCAAGTTCGGGCGTGCACTCGTGTGCACGCTGCACGGTGCGCTGTGCAGGTCATTGCGCTCACGCTGATCGATCGCGCGGCGTATTGTCTGCTGCGAGGAGATACGCTCATGATCCAATCCATTCCTTCTCGCGGCTGGGTTCTCTCATCGACTTGTGCCATCGCACTCGCGCTGTCCGCGGCGTGCGGCTCGGCACCGAGCACCGCCGACGACCCCTCGAGTCCGACCGGCGTCGTTCGTTCGGACATCGTCGGCGGTACGCCGGTTCCGAACGCCACGGTGGTCGGCACGGTGAGCGTCGTCGGCCCCAATGGCCAATGCACGGGCGTCGCGCTCCAGAACAACTTCATCCTGACGGCGCGTCATTGCGTCACCACCGACGGCACCTACACCGGTCCCATCGACTCCAACACCCAGGACTACTTTCTCTTCCTCGACCAGCAACAGCGGCACCCCTTGCAAGTCATTGCTGCGCCGGCCGGATTGGACGTCGCGGCGTTCACGGTCGACACGTTCTTCGACGTCGGCGTGAACGACCTTCCATACGGCTACTCGCGGCCCATCTATTCCGGAACGGATCAGTCGCTCGTCGGCACCAATGTCCTCTGCAACGGTTACGGCCTCACGTCGTGGGGTGGCTCCGGCGGACAGCTCACGCAAGCGACCATGCAGGTCGCGTCCGTGGCTCAGGGCTATCTCTTCTTCTTACCCAATTCGACCGGTGCGATTCAAGCCGGAGGAGATTCGGGCAGCACGTGCTTTACGACCGGCGCCGCCGTCACGGGCATCCTCTCCGGGTGCAACGTCGTGAACGGACAGGACAGCTACTGCCAGGCGACGAGCCCCGACAACTATCGTAGCTTCGTCACGGCCCAGCTGAGCCAACACTCGAACGCGCACACGTATCAAGCGACGACGTCGAACACCGGGGGTGACTTCACGATCTTCAGCGATCCGGCGGCCAACAACAATTCGTCGGCGCTCGTGACCGCGACCGCGAACTGGAACCCAGGCGGCCACGGTGGCATCTACTCGAACCACAATTTCGGCGTCTGGTATACGGGGTCCAACTGGTCCATCTTCAACGAAGATCAGCAGGCGATGACGGCCGGTCCGTCGTTCAACGTCAGCGTCGGCGGCAACACGTACATGATGACCGCCGGCTCGTCGAACACCTTGGGCGACTTCGTGGAGCTGAAGAACGGACAATACAACGATCCCAACGAGCTGCTCATCGTGACGCCGAACTGGAACGGCGCGGGCACCTCCGGCGTGTACAGCAATCACGCGGTCGGGGTATGGTACGACGGCACCGAGTGGACCGTGTACAACGAGGACACGACGGCGATGCAGCAAGGCGTGAAGTACAACGTGCGCATCGGCACGGACGGGACGTACACGCACTACACGTCCTCTTCGAACATTGTCGGGGACTACACGGTCCTCGATAGTCCGAACCTCAACGGCCAGTCGGGCGCCATGGTGTTCGTCACGCACAACTTCACGAACTCGCCCGCGTACTGGAACCACCCGCTCGGCGTCTGGTACACGGGCAGCCGATGGGCGATCTTCAACGAAGACGGCACGACGATGCCGTCGGGCCTCGCCTTCAACGTGATGGTGCGTCCGTAGTTCACGGTTCGTAAGCCCAGAAATTCGGGCGAGCCGGATCCAGCCCGCCACGCTGAATACGCCTCGCCCGACTCCCGCTTGTCCTCCACGTCGCCGCCGAATCTCACGGCTGACGCCATGGCGCCAGCGCGGCTGCTGTCTACGAAGTCCGCGACGCTTCGGACGCGAAAGCGACCTTCCACGCCTCCAGCGACAGATCCACGGGGGGCTCGACGGCGGACCCGGCGACCACTCCGTCCATGAAGTCTCGGAACCGTCCGCCAAAGTTAGGCCGTCCGATTCTCCAGGCGGCTCGCCAGCCAGGGCTTCTCGCCAAGAGACGAACGCCTGCAACGACCGTCTCGAACGCCTCGTCGTTCAACAGTCCTTCTCCACGTTGATAGAAGGAGTCTTCGAAATGGAAGAAGAGCGCCCGGCAGAGGTTGATGAACTGGCTGAGCTCGGTTTGAGTGATCTCATTGGGGCTTCCGGAACCGCGAAGCCACGCATCCGCCACGGCGGGGTCCGCGAGCGCCACTTGCAGCTCGACGATGCGAGAAACGCGGCTGTGCCTGATCGAGATTTGCTGATTGCGCTCCGTCTGCCTGACTTGACGCGCGAGGTAGATGAGCGAGAGCAGTACTGCAAACCCGCTGACGAAGCTTCCCAAAGACGCAAGATCGGAAAATGACATTGAGGTCCCACCGTTGGGTTGATCGCGGGACACTAGCATTACCTCGCCAGACCGAAGGGCGGGCGTGAAAAAGCTCAGCCGGTTGGCAGGGCCGCCCCCGTTCGCGCGTCTCCCGCCACGAACGGGACCGGCAGCGCGCGAAGAAGAAATGACCAGAGTCGTCGGCGAAGCGAACGATTAGCGTGATGGAAGACAAACTCAGGCCTCATCGCAACTCGATCGCGTGAGGCAAAGGAGGGCTAGATGTCGTCGTTCTTCTCCGGCAATCTCGGAGGTCTGCCATGCATCTTCGGAAGCGCTGAGCCGCGCTTCTACGCGGCCAACGGTCAAACCGGTGATTGGGAAACGGAGGCCATCAACTGGGCGCCGCTCGCGTTCGGATCAGACGACGTGGTCGTCATCGCGAACGCGAACCAAAGCGCCGTTCCGTCCAACGCAAACGCACCGGCAGTCGTCGCGATGGCTTGGAACGCGAACCGGAATGGGTTCGTGCTGGCAACGCGAAACTCCGACACTTCTTCGGGAACGATGGGCTTCGACTGGTTGGCAGTAGATACGAGCCCGGTCGCCGGAGTTTCGCCGTTGAACATGAAGCTCCTGACGTTGTCCGAAGAAAGTTTCAAGCGCTCGGGTTCCAGCGGAGATTGGGGCGTCTGGAACGTGCCCAATCTGCAGCCCAATTCGAAGTCGATGCTCACGCTCCTCAGCGCGTCGACGTTGCCCGATGACTGCAGACCGGTCGTCGGGGTCGCAACGGATATCGGCGTGGTTCGGGCGCGCAACAGCGACACGGTGAGCGGCGGCGCCGCGTCCCTGAGTTGCCTCTCCGTCATCGACACGGCGGGCGGCGGCAATTATTTCGCCCAATCCGGGACGACGCCCCTCCCCGCTGGCTATTTTCTCGAATCAGGAAACGACGGCGCGTCGATATTCAACGTCAACTTCGATTCGGACTGGAACAGGTGGCCCATTTACTTCCCGCTGCCTTTCAGCGCGCCGCCGATCGTGTTCGTCACCGCGAACAACATCGGTTCTGGCACGAACAACACCGTGGCAGCGGTGGGAACCGCCGTTGCGATCCGATCGACGGGATTTCTGCTCGCCGCCCGCAATTCGGACATTTCCAAGGGCTTCGCCGGATTCAACTGGCTGGCGATCGGATGCCGCGGATGCTGGTAGAGCGGCACTAGAGAAACCGCCTCTCGCCAGCGTGGCGCGCCCCGCAGCGTCGGTGCACAGCCCGGGTCAATTCAGAAGGCGGGAAGCGGAAATCGACCGACGGCCGATCGATCGACTTCCGCATTCGCGGCCCTTACTGCGGCGCGAGCCAGGTGATCGCGACCGTGTCGGCGCTCGTGATCTGCGACGTCTCGATCGTCGTGAAATTTCGCGGATTGTCGATGAGCACCGGATCCGACGCGAAGTCCTGAAGGTTGCCGTCGGTCGATTCCGCGAGGCCCGCGAGGGTGAGCGTGCCATACGGATCGAGGTAGTTGTTGTTCGACGACGTGTCCTTCTCGATGATGAACTCCGCGGTCCCACCGCGGAAGGCATTGTTGGGCGCCTTGATGAAGTTCGGAGCCGACGTGACATTCTCAATCGGCAGGGGCATCCATCGGGGGTCGTCTGAGCCGCGATCGGATCGACTGCGTGTGCAGCGCACGCGTCATTGCAAGCTCTATGGGTAGAACAACAACCGTCCGCGACACCGCGGCCTTCGGGCCCCCGAGTCGCCCTCCATGTTGGGAGCATGCGACCACGCCACATCGAGATCCATGGTCAAGTTGCCGACGTCTGGCTGTGACTCATGCAACGCCCGGCACCGTGCGACTTGAAGTCGAACCGGTTGTAGCGGTCTGCGATCTCGTTCACCTTGACCGAGGGGATCAAGTGGCAGAGCACGATGTGCCGGCCCGCAGTGGTCCGCGTGTCGAATCGTTGCATGAGCTCTCCGACCTGGCTTCGAAGCCAACGCTCCGCGGGAGCGAGCTTGTCGCGAAAGGCCCTCCCTTGATGCGTTCGCACCTCGTAAAGCGAACTGTCGACTTCCGCCCTCGTCATGCGCTTGGACAGCCGTTGCTCGGCAGTGCGCTCCTTGCTTGTGCGAGTCGCGGCGGAATCAGCGGTTGCCGCGGTATCGCCCGCCCCGACGACGTTGGTTCCAAGCCCGATTTGGCTTGGCACGCGGCTTCGCCGCCCGCGTCGAGCAGCTTCGATTCACGGCGCGAACGCGCCGTGCCGCCGCATCCCCCTCTCAGGAATGACGATGCGCCGTGCGCCGCCGAAACTCGCCAGAAAGCCGTTGGCAACACGAAATGGCTAATAATATGTATCGTCGTCCAGCGGAGCGCAGATGACGCGCTCACGCATATGCACGCCCGAACATCCGAAACCGCCGACGCCAATGAGCTCGGGCCGTACGTCTCGTCGTACCTGGAGTTTCATCGGCGCGATCTGTTGAAGCTACTCGACAGACCGGGCTCGAGCGGTGTCGCCTTCGCCACCCGTCATTCGAAAATCATGGACGGGCTTCTGACGACGTTGTTCGCCGCGGCTCTCGCCAAAGTGGGCGCGAGCTTCAGGACCGTTCCCGTCGTTCTCGGCGCAGTCGGAGGCTATGGGCGTGGCCTGCTCGGCTTCAAGAGTGACCTCGATCTGCGACTCGTGACCGACGAAGCGCCGGAGAGCATTCAACCCCTCGCGGAAGCACTTCTCTACCCCCTGTGGAACCTCGGCGTCAGCGTCGGGCATCAGGTGACGAGCGTGTCGGAGCTCATCGAGGGAGCTCGCCAGGACCTGCCCACGGCCACGTGCTTGCTAGACATGAGGGTTCTCGCAGGTGATGCCTCCATCGCAAAGAGGCTCGAGGAGAGGGCTTACTCGGGAATCTTCAGCGAGGGAGAACTCCCGCTGTTCATGGAGCGTTTGCAGGACGAACTCCATGCGCGACACCGCAGATTTGGTGATTCGGTGTACCTCCTCGAACCGGACGTCAAGAGCGGAGCGGGCGGGCTCCGCGATCTCAACATCGCGTTCTGGGCCGGCCGAGCACGGTTTCGGGTCGCGAACTCGGTGGACTTTCGCAGGGTCGGCGTCGTCTCGTCGCAGGAAGGGGCCGATCTCGAGGACGCCACGGACTTTCTGTGGACCTTGCGCAATCACCTGCATCGGCACGCGAATCGCCGAAGCGATCGACTGACGTTCGACGAGCAAGAGACGATCGCCAAGAGCCTTGGCTATCACGAACGGGCCTCGCCCGGCACGGGCGCATCGGCCGACGAAGTGACGGGCGTGGCGGTCGAAGCGCTCATGTCCGACTACTACCGTCACGCCCGGGTCATCCTCCGCGTGCGCGAGCAAATCATCGCGCGCTCGACGCCCAGTATCGGACGTGCTCGGCGCCGCGTGGAAGATCTCGGAGGCGGCCTTCAGAGCTTCAACGGACAGATCACCTTCGCGCACACGAACGAGATCGACGGCGACCCCGCCCTCGTTCTCAGGATCTTCGCGACTGCGGTCGACAGGCACACCACGATTCTGCCGTTCGCGCGCGATCACATCGTGCGGGCTACCTCGAAGCCGGATTTCTGTGAAGCGCTTCGCATGAGCGACGAGGCCGCCGCTCTCTTTATCCAGCTCGTCGCAACGCAACAGGAGTCGGCGTTTCGCAACAACTCAATTCTGTCCGAGCTCCACGACGTCGGCCTGTTGACCGCAATGATTCCGGAGTTTCAGCCCGTGGTCGGTCGTGTGCACCACGACATCTACCACGTATACACGGTCGATGTTCACTCAGTGGCCGCGGTCGACCACCTTCATGCTTTGTCTCGCGGCGTGCTCGCGGGGGATCAGCCGCTCGCGTCGCGCGTCGCGGCTGAAGTCACCAACCGCGAAGTACTTCTGCTGGCAACCCTGCTCCACGACGTCGGCAAGGCAATCGGTGGACGCGATCATTCTCGACGCGGCGCCGACATGGCGCGGGTGATTCTCACCCGGCTCGGTCTGCCGCCGTCAGATGTCGACGCAGCATGCCATCTCATCGTGCAGCACCTCACGATGTATCGAGTCGCGGTTTCCCGGGATCTCGAGGATCCGGCAACCGTCGCCGCGTTCGCGCCGGAAGTGCTGGGACCCGAGGGCCTCAGGCACTTGTATCTTCTGACGACCGCGGATCTGTCCACGACGAGTCCGACATCGATCACCAAGTGGAAAGCGGGCATGCTCGACGAGCTATTCCTGGCGACCGATGCGTTCCTCTCGGGACGCTCGCCTTCGGATCCGGAACGCCTTTCGCTCTTGCGAGCGGAGGTGAAAAAGCATTGGCCGGAGTGCGAAGACTTCGCGTTCGTCGATGAGTATCTCGGCTCGATGCCCGAACGTTATCTCTTGTCCAATACGCCGCATGAGATTGCCGCTCACGCCAGAGTCGCCTTACGGAGTCGAGGCCACGTCGTGATGGCGGAGATCGTTCCGTCGCGTCTGGAGAACGTGACCGAGCTCTGCGTGGTAACCGGCGATGGCGCCAGAGAAGGTCCCGTGTTCATCGTCGCGCGCGATCGGCCGGGGCTTCTCGCTGCGATTGCGGCGGCCATAGGCGGAAACAATCTCGAGGTCCACGCTGCGCAGATTTATACTCGGAAGCTCCCTGACGGAAGCGAGCAAGCGGTGGATCTGTTCTGGGTGACGAGGCGCGGCGACGATGACGACGGGGCCGCCGTCATCGCCAAGCTTCAGCGGGATCTCGAAAGCGTGATTCAAGGGACTTTGACGCCCGGCGAGCTCGTGAAGAGGCGCGGGACCAATCGCTGGAGCGATCGCCCGTCGCCGCCGGTTTCGACGGAGGTTGCCATCGACAATCGCGCCTCCGCGCGACACACGTTGATCGAGGTCGTGGCTCGAGATCGCCCGGGCCTCCTGTTCACGGTTTCCCAGGCGCTCCACGAGATTGGCATTACGATCTCGACCGCCAAGATCAATACAGAGGGGACTCGAGCGATCGACGTCTTTTACGTCACGGAGCTCGACGGTCGGAAACTCGACGGGGAGGCCCGCGCGTCGGGAGTCCGACAGCATCTGCTCGCAGCGGTTGGGGCGCGAACGCCAGCGAATGCCGGAGCTCCGGCGGCACGGTAGTCGCCGCCACAGATCAGTGCACGGGTCTGGCCGTTCGTGTGCGCTGAACACCCACTGCGACTTCCGCCTCCGCGCCACGTCACTTCGAGTCGCGCGTGTGCTCGAGAAGCGAAGTGAGAAGTGTAGCGATCCGCAACGGGTCAATTGGCACTCACATGGCGCTTCTTGACAGTGCCGGGAGCGGGCGTCATTCTGAAATCGTGGGGTGTTTTGCGAGCAAAGCGCAATTCGCGGTTCGTCATGACTAGCTCCCCGGTGCTCGAGTCGACGCTACCAGACGAGGCGCTTCCCAACGTCTTGGTGGTCGACGATCTCGAAGCGAACCTGAAGCTGATGCGCATTTTGCTGGAGAGCACGCCTTGCAACGTGATCCTGGCGAGATCCGGCAACGAGGCGCTCCGTCAACTCCTGAAGCGCGACTTCGCGGTGATGCTGCTCGATGTGCAGATGCCTGGAATGGACGGTTACGAAGTGGCGCGCCATGCTCGAGAGAATCCGCGAGCGCGCGACACTCCGATCATCTTCGTGACCGCGACGCTCGACACGGAGGACGCGGCTCTCAGAGGCTATGGCTCCGGCGCGGTCGATTTTCTCTTCAAACCGGTCAACGTGACGGCGCTGTTGAGCAAAGTTCGCGTTTTCCTGGATCTTCACAACGGGCGACGCGAGCTGCAGCGTGCTTATCGCGAGCTTCAGATGATGCAGTCGCAGCTCGTGCAAACTGCAAAAATGGCTGCGCTCGGCCAGCTCGTGGCTGGGATCGCGCACGAGATCAACAACCCCCTGGCCTTCGTGCTGAGCCATGTCGGGACGGTGTCGCGAAAGCTCGAGAAACTCCGCGACCGGGGCGGCGTTGCGACGCCGGACGACGGCTTGAACGTCGTCTTCGATCGACTGCGGGAGATGAGCGGAGGTCTCGAACGCATCAAGGATCTGGTGCTCAAACTTCGCACTTTCTCCAGGCTGGACGAGGGTGAGAGTAAGCGGGTCCGCGTGCGGGAGTCGTTGGACGCGATCCTCACCATCTTTCGTCATCGGATGAGCGACGTGGAAGTGAACGTCGACCTACATGACGAGGAAGAGATCGAATGTTCTCCAGGCCTTTTCAACCAGGCTGTGGCGAATCTCGTCTCGAATTCCATCGACGCCATGACGGGGCGCGGGACGCTGACGATCCGGGCCGGACGAGAAGGCTCCGGATACGCGATCGCGGTTTCCGATACCGGTCCAGGAATTCCGATCGCCCACCGGGAACGCGTGCTCGAACCCTTCTTCACCACGAAACCCGTTGGTGAAGGCACCGGTCTGGGCCTTTCGATCGCCTACAACGTGGTGCGAAAACACGGCGGCACGATCCACGTCGGTGAAGCCGAGAGCGGCGGCGCGCAGATCACGATTCGGCTTCCGTCCAAGGACGATGCCGAGAGAACGCCATGAGTGCGGCTGCGTCGAAGGAGAGAGTGCTGGTCGTCGATGACGAGCCTCAAGTGCTCGTCGCGCTCGAGGACTTGCTCTCCGACGACTTCATCGTGTTCAAGAGCGAATCGGCGGAAAAGGCGATCAAGGTCGCGGAAGGCGAACGCGAGATCGCCGTCGTCGTCTCCGATCAACGCATGCCGAAAATGAACGGCGACGAGCTCTTCGCGAATCTCGATGGCAGGTCGGACGCGGCGCGGATCCTCGTCACCGGATTTGCCGACCTCACGGCGGTCGTTCGAGCGGTAAACAGCGGCCGCCTCTTCGGATACGTGACCAAGCCATGGAACCCCGAGGATCTGCGGCTGATGGTGCACAAGGGCGCCGAGTTTTTCCGACTCGCGCAGCAGCTAACGTACGAACGCCAGCTCTTGCACGACTTGATGGATAACGTGCCGGACGGCGTTTATTTCAAAGACGCCGACCTACGCTTCCTTCGCGCGAACCGCGCGTGCGCATCGCTCCTCGACGGCGGCGATCCGGCTCACGTGGTCGGCAAACGGCTCTCGGAGATCACCGGGAACGACGCGCAAGCGGTGCAAGTGGAAGCGGACGAACGGCGTGTCTTGTTGGAAGGCCGACCGGCGCTCGATGTCGTCCGCGAACACCGGAAGAACGGTGAGCGCCTCTGGTTCTCCGAGACGATCGCGCCGGTTCGAAGTCCCAGCGGCGAGACGCTGGGCGTGGTCGGGATTTCGCGCGACGTCACTCGACGCATCGCCGTAGAAGAGCGCGTCGCTCGGTTGAATCGAATCCACGCCGTCCTCGGCGAAATCTCGTCGGCGATCGTCCGAACGTCCAAGCGCGACGAATTGATCCGCGAGTCATGCCGGATCGCCATGGAAGTGGGCCAGCTCGCACTTGCAGGCGTCGCTGAAGTCCACCCCGACGGATCGGTACACCCCCTCGCCTGGGAACAGCCAGACAATGTTTTCGTCAAGCTCGTCGTCGCCCAATTCACCGGCAAAGAGAGAACGTCGAAGGACGTCATGGACCGATTGGCGGAGCTCCGCCGGCCGCTGGTCTTCAACGACCTGGCATCGCACAGCACGCCGGCCCCGACCCGGGACTTGCTCGACAGCGGCTACCGGTCACTCGCACTGCTGCCCATCTTCGTCACCGGAAACCTCTCCTTCGTTTTCACGTTGATCTCCGAGCAGGCGCACTTTTTCGACGACGAAGAGGTCGCGCTCCTGACGGAGCTCGCACGCAACGTGTCGTTCGCGATCGAGCACGCCGAGCAGGCGGAACGGCTCAATTTCCTCGCCCACCATGACGGGCTCACGAACCTGCCGAACCGTGAGTTTCTCATGGACTGTCTCGAGATGACGCTCAGAAACGCGAGCGAATCGACCAAGGTTGCGCTGGTGCTCGTCGACATCGGGCGGTTCGGGCAGGTGAACGAAATGCTCGGGCGTCGTGGTGGTGACCAACTACTGGTGGGAATCGCGGAACGACTCCGAACGACCGTGCGGCCGCAGGACACACTGGCCCGCTTTCACGGTAATACCTTTGCCGTCGTGCTCGGGGGTTTCGACGAAGAATCGGAGGCGGCCCTGTACGTCGAAGAGGCCCTTCACCAGCGGCTGCGCGAACCGTTCGTCGTGAACGGGACGGAGCTCCGAATGTCGATGCGTGCGGGCATTTCCTTGTTTCCGTCCGACGGTACGGACCCCGATGCGCTCATTCGCAACGCGGAAGCCGCGCTTCGGAACGCAAAGTCCGCCGGTCAGCGTTACATGTTCTACGCGCCCAACATGAATGCGCGAGTCGCCGAGAAGCTGACACTCGAAACGAAGCTTCGCCGCGCCATCGAAAACGAGGAGTTTCTTCTTCACTATCAACCCAAGGTCGAGCTCAGGACCGGATTGGTCGTCGGTCTCGAAGCGTTGGTGCGCTGGCTCGATCCAGAAGCGGGCATCGTCCCTCCTGGACAGTTCATTCCCGTGCTCGAAGATACGGGGTTGATCCTCGAGGTCGGAAAGTGGGTCATGCGTGAGGCCGCGCGGCAGTACACGGTCTGGCTCGAAAGCGGGCAGAAGCCGCCCCGGGTCGCGGTCAACGTTTCGGCGATTCAGCTCGCGCGGAAGGACTTCGTCGCCTCCATCGACGAGACGATCGCCATGTACCCGCTCGCCGCGAACGGGCTCGACCTCGAGATCACCGAGAGCGTCTTCGTCGACGACATGACGGGTAACGCGGATAAATTGCGCGCGGCGCGGGACCGGGGTCTCCACGTCGCCCTCGACGATTTCGGCACGGGATATTCTTCGCTCGGGTACCTGAGCCGGCTTCCGATCGACGCCCTGAAGATCGATCGGTCGTTCGTGACGCGAATGGTGGAAGACCCACAAGACACGGCCATCGTCACCACGATCATTTCGCTCGCCCACGCGCTCGACCTGAAGGTCATCGCCGAAGGCGTCGAAACGACCCAGCAGGCGCAACTCCTTCATCTCCTCAAGTGCGACCAGGCGCAAGGGTATCTCATGGCCAAGCCGAAACCCGCGCACGAGGTGACTGGTCTTCTCGCGGCGACTCTGCTCAAGATCGGGGCTCGCGCGAAAATCTGATCGAGCGCTCACCACCGATTTGCGGTACCCGATGGACCCTAGATTGCGCGCGGTGCCAGAGAGCCCGCCCGTTGAAGGCCGACTGTCCGAGATCGCGTCCCTGTTCATGCGCCTTGGCCTGACAGCATTCGGGGGCCCGGCGGCTCACATCGCCATGATGCAGCGAGAGGTCGTCGAGCGGCGCCAATGGCTCACTCAAGAAGAATTTCTCGATCTTCTTGGCGCGACGAACTTCATCCCAGGCCCGAACTCGACGGAGATGGCCATCCACGTGGGACATCGCCGAGGTGGATGGAAGGGGCTCCTCGTTGCCGGTGCGTGCTTCATCCTCCCCGCAGCTCTGCTGACGCTGGGCTGTGGTTGGCTCTACGTCCGTTACGGCCAACTCCCCCAGGCGAGCGCGACGCTGTACGGCATCAAGCCGGTGATCGTGGCCGTCGTCGTGCAGGCGCTTTGGGGACTCGGCCGAACGGCGGTCAAAAACGAGACACTCGCCGCCGTCGGAGTCGCGGCAGTGGTCACGAGCGTCGCGGGCGTGAACGAGCTGCTGGTCCTGCTGGCGGGCGGCCTTGCGTACGCTGTTTCTGCGCGATCGAAGCGACGCTCCGGGGCGGGCGGTTCGCGAACCCCGGGGGCCTTCTTCCTCGGTACCGCACCGGCGCTTGCCGGTGCCGTCTCACCGGCTGTTTCGAACACCAGTATCTTCCTCGTGTTCTCGAAGATCGGGTCCGTGCTCTTCGGGAGCGGCTACGTGCTCCTCGCGTTCCTCCGCGCGGATCTCGTGCAGAGCCGGCACTGGCTCACCGAAGGTCAGCTCCTCGATGCCGTTGCCGTGGGGCAAATGACGCCGGGGCCAGTGTTCACGACCGCAACGTTCGTGGGCTATCTGCTTCACGGAACCGGGGGCGCGGTCGCCGCAACGGTGGGGATCTTCGCACCGGCATTCGTGTTCGTCGCCCTGAGCGGCCCGATCATTCCACGACTCCGGCGGTCACCCTGGGCCGCTCGGTTCCTCGACGGCCTCAACGTCGCGTCACTCGCGCTCATGGGGGTCGTCACCTGGAGCCTCGCGCAGGCCGCGCTAGTTGACGTCTGGGCCGTCGGGATAATGCTCGTAAGTGCAGCCATGCTCCTCCGTCACAAGATGAACTCGGCGTGGCTCGTGCTCGGCGGTGGCGCCCTGGGAAATATCATCCAATGGATGCATTGAAGAGCCGCTGGCTCGCGGTTCCGCTAACGATCGGCGTGGTCCTGGTCTCGCCGAAAGGTTTCGCGGGCCCGCCCTACGTCACCGATGACCCCGAGCCCGTCGAGTTTCATCACTGGGAATTCTATCTGGCGTCGCAAACATTACACGATGATGAGGGGTGGACGGGAACGGCCCCGCACTTCGAGGTGAACTACGGCGTCGTGCCGAACGTTCAGCTTCACCTGATCGCACCCCTCGCCTATTTCGCACCCCCCGAAGGCAGCGCGCATTACGGTTACGGCGACACGGAACTCGGGGTCAAATTCCGCTTCGTTCAGGAAGGCAAATGGGTTCCGCAGATCGGCACGTTCCCGTTCCTCGAGGTTCCGACGGGTTCTCGTCGCCTCGGCCTCGGGAACGGAAGCGCCCAGGTCTTCGTGCCCATCTGGATTCAGAAGAGCTTCGGCCCGTGGACGACTTACGGCGGCGCGGGTTTCTGGATCGACGCGGGGCAACCGGACGAGCACTGGTGGTACTTCGGCTGGTTGGTGCAGAGGGAAATCATCGAGGGCTTCGCCGTGGGTGCTGAGGTCTTCGACTTCACCCCGAAGGAAAAGGGCGACGAGAACGACGCCCGGTTCAACGTCGGCGCCGTCATCGACATCACCGACACGCACCACCTCTTGTTCTCAGCGGGACGCGGATTCGTCGGACCCAATCTCTTCCAAGCCTATGTCGCGTACCAGGTGACGCTCGGGCCGTCCTCGGAAGAGCAGTAAGAAGCGGTCGGCTGGGCGCGGTGGCCCTCCATCAGCGCTACTTGGAGAGCTAGGGTGCTGCTACACTTCATGTAGACTTCGAAGACTCGACGTCACGATCGATTGCGAGACGCGCGACGGATGCTCGTCTGAAGGGAGAGCGACGATGCGGTGCTTCATGGCTTTCGGTACGCTTCTCTTGGCGACCGTCGCTTGTGGCGGCAGTACAGCGGGTAGCAAAGGTCTCGACGCGAGCTCGACCGGAGGCGACGCGAACGGCACCGGCGCCTCCGCGAGCAGCGGGGGCGGCGCGGGAGGAGCGACGAGCAGCGGCGGAGCCGCGGGCGCCGGCGGGTCCGTTGGGAGCGGGGGCAGCGCCGGTGACCTGAAATGGTACGCGACGTGTGGGCCGCCGATTTGTCGCGCACCGTCGGGCTCCGGCGGCACGGCGTCTGGACAACCGCCGTGTACGACCAACGAGAAAGCTGGCGACCCCTGCGCGAGCACGGGCACCGAATGTGACCCCGGAGACGCCTGCAGTGGGCCGCTCGTGTGTGCGACCAGCGATCCGAAACATGGCGGCTCGTGCCCGGTGTCGCGAGCGAAATACAAGACGGACATCGAGTATCTGAGCGCTCCGGAACGCGCGAAGCTCGCCGACGACGTTCAGTCGATTCCGCTCGTACGCTACCGCTACAAGGACGGGCCCGAGCGCGAACACCTCGGGTTCATCATCGAAGACGTGGAGCCCAGTCTCAGCGTCGATTCACAGCACGACCAGGTCGACCTCTACGGCTACACGAGCATGGCCGTCGCCGCGCTGCAGGAGCAGCACCGCGAGATCGAGGCGCTGAAGCAAGAGATCAAAGACCTCCGCGAAGAGCTCCACCATCGTGCAACTCGCGCGAGCAAGCACTGACCTTGCACACTCGGCACGAGTCCGCGGTCGAAGTGAGCGCAATCAGAGCCCTCTATTTCGCATTGGTCGTCACTACCGTGGCGCCAGCCTGCGGAACGGCTGCGACGAGTTCGCGTGGATTGACGAACGACGCGGGATCGGGCGGAACCGCCGGGCATGGGACGGGTGACGGAGGAGGGACATCGAGTGTTGGTGGCAGTGCCAATGTCGGAGGGTCGAGCGGAACCGCGAATGGTGGCGGGAGCGCAGACGCGTCGCTGAGTGTTTCTCCGGGTACGACGATGATCGAATTCACCGTCGCTCCCTCACACTCATACTGCGCGGCGACCAACTGCGACGTCCCGTCCATCGCCATTGCGGACACTAGCGGTCATGCACTCGCCCAAACGAGCTCTTGTACCGACGTGAGTTGCGTCACTTGCGAATCCTCGGCGTGCCCAGGGTACGCGTGTATCACGCAATTCATAGACATCACGGGTGGCACGCTGAACTGGGACGGTAGCTACATCACGGGGTCGTCTTGCGGAAGCGCGGTTTCCTGCGTAGAAACGGTCTACGCGAAGCCGGGAAAATACGTTGCCTCGATGTGCGCGTCACCGGGACACGCGAGCGCGCCCGACGCGGGGCCCCAGCACTGTGTCTCGACTGGCCCGGCGGATTGCGCGCAGGTCACGTTCGACTTTCCGTCGAGCACCGTGGCGCGCGCGGTTATCGGCGGATGACGTACGACGAAGCCCACACTGTAGTGGTACCTTGAGGGATGACCTCCACACGCCGATGGTACTTTGTCATCGCGGAAGTGGCGATGCTCGCCTTGGTCTCATCGACGGCTCGCGCCGCGAACCTCTCACCGGAGCTCGACGTCGGCGATCGAATCGCGTGGGTGGCGCTGGCTGCGGAGCGTTCCGTCACGTTCGATGGGTGCGAGATGGTCGTTCTGGCGAAGCAAGGACGCTTCCTCGGTGCCGATGATCTCGGCGACGCAGTCGATCGCGTGTACGCGAGCCGGGTCGCGCTGGATGGCACGGTAAAAGACCCGATGGGCGTCCCGCTCGAGCTCGACTCTGCCCTGGGCGCGAGCAACGGCGGCGAGATTGTGACGATAGAGAACGCTCCCGGATTGTTCGGGACGCCCGCGAACTCTTCGCCGTCCTTCGCACGGCTGGGCGGCGATCTGAAGATCCTGGGGCGGCGAGTGCTCGACGAGCCCTGGGGTTCGGAGCCTTCGCTCGCCTGCGAGAATGGCGGTTGCCTGCTGATCCAGTGGAACGAGACTCAGTCGTTCTCCGCGCGTCTGGTGGACTTCAGGGGCGCGTCGCGCGCCGACGGCGTCGTGTCCGTGACGAACAATGGGTGGCTCAGCGGGCCACTCATCGCCACGAGCACGAATGGCTACGTCGTCGCCTACACGGACCAGGTGAACGACGGCGCACAGGGGGTGTTTACCGCAGAGGTCTCGGACGCCGCGAGGGCTCCCATCGCGCCTCGGCAAGTCCTCGAGGTTCCCGGAAGTCCACTCCAGCTACTCGCGCTTGCTCGGAGCGACTCCGGCTTCCTGATCGTCGCCGAGGTCCAACCAGAGGCGGTACAGACGATGCCGAGCCTCATCGCCGTGCGCACCAGCGGAAGCTCGCCGATCGAGCTCGGCACGGACGGGCACGACTACGAGGTCGATGCATTCGGCGTCGGTGACCATTTCGTCGTCGGGTTCCGCCAGAAAGCACTCGGCACGCTTCCCCCGGGCCCAGCGACCATCGCACAGATCAGCGCATCCGGCGTGAGCGACCTGCGCGCCGCGACGCGGGCGTTTGGACCATCCGTATCCACGCCGCGCGGGCGCTTCGTGCTCGATGATTCGATGGACTTACACCAGATCCTCGACGACGGAACGGAAGGGGGCACGCCCATTCACTCGATGAGCACCTTGTATCCCGAATGGCGCCCCCTGCTCGTGCCGGGCACTCGAAATCTTCTCCTCACGTACCAGGATCGCGACGCCACGACCTATCGTTGGCACGCGATTCGTCTCGGTCCGGATGGCGCGCCGCTCGACGAGACGGCGGCGCCCGTCTTCACGCAACCCGTGGATGCGACGAGCAATGCGAGCGCCTCGCCCGCCAAGATCGAAGCCGCGTTCGACGGCGCGGCTTTCGAGCTCGGATGGCTCGACGACGCGGGCAATCTCGAGCTCGTTCGCGAGAACCCAGACTCCGGCGTTCGCGACACACCAGTGAGCCTCTGCAAGGTCGACACGGATTTCCGACTTCACGCGGGCCCCCAGGGCGTCCTCGTCACCTGGAGTGAAACACGGATGTGCGGCGAAGACTGCGCCGAGACGCGGTTGCTCGGCATGCCGGTAGATGGATCGGGCCACGCGATGCTCGCCGCGCCTGCGGTCCTCCTCGACTGGACGAATCCCGGCGTAGGCGAAGTGGGTCGCGCGGATTTCGACGGCGTGCGCTGGAGCGTCCCGCGCGTCGACTTTGGCGGCCTTCACGTGTCGACCATCACCGCGACTGGTCTCGTCACCGCGGCCGATCCCTGGGGCGAGAGCACGACGTCGCTCGTCGGCGGCGCGTCGTTGGTACATCCGCGAATGGCGTGGAGTGGGGCTGAACACCTCGTCGTATTCGAAGAGGACGCAACGGATCCGTCCACGTCAGCGGTCGCTTCCGACGTCCGGGCCATTCGCCTCGACGGAAATCTGACGCCACTCGACGCAGCGCCCATCGTCGTTGCGCCACCCGGAAACTCGACGACTCCCGAAGTGGTCTTCGACGGCGCGCGTTTCGTCGTGGCGTGGCGACAAGCATGGCCGGGGCAACCGGACTCTGACCTTGCGGCCACCTTCGTTGCTCTCGACGGAACGACACAGAGCAGCGACTGCTTCCTCGCTTCGAACGCGCTCTGGAGCGAGCTCGACACGACACTCGCTCCCCTTCCCTCCTTGACGCCGAGCACGTCGGGAAGGGTGCTCATCGGATACACCAGATTGGATCCGGACCCTGCGCTCGTCTCTTCGCGCGTAAAGCTGCGCGTGATTTCCTCGCCGGACGGCACCCTCGCACCTCGATGCATGGCGCCGGATTCGGCGACGCAACTCGACGCTCCCTTCGTACCGGCGGGTTGTGCGGACGCTCCAGTCAACGACGCCACCAAGATTACCGGTGGCTGTGGTTGCAGCGTGGTCACGAATCGAAGCGTCGCGGGATCGAGCGCGAGCGCCGCGTTGTTCGCAGCGATTCTAACCGTGCGTCGCGGGCGACGACGACGACGGTCGCGAACGGCTTCCGCGCCCCCGTGATCGATCCATCCTTGACGCCGCGACGCCGTCGCCCGACATGGCATCGAGATGGCCATCACAGCGGATTCGCCGGGACACGACTCGAGCCAGCACGCAGCGGGACTCAACCCCTTTCGTCCGCGGATCACGTACGTCACGTACAACGTGGAGGACGTGGACCGCGCGCTCGCGTTCTACGTCGGGGTGCTCGGCATGCAGGAACAGATGCGCTTCCCCATCGGCGGCGGATTGAACGAAGTCGTCCTCACGTTTCCGGACTCGAAAGCGAGCGGCCTCGTCCTGATGTTCAGGGATGAACGCGCTCCGCCGATCGTGCACGGCGACGGCTACAGTCGCTTCGTCATCCGCGTCTCCGACATCGACGGCGCGGTCGCCGCTCTCGTCGAAAGCGGCGTGCGCCTGCAAACACCGCCGACCGACGCCGGCTCCCTCCGTTACGCGATGATTCGCGACCCAGACGGCTATCTCATCGAGCTACTTCAGCTCAGACGCGGCTGAACTCCTTCGCCAACGCCGAAGAGCCCTGATCCGACGTGCTCGACTTCCTTTTCAAGAGCAAGCGCCGCGAGGCGCTCCGAACGAAAGCGCTCTCCGCAGAACAACGCGCATTCGTCCGGAACAACGTTCCGTACGTGACCAGCCTTTCGGAAGAGGACGGGCGAGAGCTCGAAGGTCACATTCAGATCTTTCTCGCCGAGAAGAACTTCGAGGGCTGCGGCGGACTGGTCCTGACGGACGAAATCAGGCTGTCCATCGCCACCCAGGCGTGCGTTCTCCTGTTGCACCGGGACACCGACTACTATCCCGGAGTCGAGTCGATCCTCGTCTACCCGAGCGCTTACATCGTCAAGAACACGCGCACCGCGTTGGGCGAAACCGTCGTCGAAGCGGATCAGACTCGCATCGGCGAGTCGTGGGTACGCGGCGTCGTCGTGCTTGCATGGGACGCCGTCCGGCAAGGCGCCTCGAACGCCCACGACGGGCACAACGTGGTCTTCCATGAGTTCGCTCACCAGCTCGACGCCGAGGGGCGCGTGCCGGAGCTGAAGGGCTCGTCGTATGGCGCGTGGGCCCGCGTGCTGGGCGACGAATACGACGATCTGGTCGAGCGAGTGTTCGCACACCAATCGACGGACATCGACGCCTACGGCGCGACGAATCCAGCGGAGTTTTTTGCGGTAGTGACCGAAGCCTTCTTCGAAACCGGCACGCGACTTCGGAGCCGACACCCGGATCTCTACGAGGCACTCCGCACGTTCTATCGGCAGGACCCCGCCGCCGCGAACACGCCCGTCCACGACTGAATTGGCGTCAACGCTCTGCGAGCGCGGCTCGGCCTTCGCAAGATTCGCTATTTCACGATTCGCTCGTCGCAATTCGGCGCCATTTTTCAAGCTGCGCCGCGTGTTGGCGCGGCGTACGAAGTCATCGCAGACGTAGCGGTCGAGCCGAGACGCATCGTCGCTGTCGGCACCCGCATTGGAGCCCGAAATGACGATGGACGAACGCCCTCCGCATTTGATCTTCGACAAAGAAAACAAGGCGACTCGCGATCCTGCCTGGATCTTCCGCACCTACGCCGGCCATTCGAGCGCCCGCGCTTCGAACGAGCTCTATCGGGCGAACCTGTCGAAGGGTCAGACCGGGCTCTCGATCGCGTTCGACCTGCCGACGCAGTGCGGTTACGACTCCGACGACTCGATCGCGCGGCCGGAAGTCGGCAAGGTGGGCGTCCCGATCAACTCGCTCGACGACTTTCACGTCCTGTTCGACGAGATCCCCATCGAGAAAATGAACACCTCGATGACGATCAACGGGACGGCCATGTGGATGCTGTCGTTGTACGTCGCGCTCGCGCGGGAACGCGGCATCGACACGACGCTCCTGAGCGGAACGACGCAAAACGACCTCATCAAGGAGTACCTCGCGCGCGGCACGTACATTTTTCCGCCCGAGGCGAGCCTCCGGATCATCGCGGAGATGTACGAATTTTGCATCGACTCGATGCCGAGCTGGAACGCGTCGAACATCTGCTCGTACCATCTGCAAGAGGCCGCCGCGACGCCGGCTCAGGAGCTTTCGTTCGCACTCGTGAACGCCATCGGTCTGCTCGACTTGCTCAAGGAGCGCGGCCGATTCAACGACGAAGACTTCGAGCGGGCCGTCGGCCGCATCAGCTTCTTCGTCAACGCCGGCATCCGATTCGTCGAGGAAATGTGCAAGATGCGCGCGTTCTCCGAGCTGTGGGAAGAGATCACGCGCGACCGGTACCAGGTCAAGAACAGGAAGTTCCGGCTCTTTCGCTACGGCGTGCAGGTCAACTCGCTCGGACTTACCGAGAGCCAGCCGGAAAACAACGCCTGGCGCATCCTGATCGAGGCGCTCGGCGTCACGCTCAGTCGGAGCGCGCGCTGCCGGGCTCTCCAGCTCCCGGCCTGGAACGAAGCGCTATCGCTCCCGCGGCCGTGGGACCAACAGTGGTCGCTTCGTCTCCAACAGATCCTCGCGTACGAGACCGATTTGCTCGAATACCCGGATTTGTTCGACGGCAGTCTCGTCATCCAGTCGAAGGTCGAGGACTTGAAGCGGCAGGCGCGACGAGAGATCGAGGTGATTCTCGGGATGGGCGGAGTGAAGGCCGCGATCGAATCCGGGTACATGAAATCGGCGCTCGTACGGTCGATGTCGGCTCGTATGAAGGCCATCAACACCGGCGAACAGCTCGTCGTCGGCATGAACAAATGGACGGAAGGGATCCCTTCGCCGCTCCTGTCCGGCGCAGACGGCGGCATTTTCAAGGTCGATCCTCAGGCGACGCGCGGTGCGCTCGGCAGCCTCGAGCGAACGCGAAAGAACCGCGACCCTTACCGCGCGAAGCGGGCGCTGGATGCGCTGCAGGAAGCGGCGCGCTCCGGCGCGAACATGATGGAGCCGTCGATCGAATGCGCGCTCGCCCGCGTCACGACCGGCGAATGGGCGCGCGCCCTCCGGCAGGTATTCGGCGAATACCGTCCGGCCACCGGAGTGGACGGACAGAAGCTCGGACTCGAAAATGATCGCGTCGATCTGCTCCGCGGTCGCATCGATGCGCTCGTACAACGACTCGGGCATCGCCCGCGCCTCGTCGTCGGCAAGCCGGGGCTCGACGGGCACTCGAACGGCGCCGAGGTGATCGCCGTCTCGGCACGCCACGTGGGGTTCGACGTGATCTATTCCGGCATTCGCCTCAGCCCAGACGAGATCGTCTTGTCGGCGGTGGAAGAAAACGCGGACGTGATCGGCGCGTCGGTACTCAGCGGCTCGCACCTGGAGCTCGCCGACCAGATCATGGCCGGCCTTCGATCGCACGGCGCGGAGCAACGCGTTCAGGTGGTATTCGGCGGCATCATTCCGCCGACCGATTTCGCCCAGCTCTACGCAGCCGGAGTCAAGGCCGTGTTCACGCCGTCCGACTTCGGTCTCGTCGAGATCATGGAAGCGATCGTCGGACTCATCGAGCGGGCGCCGGCGTGACGGGGCCAGGTCCTCCGGACGCCGAGCTCGTCGCTCGAGCGCTCGAGCAAGACCGATTCGCCGTCGCTCAGCTCGTGTCGTTGTTCGAAGATCGGCGCCCCACCGCGATGGAACGGCGCGCGCGCGTGCTCGAGGCGGCTGAGGTACACCCTCGACGTCACTCCGCGACGGTATTCGGGATCACCGGGACCCCTGGCTGCGGAAAATCGACGCTCCTTTCCCGCGTCGTACCCGATCTCCTCGCCTTCCGCGAAGAGCTCACCGTGGCCATCCTCGCCGTCGACCCCTCGAGCACGATCTCCGGGGGCGCACTCCTCGGCGATCGAACGCGCATGAAGCTCGAGCATGACGAGCCGCGGCTGTTTTTCCGGAGCCAAGCTTCGGATACGCAGCTCGGGGGGTTGAGTCCTTCGACGTTCCGAGTCTGTCGCTTGCTGTCGCGGCTCTTCGATTGCGTGTTCGTGGAAACCGTCGGCGTCGGTCAGAGCGAAGACGACGTCCGCAGCGTCGCGGACAAGACATTTCTCGTCCTTCAACCGCACGGCGGCGACGAGGTGCAGTTTCTGAAGGCGGGGATCATGGAAACACCGGACGCCTTCGTGCTGAACAAGTGCGACGATCCCTCGACGGAACGCGGCTATCACCAGCTCCGCTCGAGTCTGTGGTTGGCGCGACCCTTCGACGCCGACGAGGTCCCTATCTTCAAGACGAGCGCGAAGACCGGCGTCGGAGTCGCCGAGCTCGTCGCGTCACTAGCGGCGCACCTCGCGGCCGAACCGTCGCGGCGTCCGGAGCGAAGGGACGCGCTGTTCCTCGAACGTTGGGTCCGAGAAGAATGGGGACGCGCCGGCAGCCGTTTCCTCGAAGTGCTCGGCGGGGCGGAACATCACGTCCGCGTGTCGGGCGGCGTCGAGCGCGCACAAGTTCAGTTCGAGTTGCGATTTCGCGAAGGGTGACGGGCGTTATTCGAGTCGCGCGAAACAGTACCGCGTCCCACCGCGCTCGACGGGCGCGACGTATTCTTCTTTTTCGACCACGCGAAACGGAACCGCCGCGGCGAACCCGGGGCCGTCGTAGACGAACGTGTGAAATTCGCCGTTTTCGCCGCATGCATCGACGCCGCTCGGCAAATCCGCGAGAAAGCGCTGGTCGTACTCGCGCCCCGCGAACGAGTCGTCGAGCCAGCGCGAATCCACACAGACCACGACGGCTCGAAAACCGAGCTCGCGGACTTCATGGGCGAGGGCGAGTCGGTCCTTCTGCCAGAGTGGGAGGTGCGCACGAAGTCCGACGGCGCCGCAAACTCGCTCCTCCCATTGTCGATGGGGCACGAGATCGATGTCGCCAAAGACGCCGACTTCGTGACCGTCCGCACGAAGTCCCCGGAGGAGCTCCACGAAAACGCGCTCGTAGTTCGACCAATCCGCGTTCGCAGTAAGAAGCCGAGTGCCGAGCGCGTTCGCCTGTCGTTCGAGGAGCGCCCGCGGCAAGCCGTGGGAACGTGAGCGCTCGCCCGATTCGTTCATCATGACGAGGAGAGTGTCGACGTCGAAGCCCTCGTTTCGAGCCTTCCAGAGCGCCAAACACGAATCTTTGCCGCCGCTGAACGAACAAAACGCCTTGCACGGATTCGGGGTGTTCACCGTCCGTCTTTTTGCCGATCGCGCCTCTTCGAGTCAACGCTTCCCAACCCCCTGCGGAGGGTCAACTCGAGCGCGACGCGGTGGACGTCAACTGCCATTGCGCGCGAACGGCGTCGCTCATAGGCTCACGGCAACATGCGACCTCCCGGCGTCGTGGCGCTCGCGCCGATGGATGGCGTGACGGATCACGTCTACCGGGAGGTTTTGACGGCGAACGCTCGACGCGGGGCCATCGATTTCGCGGTTTCGGAGTTTCTTCGCGTGACGGATCGACCCCTGCCGCCGTCCGTCCTGCTTCGGATGTGCCCGGAGATCGGGCGAGGCGGCACGACGGCATCGGGCGTGCCGGTGCTCCTGCAGCTCCTCGGAGGACAGCCGGAACCGCTCGCGGAGACGGCGCGCGTCGCGGTGGAAATGGGCGCGTGGGGCGTCGATCTGAACTTCGGGTGCCCGGCGAGGCTCGTGAACCGGCACGACGGCGGCGCCTCGCTCTTGAAATCGCTCGATCGCCTCGAAGCGATCGTCGCGCGCGTACGAAGCGCCGTCCCCAAGGATCGACCGGTCAGCGTGAAGGTGCGACTCGGGTGGGAGTCGCATGACGAGGTCGTGAGCGTCGCGAGAGCCGCCGAACGCGGCGGAGCGAGCTGGCTCACGATCCACGGCCGCACGAAGCTCGAAATGTACGGCCCGCCCGCGGATTGGGCCGCAATCGGACGAGCGCGCGCGGCGGTCGGCATCGTCGTCGTGGCGAACGGCGATCTCAACTCCACCGCGGCGCTCGAGCGCTGCCGCGTCGAGAGCGGATGTAGTCACTTCATGCTCGGGCGCGGTCCGATGGGTCGCCCCTCGCTCCTCTGCGGGTCGGCTTCCCCCCTCGCCGACGCGCCGAACGAATCGCGGCTTCTCGTCGGGCTGCTGCTCGACTACGTCGAGCTCCTCCGCCGATGGGACAGCCCCGAGGAGCGACTGGTGGGTCGCGTGAAGCAGTGGCTCTCCCTCGGAAAAAACGCGAACCCGGACGTCGTCCCGGTTTTCGAGCGAATCAAACGGCTGCGCAACTCGAGCGAACTCTGCACGGCGCTGGCGTCGAGCTGACGGACGCGTTCACGCCCGTTTGCGGCGTGGCCTGGCGACGGAAGGCGCGCCCGATTCGGTCGGAGACGATTCGCGGGCGGCCCCCGCTCCCTGCAAGAGGACGTCGACCATGCGAGCGATGAGGACGTCGTCGACGGGTTCGTTCTTCATCACGAGACGCACATGGAGCGCGCCGCCGAGCATATCGAGGAGGAGCTTGACGTCGACGGTTCTCGCGAGCTCGCCGCGACGGGTTGCGGCTTCCGCCAGCGCCGCGAGCTGCCCGAGGTGCTTCGCGTGGAGATCTTTGGCGATGCTGGCCAACTCGGGCTCGGGGTGCTGCAAGAGTCGCAAGCGAATGAGGCACTGCCCCTCGAACGACGAAGAAAAGTCGACCATCCGCCGGCCGATTCGTATGAGGTCTTGCCGGAGTGTTCCCGCGGAAACCTCCGGAATGACGGCCTGAACGACCAGAGACAGCGCGGCACGGACGAGCTCGGCCTTCGTTTCCCAGTGGCGATAGACGGTCGTCTTGTTCACGCCGGCCCGCGCCGCGACGCGCTCGAACGCGAGACCGCCGTAGTCGGACCTCGCGAGCTCCTCGATTACCGCACGGAGGATTTTGGACTCGCGAGGAGAGTGACGGCGTTCCTTCGGGGACACGGGAGTGCCGTTCCGGGCCGCGATTCGCGACTTTTTGTTGCGAACCACGCCTGGTTTCGTCTCGAGCGCCGCTCGAAGATGCCGGGACCCCTGGACCATACTCCTTTCCAGTATTGCACAAAATGCTGGGGTGTCGCGAGGCGACATCGCAGCTCGCAAGAAATCCTCGTCTTCGATTGTGGGAAACGTGGTGGAGCGGTATGTATCGCCTCCTGCAACGAGAAGTTGCATCGAGAGCGCCCCACCGTGTTCCCCGCCCCGTCTCGACCTTCGACCGGCGCCATCATCGTTTTGGCCGCCACCTTGTGCGCGCGCCCGGTGCTCGCCTTGCAACCGGTCTCCGAGTTCATCGCGCACGCCAAGGTGTGGAATCCGCAGAACCGCGCGGCTCATGCGACGGTGAGCCAGCGCGACGCGGAAGAATCGATCGCGACCGGCGGATTACTCCCGAATTTTTCGGCGACCGGGACCTATACGAGGAACGAATACGAGGTCACGACCGCCGCGCTCGCCGGCGGCCTCAATATTCCGGGCCTCTCGAACACGGTCATCCAGCCGAAGAACCAGCTCGACGGAAACCTGACGCTCAACGTGCCGATCATCAACGTCGCGAACTGGGAACGCCGTTCCGCAGCGAAGACCGCGCTCGCGGGCGCGCATTTCGACGCGGCGAACAACGAGCTCATGGTCGAGAAGAGCGTGCTCCGCGACTACTACAACCTCCTCGGCGATGAAGCGGTCTTGCTCTCGGCGCAAGCGAACCTCGAGCTCGCGCAGCACAACCTGCAGCTCGTCCGGGATCGCAAGGAGAGCGGCACGAGCTCCGAGCTCGACGTGCAGCGCGCCCTCGCCGACGTCGCGAAGACCGAACAGAGCCTCACCGCGGCGGGGCTCGCCGTGACCAATACGCGGCGCGACCTGTACTCGCTCTCGGGGCTCGTCGCGGAACCCGCGACGGCGTTCCCCGAAGACGATCTACACACCGAGGAGCCGCTCGCACGGTGGACGGGACGGACCAGCGAGATGCCGGCCGTACTAAGCGCCAAGGCGGCCCGGGTGAACGCCGAACAAAACGCGAGCGCCGTGAAGGCCGCGCTCCTGCCGACGATCAGCGGAACGGCAGAGGAGAAGTTCACCAACGCGACGGCGTTCATCGGAGGCCATACGGAGATCTATCTCTTGCAGCTCACCGCCAACTGGAAGCTCGACACCACGATCGTGCCGCAGATCAGGGCTCAGAACGCCGCGGCCGCCGCGGCGCGCGCCAACGAAGACCACGCCCGTCAGGCCGCAGAGGACGCGATATTCCTCGATTGGCAACAGATCCGAGCGGACATCGAGTCGGCACGGTCGTCGCGGGCGCAGCTCGTCGCGGCCAAGCTCGCCGCGTCGCTCGCCGAGGACCGATACCAGAGCGGCGTCGCTACGCAGCTCGACGTCTTGCAAGCGCGACAAGACGAGTTCGCCGCCGACGTCGCGCGCATCCAAGCCGACGCCGATCTCGCGTACGCGCGGCTCGCACTCCGACTGGACGCGGGCGCGAAAGAGAAGGAACGACGATGAATCACGCGACGTCGTTCATCGTCTTGGGCGCGTGCTTCGCGCTCGGCGCCGGCGTCGCCGGGTGCTCGCACGAGACGCACGTGGACGCCGCAAAGCCGGCCGCGCCGCCCGTACACGTGGAGACCGCGGTGGTCGGCGAGCAATCGGTGCCGAAGCTCCTCAAACTCACCGGCGTCCTATCGTCGAACGAGCGCACCGACCTCGCCGCCAACGCCGCGGGCCGGGTGACGAAGACGTTCGTCGAACGCGGCGACCACGTCGTGCAGGGCGCGATGCTGGCGCAGCTCGACGCGCGCTCGGCCGCGCTCTCACGCGCGGAAGCGATTGCAGAGGTGAGCAGCGCCAACGAAACGCTGAAGAACGCGCAGGCCAATTGCCAGCGCTATGTGAACCTGCTCGCCAAGGGCGCGATCACCCAGCAAGAATACGACAAGCAAACGACGGATTGTCAGACCCAAGCCGCCAGCGCCGACGCGGCGCGGGCGCGGGCCTCGGCGGCCGCTCAGACGTTGACCGATTCGTCCATCCGGGCGCCCTTCGGTGGAGTCATTGCCGAGCGTTTCGTGCACGTCGGCGACTACGTCCACGCGGACACTCGCGTCGTGACGTTACTGGTCGACGATCCGCTGCGCCTCGAGCTCACGGTACCCGAAGCCAGCATCGGCAACGTGCACCCGGGGCTCGTCGTGACCTTCGAGACGGTGGCGCTTCCCGGTCGCACCTTCAGCGCCACCGTGAAATACATGGGGCGCGAGATCCGTCAGGCCACGCGCGATCTCGTCGTGGAAGCGGTCACCGACAACGGCGATCACGCGCTCCTCCCCGGCATGTTCGTGACGGCGCAAATTCCGGTCGGACAGGAGACGTTGCCGGTCGTGCCCGCGAACGCCATCATCGAGCGAGATCAGAGCGACAGCCTCTTCGAGGTGGTCGACAAGCACCTCGTCGAACGCGTCGTTCAACTCGGACCGAAAGCGGGCGATCTGGTGGCGATCGCCGACGGCGTTTCGAAGGGGGACCAAGTCGTCGTGTCGCCCCCCGCCGGGGCCATCGACGGAGCCCAAACCGAGTAATCGAGGAACGAGCGCAAGAGCATGCAATGGCTAGCGTCGCTGTGCATCCGGCAACCGGTCCTCACCTGGGTGCTGATGCTGGTGTTCGTGGTGGTCGGTGCATTCGGCTACTTCGCGCTCGGCGTCGATCAATTTCCGAAGATCGACATCCCGGCGATCGTCGTGACGACCACCGAGAACGGCGCGGCGCCCGAGGAGATCGAGACGGAGCTCACCGACAAGATCGAAGGCGCGGTGAACACGATCAGCGGAATCGACGAGCTCCGGTCGACCTCGAGCCAGGGCGTCTCGCTGGTCATCATCGCGTTCAACCTGGACAAGGACATCGACGTCGCGGCGCAGGACGTCCGTGATCACATCAGCAACGTATTGCCCGACTTGCCGAAGGGCATCGATCAGCCCGTCGTGTCCAAGGTCGACCCCGACGCCTCGCCGATCCTCTACGTCACGCTGACGACCCCGGGCAGCATCCGGGACACGACGGAGCTCGCCGACAAGCGCGTACGCCGTCAGATCGAAAGCACGAACGGCGTCGGTCAGGTGAACATCCTCGGCGGCAAGAAGCGACAGGTCAACGTCTGGCTCGACCCGCTCAAGCTGCAAGCCGCTGGGCTCACGGCGGTCGACGTCGAGACCGCCCTCGCTCAGCAAAACCTCAGCGTCCCAGGCGGACAGATCGAGACCGGGCCGCGCAGCCTCTCGCTCCGCGTCGAAGGCCGGGTCGACGAGGTGTCCAAGATCGGTCGCATCATCATCAAGGAGAGCCAGGACCATCCGACCCGGATCGGCGACGTCGCGACCGTCGACGACGGCGTGGAAGAGCCGAAGACCTCGGCGATGGAGGACGGCAAGGAGAGCGTCGTCCTCTCGGTGCGAAAGCAATCGGGTCAAAACACCGTTGCCGTCGTCGATGCGGTCCGCTCGCGCCTCGACGAGCTCCAAAAGACGCTGCCCGCGGGCTCGGAGCTGAAAGTCGTGCGCGACGAGTCGGCGTCGATCCGCACCAGCGTCAACGCCGTGAAAGAGCATCTCGTCCTGGGCGCGCTCTTCGCCGCGCTGATCGTGCTCGTGTTTTTGGGGAATGCGCGGAGCACCATCATCGCCGCGATGGCGATCCCGGTGTCCATCGTCGGAACCTTCGGGTTGATGTGGGTGATGGGGTTCACGCTGAACATCATCACGCTACTGGCCCTCGCGCTCGCCGTCGGGATCGTCATCGACGACGCGATCGTCGTCCTCGAAAACATCGTCCGCTTCATCGAGGTGAAGAAGCAAAAGCCGTTCGTCGCCGCGGCGCTCGCCACGCGCGACATCGGGCTCGCCGTACTTGCGACGACCTTGTCGCTGATGGCCGTGTTTCTCCCGGTGGCGTTCATGAGCGGCATCGTGGGGCGCTTCTTGAAGAGCTTCGGCTTGACCATGGCGTTCGCCATTTTGGTTTCGCTGTTCGTCAGCTTCTCACTCACGCCGATGCTCGCCGCCCGCTGGCTGAAAGGACCCGTCGAAGAAGGCGGCGATACCACGAAGCCCTTTCTCGAGCGCCTGGTCGACGGGTTCTATCGACCGATCGAGTCCGTCTACATGGCGGCGCTCCGCTGGGTCATGCGACACCGCTGGGTCGTCGTGCTCCTGGCGTGCGCGACGCTCGGCTCGTGCGTTCCCCTGGCGGGCGCCTTGCCGAAAGGGTTCACGCCGCGAAACGACGTCGCCGAATTCGACGTGAACGTGCGCGCGCCCGAGGGCACGAGCCTCATCGAGACGCGCCTTCAAGCCGAACGCGTCGCGCGCGAGATCCGCGCCATTCCCGGCGTCGATCACACGCTCCTCACCATCGGCAACGACGCCTCGGTGACCCGTAATCTGGCGAACGTCTTCGTTCACCTCGTCGACCCGCGCCTCAGGAAGGAAGACCAGTTCGCGATCATGGATCGCGTACGCAAAGAGGTCGTCCCCCATCAGCCCAAGAACCTGCGCATCGACGTGTCGCTGACGGCGCAGATCTCGAGCGGGCAGTCACAGGCTCAGGTCCAGTACACCCTGAACGGCCCGGATCTGAACCAGCTCTCGCGCTACACCGCGCGGATCCTCGAGCGCTTCCGCAAGGTTCACGGCGCGGTCGACGTCGATTCGAACCTCGTCGTCGGTAACCCGGAGGTCCACGTCGAGATCGACCGAGACCGCGCCGGCAATCTCGGCGTCAACGTGGCCGATATCGCGAACGACCTCGAGCTCCTCGTCGGCGGCCTCAAAGTGTCGACGTATCAGGAGGGCGGCAACGACTACGACGTACGCGCCCGAGCGAACGCCGACTACCGCGCCGACCTCTCGGGAATCTCCGTCATGACGGTGAAGACCAAGACCGGCGAGACCGTCCCGCTGTCTTCGGTGGTGAAGCTCGTTCCCACGACGGGCCCGTCGCAGATCAACCGCCTCGCGCGACAACGCCAGGTCACGATCACCGCGAACGTCGCGCCCGGCGTCGGTCAGAGCGAGGTATCCGACGCGCTCGTGAAGATCATCAAGGACGAGCACATGCCGCCCGAATATCACGCGGTGCCCGCGGGGCTCACGAAGGAAACCGGGCGAGCCGTGAAGGGCTTCGTCGTCGCGATCGGTCTTTCGTTCATCTTCATGTACCTCGTCCTGGCGGCGCAGTTCGGCTCGTGGCTGCACCCGGTGACGATCATGCTGTCGCTCCCGCTCACCGTGCCGTTCGCTCTCGGGTCGCTGCTCCTGTTCGGGCAAGAGCTGTCCTTGCTGTCGATGCTCGGCATCATCGTGCTCTTCGGCGTCGTGAAGAAGAACGCCATCCTCCAGGTCGACCACACGAACCATCTGCGCGCCGAAGGGCGGCCACGGCTCGAGGCGATCCTCGAAGCAAACCGCGATCGGTTGCGTCCCATCTTGATGACGACCCTGGCGTTCGTCGCCGGCATGATTCCGCTCATCACGTCGCGCGGAGTCGGCGCGGGGTTCAATCGCGCGACGGCCGGCGTGGTCGTCGGCGGCCAGACCATGTCGCTCGCGCTCACGTTGCTCGCGACTCCGGTCGCGTACTCGCTCTTCGACGACGCGTCCGCGTGGGTCAAGCGGCGTTTCGGCGCCAAGGGAGCGGTCGATCGCGGCGAACGCGAGCTCGCAGAGCTAGACCATTCTTCGCCGTCCGCCCCCGACCCGGAGAGCCATCGCGCAGTCCCCGCGCCCGGCGAATGACCGGCCGGGTTGACGCGCGCCGCCCCGAACGTCTTTAACCGTTACCGCGCGACGCAATCGCGCCCCTGGAGAAAATACATGGCACTCGTGAAATGGAACTTCGACAACGCGCACTCGAGCATCGACTTCACCGTCCGCCACTTGCTGGTGAGCAAGGTCCGCGGACGCTTCACCAAGTGGAGCGGAAACCTCGAGCTCGACGAGTCGGATCTCACGCACTCGAAGTTCGACGTCGACATCGACGTGGGGAGCGTCGACACGCACGAGCCGAAGCGCGACGAGCATCTTCGTTCGGCGGACTTCTTCGAGGTCGAGAAGCACCCGCGGATGACGTTCAAGAGCAAGCGCATCGAAAAGACCACGGACGACCATCTCGCCGTCACTGGCGATCTCACCTTGCGCGGCACGACCCACGAGGTCGTGCTGAACGTCGAGCCGCAGGGCATCATGCCCAAGGATCCCTGGGGCTTTCGACGCGCCGGGTTCGTCGCCACCGCGAGGATAAATCGCAAGGAATTCGGCGTCAGCTTCAATCAGGTGCTCGATCAGGGTGGCCTCGCGCTCAGTGAGGAAGTCGCCGTCACGATCGAAATCGAGGCTACCGCTGCGACGTAGCAGCGGCGAACTCGAGCCCGATTTTTCCGAACATCGCGCCGCTTTCGAGGTAAGCGAACGCTTCGAGCACTCGCTCGAACGGGAAAACGCGATCGACGACCGGTCGCATGGCGGCGGCTTCGATGGCGCGATTCATGGCTTCGAAATTCTCGCGGCTTCGGCCGGTCGACGTGTGGAGTGACACGCCGCGACGGATCGCGCTGACGACGTCGAGGCTCGCGGTCGGGCCGTCGAGAAAACCGAGGACGATGACCTTGCCGCCGACACGGCAGGCACCGATCGAGCGACCGAGCGACGCCCCGCCCACGACATTGACGACGAAGTCCGCACCGCGACCGCCGGTGAGCCGCCGCACCTCGGCGTCCCATTCGGGCGTCGCGGTCGTGTCGATGGCGTCCGTGGCGCCGAGCGCCCGAGCTCGGTCGAGCTTGGCGGCGCTTCGTGACAAGGCGACGACTCGCGCGTTCGCCAGCCTGGCGAGTTGAAGCGCGAAGAGCGCGACGCCTCCGGTCCCCTCGACGACGACGGTGTCTCCCGGAACGACGCCGCCGAGCACGAACAGCGCGCGCCATGCGGTCACCCCCGCGCTCGAGAGCGTCGCGGCTTCGACGTCAGTGAGATGGCGCGGCGCGGACACCGCAGCGCTCTCGGGAACGGCGAAAAACTCCGCGAACACGCCGTCCGCGGGGCCACCAAGCCGTCGCGACAGCGAGCGTTCATCGGGCGGTCCGGCGATCCAATCCGGCGTGTCCGTGGGACAGACGCGATCCCCCTTCGAAAAACGAGTGACGCCCGCGCCGACCTCGACCACCTCGCCGACGGCGTCGGAGCCGAGAATCAGCGGGCGCTGATACGCCCCGTATTCGCCACGAGCGATCGCGATATCGCGGTAATTCAGCGAGGCCGCGCGAGTTCGGAGCAAGACGTCGTGCCCGCCGACGACCGGTATCGGTCGGTCGCGGACCACGAGGGATCCCAGGGTTGCGCCTTCGAGAACCAGTGCCTTCATGACCGATCTATTCGGCCTAGATCGGATAACCGCCAGAGGCGGGACGCGGCGTCTCGCTTCCCTCTATCAAAGGCGCCCGGAGGCGCGATAGATCAGCGCGTCGCAGCCCTCCTGGAATCATCGCTTTGATTCTTTCCGATTCTTCTCGGCGTGCCCTCCTCGCCACCGATGTCGCCAAGGGTCTGCGCGGGGCCATCGCGACCGTCGTTCCGCTCTACTTCTCGCTCTCGCGCCACTCCCGCTCGATCGCCTGGATCGCGCTCGCCGGGTGGCTCGGTTCGTTGGCGGACCCCGGCGGCACTCGCGGCCGTCGCGCACGGGTGCTCCTCGGGTTCGTCGTCCTCGGCGCGCTGCTCGTCATGCTCGGCGAAACGTCGGCGCGCTCGCTTCTCTTCGCCTCGATCGTCCTGTCGGCGGTGGGATTCTCGGCGTCGCTCTTCCGAGCCCTGGGCGGCGACGCGGCGAGCCTCGGCACGATGCTGCTCGTCGCGACGTCGATCGCGACCTCGAATCGCACCGGCGCCCCGCTCTTCGACGGCGCCCTGTTCGCTTGCGGCGGCCTCTGGGCGCTCGCGCTCTCTTCGGTACTCTGGCCGATCTGGACACACCTCCCGGTTCGACGCGCGGTCGCCGCGGCGTTTCTCTCGCTGCAACAATTCGCGCGCGATCTGTCGGCGTGCGCGGCGGATCATCCGGCGCCCGGCGATCCCCGTTGGGCGGAGCTCGCACGCTCGACTCACCGACGGGTCCGCGGCGCGATCGAAGAGGCGCGTCGCGTGGCGCTCTCGATGCGAAGCCGGAACGTCGGAGAGAGCCGGCTCGGCAGTAACGTGCGCGCGCTCCTCGGCAGCGCCGAAGCGTCCTTCTTTCTGTTGATCGCGCTCGCCGACGAAATCGAAGCTCGCGAAAATCCGCGCGACGCCGCGCTCGATCCGTCGTTTCCGGCAAGGCTCGCGCAGATCTACGGAGAGGTCCACGATCGGCTTTACGCGAGAAATCCGGCGACCGTTCGCGAGAGCGGCACGGAACCACCCGTCGCGTCGACCCGTGGCACGCCGTCGCCGCTCGCCAAGCGGCTCGTCGAGGCGGCACGGACGGCGCAGTCGCTCTCTCGGCAGATCGCGGACCTTCCCGCGATCGACGCCTCTGCAGTTCGCATGACGCCGCTCTTCCAATGGAGGGACGTCGAGCGCGCCCTGGCGACGATGCGGGACGCGCTGGCGTTCGAATCCCCGATATTTCGCCACGCCGTTCGCGTCGCGTGCACGGTCGCCGCAGCGCTCCCGCTCGCCCGAGCGGTTTCACCGGAACACGTCCCCTGGGTCATGGTCACGGCGGTCGCGGTGCTGCAACCGTACCCCGGAGTCACCGTAAAGCGCGCCATCGAGCGCGTCATCGGCACCGGCATCGGGTGCCTCCTCACCGTCGCGCTCATGGCCAAGGTCCACGAACCCTGGGAGCTGGCGGCCGTCATCTTCCCGCTCTCGGTGTCCGCGATCGTGACGCGCTCTCGCAACTACCGGCTCTTCACGCTATTCCTGACGCCGGTGTTCGTGTTGTTCGTGGACGCGGGGCGCGGCGATTCGTGGACGGCCGCTGCCCGCGCAGGCGACGTCGCGCTCGGCGGCGCGGTGGCGTTCGCGGCGTCTGCGCTGGTGTTCCCGTCGTGGGAAAAACGGCGGCTGAAGGACGCGCTCAGCGTCGTTCTGGCGACCGCGTCGCGCTACGTAGCATCGACGTTCGACTTGCTCGCGTTCGATCGCGCCTCCGAGCTCGAGACGCGCGTCGTGTCCGACCGCCGCCGGGCCGGCGTCGCGCTGAACGAAGCCGAAGCGTCGCTCGAGCGGCTCCTCTCCGAACCGCGCGAATCGAAGGAGCGCGCCGCCGACGCCATGCAGCTCATCACGTATGCGCGCCGGCTCACGTCGGCGCTCACCACCATCGACGTACAAACGTCCACTTATGGTCCCATCTCCGACGACGTGCGAAGCGACGTCGCTCGATTCAGAGTCTGGGTCACCGCGGTGCTCGAAGCGATGTCCGCCCATCTCGACGGGAAACCGCCGCGGCTCGTCCCCGATCCTCCGGATCTGCCGCCGATGACGGGCACTTATCTCGACGCGTCGCTCGCGAGGATCCTCGGCTACGCCGAGCTCATCGCGAGCCTGCTTCCGAGTGGGGCACCGCGCCCCGCTACCGATCGCGCCCCTATCCCCCATGTTTCTCCCGGAAGATAACTTGAGTGCCACCGGTTTACCGACAGGAGGCGAACGTGCTCAAACGACTCCATTCGAACCTCGCTTTTTCGATCGTACTCGGCGCCAGCGTCGCGGCGTGCGGCGCATCCGCAGACGAGGCTCCGCCGCCCAACACCGAGGGACCAGAGTTCGCGCCGCCACCGCTGCCACTGACCGGCGCTCCATCGTCCGAACCCCCGAGTACAGCGCCACCTGCCCCGGGAGAACCACCGGCACCTCCTTCCACCGCTCCGGCTCCGCCTCCGGCGGCCGCTGCGGCACCGCCCGCTGCAGCGCCGCCGCCACCACCTCCACCGGTCACGCCTGCCCCCGCGGATAGTCGTCCCGTCATCACGCCTGCGGATCCGTCAGCGACGGGACAGTGGGTCTACACGACGGGCTACGGCTGGGTCTGGATGCCGTACGATCGCGCGTACACGTACGTCACACCCGCGGAGGACGATGCGTATACGTACGCTTACTATCCCGCATACGGCTGGGAGTGGGTGCGGACGCCATGGATCGTCGGCATCGGACCCGAGCCCTACTGGGGGCGCGTCGGTCCGGTCCGCTTCGGGTGGTACGTGCACCCGTGGTTTCGAACGCGCGGCTATTACTACGGGCACCCGTACTATGGGCGCGGCTACTACGGGCGACCTGGCCGCGGCGGCGGCGGCTACCACCGAGGGTTTCGTCGCTGATCAGCGGGGCGCGCCGAGGATCGAGAAGTCGACGAGCGTCCGCACCAGTGAATCGGTGAGCGCGATCCCGTGCTCGTCGGAGATCCGCTCGAGCGTCTGCCGCGTGTCGCTACCGTCGAAGCAATGCAGGACATCGACGAGCTCTTTCGGCACGCGGAGCGCATCGAGGTCGCTGTAGCCGACGATTTCTGCTCGATCGGGCGATGAATAGACGACCTTGAGCGAACGGCGCTCGAGGCGTGCGGGGAGCTCCGCAGACGTGAGCGCGGCGTGCGCGTCCTTCAAGAGGCGCGCGAGGAGCTCGACCTCGCTGCCACCAAGCGACGCGATCTCGCTCCAGCCGAGCCCTTCGACGATGGCGCTGCACTGCAAATAAAATTCGCGCTCGCGACCGAGCCAGGGACCCCAGAGCGCCGCGAAGCGGGCCGGAGCGACGACCTCGTCGAGATCGGCCGCGCTCAAGCCATCGTGGTTCGCCGACAGCGACTTTCGCATCCGTGACGGAAAGAGCGCGGCGAGCGCCGCGGCGTCGAACCCCAGCGAGAGCACACAGTGTCGCGCGAGCGCGAGCTCGACGGCGGCCAGCAGATCGTGCACGCGCTGCCAGAAGAGCCGCCCCACCTCGCCGCGCTCGTACTTGCAGAACCACGTCGCGCACGTCGACTCGCGATGTCGCCATACGCCGCAAAGACCGCCTTGCTCCTCGAGATAGTGGGGACAGCGCATCGCTTTCGCGCGACCGAAGGCGAGCGGGCTCGAGCGATAGAGCGCGCTGTACAGCGGGGTCCGTTCCAGCCCGAACGGCGTCACGCCGACGCCGCGAGCAATCCTCTCGTCGACTGTCGTGCGGCCGCGCGCCGCCGCGGGGTCACGATCGGCGAGCACTCCGCCGACGAGAAAATTCGCGAGCGCCGGCAAGAAGGTGCAGCACTTCGTCTCTGCCGCGTAGTGCCGTTCGGCGTCGCGGGGCTCGCCCGGCTGGGGCCACATCGCGCAGGCGCCGCACGTGGCCTTCGTTTCGCGCGGGATCGGCCCCGGCAAGAGCGCGCCGATCCACCCGTCGAACAGCGGCGGCAACACTGCGCCCTCGGGCTCCGCGGCGTTCGGTGCTCGTTTCAAAAAAGCTTGTACGTCTTTTGGACGGCAGGAAGCGCCGACACCGCAACGTCGAGCTTCTGGCTCGTCGACGTCGACTCTCCCTTGATGCCATCGAGCTTCAGGAACATGTCCCCCACGGCGCCGCCCGAAACGCGTTCGAGTTGGTCGTCGGAGAGCTCCTTACTCGTGCTCGCCTTTTTCGGTGAGGACTTCGCTTTGACCTTCTGCGGGGGCTTCTGTTGCTTCTTCGACATGGAGACCTCGTGAGGTGAGTTGCCCGCCCGAATGGCGGGTCAACCGACGAGGATACGGCGCGATACCGTTTGTCTGCTCAGGAAAAAGATCCCGCCTGACGTCCCCGTGGTTCGCGTCGAGATCACGACGTTTTTTTGGCGCTGCTCTTCGCTGCGATGCGTCACTTCATCGCGACTCTTCGGAGACCGCGTGGCAGTCTACCGGCGTGGCGGCTCCCCGACGCAATCTCGAAGTGGTGTCGAAGGACGGAACGAAGATCGTCGTCATCGACGAGGGCGCGGGCAAGCCGATCGTCGTCGTGCATGGCGGCTCGAGCCACGCCGATTCGTGGAGTGCCGTCACCAGAGAGCTCGCGCCGCGGTATCGCGTTCTGTCGATCGAGCGGCGCTTGTACGGCCGGAGCGGCGCACCGCAATCGCCCCATTCGATCGCGCGCGAGGTCGAAGATCTGCAAGCGCTCTTCGAACGGATCGGAGAGCCGGTCCTCCTCGTCGGGCATTCGTCGGGCGGCGTCGTTGCGCTCGAAACGGCCCTCGCGAGCCCGAGCTCCATCGCCGGACTCGCTCTCTACGAACCGCCGGTCGCGGTTTCCAAGCCGATCGGCGGCGAGCCCTTGGTGCGCGCGCGACGAGCGCTCGACCGCGGAAACAAGAGCGCAGCGATGTGGATCCATCTGCGCGAGCTCGTGAAGTTCCCCTTGCCACAATTGCTCCTGCTTCGTTGTTTGCCGCGAGCGTGGCACGGCATGGCCGCGATGGCGCCCGGGCAGATCACCGACGCGGAAGGCATCGAGGCGCTCGGCGTGGGTATCGATCGCTACGCGAGCATCAAGATTCCGACGCTCCTCATCGGCGGAACCGAGAGCCCGGCGAACCTGCGCGAACGGCTCAACGCGCTCTCCCGGAAGCTCCCGCGCCTCCACCGCATTTCGATCATGGAGGGGCAAGGGCACATCGCGAACCACCACGCGCCTCGCCTTCTCGTCGAGCTCGTCGGCGAGTTTGCGGCATCCCTCTTTTCGCCGGGGCGCCCGCTCACTCCGTCAGCGCACGCCTGAGCCGAGCCAAGGTCGCCGGAAGCGCGCGCACGTGGAGGCGAGCGCCGCCGTCCTCGTACGTCTCCGAGAGCACTCTCGCCTCGTCGTGAGCTTCGCCGACGACGCGCTGCTTGTCGTACGGGATCAGGAAATCCTCGTCTTGCATCGATTGTTCGAAGAAATCGACGATGGTCTGGCGAACGCGCTCCACGTCGTTGGGGTTCTTCGCGGAGACGAAGAGCGCGTCGGGGTGCTCGAGCTCGAGCGCCTCCCGCCCGGCCGGGTCGAGTTTGTCGCACTTGTTGAGGACGAGCTTCGACGGAACCGGCGCGGCGCCGATCTCGCTGAGCACCGCTCGCGTGACCTCGAGCTGCGCCTCGTGTGTCGGATCGGAAGCGTCCACGATGAACAAGAGGAGCGACGCGTCGCGCGCCTCGTCGAGGGTCGATCGGAACGAGGCCACGAGATCGTGGGGCAGCTTCTTGATGAAGCCGACCGTGTCCGACACGAGGAGCCGCGGTTTCGTCTCCGGCTTGAGCGCACGCACCGTCGTGTCGAGCGTCGCGAACAGCTTGTCCTGGACGAGAACGTCACTCCCGGTGAGGGCTCGCATCAACGACGATTTGCCGGCGTTCGTGTAACCGACGAGCGCGACGCGGAGCTGCCCTTGGCGAGCTTGGCGGCGTCCTTCGTCGCGCACCTGGATCGTCTCGAGCTCTTTGCGGAGCTCGGCGATCCGATCCCTGACTTTTCGGCGATCGAGCTCGAGCGCCGACTCGCCCGCCCCGCGACCGGCGCGCCGCTCGCTGTCCGCCGATTCGCGCATCCGCGGAGCGACGTAGTTGAGCCGCGCAATTTCGACCTGGAGCTTCGCCTCGCGGGTCTTCGCGTGGCGATGAAAAATATCGACGATGACGCCGGAGCGATCGAGGACGGAAGCGCCCGTCGCGCGCTCGAGATTGCGCGCCTGGGTCGGCGTGATCTCGTGATCCACGACGACCAGCTTGGGCTTGTCCGGCGGCGCCTCGCCGTCGTCCGACGAACGCTCGTCGTCGTTTTCGCCGTTCTCGCCCGCTTCGCGCGCCCAGCGCTCCCGCACCTTCGATTTTCGTTCGGGCGCCCCCGAGGGGATGACGCCCTTGCCGCCGGTGATCTCGGCGAGCTCCTTCAGCTTGCCCTCGCCGACGATGGACGCCGCCGAGAGACTCTCGCGCCGCTGCGAAATGGTCGCGACGACCTCGTAGCCGAGCGTCTTCACGAGGCGGCCGAGCTCGGCCAGATCGGAGGCGTGATCTTCGTCGGTCACGCCCGGAAGCTGCACTCCGACGAGCACCGCGGCGCCGAGCGAGGCGGTTTCTTCCGTCGACATCGGGCCGCTACGTAGCACCCCGCGGGGCGACTGTCTCTCGGGTCCAATTGCCACGGGACGGTCGCGCCGAACCCGCGTGGCCGGAATCAATGCGCGTTCGTGTCGACGGCGACCGCCGGCTTCGGGCGCCGCATGAGGACGATCAGGCCGCTCGCGCCCAGAAACGCCGTCGCGAGGAGCAGGAAATTGCCGTTGAACGCGCGGAGCAGCGCCTGCTCGTCGATCCGGTGCCGCAGGACGGCGAGCGCGGCGTTCGACGGATCGGCCAGGCGCGCGCCGGGCCCGTTCACGAGAAACGAAGATTGCTCGGCGAGCACCGAACTGCCGATGTCGACGTGACTCGTGATGCTCGTGAACGCCCGCTTGCTCTCGCGGTCGAGCAGGGTGCTCATCCACGCGGTTCCGATCGAGGCGCCGAGCTCGCGCGTCAGATTGAACAGCGCGGTGCCCCCGGCGCGTTGCCGCGCGGGCAACGACGCGACGGCGAGAAATGTGAGCGGCACGAACCCAAAGCCGGTTCCGATCGCTCGAATGAACAACGGCTTGACGATGCTACCCATGCTCGCGTCGGCGGTGAGGTGCGCGTTCATGAACAGGCTCGTGAAAATGCCGGCGTTCGCGACGATCAAGAGCAGGCGCGGATCGACCTTCGTCACCAACTTTCCGACGACGGGGAAAATGAGGATTTGGATCCACGTCCCCATCAAGAACACGCGACCGATGTCGAGCGCCCGGTAGTGCATGATCGTCCCGCAATAGAGCGAGAGCAGCAGAGAGCCCGCAAAAATGGCCGTACCGACCAAAAAATTAAGGGCGGTTGCTGCGGCGTAGCCCCGGTTGGCGAACACGCGGAGCTCCACGACGGGGTGCGGCACTTCGAGCTCGTGGACCAGAAAACCGATGAGCGCAATCGCGGTAATCGCGGCGAGCAAGGTGATCGTCCGGCTATCGAACCAACCGTCCCGATTGCCTTCTTCGAGCACGTACTGGAGAGAAACCATACCGATCGCGAGAAGGGCGATCCCGAAGCGATCGACGGGGGCGCGGTCGGAGACGAAGCCCGGCTCTTCGATTCGAGTCCATGCGACGTACGCCGAAAAGAGCCCGATCGGCACGTTGACGAAGAAGATCCAGTGCCACGAGGACCATTCGACGAGGTAGCCGCCGATCGTCGGACCGAGGAGCGGCCCGGTGATCGCGCCCATTCCGAAGAGCGCACCGGCCATGCCGTGCTGACGCTCCGGGTAGCGCGAAAACAACACGTTTTGCGACGTGGGGATGATCGCGCCGCCGCCAAGCCCCTGCAGGATGCGAAAGAGCACGAGCGACAGGAGATTCCACGAGAGGCCGCAGAGCGCGCTCGCGATCGTGAAGAGGACGATCGAGAACGTGTAGTACCTCCGGAAGCCGAACCGCCGGAGTAACCATCCCGACATCGGGATGACGGTGATGTTCGCCATCGCGTAGGCCGTAGACACCCACGCGATGCGATCGAGCGGCGTCCCGAAGTTCGCGCGAATGTCGTTGAGCGCGACATTGACGATCGAGATGTCGAGGAACGCCATCAATCCGGCGGACATCGTGCCCGCCGTGATGAGCAGTTTGTTACCGCGAAGGGGCGTGTCGTCTTCGCTCACGACTCACCTCGTCGTACGAACCGTCACGTCCGCGCTCATGCCGGGGCGCAGCGCTTCGGCCGGCGCGCCATCCAGACGGATCAGCACCGGAACGCGCTGCACTACCTTGACGAAATTGCCGGTCGCGTTGTCCGGCGGGAGCAGCGCGAATCGAGCGCCGGTGCCGCCGGCGATGCTCTCGACGTGGCCGTGAAAATCGCGACGGCCGTAGGTGTCGAGGCGCACGGTCGCCACCTCGCCCGGCTTGATGTCGCCGAGCTGATCCTCCTTGAAATTCGCGACGACCCAGACGTCGTCGAGCGGAACGACGGCCATGAGCTGCCGCTCGGGGCTCACGGTCTGTCCTTCTTCGACCGAGCGTCGCGACACGACGCCGCGCCGGGTCGCGCGCACCGTCGTGTACGAAACGGCGAGGTCGGCGAGCTTCGACGCGGCTTCCGCCTGGGCGATCCGCGCGTCGGCCAGCGCGACGGCGGCGCGCGCCGCGTCGAGCTGCTCCGGCGCGGTTTGCGCGGCGTTGAGACGCCCCGTGGCGAGCACGACGCCGCCCGACGATCCGGCGAGCGATGCTTCCGCGGCGGCCTGCCGGGCGCGCGCTTGTTCCACCGCGGCGCTCGCGGCGTCGAACTCCGTCTGGCGCGAATCTACTTCGGCGACGGGAACCGCGTCGCTCGCGAGGAGCGCGCGCGAGCGGTTCAAGTTCAGGAGCGTGAGTGCCTTTCGTGATTGGGCGGCAACGACGTCGGCCTTCGCCTGATCGATCGCAGCTTGCGCGGCCACCACCGAAAACGACGCGGCCGTCATCCCGCCGCGCGCTTCGGTGAGCGATGCGGGCGCCGTTTTTTCGGCGAGGCGGAGCGCCGCACGCGCGCCGTCGGCCGAGGCTCGCGCCGCCGCGAGATCGGCACGCGCGGCCGCTGCTTTCGCGACGAAATCCGCCGGATCCAACTCGACGAGGACGTCGCCGGCTTGGACGATCTGGTTGTCTTCGACGCGGACGCGCAAGACCTGGCCCGATACCCGAGCCGCGACGTTCATGACGCGTCCCTCGACTTCGGCGTCATCGGTCGATTCTTGACCGCGGGTGACGAGATACGTCACGGACGAGGCCAGGACCGCCGCGAGCGAGAGCGCCGCGATCACCGTTGGAGCGCGCCGTCGGCGCGCGGCGGGTGTCACCGCGGGACGAGCCGAATCGGCTCCGGCGCTGCCGCTCGCCACTGCGGCGGTCATCGGCCCCTCGCTTCCGGCCCGCGGAGCACCATGCACGTCGAGAAAACCTTGGCCACGAGACTCCCCGACTCATCCTCGACGTCGCATTCGATCAGACCCAGAGTGCGGGTTCGGCGCGTCACGTGCGACGTCGCCCGGAGCCGTGCGTTCCACACCGGCTTGAAGAATTTCGTCGTGAGATCGAGCGTCGTGAAGCTCTCGTCGTCCTCGAGCGTGCTTGCCATCGCCGTCCCCATCGCGGCGTCGGCGAGGTCGCAGATGATTCCGCCGTGCAGCGTTCCCATCGGGTTCGCGTGACGGCCATTCGTCTCCATCTCGAAGACGGTGCTCCCGAGCTCCACCTTCACGGGCGAAAACCCGATGAGGGTCGCGATTGGCGGTGGCGCATTGTCGCCCGTGACGAGGCCCTTCAATTCTTCGAGGTGGCGAGTGGTCTTCGGTGCTGCAACGTCGCGGTTCATGACTTCCTTCACTTCCGACTCGTGCAAACGCCCCGAACCGCTTGCCCTTTCGAGCCAGAACGGATCCGGAACGCACGCCAGGGTCGTTCACGAAAACATCGTACGACAGTAATATTATGTTCATCATATGAGTGTCAAGGTGCGGGGCGCGAAGTGGGCAAGCGACGGAAATAAGGAACGTTATTGCGCACCGCGGGCGTGCTCGCCGTCGCACCCAAGCGGGCGCGCCTCGTGTAACCTCGGGTTCGCGATGCCCGCGACGACGGAGGCGACGTGACGAAGGTCGGGCGAAGGTCGGGCGTTCGACGGGGCGCGCCGCACGCGCTGGTGCTCGTTCTGTTCGGCGGCATCGCGCACGCACAGGTGCCGAACCCGAATTCCGGTGCGGCCCAGGCGGCGTTCGACGAGGGACGGCGCTTGGTCGCCGCGGGCGACACCGTCAATGGTTGCCCGAAGCTCGAGCTGAGCGAGCGGCTCTCGCCGAACGTCGACGTGCTCCTCGCGGTCGCCGATTGCTACGAGCGACAGGGCCGCACCGCGACCGCGTGGGTTCGGTTCGTCGAAGCGGCGAATGCCGCCGCCAGCGCGCACCTCGCCGATCGCGAGCAAGCCGCGCGCGCCCATGCCGCGGCGCTCGTTCCCGTCTTGCCCAAGCTCGTGATCACCGTCACCGATCCGAACGCGACGCCGGGGCTTCAGGTGACTCGGGACGGAGCGCCCGTCGGGCCCGAGCAATGGGGCGTCGCGGTGGCGGCCGATCCCGGACCGTACGCGCTCGCCGATTCCGCGCCGGGCCACGCGCCCTGGAAAATGACCATCATGGTTGCCGGAGCCGGGGTCACGACGCAAGCGACGGTCCCCGTGCTCGCGTCCGCTGCTCCCGCCGCGGCGCCGCTCGTCGCGCCAGTGGTTCCTCTGTCGGCCGGCTCCGCCGCAGCTCCGACGCCACCCGGCGGTGCGCCCAACCCTGCGCCCCCCGGACCGAACGCGACGCCGCCACAGCAAGGCTCGCCCGCGGCGAGCGGCGCGCCGGCGTCACCCGGCGTCGACTCGGGGCCATCGAGCGGCGGCGTGCAGCGGGCCATTGCGCTCGTTTCGGGCGGTCTCGGCCTCGCGTTCACCGGTGTCGGAATTGGCGCCGGCTTGCACGCGCAATCGAAGCGCGACGCCGCAAAGAAGTTTTGCGACGGCACCGCGTGCCGCACTCAAGAAGGCCTCGACGACACGACGGAGGCCGTCAACGCGGGCAACCTCGCCACCGCCGGATTCGTTGCCGGCGCCCTCGGCATCGTCGGCGGCGTCACGCTCTGGTTCACCGCGCCGACCGGAGGCGCACCGTCGAGCAAAGTCGGCGTCGGCCCGGGGCGCATCACGTACGATCGGACCTGGTGACGGCGGTCGCGCGAGCCTGTTGCGATCTTTTGGGGGGGTCCCTTGCGGTACAAAGCGCGTCGACGGGCCGTCAGGCCGACGTCGAACCGCGTGGACGCGGAGTGAACCGCGGCATCAGCATCGGCACACGGCTTCGGTAGTCGTCGTAAACCGACGCGCCGAGCTCGCTTCGCAAAAACGCCTCTTCGACGCGCGCTTTCAGAAAAAAGCCGACGGTCATGACGGCGGCGCCCGCGATGGCCACGAGGTTCTGTTCGAGAAGCGACGTGGCCAACGCCGCCACGAGAACCCCCGTGTAGATCGGGTGCCGCACCAGAGCGTAGGGACCGGTTCGAACCACGCGATGCCCAGCCTTCTTGGTGACGTGCCCCGACCACAGTCGACCGAGGTGGACCCTCGCCCACCAACAGAACGCGAATCCGAGACACGCCACGGCGACGAGCCCCCAGCCGAAGACCGCCGGGAGTGGGAACGTCAACGGCGCCGCGAACTGCGCGCCGAACTGACGCGCGAACAGCATCGACGTCCCGAACAGCAACACGATTCGATACGGGGCTTCGGCTCCGAAGCGCGGCCGCGCCGCGGTCCGGTCCGACCAAAATGCGGCAGCAAGCCACGAGACGACCCATCCGAACCAGAACCACGGAATCGTCTCGATGGGCTTCATTCGCTCGAATTATACGCTCAACACATCCCTCTTCCGCGACGTCGAACGTCGCGATTTGCAACGCGCAGCAGTTCGCCGTCTCGACTCCGAAGTCAGGCCGAAGTCGCGACGTGAGTTGGGTCTTCGGGTCGCTCAACCCGGGCTTCCAACATTCGCGGACTCCAATCGGCAACCGCCCGACAACGCGGTTGCCACTACCGCGGTGGCAAAACAGGATCGCGACGTCGTGTTTGCAGTCACACAATACGAACGGTCACGCCGCTGTCCATGACAGCGATCCAACCTGACGCGGGCGCCCACGATCGCTCGAAATACGCGACTGAATAACTGAGGGTATCGGTTGCACACGTGCGGCGTCGTGCCCACATTGAGTGTGCGGTCGCTCCGCATCTCCAAGGAGGTGAGCGATGATCACCCTTAAGCCATTGGCAAGTCTCGTGTTGATGAGTCTCGGTTCGGCGACGGTAGGCACGGACGTCTATCTCGCGGGGAAGACGAAGCACGTCGCGCCGGCGCCCGACATCGTCACGACGTTCGTCCCGCCCGCTGCTTCGGCCATCGTGGTGGTCACAACTCCGGAACCCGACGCCGATCCGGTCGTCGTGCTCCCGCCGTTGACGGTCGAGAGCCGCGCTTCCAGACGCGCCGTGACCTCGAAGCCTCCCGCGGAGCAGCTCGTCGTGTGCTCGAACTGGCGTGAGCTCGAAACCGGGCCCGCAGGCCATGGCGTGCGAAACCTCTGCGTGTCGGACGCGACCGCCAACGCCGCTCGCTGAACTACCGCGGTTCCCGCTCGAGGTTCGTCACTGACGAACGGCGGTACTGTCGAACGACTCGGTGCAACCGGACGCGAGTACGTCGGTGAGCTGTCCCGAAAATCCGGAAGCGTCGAACGTCAGGTGGGCGGACAACGAAGCACCGGTGTCCGAGTTCGAGTAGCTGCACGACACGACGCACCCGGCGACCGTGCCCGTGCACGTCACCATGCCGGCGATCGTCACCGTTGCCGTCGTGCCGTCGATGGCGATCGCGACGTCGTGCGAGCCCCCTGCGGGCGGCGGCGTGCAGTCGGTCTGGCCCGCTGTGTCCGACTCCGCGTAGTCGCCGGCGATCGTCGTGCACCCCGCGGGGGGCCCCGCGCTGGCGGCTCCGCCGGTGCTCGTCGCTGCCTGGCCGCCGTCGACGAGGCGGCCTTGTTCGATACCGAGGATCGAATTGCATCCCGTCCCGATCATCGCGGCCGCGACGACGATCGCGCGACCCGCGCGCGGCCCCCGCGGGACGGCGACAAGTCGAGGTGCCATAGGACGAAATTGCTCTCTGGTGGGTCCTCTGGTGGGTCGAAGAAGGAACACACGCCGAGCCTAGCAATTCACGAGCGACGCATCGCACACAAATTCCGAAACGCGGTGTAAGCTCGCTCCGCCCATGACGGGATCGTCGCGCTGCACCCTTCCCTCGACGGTCCTCCTCGCTCTCGCGATCGCCCTTGCCGCGCGAGAAGCGAGGGCCGCCTCGGGCAACAGCAACCGCCTCCTCATTCCGCTCGGCGAGAGCGAGGCGTTCCTCGGCAATACCGGCGTCGGTCGGGCAATCGACACCGGCGCCGTCTATTACAACCCGTCGGGGCTCGTCGAGATCCAGTCGGGCAAGGTGTCGGTGACCGGCGCCGTGTACATGAAGTTCCAAACGAGCGCCGGCGGATTCGTGAACTTCGACAACACGAACGTCCCGTTGAAGGCGTCGGGGTTCAACACGATCCCGGCGACGTACGTCGCGACCCGACGATTCGGCGATTGGGTCGGGGCGTTATCGGTGCTCGTGCCGAGCTCGCTCCAGCTCGTGAATCGCGCGCCCTTCGACACGCCCACCACACACGATAACCTCCTCTACAACACCTACTCGAACGATCTGTGGTTCGGGCTGTCCCTCGCGCACAAGGTCACCGATCGATTGAGCATCGGGCTCACCTTGTTCGGGGTCGACCACAGCGAGCAGTACATGACGGGGTTCAACGTTCAGTTTCCGGCGAACCCCACGACGAAGCTTTTGACGTCCATGGCCCAGTGGAGCCTCAGCGCATTCGGGGCGTCGGCGACGCTCGGTCTCGCCTATGTCGTGAACGACTTTTTGCGATTCGGAGTGCGCGCACAATCGCCGTTCGTGCAGATCACCGGCTCGGCAGACACGTACGAGGCGGAAAACTTCGTCACCAACGGCCAGGTGCAGTCGTCCGGCGAAGACATGAAAGGGACGCCGGTGAACTACCGGATCCCCTTCGATTTCTCGCTCGGCACCGCGGTAACGCCCGCCCCGTGGGCGACGATCTTGGTCGACGTGAGCCTGCAGCTCGGAGCGACCTATTCGAGCATTCCGGGCTCGACATTCTCCGACGATGAGAACCTGAAGCCGACGCCCCGCGTGAATCTCGGCGCGGAGTTCAAGCCAACGCCGTCCTTCCCGATCCGCGTCGGCTTTTACTACGACCCTTCTGCGAACGGCGGAAAGGCCGGAGACCCGGGATACGAAGCCGAAAACTATTTCGGCGTCACCGGCGGCATCGGGCTGAACTCCGGCCCCGTCCAGACCGGGGTCGGCGCGTTCTTCCTGCGCTCTTCGGGCAAGCTGACGCCCACCAACGCAACCGGAACGTCCGCGTCGCTCGACAGCACCGGATTCGGCGTCCTCCTCACGACGAGCTATTTGCTTTGAACGAGAGCGGCGGAGTCTGGTTCGGGTTTTGTGGGTCGAGCTTGCACATCGCGAGGTAGCTCGCTTCGTGGACTCCCGCGATCACGATCGCCCGATCGATGAGCTCGGAGCAATCCTGCTTCGTCCAGGGTTGTGCGGGTGCCTGGGTCAGCGCGCGCCGATGGGCTCGTCCCAGCAAATAGCCGAGATAGATCGCGAGCGACTCGAGCTCTTCGGCTTTGAGTCGCGGTAGATTCAGCTTGTCTTCCTGAGGCGCCAGTCTCCGCACGAACATCGAGGAGTCGCCGAGCTGGGTCGTGCCCGCCATGCGCGGACGCCGTTCTATGGCCGCCGTGATTCCGGCGAGGACGCGCTCGCCTCCTTTGGGGCTCGGCGAGCCGAGCAACGCGGCCGCCGAAGGTTCGCCTTGCTCTTTCATGTCGAAGACCCAGCCGCCGTCGACGCCGCCCTTGCCTGTCGTGAGCACCGCGACGCGAAGCGCGCCGAGGCTTCCGGTGCCGGCAACTCGAAACGCCACGTCGACGATGCTCAGGTGATCTTTCGGCGCCTTCGCCGGGTCGAGTTTCGCGGTGTATTTCGTGAAGGCGTCCACGGCGCGCGCCCGGAGATCGTCGGGAAGCGGGAAGTAGCGATCGGTACGAATGAAGCGCCGCTTCCCACCGACGACCTCGGTGCGGTCGTTCAAGAGATCGCGATGCGAGCGCGCGTCGACCTTGTCGAGCAATCGCCGAACCGGAGCCGGAATGGGCGGCGCCGGAGCGACCGTGCACGCCGCCGCGACGTGGGCGTCGACGAGTCGCTGCGAGAGCGCAATGCACCGCGTGCCGTCGACGCCGAGCTCGCGACCGCCGAGGATGAGGCTCGTCAGCAGACGCAGCACGTCGAACCGCCACGGCCCGACGATCGTCTCGTCGAAGTCGTTCAGATCGAACGCGACGGGGTCGTCGCGAAGGGTGTCGCCGTGACGACCGTCGGGGGGGTCGGTCCGGTAAACGCCGAAGTTTTCGAGATGCGCGTCGCCGCAAAGCCACCCTTCGCCGCCGGGCCCGTCACGAAGCTCGGGGTATTGCCGGAGCAGGTCGTAAAAGAGCGGCGCCACCCCGCGCAGGTACGCCAGCGGCGACGCCGACATGCGGAGCGCTTTGCGCTCGAACAGTCCGGCGAAGCGAGCCGTGCCCCGACGGTCCCGTTCGATTTGTTCGACCGCCAGATCGATCGGATTGGGTTGGAACATCGAGCCAGCCTAGACCCAGCGCGGCGCTGGGTCGATCTTCGGGACGTCCACCACCGGAACTCCGCGCTCGACTCAGGTGAGTGCGGGTCTCTCGCGGTACGCGACGGGCGAGAGACCCTTCCAGCGCTTGAACGCGCGACCGAACGCCGCGACGCTGCGAAAGCCGAGGAGAAACGAAATCTCGGTCACGGTGAGGCGAGGTTCGCTCAAGTAGTACTCGGCGAGCTGACGCCGAGCCTCGTCCAAAATGCCGCTGAACGTCTGGTGTTCCTCTTGCAAGCGGCGGCGTAGCGTCGCGGGGCTCATCGCGAGGCGGCGCGACGTTTCGCGCATGCTGACTCCACCGCCGCGGAGGCTCTTGGTCAGCTCTTCGCGCACGCGACCCGAGACGTCCCTTCCCTTCCGGAGATCGTCGAGCAGACGCCGCGCGCGACGCTCGAACAGCTCGGCGAGCACCGGATTCGGTCGCTGCATCGGGACCGAGAGGCGCGACTTCCGGATCACGATCGTGTTGAAGCGAGCGCCGTACACGACCGGCGCGCCGAAGGCTTGCTCGTACTCTTCGGCGTACGACGGCTTTTCGTGCGCGAGACGGACTTCGAGCGGCGGCTCGTAAACCGCCACGTTGCGTCGCGAGAACGCGAGCGCCGCCGCGACGATGAAGTCGTTGACGACGCTCGGCTGGAACGTCGGATCGTCCAGTCTGAATTCCATCAGCGCCTGATCGCGCTCCGTATAAACGACCAGATCCGTCGATTCGTCGATCAAGCGGTGGTAGCGCGCGAGACACCCGAGGGCGTCACCCAGCGTCCGCTCGGATCGCGCCGCGTACTCGAGAACCTCGAAATCTCCGACCTCGAAATGTTCCGCCGCGCGGAGTCCCATGGTCGGACTCACGGCCTGGAACGCGGCGGCCGCTTCGAACGCCAACCGGCGCGAGATACGCGCGTCGGGATCGGCGAAATCCTCCGGAGAGAGCCCGACTCGGTCGAGCGCGGTCCCCGTGATGAGGACGACGCGCGCGAAGGGCCACAGGAGGCGGATCGAGAGCGTAGGTTCGCGACGCAAGCAGCTCCGAGTCTACTCGGGATCGCCGCCTTCCCCCAGTGCCGCCGCCGGACGCAGAAATTCCACGTTCGGCCGCGCGGCGCCGACGGGCCGCCGACATCGGGACACCTGCTCGCACTCCGCCGAACCGTCGATGGTATAACCAGTCTTCGATCGCGACGCTGTTTCTGCCGTCGATCGCGCCGCTCGATGCCGCCAGGTCCAATCAAGCGCTCGCATGCGTCGGCTCCTCTCCAAGAGGTGATCGGTCGCCTCGGCGGCAAGTGGAGCCTGCTCGTGATCGCTTCGCTCGGCGACGAGCGGAAACGATTCGGCGAGCTCCGTCGCGGCCTCGGCGGCGTTTCGCAACGCATGCTGACCTTGACGTTGCGGTCCCTCGAACGGGACGGAATCGTGGCGCGAACGCTGTATCCGACCGCTCCCCTGCGTGTCGAGTACGAACTGACGCGCATCGGCGTCACGTTGCTCGAGCCGCTCGCCGCGCTCGCCGCCTGGGCGGAGAGGAATCGCGCGACGCTTCACGAAGCGCGAAAACGGTACGACGCCCGGGCCACGCGCGAAGCGAGCGCCGCCAACCGCCGGGGCCGAGCGAAATAGCCAACGCAGCATCGGAACCGTTGGAGGGCCGATGGGGCGCCATTGCGCAGGCCGGCAAAGGGCTCTAGGTACGGGGCTCAAAATGCGTGTGGCCGCCTCAATGAATCCTCTAAACCGTCGGCTTGGACGGAGTCTCCTGGCGTTCTTCGTCGTTTCCGCAGGGCTTACCGGCATTCCGGCGCACGCCGGCGCGGCGCCGCGCACGCCCCCGCCGGAGACGCCTCCGCCGCCCGAAGCACCCCCCCCGGCGTTCGTCGCACCCTCGGTGTCCGATCCCATGCTGGCGCCGCCGCCCGAGGCGCCCAAGGCGATCCGAACCTGGGACGAAGCGCTACAGCTGATCCGGACGCGGTCACCGGATTACGCCTCGAACGTCGAAGACATCGAGCGCGCGGAGGCCCAATCGCGGATCGCGCTGGCCACGGTCCTGCCGACCTTGAACGGACAGGCGAGCTTCACGCATCAATTCAATACGCGTCCGATCTCGTTCGGCGGCGCGACTGGCCTCAACCCGCCGCAGAACGTCTGGGGTCTTGGGGCGACGTTCGCGTGGCCCATCGTGAACCCGCGCGGCATCTACGGGCTCGGCACCGCGAAGCGCAACGTGGAAGCCGCGAAGCTCACGTTCTCCGAGAAGCGCCGCGAGATCGCCACGTCGGTCGTCAACTCCATGCTGGCAACCCTGGTAGCCGCGCACGTCGCCGAGCTGAACCGGGTCGGGCTGCGCTCTTCGCTCGAACGACTCGTGCTCGCCGATACTCGGCTCAAGTACGGCCAAGGGACGCCGCTCGACGTGGACCGCGCGTCGCAAGACGTCGCCGCCGCTCGCGCGACATTGATCTCGGGCGACGAAGCGCTGCGTGAAGCTCGCGAGGCACTCGGCGAAGCGCTGGGCTCGGCCTTGCCGCTCTCGGCGCCCGAAGATCTCGACCTCGACGCCTTCGAGCAGGCCGTCGCGAAGACCTGCCACCTGAACAGCGACATCGAGAGGCGGCCCGACATCGCCGCGGCGCGCCTCAAGGTCGAGGTAAGCGAGCGACTGATCAAGGACGCCGAGCTTCAAGCCGTGCCGGTCTTGAGCGTCGTCTCGCAGCTGACCTACGCGACCACGGTGACCATCCCGCCGCCCCTGACGTGGAACCTCCAGGGCGTCCTCACGGTGCCGTTCTACGACGGCGGGATCCGCTACGGCGTTCTCCGCGACAACCGCGCCCAAGCCGAGCAAGCTCGACAAGCGCTGGTGTCCGCGCGTCTCGCGGCGATCGTGGAGTCGGCCCGCGCCGAGCGCTCGGTCGGCGTGTACGAGGCGTCGCGCGACGTCGCGCGCGAGCAGCGCGACCTCGCGAAGCGGGTCGATGGGCGCACCCGCGAAGGGTACGCGCGCGGTTTCGGGACGAGCCTCGATCTCGTCGTTTCCGCGCAGGCGCTCCGACAAGCGGAGATCGATCTGGCGGTACAAGAATTTCAACTCGACGAAGCGCGTGCCAACGCGGTTCTCGCCAACGCGGAGTGCCTCTATTGAAACGCCCCTCATCTCGCGCGCACGCGCTACTCCGGCCGAGCTTCGGGTTATGCGCGGCGCTGACCGCGCTCGTGTCGCTCGGATGCGACCAGAAGAAAGTCGCTCCGGCGCCGCCTCCGCCGAACGTGCTCGTCGACGCGGCGCGCCGCCGTGACATTCCGGTCTACCTCGACGCGGTCGCGACGCTCGACGGCTACGTCAACGCCGACATTCGTGCTCGCGTTCGCGGCTACCTGAAGACGCAGGACTACAAGGACGGCGCCTTCGTCAAAGCCGGCGATCCGCTCTTCACCATCGAGGCGACGGAGTACATCGCGGCCGTGAACGAGGCAAAAGCCGCAGTGGCGCGCGCCAAGGTCGCTTCCGAGCACAACAAGGTACAGTTCGACCGGTACCAAGGCCTGTTTCAGACGGGCACCGTGTCGCAACAAGACGTCGACAACACCAAGGCCAGCGTCGACGACGCGAAGGCGCAGATTCAATCGGCGCAAGCTCAGCTCGAGCAAGCGAATCTGAATCTCTCGTACACTCAGATCCGCTCGCCGCTCTCCGGCGTCGCGGGGCTCGCGCTGGTCCGAGTCGGTAACCTCGTCGGCCAGGACGGCCCGACCCTCTTGACCACGGTCTCGAGTCTCGACCCGATTCGCGTCACGTTCCCGATGAGCGAAGTCGACTACGTGAGGTTTCCCGACCGCTTCAAGCATTTCGATCAGCGCGACATCAAATGGGCGAAGGCCCAGTTCGCGAAGCTCGAGCAAACCGGGATGGCCGACGGCGACGACCCGGGCCTCGAGCTCGTGCTCTCGGACGGCAGTACCTATGGGCGGCGCGGCGTGATCGTGACGGCGAATCGCCAGATCGATCCGAGCACCGGGACCATCCAGCTCCAGGCCTTGGTGCCGAACCCGGACGGAATTCTGCGACCCGGGCAATTCGGCAGAGTCCGCTTGCGCAGATCGGACGTCGGAACCGGCGTGATCGCGATCTCGGAGAAGGCGCTGATCTCGGTGCAGGGGACGTATTCGGTCGGCGTGGTCGGCGCGGACAACAAGGTTTCGCTCCGTCGCGTCGAGGTCGGGCCGAGCGTCTCGGGCCTTCGCTTGATCAATTCGGGCCTCACCGAAGGCGACCGCGTCGTGGTCGAGGGCGTGCAGAAGATCAGCGATGGCGCGACCGTGGTGCCGAAGCAGGCGCCCGAGCCGGCGGCAAGCGGCTCCGGCGCGGCCGGGAGCGCACCGAGCGCGGCGCCTCCGACGTCGGGAGTCGCGGCGAAGAACTGATTCGAGGGCAGCAGCATGTCGTCGTTCTTCATTCGCCGCCCGATCGTCGCGATGGTCATCGCGATCCTCACGGTGCTCATCGGTATCGTGTCCCTGGTGGGGCTACCGATCGCGCAGTTTCCGCAGATCTTGCCCCCGCAGGTCAACCTGACGACCACGTACACCGGCGCGGACGCGCTCACGATCGAGCAGTCGGTCGCGACGCCCATCGAGCAGCAGATGAACGGCGTCGATCGGAGTCTCTATATCCAATCGACGAACGCCAACGACGGGTCGATGAACCAGACCGTCACGTTCGACGTCGGCACCGACATCGACGTCGACAACGTGCTCGTCAATAACCGCTACTCGCAGGCTCAGCCGTTCCTGCCGCAGGACGTGAAGAACTTCGGGGTGACGATCAAGAAGTCGCTCGCCTTCCCGTTGATGGTCTTCTCGCTCTACTCGCCGGACGGTCGCTACGATCCCACGTTTCTCGCGAATTATTCGCTCATCAACATCAACGACGCACTCTTGCGCGTGAAGGGTGTCGGCGACATCCGGAACCTCGGCGCGAGCGACTACTCGATGCGCATCTGGTGCAAGCCGGACGTGCTCACGCGGCTCGGGCTGACGGCCACGGACATTCAGAACGCGGTTCGCCAGCAGAACATCGTGAACCCCGCCGGCCAGGTCGGCGCGGAGCCGGCTCCGCCCGGCCAAGAATTGACGTACACGGTGCTCGCGCAAGGCCGTCTCGTCGAGCCCGAAGAATTCGCGAACATCGTCGTGCGCGAAAATCCCGACGGCTCCAACGTGCGCTTGAAGGACGTCGCGCGCATCGAGCTCGGCGCGCTCACGTATCAACAATACGGCACGTTCAACGGCAAGCCGGCCGCGGTCATCGCGGCGTTCCAGTCGCCCGGCTCGAACGCCCTCGACGTCGCCGACAATCTGCGAAAAACGGTCGCCGATCTCTCGACGCGATTTCCGCCGGGGATCGCCGTGCAGGTGTCGCTCGACACGACGGCGCCGGTAAAAGCTGGCATTCGCGAAATCGTCGAGACGTTGGTCGAAGCGATCCTGCTCGTCGTGCTCGTCGTGTTCGTGTTCCTGCAGAACTTCCGCGCGACGCTGATTCCGCTCCTGACGGTCCCCGTGTCCCTCGTCGGCGCCTTTGCGGTATTTCCGGTCCTGGGGTTCTCCGTCAATACCCTCTCTCTCTTCGGGCTCGTGCTCGCGATCGGCCTCGTCGTCGACGACGCGATCGTCGTGGTGGAAGCGGTCGAGCATCACATCGAGGAGGGCATGGCGCCGCGCGACGCCACCGAGCGCGCGATGAAAGAAGTGTCGGGGCCGGTCGTCGCCATCGCGCTCATCCTTGCGGCGGTATTCACGCCGGTCGCGTTCATGGGCGGCGTCACCGGGCGGCTCTATCAGCAATTCGCGCTCACGATCGCCATCTCGGTGCTCATCTCGGCATTCAACGCGCTCACCTTGAGCCCGGCGCTCGCCGCGATGCTCCTCAAACCCAAAAAAGGGACGCGTGGTTTTTTTGGCAAGATCGGCGACGCGTTCAACCGCGGGTTCGGGCACGCGACCGATGGGTACGTCTCCCTGAATCGACGGCTCATCCGCAAGATCGCGATCCCGCTCGTGCTCCTGGCAGGGGTCGCCGGAATCGCCGTGGTGGTCGGCGGCAAGGTTCCCGCGGGGTTCGTCCCCGACGAAGACCAGGGCTGGGCGATCTTCGGCGTGCAGCTCCCCGACGGCGCGTCGATGCAGCGCACGAAGGCGGTGTTCGACAAGGTGAACCAGCTCCTCGCCAAAGAGCCGGCGATCCGCACCTACAACGGCGTCGCCGGCTTCAGCTTCTTCACGCGCACCGCGGCGAGCTACACCGGGACGGGCTTCATCGGGATGAAGCCGTGGGAAGAGCGGAAGACGCCCGATCAGACCTCGGATGCCATCCTCGCGCGATTGAACCGCGCGTTTTCGCAGATCCCCGAGGCGCGCGTGTTCTGCGTCGCGCCCCCCGCGATCCCCGGCATCAGCGCCGCCGGCGGGTTCAGCATGATGCTGCAGGACCGAAGCGGCGGCACGTACGGCTTTCTCGCTCAGAACGTCGGCAAGTTTCTCACCGAAGCGAAGAAGCGACCGGAGCTCGCCGGTCTCCGGCCCATCTTCTCACCTGCGGTGCCGCAGCTCTTCGCGACCGTCGACAAAGACAAGGCACTGAAACAAGGCGTCGCGATCTCGGAGATCTACAACACGCTCCAGACGTTTCTCGGCGGGTCCTACGTCAACGACTTCACGCGGTTCGGCCGTCAATGGCGCGTCTTCGTGCAAGCCGAGGCGAGCGATCGCACGAGCGCGAGCGACATCGGGAAATTCTACGTGCGCAACGTGAAGGGCGACATGGTCCCCTTGTCGTCGTTCGTCAGCGTGAAGCAAACCAGCGGCCCCGAGTACACGGTGCGCTTCAATCTGTACCGCGCCGTCGAGATCCAGGGCATTCAAGCGCCGGGATACAGCTCCGGGCAAGCACTCCAGGCACTCGAAGAAGTCGCGAAAACGACCTTACCTCCTGAGATGGGCTTCACGTGGAACGGCCTCTCGTACCAGGAAAAAATCTCCGAGGGCGGCTCGGCACGCGTTCTCGGCCTTTCGTTGATCTTCGTCTTTTTGATTCTCGCCGCGCTCTACGAAAGCTGGTCCTTGCCGTTCAGCGTGCTCTTGAGCACGCCGGTCGCGGTGCTCGGCGCGTACCTCGGCCTTCTGTCGCGGAACTTCGACAACAACGTGTACGCGCAGATCGGGCTCGTCATGCTCGTCGGGTTGACGGCGAAGAACGCGATCCTCATCGTCGAGTTCGCGCGCGCCGAGCTCGAACGCGGAAAACCGATCGTCGCCGCGGCGCTCGAAGGCGCCCGCCTCCGGCTCCGGCCGATCCTCATGACGTCGTTCGCCTTCGTGTTCGGCTGCATCCCGCTCTGGGTCGCGACGGGCGCGGGCGCCGCGGCGCGACGCGTGCTCGGCACCGCCGTCATTTCGGGAATGCTCGCCGCGACGCTCCTCGGCATCTTCTTCATCCCTGCGCTCTTCGTCGCCGTCGAGCGACTCACTCGCCGGAAGGGCGAGCAGGGGGCGCCCGACGCCGCGCCGACGGGGACGGCCGAAGGAACGGCGAGCGCAGAGTGAGCGCCGGCTGAGCACGCCGGCGCGCGTCGCTCAGCGATTGCGCGCGACGATGAGGCGCGCGAGCCATTCGCGGAACCGGTCCGGAGCGGCCGCGTCGTCCAGGCCGACGTTCGCGCGCATCAAGGGCCCGGCGATCGCTTCGCCGAACGTCGTGAACGCGACGAGTAGCATCTGAAATACCGTGTCCTCGAACGTGATGGGCGGCGCGTCGGGCCCTCGAATCAGGAGCCGCCGCGCGTGCGTCACCTCGGCGATCTCGCGGAGACGATTCTCCTTGGGCGCGAAGGGCTGCCCGGAAAGCAGCAACCACGCGAGGACCCGCGCATGCCCTTTGTCGACCAGCACCCGGAACGCGAGCTTCACGACGTCGACGGCGGCGCCGTCGGGGTCTCCGGTCGGCATCGTCTGGAGCGCCGCGATGAGGTCCGTTTCGAGGCGGTCGAACGCGCGCTCGACCACGGCGCGCATGAGGCCTTCGCGGCTCCCGAAGTGATGGAGGATCGCCGGGTGCGAAACGCCCAGATCGGACGCGATCTGCTGCAGGCGGATCCCGGCGGGACCGAGCTGGCTCAACCGTTCCTCGGTCGCGTCGAGGATCTCGCGCCGGGCATCTTCGGCGGAACGGCGCGCCCGCTTGGGCTTCTCCACGTCATCCGGGGCTTGACTCATCGCGAATCCGTGATACTTACAAGATTGTAAGTATCACTCCTCTGCCCCCGAGGTTGCCATGGCCGATTCAGTCGTTCCCCAGGTCCGATTTCGCGATGCCCTCACGGCGCTGAACGCGTTGTTCGACAATCCCGAAGACACGGCGCAAGCCTTCCGCGTCGTCGAGGCCCTCTCCGGCGGCCACGGCAAGCGGATGCTCGCTCGTTTTCGGAGCGCCGCGGGCGGCCGCGACCTCCTCCGCGAACGGCCCGCACTCATCGAGCGCCTCGTGGATCGGGCATCGCTCGCCAAGCTACCCGAGGAGTCGCTCGGGCGAAAATACCTCGAGTTCCTCGACTCCGAGGGCATCACCGCCGAAGGGCTCGAGCAGGCGAGTATCGAGGGACGCAACGCGGAGCGGCACTTGAGCGCCGACGAGGCATTCCTCAAGGACCGCATGCGCGACACGCACGATCTCTGGCACGTCGTCACGGGATACAAAGGCGATTTGATCGGGGAAGCGTCATTGCTCGCCTTCAGTTTCGCGCAGACCAGAAACCCCGGCGTCGGGTTCATCGCAGGCGCCGCACTCCTCCGGGGCAACGAACCCAAGGTACGGGCGCTCATCCTTCGCGGTTTCCTTCGAGGCGCCCGTGCGGTCTGGTTGCCGCCCGTGAAGTGGGAAACCCTGCTCGCCTTGCCGATCGACGAGGTGCGGCGACGGTTGCGAATCGGACCTCCGCCGAAGTACGAGCCGTTCCGCGCACCGACTTACCTACGCACGATGGCCGCGGCGTAGTTTTTTTGGGGGGCACCCGGAGCGTCGCGTGGACTCGTAGGTCTCGTCGTGGGTTCACGCGGGCGCCGCCCGATACTCGGCGAACGAGCGGACTCGGAAGCGCGTCAACGTCACCTTCGCGTCGTTCGCGATGCCCGCTTTTCGGCGGGCCGTCGCGATTTGAACGGGCGCGTCGGGGACGTCGTCCAGCCCCGGAAACAGCACGCCGACCCGCCCGACGTCGTCACGGACGATGAGCCCGAAGCCGTCGGGGTCGAGCGCCGACGCGTCGTCGATCGGCTCTTGATCGACGACGACGCTCACGACGATGCCGAGCGTCGCGAGCTCTCGGAGCGAGACCGGCGCGAAGCGTCCGTCGCGGGTCGCCGCGCCCACGGCGCTCCGCGCGGTTTCACTGACGACATCGCTCGCGCCGTCGAGGGTCGATCCGACGCATCCGCGGAGCGTTCCGCTCGGAGCGAGCAGAGTCACGAAGACCGACGCTCGCGGCCCGTCGGGTGAAACCACACCGTAACCCTCGCCCCCGAGGAAGCTCTCGATGGCACGCCGAGCGACGCCAGGGAGCGTCGCGCCCACGCGATCGAGGCCAAGGAGGAGTTGTCGTTTGGACTCCTCTGATTTAGGGTCCGCGCCGGCCATGCGTTATTTCGTCACGATTGACGGCAAAGAGCACGTGATCGACGTCTCGGAGCTTCCAGGCGGCACCTTCGATGTACGGATCGCGGAGAGCGAAGATAGCACGCTCCGGCGCTCCGCCGCGCCGCTCGAGGTCGAGGCATCGAGCTCGGGTGGGCCGCTCACGGTGCGCGTCGGCGGACGCGTGTACGATCTGGTGCTCGACGCGACCCCGCCGGGGCTCTCGGTGTACGCGAGCGGACGCCGCGCGGCCATCACCGTGGAGAACGCGAACCAGCGCGCCGCATCGCGGGTCCGGGCCGGCACGAAAGCGAACACGACGGGGCTCATCGTCTCGCCCATGCCGGGCAAGGTCGTGAAGGTCCTCGTCAAGGAGGGCGAAGAGGTCGAGCCGGGCAAACCCCTCGTCGTCGTCGAGGCGATGAAGATGGAGAACGAGCTCGTCGCCGAGATCGCGGGCTCCGTGCAAAAGGTTTACGTCCAGCCCGGCGACGCCGTGGAAGGTGGCGCACGCCTGGTCTCGATCGTGTGATGCCGAGAAAGCTCGCGCTGGCTCACGCCCCGACGCCGCTCTGGCGAAACGAGGCGCTCGACGCCCTGATCGGCGCCGAGGTGTGGGTCAAGCGAGACGACGCGAGCGCCGGCGCCGAGGCCGGCAACAAGATCCGGAAGCTCGAGTACTTGCTCGCCGGAGCGCTCGATCGCGGCGCAGGGACGGTCATCACCTGCGGCGCGGCACAGTCGAATCACGCGCGCGCCACGGCGATCCTCGCCGCTTCGCTCGGGCTCCGCTCGGTGCTCTTCCTGCGCACGCCGAATCCGGCGGAGCCACCGCCCATCCTGGGCAATTTGCTTCTCGATCGCATGGTCGGCGCCGACGTGCGGTTCATCACGCCCGCCGAGTACACGCGACGCGGCGAGGTCATGGCCGCGGCGAAAACGGAGATCGAACACACGGGCGAGCCCGCGTACGTCATCCCCGAGGGCGGCTCGAACGGCCTCGGTTCACTCGGTTACGTCGACGCCATGGGCGAAGTGCGAGAGCAGCTCGATCTCGGCATCGGCGGCGGCCCCGAGCCCTACGACGTGGTCGTTCATGCGTGCGGATCGGGCGGCACCGCCGCAGGCGTCGCGCTCGGCGCGTCGCACTGGAAAACGGCGAACTCCACCCTCGCCGTCGCTGTTTGCGACGATCGCGCTTACTTCGAAAAAGTGACGGCGCGCATCATCGCCGAAGCGCGCGCGCTCGAGCCGACCTTGGGCGAGCCTGGCCCCTTGGTGATCGACGATCGCTTCAAGGGCCCCGCGTACGGCGTCATGAGCGACGAGCAGCTCCATTTCCTCGTCGACATCGCGCGACGCACCGGGCTCATCCTCGATCCGGTGTACTCCGGAAAAGCGCTGTTCGCGCTCGCTCACCTGGACCCCAAGCCGAAGCGCGTGTTGTTCATTCACACGGGTGGGCTAGCAGGGTTACTCGGAGTACCAGAAGCGCTGTCCGGCGCGATTTGAAGTTTGGAGATTTCTCGAGATCCGCTTGCAGCGTCGCGCGACTTTCGCGCATTGTTAGCGACTCGCGCCGGCCTCGCCGGTAGTCTCACTAGGGTTTTCTTGAGCTCCGATCGCAGCGTCGCTCGACCTTCGCGCATCGCTGCCAACCCGCGCCGGCTTCGCCGGTAGTCCCACCAGGGTTTTCTTGAGCTCCGATCGCAGCGTCGCTCGACCTTCGCGCATCGCTGCCAACCCGCGCCGGCTTCGCCGGTAGTCCCCCTCGCGCTTCATTGGCGGACCGCGATCTGGTCTCCCAAGACTGATCAGCATCTGGCGTCGAACGGGTCCCTGCCCGTTCGAGATCTGCTCGGACGCGTTTTCGGGCCGCATACAGACGAGACCAGACTTCGAATTGCGTCTGCCGGACGACCCTTTGCGGCCATAGCGGCAATCAAAGGTCGAGCGACGCTGCGAGCGACTCTCCAGAAAATCCTGACGCAATCAGCGATCCGGGGCGATAGAGCGGACGCTTCGCCGGAACGCCTTGAAGTGCGAGATCGCGTCGTTTGCCGCGCCGTCGGAGAGCAAATCGTGGCGTTCGGCGGGGTCGGCGGCGAGATCGTACAGACCGATCGGGCGGCCGTTGGTGGCGATGAGCTTCCGGTCACCGTCGATCAGCGCCTGCCGTTCGTCGTTGTAAGGGCCCGCGCTCATGTCGATGAAAACCGGGCGAGCTTCCGGAGTCGACGAGGCGTCGACCACTTCGGCGAGCAGTGACTGACCGGACACGAAGTCCGAGCCCTGGCCCGAAGGCGCCGGGACCGAAAATAGCTCGAGCAACGTGGGAACGATGTCGATGGCGCTCCGCGCGACCGCCACGTGATGCGCGGGCGCGCCCGGCACGTAGACGATCAGCGGAACATGGACGAGCTCTTCCCAGAGCTCGAACCCGTGACGGAAGAGCCCGTGTTCGCCGAACGCCTCGCCGTGATCGGCCGTCACGACGATGGCCGTGCGATCGCCGAACGCGCTCGCTCGCACGAAGTCGATGAGCCGGCCCACGTGGTGATCCTCGAACGCGACCTCGCCGTCGTAGAGATCGCGGCTCTTCTTCCCGAAGTCGAACTCCGGGTGCGGCACGTACGCGGCGTGTGGGTCCAGGTAGTGCACCCACAAATAGAAGGGCTTTGCGACGTTTTCCGGTTTCTGTAAGAGGGCGATAGCGGCGTCGGTCAGTTTGTCGCCGTTCACGGTGCGGTCGCCCTCGGCTTGCGGCACCTTCGGCGCGGCCGACCGATCTTCGACGTCGAAGCCGCGTCCGATGCCGGTCTCCGGCGCGAAGTACCAGTGGCCCTGGGCGGTGAGCGTGAAAATCCCGGCGCGCCGGAGGCGCTCTTGGACGAACGTCTCGCGCTCGTCGAACCGATCGAAGTGGTCGAACGTGCGCCGGGTTTCGCTCGGGTACTTGCCGATGAGGAGCGGGCCGACGCTCTTGCCGGTGTACGACGCGAGCGAGTACGCGCGGTCGAACACGACGGCGTCTTTCGCGAGCGCGTCGAGATGCGGCGAGACGGGGCGCGGGTTGCCGGCAAAGCCGAGGTCGCTCCGGAGCGTATCGACGGTGATCAAGACGACGTTCATGCCCTTCGGAAAATGGGTATGAACGAACGCTGCGGCGCTCGCGCTCGGCCCGGTCGGCGCCGCGTGCGGAGCGACGGGGGCCTCGTCCGAGCCGGAGCAATCTTCGTCGATGCCGTTGCCGGGAATGTCGTCCGCGGCGGGCGAAATGCGCGGATCGTGGTCGTTGCAATCGCCGCCTCCGAACGCCCGGCTCGCGCCGTCCCCGTCGTGATCGGTCAAGCGGCGCAAGATCGGTAAACAATGCGATGCGAGCGGCGCGCCGCGTTCGAGGGCGAGCGCGACGGCGCGTTGATCGAGCCCGGGGCCGCCCGCGTACGCGGTGAGCGAGAGCGGCAACGCGGCGAGCACGATCCACGTCCAGGGCCGAAGACGCCCCGCCACGACTCCGCCGGTCCACGCGCCGACCGCGAGCACGACCAAGAGCGCGACGCCGCGAAGGTCGAGCTCTTCGCGTTTCAAGACCCCGAGGATCCCGAAGACGCCGCCGTCCCCGTTCGTGTTCCCGCTGACGATGCCGAGCGCCATCCCGGAGACCACCACAGTGGTCGCTACCGTGAGCGCCAGCTTCGGCGAAGCGAGGCGAAAGCGACGGTGCTCTGCGGCCTTCGCCGCCGAGGAAACGACCGCCGCGACGAGGAACACGAGCAGCGCCGTCACCGCCGCGATCCATGCCCCCGAGAGGCGAGCAGGGAGCCCCCCACCCAAGATCGAACGCGCGACGTAGGCATCCGTCACGAGCGCGGCAAAGGCAGCGAGCAGCGACGCGCCGATCACCGCGGAGCGTCGTGCGCGCGTCTCGTTCGCCCCTTGGTCGAGCTCTTCGGCGAGCTCCAGCAGAGACGGCGCACGCCCGGGAACGGCAAAGATCGCCGCTGCGCCGACGAGCGCGCCGACGACGAGCGACAGCGGCGCGACGACCCCGGCGTCGGACAGGAGCAGCGCGAGACGCGGCGCCGCGTGCGATGGGTCCGCGTGATACGCAAAGTGCGCATCCGCGAACGCAACGACGACCGTGGAGACGGAGACGCCGCCGAGCGACGCCGCGAACCGGTCCACGCCGCCGGTGCGCGGCGGACCGGTCGAGTGCGCGCCGGAAACCGGAAGCGCTGGGTGTCCCGCGTCAATCGTCATGGCCGGCGCGCGCGAGAGGATGGCTCCGATCGTAGACCTCGAGCAACCGATCGAGCGTGAGATGCGTGTACTTTTGCGTGGTCGACAGGCTGGTGTGACCGAGAAGCTCCTGGATTGCGCGGAGATCCGCGCCTCCCTCGAGCATGTGCGTCGCGCACGAATGCCGGAGCGCGTGGGGGTGCAGATCGGGTCGGCCAGCGCCGAGCGCGCCGTATCGATGGACGAGCTTTTGCACCCAGCGGACGCCGACGCGACGACCGAGCCTCCCGAGAAAGAGCGCGTCGGTGTCTGAAATGCCGTGACGCGGATGCCCGAGCGACGCGCGATGTTCGAGGTAATGACGAAGCGCGCGCGCGGCTTTGCTTCCGAGCGGGACGACGCGCTCCTTTTTCGCCTTGCCGAGGACACGCACGCTGTGGTCGCCGAACGAGACGTCCGAGACGCCGAGCCCGACGACCTCGCTCACGCGGAGCCCGGCGCCGTACATCAGTTCGAGGAGCGCCGCGTCCCGCGCGCGCGACGCGTCGGTGCCGAGCGGCGACGACGCAGGCACTTCGACGATCGCGGCGACAGCGTCCGCGTCGAGCAGCGCCGGCAGGCGACGGCGCACTTTCGGCATGCGCACGAGGGCCGCGGGATTGTTCGACGCGCGATCCGCGCGCACGAGGTATCGGAAGAGCGCGCGCACCGCGGCGAGCTTCCGCGCGACGCTCGACGTCGTCAGGGTCTTCGCGAGCTCGGCGAGCCACGCGCGGAGCGAGAGCTTCGTGACGTCGTTCGGCGCGACCGGCCCCTCGGCCACCCCGCGCAGGAACGCCGCGAAGTGCAGGAGATCGCCGCGATAGGCGACTACCGTGTGCTCGGAAAACCGGCGCTGGTGCGCGAGATGGTCGACGAACGCCGAAATTTCCCGGTCGAGCTCGTCGATCGGGGTCGGGTCGGCCGGCATGGGCCCAGGTTTACGCCCGATAGACCGCCAGGGTCCAACAAGCGACGCCGAGGAGCGCCACGACCCCGGGGGCAAGCAGCCGCTTCCGCGAATCTCCTGCGGAAATCGACCCTCCGCGGTGGATCCCCCACCCCAGACCCGCGGCCGACAAAAGGAACCCGAGCGCGAGCACGATCACCCAGGGCGCCCGCGGCGACTCGTCCTCGGCGAGGCTGGCGACGAGCCGGCTCCGGTCCACCGTGCCGTGGCTGTCAGCGGCCTGTAAGCGGGCGAGATTGGCATTGGCGCGCTCGAGATCGGCGGCGCGCGGCGTCGTGAAATGTCGAGTTTCGAGAGCGGCGCTGCGGATGGCGCCCCAGGCCGCAATCGCCGCGGCCGAGTCGCCCGCGGACTCGGCCCCGACCGCGATCGCGCCGAGACGCGCGTACGCAGCCGAGACATGGGGGGCACCTGGCGCGTAGAGGACCGCCGCGCGCCGGGCATGGAGAATCGAATCGCGGAGGTCGCCCTTGTCGAACGCGCGATCGCTTTGCTGGAGCTCGTCTTCGCCGTCCAAGATCACGCGACCCGTCAGCGCCGAGAGCGCGAGGACGAGGACGAGCAAGGCCAACCCGACCTTCTCGAGGATCACGTGCGACCCCTTCATAAGAAGTCGCGCCGCCGAAAGAGCAGGCTCGCGAACGCGAGCAAGCAGATGCTCCACGCAGCCGATTGCAACGCCGCGAGCCCCAGATAATCGGTGAGCGAAATGCCGATGGCCTCGCCCGTGAGGAGCGAGCGGGGCGGCGCGTACACCATCAAGTTCGGCACGACCTTCGACAACCCGACGGCGGCGTCATGGATCGGGGTGCCGAAGATGCGCGCCGGCATGTGCGCCAGGGTATCGGCGGAGCGCCCGACCACGAACATGCCGAACGTGAAAATCGCGGTGAGAAACGGCGACGAGAACGACGAAAAGACGATCGCGATGGCCGCCACGATGGCCACCTCGCCGAGCGTGAGGACCGCGGCACCGAGAACCACGCGCCGTTCGTCGGGTGCGCCGCCGGTGACGGCCGCGCCGCCGAGGGCGAGCCCGATCGCGACCAGGACCGGCACGTACGTCCTCGCACGCGGAACCTTCCACGCGACGACCAGGGCGCCGACGAAGATCCCTCCGAGGAGCGCGAGCGACGTCGTGAGCGACGCGTCGGTCATGATGGCGATCGCGTAGAGCAGCACGCCGGAGTCCGCGGCGATGAACACGAACACCGTGACCACGATGCCGAAGTATTTTCCGACCACGTACTCGGTGCGCCGCACCGGCCGCGCGAGGATCGGAAATATCGTCTTCAGCTCGAGCTCGCGGTAGAGCGACGTCGCACCGAGCACGACCGCCACCACGATGCCGAACATCGAGACGCTCGCCGCGCCGAGATCGCTGATGACGCGGAGCGAGCTCCGGAGCGCGAACTGACCGACCACCAAGCTGTACCCCGCCGTCGCGAGCGCGACCGCAAACAGGCCGTGAAGCAGGCGCGCCCGCACCGCTTCGCGGTACGTGTTCAACGTGATGACCCCGATCCGAGTGAGCATGAGCATCAGGAGGGACCCACGAACACTTCGAGGTCCCAGGGACCCGAATCGTCGTCGTACCCGTCGATCTGAATCCAGTAATCGCCCGCTGGCAAGGAGAGGTCGACGTAGCTCCGGTCCGCGGTGAAGCCCGCTGAGCACCCGCCGGTCACTTCGTCGCCCGGACACGTCGTGCCCGTGCGGACGTCGAGGAGGGTCGTGTACTGGCTGCCGCGCGCGTCGAGGACGACGCGCCGCGGTCCGTCGAGGTGAAGATGGAGCAATTGATCGGGCGAGCCGCGACTCCCGCCGAGGTCGCAGCTCGCCGTGAAATCGTCGGTCGCGTTGGCGGTGTTGCCCTGGAAGAACCCGCCGTCGGCGGGGACTTCCGCGGCGTCCGCGCAAGCGTCCGCGAACGGGACGAGCACCGGAGCCGTCGCCGCGCGGACCAGCGCCGTGATCGTCACCGGTTCGCCGAGCTCCGATTCGACCACGGCGTGATACGCGCCGGCGGCGACGCCGTCGGCTTCGGCGCGAACGGGTGTGTCCGCGCCGCTCGCGCACGACAGATGGGTCGCGCCGCAGGTCGCCCCGACGAGGCTCACCGACCCCTGATCACCGGATGAGACGCCGAGCACGAGCATGACGTCCGAAGTGCGCGACAGCGAGAGCGCGTACGCCGCGTCGGGCGTCCCTACGGAGCATCCATCGTGAATGTCGTCGACGTGTCCGGTCAAGGTCACGTCGGTCGTCACGAACGGCACGAGGGCCGGCGAATGGGTGCAATTCTCGTCCGCGGGAGGAGCGGTGGGCGCCGCGGTTTCGAGCACGACGTCGAGGTCGCTCGGACCGGTCGCGCCGACGACCAGGAAATAGTGTCCCGCCGGCAGCGCCCGCAGGAAAAGATCGGCGTTCGTCCCCACACGGCAGGTCAGCTCGCTCGCCGGTGCGCACGCTCCTTCGAAGAGCGAGAGAATGGGGGTGCCGTCGGCGTCCTTCGGCGTCGCGAAGACGTGCACATCCCGGGGTTCCGCGAGATCGAACGCGTACGCCAGATCGCCGACACTCCCCTTGCAGTCGCTGACGACGTCGACCTTCGTGCCGGTGAGGTTCACGTCGACGTGCGTCCCGTCCGTGAGCGACGCCGCGGTGCCGCACGTCTCGTTCGTCGGCGCGGGTTCCGGCGCGACGTAGTCCACTGCGAGCGTGATCGGCGAGCCCGAATCGGTGAAGACATAGACCGGGTAAGCGCCGCTCGCGAGTGCGCGGAGACGAATGCGCGCGACGCCGCCCGAGCCCGCCGTGCTCGCGTCGCAGGCGTCGACACTCGACGCATCGCCGCATTTCGTCGCGCTCGCGAGGCCCACGTCGCCGCTCGTCGTGGCCACCACGTCGACGTCGGTCGGCGCCCCGGCGGGAACGTGGATCGCGACGACCAGGTCGATCCATCCCGAGCCGGTCTTCACGCAGCTCGCGGCATAGTCGAGCTTCGCCGCCACCGGGGACAGCGTGAACTCGCCGGAAGCCGTCACGTCGAGCGGATCGACGCACGTGTCGTACTGCGGGCTCACGCACGGCGATTCGTCGACTTGGCCGTTGCAGTTGTCGTCGATCGAGTTTCCGCAAATCTCCGCGTGCAAGCTCGAAATGTTCGGGTTCTGGTCGTTGCAGTCGTGTCCGCCCGGACAATTGCCGTCAGGGTCGCCGTCTCCGTCGGCGTCCCGAGGAGTGTGCGTGCACGCGTGCGTCGCCTCGTCACAGGCGTCGATCGTGCACGACGTTCCGTCCGAACACGCCACCGGTTCACCGGGGCTGCACCCGAGCCCCGCGATGCATTGCTCGACGCCATTGCAATACACGCCGTCGTCACACGACGTATCGTCCGGCGTGAAGCGGCAGCGAAGCGCGTCGGGGTCGCACTGGTCGACCGTGCACGCGACGTCGTCGTTACAATCGCCATCGACGAGACACGGCGCACCGAGCACGAGCGGCCCCGAGTCGACCGCGGCGTCGCGGAGCGGCGGTGGTGGGTTCGTGGCCCCATCGCGTCGTCGCGGCGCCGCGTCGGCGCCCGCATCGTTCGAATCGACGAACGGGCTCGCGGCAGACCCGTTCCCGCAGGCCGAGAGCGAGAGCGACAAGAGCGCCGCTAGAAAGGCGAAGTAAGCGCGCATCCGTGCCCATCTTACCCTCGGCGCTCGTGCAACGCCGACCCGAGCCGAGCCAACCCCGAAAGTGAAGGATCCCCCACCCTCAAAGAACGATGGCCGCCCGTACGCGAGGAGTGGCATATTGGGGCGTCGTGACTACGGGACGTCTCACTCGCCAGGAGCTCGGATGGCTCTTGGCTCAAGAGGCCCGAGGCGCCGCCAAGGTGCTGCGGCAGGACGTGACGTTGCTCACGCAGCCGCCGCCGGCCGATCCGATGATCACGGCGATGCCGGATCTGCGGGTCGAAACGAGCTTGAACGTGCTCGACGACGCGATCGGGCTCTTGAGCGAGCTCGACGCGCCGGGGTCGTCCTCGAAGGTGCGCCGCGGCCGCATCGACCTCGCGACGCTGTTGATGGAGCTCGTGCCGACCGCCAGCGTCTCGATCGAGCCCGGCGCAGGCGTCGAAGTGTTCGGAGAAGAATCCGAGCTCCGGCGCATGCTCAACGTGCTCATCAGCCAGACCAACACCCCGGGGGGCGCACTCTCCAGCACCGCGGCGCGGATCCGTCGCGAAAACGAGTGGGTGAAGATCGACGTCGATCTCGGCCCCGACGTCTCCGCGAGTACCGAGCTCGAACGCCGCTGGCTGAGCCGCATGGCGGTCCGCATGGGCGGCCGTCTCGAACTCGAACGCGGCACCATAGCGCTCACGCTGCCCGCCGACGCGTCGGTCGATCAGAACGAAGTGTCGGACCTCCGAAAGGAGCTCGATCAAGCACAGCAGCTCGGTGAAGCCTACGCTCGCGAGCTCGCATCGGTATTCGTCGTCGCGGAGCAACCGAGCGCCGCACGCATCTCCGACGACCACGACGTCTCGCTTCGTCGCTTCGAGCTCCTCGTCGGGTTCGCGTCCGCCTTGCGCCATACGCTCGAACCCGTGTTTCGCGGATTGAACGAGGTCGCGGATCGCCTCGACCCGAGCCACTCGGCCGGCATCGTCGGGCTCCTGTCGAATGGTCACGACGTGCTCGCCGAGCTCGCGCGCATCGCCGGGTGCGAAGCACCGGAATCATCGGCGGAATTCGACGTCGTCCGCGCGCTCCGCGATGCGCTCGGCCACTCCGACGCGCAGGCCGCACGTCACGGCGTCCGATTCGACGTCGATGTGCCCCGCGAGCTCTTCCGCGTGACGAAGCCGAAGGCCCTCGCCGTCTTGTTTCGGACCTTGCTCGACCACGCCATCACCGCGACGCCGCGCGGCGGCAAGGTTGCCCTATCGCTCGGCAATGACGGCGCGGCCGCTTGGTGGCTCCGCCTTCGCGACGGCGGTCCTGTGGTACCCACCCGAACCCACGCCGAGCTCCTCGAACACCGGATCGATCCGTCCGGGCTCGGACGTCCGCCCGGCCCGTCGCTGCTCGTCGCCCACACGATCGTCGGCTATCTCGGTGGCGCGCTCACGCTCGGCGAATCGCCGGACGGCGGCGCCGTGACCGAGGCTCGCTTCCAAAAGGCCGGCTGACCCGCTCGGCGAGCGTTTCCCATGGACGGGGACATGGTAGTGTCCTCTTCATGCGCATACTCGTCGTCGAGGATCAGGACTCGATTCGACGCATGATCGAGGCGCTGATCAGCGCGCGTGGCTACAAGGTCACCGCGGTGAACTCGGGCACGAAGGCGATCGACGTCGCGCTCACCGACCCGCCCGACATGGTGCTGCTCGATCTGATGGTTCCCGGCTACGACGGCTTCGAAGTGTGCCGGCGCCTCCGCAAGAATCCGAACACGCGCGCGGTCCCCATCCTCATCATCAGCGCCATGGATGATCCGGAGTCGAGGACGAAGGCCGCGGATGCCGGCGCGACGGCTTACTACACGAAGCCGTTCAGCCCGATCGCGCTCCTCAAAGAAATCGAGCGCCTCGGGGCCGAGAGCAGCAAGCGCGCCTGATCGACGCTCAGGCGTTGGCCTTGAGCGCCGCCGCGCGCCGCTCGGCGGCCTCGATGATTCCTTTGGCTTCGAGGTCCGGAATGCGGAGCTTGCGACAGAGTTGCTCGAGGAGCGCGCTCTCCGACTCGCTCCGTTCGCCGTCCGCCTCGGTGAGCAGCACCGCGTGCAGCAAGAGCAGCCGTCGATCGTCGTACGAAAGGTCGGTGACCGGCACGTCGTCCACGGTTCGCGCGACGGCGGCGTAATTCCGAATTTCGAGCACCTCGCTCGGCGTCGCTTTGAAGGCCTGCAAGAGCGCCTCGATGACTTCCGACTCTTCGCTGGTCACGTGGCCGTCCGCCCACGCAACGCTGACGAGCCCCTTCACGATCGCGAGATCCTGCTCATGCATCCCTCGACGTTGTCACAGCCGGACCGAGCTTTACAACCGTCGCCGCCCGAGCGACCCGAGCGTCACGCGCCGCGCGTGCTTTCGACACGATTCTAGTGCCTCGATTCGCTAGAATCGAGGCACCAAGAGAAAAGAAGTGGACGAGTCAAACGTGTACTTGGCGGGGGAATTTCGATGCCCTCCCCCATGCGGGGGCGTCGAAATTCCCATCGCTTCGATGGACTCGTCATAGGGGGGCGCCCTCAGCGGGCGCGGGAGCGCTTGGGTTCGGCTTCGGCCGCCACCGGCGGCGGGCCAGGCGTCCCCGCGACGCCCGCGATCTGCTTCAGTTCGCGCGCCATGTCGCCGAGGCTCCGCGCTTCGCCCACGACGAATTGAGACAGAAGGTCGCTCACGTCGCTGTGCCGCGGCGCGTACAGCGGCACCGACGCCGAAAGGGGCGGCGCACTTTCGCTCTCCACGTCGCGCTCGATCCGGGGCGCCGACTCGTCGGTGGCAGACACGTCGGGCAGCGACGCGAGCGGAGCGTCCTCCATCGGCGGAGCGGCGTCTTCGATGACCGGGCTCCATTCATGGTCGTTCGGCTCGGGAAGCGGCCAGCACAAATCCGAACCAACCCCAGCTGCCTGGTCGACCGCCAAGGCTCGAGCAACCGCGGTCGAGGTCCGCGCCGGAGCCTCCAAGGCGAACGCGACGAACTCCGCGAGCGCCGTCGACGTCACCGCCTCTTCCAGGTCGTCCACGGCGTCCTGCACGCCACTCGGTTCCGCGTCGTCGCCGAGCAAGAACATCGACGCGGGCGCCGGCGTGAGCTTCGTCGCGTCGTGGTCCGGCATGACACGCTCGACGTCGTTCTCGACGTCGGGCGCCGGCGCGGCAACGAGGGGCGGCTCGGAAAACAGCGCGAGCAATTCGGCGAGCTCGTCGGAAATGCGCGGCTCGACGTCACGGGGCGGCGCGACGCGAACAGCGGACGGCGTCGGCTCCGTCTTCGCCGGCGTCGGAGAAACGGGTTTCGCGTCCGTCACGACGTCGGGCGCGGTCTCGTTGAGGGTCGCGTCCGATTGCGGCTTCGCGGCACCGATCGCGACGATCGGCGCGATCGAAACAGGCGGCGGCGCGAACGGCGCAGGCGCGGACGGCGCAGGCGCGATCGAAACGGGCGGCGGCGCGGACGGCGCGCGCGGAGCGACCGAGGGCACCGGCGCGGCACTCGGGATTTTCGGCACCGGAGCGGACGCGGAGGGCAGCGCGGGTCGCGAGAGTCGCTTCACGGCGGGCAGAACCGGCTCGAAGCGCGCCTCGACGGAACGTGGCGGCACGCTCGGCGCTTCGATGACCGCGTCGAACGCGACATCGTCCCAGGCGATCGGTGGAAGGCGCTCCGTGTCGTCGTCGAGCGACGGAAACGCGTCGACCTTCGTCGCGGGGCGCAGGACGACTTCGAGCGAACCGAGGAACGGCGTCGCATCGGGCTCGCTCTTCGTCCATGCCTCGACGGGCTCGTCCGGCGGCTCGTTCGCCGGCTCGTTCCGAACCTCGTGCTGGAGAGACGACGCGACGGGTCGCATATCGGGCAACGGTGGCGGCGTCAGCGACGTCGGCGCGGGTCGCGAGCTCGCAGGATGGACCACCGCGGGTTCGGCCGCGACGACCGAGACCCGCGGCGTCGGCTCGGGCGCTTCCGGCACTGCGACGGGGACGACCCGAACGGGCGGCGCGGGTACCGGCACCGAGGCTGAAACCGGCGGCACTGCCGGCACCGACGGCGCGAGAACCGTCACCGAGGCCGAAACCGGCGGCACTGCCGGCACTGACGGAGCGGGAACCGCGTCGAGCGCGCCGCTGGTTCGCGCCCGAGCCACGTCGCGATGAAGGCGGGCGAGCGCGCGCCGAGCCGCGGAGCGATTCACGGGGATGAGCGCGGCCTCGAGCTCGGTGACCAACGAGCGCACCGGCGTGAGCGACGCGCGACCCGCGACACGTTGAAGCGCAGGGGGCGGCGGTGGGCCGAACGCGAGTAATCGCGAGAGCAGGTCGCGGAGCTCGGTCACGGGCGGGGTATCGACTCCCGAGGCAGCGCGCGAGCGGACGAGACTGCCGTCCTCCATCAGCACGACGCCGTTGGGGTCGAACGCGCCCGGCTCGTCGCTCGCGCCGTCTGCGATACCGAGGACCAGATAGCCCGCGGTTTCCCCGGTCACGGCCGTCATTCTGGCCCGGGCGGCCCTCACGATTTCCTCGATGGTTACCGACATCTTAACGAAGCGTCCCGGACCGCCGAGGGCCGGATTGCCGCCATTCGTTCCCTAACGAAGACACGCGAAAGTGGGCAAAGACCTTGCGTACCCGACCGATTCGCGACGACTTCTTCGTCCCGCGGAGCGGCTTGCTATAGTGCGTAAAAATGCTGGTTTGCGCCCGATGCGGACAATCTAACGCCGACGGCGCGAAGGTTTGCTCGACGTGTGGCACTTCTCTCGAGGCGGCGCCCGCGCCGGCACGCGCGGGATTGAAGCAGACCATGCTCGGTATGGCGCCTTCTGCGGCGCCCGCTCCGGCAGCGCCCGTCGCGCCGCCATTCGTCGAACCTCCGGCGCCTGCGGCGCCCGCCCCCGCCCAGCCGGGTCGCGGCGCGAACGCGCTTTTCCGCGGTGGCACCGTGATCGGCATGCAGAGTCCGTTCGCCGGACAGGCGCCGCCGGCAACGCCCGCCGCGGCTCCGCCGGCGCCTGCAGCACCAGAAGCCGCGAACGCGCCGCGTGGACTCAAGCAGACGATGATCGGGTTCGGGCAAGCACCCGCCGTCGCTCCAGCGCAAGACGGGCGCCGTGCCGCGCACCCCGCCGAGTTCGGTTCGACGCGACCCGGCTTCGCTGCGGGGTCGCCGATGGCCGACCGAGCTTCGGGCCACACCGTGCAGCCGAGTGACGCGGGAGCGCCGGACGTGGGCGCCGTCGCTCGCGTACCCGGAGCGAATTTTCAGAGAACGATGCTCGGCGTAGCGCATCCCGGGATCGCGCCGCTGCGGACAGGGCCGAGCGCGTCTCCGGACCCGGGCCCAGGTGGGGAAGAGCATTTTTCACCGGAGAGAACCGCGGCAGCGGTGATTCCTGCATTCTTCGCGCCCACACCCGCGCCGAGTACCTTGGTCGTCGAACCGGAGCGCGTCGCGTCGCCGCCGGCGGCCGTCCGCGCCCCTCCGCGCGTCGAATCAAAAACCGCTGCCAAGCGACGCACGGGGCTGCCGCGCGGTGCAGTCGTCCTCATGGTCGTCGCGGCGGTCCTCGCAGTCACCGCGGGCGTCATCGCCTTTCTCTGGCAGTCGCCCCATCCAATCGCGGCGACGGTCGTCTCGGACGACCACGGCGTCGAGCGCCTGCTCGTCACGTGCGACGATTGCCCGGACGGCACGGCCGTGTCGCTCGGCAAGAGCGCGGCGAATTTCGACAAGAAAAAGGCGATGCTCGCCCTCGCGAAGCCACTCGACGTCGGGGCAAACGCGCTCGCCATCGATGTGCGACGGCCCGGCATCGGTCGCAACGAAGAAGTGAAGCTCACCGTCGTCATCGGCTACAGCGTGCGCGGCGATCTGTCGGCACTCGCCGAAGATCCCCCGAAGGCGAAGGTGCTCATCGACGCGGTCGCGGGCACTGCGGTGGTCGTCGACGGTCACCCCATCACGCTCGACGCGTCGGGCAAGGGGAGCTACGCGATCGACGTTTCGCGCGACGTGGACGGCCCCGCCGACACGGTCGTGCCCTTCGAACGGCAGATCCCGTACACGCTCACCGAAGCGGGAAAACCGCCGCACCAGGGCCAGGTCGTCGTGAAATTCGGCATCGCGCCGCTTCGCATCGAAGCACCGGGCGCGGCGATCGTCATCCAGGGTGAGACCTTCATGCTGAGCGGGCGCACGTTGAAAGACGGTCGCATCACGGTGGCGGGGCGGCCGATCACGGTCGACGCCGAGGGCCGCTTCGCTCAATTGATGAACGTCTCGTCGGTGGGTCAGACGACCATCGTCGTTCGGGCGGACGCGAAAGATCACGGCCCTCGCCTCGCTTCGGTGAACGTCAAACGCGTCGCGAGCCTGATCCAGGAGGCCGCGTCGTTTCGCATGAGCGCGCTCGACAACGTGGCGAGCTTCGCCGACGCCGACGCGAAGAAGGGCGCCGCGGTCGCGCTCGACGGCGACGTCGTCGAGACACGAGTCGATGGTCAGATCACGGTGCTCGTGCTCGACGTGAAGAAGGGCTGCACCAGCGCGCCGTGCCTCGTCCGGATCGCGTACGGCGCTCGGTTCGACACGAAGCGGGGTGCGACGGTGAGCGCGTTCGGCCACGTGACGGGTGCGATCGACGGACCGCGCACCGGGACGAAGATCCCCGCCGTCGAAGCCGTCTTCGTGCTGCCGAAGCAGGGGCGTTGACCGCTCGCGAACCCGTCCGTGCTCACCGAGCGCGTCGAGTGAGCGCCTTCGTCGCGCTCGTCGCGCTCTCGGCGAGCGCCGAGCGGCTCGATCCCACGGTGCCCGTTCGCTGGATGGTCGGGCACCCCGGCGGCTATTCGTCCATGCAACGGATCGACGCCGCGCGAAGCGGACGTTCCCGCGTCCCCTTCCCTCGCGATCCGGTCGTCCTGTTCCGCGTGCGGCTTCCCGCGCCGCTCGCAGCGCCGCTCGTCGTCGACGCGCACGGCAAGTTCGTCGTCGCGACGATCGAGGGCCGGATCACCGAGCTCGACGACGGAGGCCGTCTCGAGTGGTCGACTCTCCTCGACGGAGCCGTCTCGCAAAGCCCGGTGATCACCGTCGATGGCACGCGCGTCGCGGTCACCGACGGTGGCCAGGTCGTCGGGCTCGGACCGGACGGGCACGAGCGGTTCCAGGCCCGTGTCGGCGGCGGCGGCCGCAGCGCGACGCTCGCCACCGACGACGACGCGGTCATCGTCGCGTCGGCGACGCGACTCGCACGCTTCGGGCCGCGCGGTGAATTGCAAACCACCGTCGAGACCGGCGAGCCGGTGGTGTCGCTCGTCGGCGCCGCGAGCCCCACGTACGCCGCCACCGAATCGGGCGACGTCTTCGAATGGACGCATTCGACGGGGCTCCGTCAGGTCGCGGATCTCGGGGGGCATCCAACGTCGGACCTCGTCGAGCTCGGACGATGGTCGCTGCTCGCCGTCGTGCGCGACGTCGGTTTGGTCGAGGTCGACGTGCGCGACGGCACGCGCGTCGTGCGAGCGACCGCGGCGCCGGACGCGTTCCTCGGAGCGCCGATCGTCACCCCGAGCGGCGAGCTCCGCGCGACGACTCGAGCCGGATTCGTCCTCGGCTATCAAGGCGGCCGGGAGACGCTGCGCCTCTCGGTCGGGCGCGGCACCGCGGCCGTCCCGGGGACCTCGGTGAGTGGCGCCGGACCCCTGATCGACCCGGCCGGGGTGATGGGATTCGCCACGACCGACGGCTCGGCGGGCGTCGTCCTCCCCTCGAACGAGGTCCACGCGGTGCGGATCGACGGCTGTGGCGCGCCGCTCGGGGTGGCCCTCGCCGGCCCGTCGCGACTCGCGGTGGCGTGCGCTTCGGGGGAGATCGTCGTTCTGGCCGAACGACCCGCTACCGGGGCGCCGGCATCGGCGCCCTAGGTGCCTCGAACCGAGCGCGAGACGCGTGGGTCGTACTAGCGCATCGCTCTCGGCTGACTATACTGCGCTTCGGGACCTTTTGAGTCCTCATTGGGTAAGCGCCATGATCTCCATCAGCAAACTCGCAGCAGATAAAGTCAAAGAAATCGCGAACACCGAAGGCCTGGGCGGCCAAGGCTTGCGCCTCCGAGTCATCGGCGGCGGGTGCGCGGGATTCCAGTACGACTTGTATTTCGAGGATGCTCCCAGCGACCTCGACGAGCGATTCGAGTCGAACGGGGTGGATTTGTTCGTGGACCCACTGAGCTACCAGTACCTCGACGGCACCGAGATTGACTACGTCGAGGGAGCGCACGGCTCCGGTTTCAAGTTCGGAAACCCGAACGTAACCAGCACGTGCGGCTGCGGTTCGTCGTTCCAGGCGTAGATTCGAATCTCGCTCGGGGTGCACTGAACCCGCGCAACCATTCTGCCGGGCGTCGCGTACTTCTGACGAGGACCAATTCGGTCCGGTAGCGGAACTAGGCGAATTCGGGGGGCGGATCCCCGAAGAGGAAACCCATGGCACACGACTCCGATCCTTCCGTTTCCCGGTACATCTCGATGGTGCAGGGGTTCCCGCAGCTCACGCGCGAGGCTGAGTTCGAGCTCGCTCAAGCGTGGATCCTGCGGGGCGACGAACACGCGGCAGACAAGCTCGTGCGGGCCCATCTCCGATACGTGGTCGCCATTGCACTCAAATATCGTCGATACGGCGTTCCGCTCTCCGAGCTCATCGCGGAAGGGAACTTCGGCGTGGTGCACGCGCTGAAGAAATTTCAGCCGGAGCGCGGGAACCGATTCGTCACCTACGCGGCGTATTGGATTCGCGCGTACATCCTCAATTACATCATCCGCTCATGGAGCCTCGTCGGCGCGGGCTCCGGTGCGCTCCGCTCCAAGATGTTCTTCCGACTCCGTCGCGAAAAGGTGCGCGTGTTGAACCTGGTCGGCGACGGCGAAGCCGCGGACGAGTTACTCGCGAAGCGACTCGGGCTCACGATCGAGCAGACGCAAGGCATGCTTCGCCGGCTCGAAGCCCGCGACGTGTCGCTCGACACCAAGGTGTTCGACGACTCGGGCACCGCGGTCCTCGATACGCTGACGGCTCCTGGGCAGGATCAAGAGCAGTCGCTCGCGTCGAGCAACACGCTCGCTCGCCTTCGTGAGGCAGTGCGCGGCGCGATCACCGAGCTCGATCAGCGCGAGCGGTACATCGTCGAAAATCGACTGATGGCCGATCCCGAAGACGAGCTCAGCCTCGCCGAGCTTGGACGGCGGCTCGGCGTATCGCGCGAACGCGCACGTCAGCTCGAAGCGCGTGCGAAGAAGAAGCTGAAGGGACGGCTCGAGGTTTTGTCGCGGGACGACCCGGATTTCGTGCCGACCGCGTCTCGACCCGCCTGGCGAGCACCGGCTCCCGAGCTTCAGAGCCAACCGTTCGCTAGCTAATTGGGCGAAGCGCCGTATCGAACGCCACCAATTCTCGCCACGCGCGGGTTTGGTGGCGGCGGGCGAGCGGTAGCGAGTAGACTGACTGCCGCTGCAGCGGCTTGGGTGATCGCTCGCACTCGAAAGAGCGCGAGAGGAAAGTCCGGGCTCCACAGGGCAGGATGCCGGGTAACGCCCGGTGAAGGTAACTTCGAGGACAGTGCCACAGAAAACAAACCGCCCTCCGGCGCGAGCCGGCGGGTAAGGGTGAAACGGCGGGGTAAGAGCCCACCGCGCGGTCGGTAACGGCCGCGGCACGGCAAACCCCATCCGGAGCAAGGCCACGTAGAGGAGCGTTCGAGGGCTGCCCGCCCGAGCTCCAGGGTAGGCCGCACGAGGCGCGCGGCGACGCGCGTCCCAGAGGAATGATCGCCACCACCGCGAGGTGGAACAGAACCCGGCTTATGAGCCCTGCAGCGGGACCGGCGGGGCCGAAGGGCCTCGCCGGTCGTTTTGCTATTGAGCCGCGAACACGAAGGGAACCTGCGCAGTCGTCGTCCCGCTCGACCGCGGGAAGCGCCACGCACGCACCTTCGACTCGATGCAATGGGCGAGGCTCGGGTATCCCTTGGGATCGCCGGTGGTCGTGACGTTGTCGACGCTGCCGGAAGGCGAAATGGTGATCGTCACACCGACGCGCGCGTTCGGCGGCGCATCGGGCGCGCGCGACACGATGGCTGGATCCCAGCACCCACGTCGCACGCTCGAGCTGAAGTTTGCGACGACGCGCTGAATCGACGTTCCGTCGAGCTGACCCCCGGGCGCAGAACCACCCGCGACGTCGGTGTTGCCGCCCGCGGGGCCGAGCCCGGCACTCAGACCGTTGAGGAGCCCGGTGTTCGAGGGTTTGGTGCCTGCGGCGACGGGCTCCGGCGGCTTCACCGACGTGGTGCCGGTGTGCTTGGTCGAACCGCCGGAGACCTGGGCCTCCTCGATGACCTCTGGGTCTCCGGGGTTGGCGGCCGCGGCCGCGCTCGCGCTCGCCGGCACTTCGACGTACTTCACGACTTCTTGGCGCTCGGTCTTGCTGAACACCACGATCCCGAGCGTGACACCGAAAGCCATCGCGACGGCCATCGCGGCCCATGCCACCGGGTGAGAGACCGCTGGCTTGCGCGCGGTCACGCCGAGCTGCTCGAGCACTTCGGCGTTCGAAACCGACGGAACGCCCGCGCGCGCGGCAGCTTGTTGTTGCTGTTGCTCTTCGAGCGGCGAGGGCGCGGGCACCGTCTTCGGCTCGGTGAGCAGCGCGTCCTGCGCTTCCTCGACGATCGTGACGAGCTCAGGGAATTCGCGGAGCGGCTTCCAATCTTCGAAGCCTTCCTTCCACACGAGCGAGTCGAGCGTCATTTTCCGTTCGACCGCTTTGCGCCTGAGATCGCCCGTCGAGAGCGGCCCCGTCGGCGAGCCGTCGATGCCGACGTACCACTCGTCTGGAGCGGGCTGCGCGGCGGCAGCGGCGGGCCCTTTCTCGGCCATCGATTGGGAGAACGCAGCGGTGAGCGCGCCGCCGTCGTGAATACGCGTCGTCCCTTCGTCGTCGAACTCGTTGGGGTCGGGGGCGGCCGCTTGGACCGGCGCCGGCGTGGGCGCGGGCACTGGCCCCGGTGCAGGAATCGGGGCTCGCGCCGCAGGCGGAGCCGCGTCCGGCGTGACCGGCGATGACGGCTCCGGAACCGCCTCGGCTACTGCGGCGACCGCTCGTCCTCGGCGCGGAGGGACTCCGCCGCCTCCGGTAGCGCGCTTCGGCGACGGAACGGGGACGCGCTTCGCCGTCGATGCCGTCGGCACCACGCGGCGCGGGGCGGTTGCGGTTGCCGTCGCCGGCGCCGTGACAGTAGGAGCCACGCGGGGGACCTTGCGCGCCGGCGGCTCATCGATTTCTTCGCCGCCGTCGGTCGGCGCAGGGGCGCCTGGAGGGCGCACCGTCTCGGGAACGGAAGCGGTTTGGATGTCGATGACGAAACCGCACTTGCGGCACTTCATCTTCGAGGACGCGCGCTGCGCGAGCTTCTCGTCGGCGATCCTGTATTTCGCCTTGCACTGTGGGCAGAGAAACTTCATGCGGCGGTCGTTCGAAGTCGGTTCGACGTCGTCTCAGCGATAAGAGAACTCGGCGCGGACGAGATCACAGAAGAGCCAATAATTGTTGTTTAATCGACTGCCGCGTCACGTCATCGGGCGCAACATTTAAAGCTCGCTGCCACATTTCGGTGGCCTTGTTCCGGAAGCCGGCCTTCTGGTACAAAATGGCAAGATTTCTCACGGCCGGGAAGTGCCTCGAGTTTATCTCAACAGCGCGCTCGAGTTCGCTGATCGCTTCGTAGAGTTGGCCTTTCTTCCCGTAGAGCAGGCCGAGGTGGAAGTGGAGCCGAAATGCGAGGGGATCGATGGCGACGCCCCGCGCGAGATGGGTTATCGCGTCATCGATTCGGCCTTCTTGGTACGCTGCGACCCCTGCGTTCAACTCTTGCTCGGCCTCCGCCGACATCTCGCGCACCTTCGAGCTCGGGGGCTCGGCGTCCGACTCGAGCGCCTCTTCGACGGCGCGAAGGACGTCGGCGATCTTGAACGGCTTCTCGATGTAGTGTTCGACGCCGCAGCTCTCGCGTAGATCGTCCGCGAAACGCCACCCGCGGTAGACCGCGCTCACCATCACGATCGGAATGTGCCGATAGCGCTCGCTCGACTTGATCCGCCGGGCGATTTCGAAGCCGTGCACCTCGGGGAGCATCGCGTCGAGCACGAGGAGGTCCGGCGCGTGCTCCTTCACGAGGCCGAGCGCGGTGCGCCCGTTGTCGGTCGAGATGACGCGATAGCCTTTCCCCTTCAAAATCCGCTCGAGCATGGTGCGGATTTCCGGCTCGTCGTCGACGACGAGGATCGTCTGGACGCCGGACTTCGCGGGCGGCAATGCGTCGGGAATGTCCGTGACGCCGCTCAGCTCCTTCGACAGATCGCCGAAGTCGGCGGTGTCCGGAAAATGGCTCGTTCGCTGCACGCGTCCAGTCGCGTCGTCGACCACGACACCGGATTGTTCGGCGGGTGCTCGGGCCTCGACTTGCGGCGGCTCGCCCCCGAACTCCGAGGCCTTCTCCGCCGGCGCGGCGTCCGTCAGGCCCATTTTCCGGAGCGTTTCCGGAGGGCACGCGGCGCCGATGAAATGTTGTTCGTCCCGGCTTCGGGCCGCGTACGCCTGCTCGATCGCGTCCTTCAACGACTCGGGGATCGCGACATACGGCAGCACCTTCTTGTCGGTGACGAATTCGAGCTCGTCGATGACCTTTTTGTCGAGCGGATTCGCCATCGCGACGAACAAGCGATCGGCCTTCACGAGCACGGGAAGGATGGCGTGACGCCGCGCGATCTCGAGCGGGATGAGCTCGAGATCGGCCAGCCGAACGCAAACTTGCTCGAGATCGATGGCGGGCACGCCGAACCGCTCGCTGAGCAGCTTCAGGTCCTCGGGACTAGCCGCGGGCCGCCCGGAGGATTCGGGATCGCTCGACGGGAGAGCGCCGGCCTCACTTCGTGAGAGCGCGCGCTGCCTGAGCGCCACGCGGCCGATGTTCTTCTTGTCTCCCTGGCTCATGACAAAGGGCCGCGCCAGCCCGGAACCGGGGCCCAAGACTACGAACTCTCTCAGGCGGGGCCGCAATGTCAACCCGCGCATCCGCGACGAGGGGTGCGCCTCTCCTACCCCGTCTCATGTCCTCGGTTTTCGTCGCTGTCCGACGACACGTCGCGTCCCTCCGGGAGCTCGAGCTCGGCGAGGCGCCGCTCTGCCCAATCAGCGTACTTGCCCGCCCCGATCGCCTGCCGGGCTCGAGCGACGAGGTCTTGATAAAAATGCAGGTTATGGAGGCTGAGAAAGCGGTGCGCGAGGAGCTCACCCGCGACGTAAAGATGCCTCAGATAGCTGCGACTGAAGCCGCCGCGGCAGACGGGGCACGCGCAGGCCGGGTCGAGAGGCAACGGGTCCTCGCGGTAGCGCGCGTTCTTGATGACCAGACGGCCGAAGCTAGTAAAAGCTTGTCCATTCCGAGCGTTACGAGTCGGGAGCACGCAGTCGAAGAGGTCGACGCCGCACCCGATGGCCCGGATCAGGTCGGTCGGCGTACCCACCCCCATCAGGTACCGAGGCCGGAGCTCGTCGAGGGCCGGCGCCACCGCGGACAGCGCCTGGTGCATCTGCGCGGGCGGCTCGCCGACGCTGAAGCCCCCGAGGGCGAGACCGTCGAGGGGCAGCGCGCCGAGCTCGGCCGCGTGACGGAGCCGGAGCGCGACGTTCGTACCGCCCTGGACGATCCCGAAGAGCGCTTGCGTCGGGTCGCGAGTCTCGAGACATCGAACGGCCCAGCGCGTCGTTCGCTCGACGGCCCGGACGAGCTCGTCCTCGGGCGCGCCGGCGGGGGGACAGACGTCGAGCTGGAGCGCGATGTCCGAGCCGAGCAGCCCCTGGATGCGCATTGCTTCTTCGGGACTCAAAAAGCGACGCGAGCCATCGAGGTGTGACGCGAATTCGAATCCGTCTTCGCCGAGCTTGCGGAGCTCCGCGAGCGAGAACGCCTGATAGCCGCCCGAGTCCGTCGCGATCGCGTGGGGCCAGCGCATGAAGCGATGCAGACCGCCGTGGGCGCGCACGATCTCCGGGCCGGGTCGAAGCCACAGGTGATACGTGTTCGCGATCAGGATCCGCGCGCCGGTCCCCGAGACCTCCTCGGGGGCGAGCGACTTCACGGTGCCCTGAGTGCCGACGGGCATGAACGCCGGCATCGCGATCTCGCCGTGCGGCGTGGTCATCGTCGAGGCGCGCGCGAGCCCCGATCGCTTTTCGACGCGGAACGTGATCACGAGAGACGCTCCGGGATCCACATCGCGTCGCCGTACGACAAGAACCGGTAACCCGCGGCGATCGCGTCCTCGTACGCCGCGACGACGCGCTCGAACCCCGCGAACGCCGCGACGAGCGCGAGGAGCGTGCTCCGCGGTTGATGAAAATTCGTGAGGAGCGCGTCCACCGGCCCGAACACGTAACCCGGTTGGATGAGGAGCTTCGTGTCCGCGGTCGTCGGGACGACGAGCGACGGATCGCCCGGATCGCGTGCGCTCTCGAGAGCGCGCACGACGGTCGTTCCCACGGCGACGACCTTACCACCCCGAGCTCGCGTGCGCCGGACCGCGAGCGCGAGCTCGTCCGAGACGTCGAAGCGCTCGGAGTGCATCGGGTGCTCGTCGAGATCGCTCACCGAGACGGGGCGGAAGGTGCCGGGACCGACGTGCAACGTGACGAACCCGATCGACACGCCGCGCGCTTCGAGCCGCGCCAAGGTCGACCGCGTCACGTGAAGCCCGGCCGTCGGCGCGGCGACCGAGCCGTCCGTGCGCGCGAACACGGTTTGATAGCGTTCGACGTCCCTCGGCTCGTCAGGTCGACCGAGATACGGCGGCAGGGGCACGTGGCCGTGTCGTTCAATGGCCGCAGCGACACCCCCGCTAGCTCGAAGCACGACGCGCAGGAGCTCTTCTTCGCGGGCGGTTACCTCGATCGATAGCGCGCCCGCGTCGATGAGCGAGCCCGGGCGAAGCGGACGATTCGCGCGTCCGATGGCGAGCCACGTCTCGGTATCCGGCTCGGGACTTTCGTCGGCGACCTTCTGCACGAGGAGGATTTCGACGCGACCGCCCGTTTCGCGGCGTTCGCCGATGAGGCGCGCGCGGATGACGCGGGTGTCGTTCAAGACGACGAGCGCGCCGTCGGGGACGAGCTCCGCCCAGTCGACGAACCGCGCATGGACGCGTCGCGATCGTTCGAGCACGAGCAGGCGCGCCGCGTCGCGTTCGCCGGGCGGATGCGTCGCGATCCGGTCGTCCGGAAGGTCGTAGTCGAGGAGGCTCGTCTTCAAGCGGCGCGACGCTTACCACGCTCCGGCGAGCGCGGCTTCGGCTCCAGCGCGCGTCAGCGATTCTCGAAGCTGATTCCGAGGCGCGTCATCTTGCGCCAGAGCGTCGTGGGGCTGATGTCGAGCGCCTCCGCGGCGCGCTCACGACTGCCGTCATGGTCGCGCAGGGCCGACTCGACCGCTTCGCGCTCGGCCTCGTCGACGATGTCGGCGAGCGTGCGCCCGCTCGTGCGCCAGCGCTTCGGAGGCGCCTGCGGCAAGATGTCGTCCTGCGTGACGACGCCTCCCGAGCACAGCGCGACGGCTTGCTCGACCATGTTCTCGAGCTCCCGGACGTTGCCCGGAAAATCGTACGCTTGCATCCGCTCCATCACGCCTTCGGCGAGGCGCGCGCGCGCATTCATCTTGCGATTGAACTTGTCGAGGAAGAACTGAAAGAGGACCGGAATGTCCTCGATTCGATCGCGAAGCGGCGGCAAATGGAACCGCGCGACGTTGAGTCGGTAATAGAGATCTTGCCGGAAGCGGCGCTCTTCGACCGCGACGGCGAGGTCGGCGTTGGTCGCGGCGACGACGCGAATATCGACGTGAATCGGCTTATTTTCGCCCACTCTGCGAATTTCACCGTCCTGGATCGCGCGGAGCAATTTTGCCTGGAACGACAGCGTCGTCTCGGCGACTTCGTCGAAGAAGAACGTCCCGCCGTCGGCTTCTTCGAAGAGCCCTTTACGCGCGTTCACGGCCCCGGTGAACGCGCCGCGCGCGTGACCGAAGAGCTCGCTCTCGAGCAAGGTCTCGGTGATGGCCGCGCAGTTCACGGTCACGAACGGACGATCCATCCGCTTGCTGTTCGCGTGAACCGCCCGCGCGATGAGCTCCTTGCCGGTACCGCTCTCGCCCGTGATGAGCACGACCGCGTCCGTCGGCGCGATCTTCACGACGCGCCCGAGGATGTCGCGGATGGCCTGCGAGCGCCCGACGATCTTCTCGAAGTGGTAGCGCTCCTTGAACTCCTGGACGTAAAGCTGGACCTGGCCGTGGAGCTTTCGGCTCTCGATGGCCTTCGACACCTTCACGAGGAGCTCCTCCTCGGTGAACGGCTTCTGGATGTAGTCGAACGCGCCGAGCCGCATGGCTTCGACGGCGCTCTCGATGGTGCCGTAGGCGGTCATCACGATGACCTCGGTCATCGGCTGTGCTTCCTTGATGGCGCGCAGCACGTCGATGCCGTCCGAGCCGCCCATCCGGAGGTCGGTCAAGACGACGTCGTAGGCGCCGGCCGCGCCGAGCTCGCGGCCCTGCGTGCCGTCGCCTGCCTCGTCCACCTCGTGGCCGCTCCCACGGAGCATCATCGCCAGCGTGGTGCGCATGTTCCGCTGATCGTCGACGACGAGGACTTTTCCCATGCTTTCGGGCGCCACATTAGCCCGACCGTCCGCGCGGCGCTCGCTCACCGGACGGGTCGCCGCTCCCGCCGCCTCGCGCATGTCTTGCATTGATTCCCCTTCCGCACCCGGGACTACGAGCTCCCCGGAGGCCGGTTTTCTTCCTTCGATGACCGGCCCTCGAGAGCTACGGCCGGAGCGGGCAACGCCTTAACGCTTCCGCGAATGCTTCCCCCTAACGGCACCTGCCCCGCGACTCGGGTGCACCACCGGGCACCTGGGACGCCCGCAACCGAACGTCAAGGGCCCGGGGGGTGCGCCTGCTGGCGGGCTCCGGCTCGGGCGCGCTCGATGGCGAGCGTCAGCTCCCGAACATCGAACGGCTTCACCAGCGCTCGAGTGTTCGGGTTGTTCGAGCCGAGTACGCTGCGACTGGCCGACATCAGCACGATGCCGAGATCCGGCCGCTGTTCGCGAAAGAGCTCGGCGAGCTCGCGACCATCGCCGTCACCGAGCTTCACGTCGAGCACCGCGACGTCGATGCTGTCGCGATACTGTTCGAAGAGCCGTCGGCATTCGGCGGCGCTCATCGCCGCATAAACCGAATGCCCGAGCCGGCGGAGCTGGCGCGCGACCGCGCCGACCAGCGCGACTTCGTTGTCGGCGAGCAGGACGAGCGCGGGCGACACCTCCGCGATGAGCTCGCGCGGCATCGGCGCGTTTTCACGCACGACAGCCGTCGCGGGCCACCGGATGCGAAATTCGGCGCCGCCTCCGACGCGATCGCCGACGCTGATCTCGGCGCCCGTCGAGCGCGCGACGGCGTCGACGATGGTGAGGCCGAGCCCGGTTCCCCAGCCGCCGTTTTCGGCGTCGCCGGCACGCCGTTTCGTCGTGAAGTAGGGCTGGAAGATCCGCTCGCGCAAATCCGCAGGAACGCCCGGGCCGTGATCGGAAACGACGAGATCGACCCCGCCGCCCGGCGCGGGGCCGAGCGCGACCTCGATGCCGCCGGCGTGGAGCCGCGTCGCGTCGCGCGCATTGACGAGCAAGTTGAGGACGAGCTGGTGCAAGCGCGCGCGATCGCCGACCACGTCGGGCGTGTCACTCGCGATGTCGAGGACGATCGGTACGGCCGTCGAGCCGCGAGCGAGCACCGCGGCAGCGGCGCGAACTTCGGAAGCGAGGCTCACCGGGCGCCAGCTTCCCGTTTCGTCGAACGCGATCGCGCGAAGCGATCGGGCGAGTGCGGCGCCGCGTTCCGCTTCTTCGATGATGGCCGTGAAGTCCGCGGCCGCGTCGCCGACGCCGTCCGCAGCGTCTCCGCTGCCGGCTTGAGCGGTGGCCACGATCGCCGCGAGCAGATTGTTCAGATCGTGCGCGAGGCCACCGGCGAAGCGAGCGATCGTCTCACTGCGTTCGCGTTGAGCGCGCGACGTCGCTTGAGTGACGCGCTCGGTGAAATCGACGAGGCCCACCAGGAAGAATTTGTCGGAATCGAGCGCCGTTCCGTACGCCTCGACGCTCATCTGACGTCCGCCTTCGAGACGAATGACGATGTCCTTCACATCGAAGGCATGGCGTTCGGTGAGGAGCGCCGAGACCAAGCGCAGGAGCCCGGGACTCGCCGACGAGAGCAGATCGTCGATGACCTGTCCCACGCTCGGACCGAATAACCGGCAGAACTGCACGTTCGCGTGGGAAACGCGCCCGTAACGGTCGAAAACGACTTGCGGAACGGGAGCGCGGTCGAAGGCTTCGTCGAACATGCGCGGGGGATTCGCCCGCAGAGGTGCCCCTCGTGGAGAAACCTCCGGGAGCCAGAGTCCCAGGGGGCAGCCACCGGAACAATCGGGACAACAGGGATATATACCATCCTTTGTCGTGCCAAGCGCTCACAAGCAATGGTAGGACGCGACCCATGCCTACACTCCCTGACATGCTCGGCGGTCCGCCGAAGCGCCAACAGGTGATTGATGATGCGTGCCGCGTGCTCGACGAAGAAGTGTCGGACAAAGGCGGCCTGTCGGGTCTCGCCATCAAGGGCGCATACGGCATCGTGAAGGGGATCAAACCGGGGTTCATCCGGGAAGTCGTCGACGCGTTGCTCGATGACTTCTTGAAGGCCCTCGACCCGCTCTATCAAGAAGCAGTTCAACGCGGCACGCGTCCCTCGGCACATCTCGCGGCGAACGCTGGCCGCGCTGCGGACGCGTTGCTCGCCATTACCGATGTGCGCGCTCAGCGCTCCGAGCGAGCCATCGTCAAGTCGACGTACGACAAGCTTCGTCCGTCCGCGAAAAAGCAGGTCGAGGCTGCGGCGCCACGACTCGGCGCGCTACTCGACCGACACACGGCGCCGTAAAGCGGCCTGGCCTGCTAGGCCCACGGCGTTCACGGCGGTCAATACGCTCCTCGCCTTTCTCTCGAGCTCACCGAGCGTGCTCCGCGAACTTGCTGAGCTCGCGGGAACCTTCCAGCAGCGCTGCGCTGCGTTACGCTGGCGCCAGTTTCCTTGACGTCTCATGACGATGTCGAGCACGCGTGGCGTCTTGACAATGGACGGAGCCCGGAGCAAGTCAGCGTGCACCTCGGGTCACGGATACCGCCCCCGAGCATCAGAAAGGCTCGTCCTTCTCATGGCGATACATCAGGAGGTCCCCCAGGCGGGACCGTCCGTCGTCGGGCCCACCAAGAAAATCACCGGCGCGGTCGTTCGCTTCGCCGGAGATTCTGGCGACGGAATGCAGATCACCGGGTCGCAGTTCACCTCCACCGCGGCCGTCATGGGGAACGATCTCTCGACGTTCCCGGACTTCCCCGCGGAGATCCGCGCCCCCGCCGGAACGCTCTACGGCGTCTCCGGCTTTCAGGTGAACTTCTCGTCGGAAGACGTGTTCACGCCGGGCGACGCGCCCGACGTGCTCGTCGCGATGAATCCCGCGGCGCTGAAGACCAACCTGAAGGACCTTCGCGCGGGCGGCCTGCTCATCGTGAACAGCGGCGCCTTCAACGCGCAGAACCTGAAGAAGGCCGGCTACGCGGTGAACCCGCTCGAGGACAACTCGCTCTCGAGCTACCGCGTGATGTTGGTCGACGTGACCAAGAACACGCTCGCCGCGGTCGAGGGCAGCGGTCTTTCCAACAAGGAGGCCGGTCGCTGCAAGAACTTCTGGACCCTCGGCCTGATGTACTGGATTTACGGCCGCCCGCTCGAGCCGACGCTGAAGTGGATCGGCGACAAGTTCAAGAAAGCGCCGATGATCGCGGCCGCCAACTCGCAAGCGCTGAAGGCGGGCCACGCCTACGGCGAGACCGTCGAGATCTCGCACGAGCGCTACGAGGTCCCCGCCGCGCCCGTCGAGAAGGGTGAGTATTGCAATATCTCCGGCAATACGGCGACAGCGTGGGGGCTCATCGCGGCCACCGAGCTCGCCAATATTCCGATCGTGCTCGGCTCTTACCCGATCACGCCGGCCAGCGACATTTTGCACGAGCTCAGCCGTCAAAAGCACTTCGCGGTCACGACCGTCCAAGCCGAAGACGAAATCGCGGCCGTCTGCGCGGCCATCGGCGCGAGCTATGCCGGTAGCCTCGGCGTGACGTCGACCAGCGGCCCCGGCCTCGCGCTCAAAATGGAAGCCATCGGCCTCGCCGTCTCGGTCGAGCTGCCGCTCGTCGTCGTGGATATCCAGCGCGCCGGTCCGAGCACCGGCATGCCGACCAAGACGGAACAGGCCGATCTGCTTCAAGCCGTCTACGGCCGAAACAGCGAAGCACCGGTCTGCGTGCTCGCCGCGTCGACGCCCGGCGATTGCTTCTACATGGCCATCGAGGCTTGCCGCATCGCGACGAAGTACATGACGCCGGTGATTCTCCTCACGGACGGCTACGTCGCGAACGGCGCCGAGCCGTGGAAGATCCCGAAGGTCGATTCCTTGCCCCGCTTCCCCGTGAAGTTCCGCACCGATCCGAACGGGTTTCATCCCTTCGACCGCGACGTGGCAACGCTCGCGCGAAACTGGGCGATCCCCGGAACGCCGGGTCTCACCCATCGCATCGGCGGCATCGAGAAGGATTTCGACTCCGGTCACATCTCGTACGACCCGAAGAACCACGAAAAAATGTCGCGCACGCGCGCGGCGAAGATCGCCGGCATCGCCAACGACATTCCCGACCAGAAAATCGCGGTCGGCAACGACCGCGGCAAGCTACTCGTCCTCGGTTGGGGTTCGACGTACGGCGCGATCCACGAAGCGGTATCGCGCTGCCGCAAGCGCGGCCTCGACGTGTCGCACGCCCAGCTGAACTACCTGAACCCGATGCCGAGAAATCTCGGAGAGCTGCTCGGCCGCTTCGACCGCGTGCTGATCCCCGAGATGAACCTCGGGCAACTGGTGCAGCTCATTCGCAGCCGATACCTGATCCCCGCCGAGAGCTTCCCCAAGATTCAGGGGCAACCGTTCCGGATCGACGAGCTCGAAGAGAAGATTCGTCACACGATGGAGAGCTGAGCGATGACCGAAACTCTACCGACCAAGCTGACGAAGAAAGACTTCGAGACCGACCAGGACGTCCGGTGGTGCCCCGGATGCGGCGACTACTCGATCCTCGCGAACGTCCAGAAGCTGATGCCGGAGCTCGGCATCGCGCGCGAGAACATGGTGTGGGTGAGCTGCATCGGCTGCTCGAGCCGCTTTCCGTACTACATGAACACCTACGGGTTTCACACGATCCACGGGCGCGCACCGGCGTTTGCGACCGGCATCAAGGTCGCCAACCCCGGGCTCGCCGTATGGCTCGCGACCGGCGATGGTGACGGACTCAGCATCGGCGGCAATCAGCTGATGCACTGCCTCCGCCGCAACGTCGACGTGAAGATCCTCCTCTTCAACAACCGGATCTACGGGCTCACCAAGGGCCAGTACTCACCGACGAGCGAAGTCGGCAAAGTGACCAAGAGCACGCCGTACGGTTCGCCCGATCATCCGCTCGACCCGTCGGTGTTCGCGATCGGCGTCGGCGCGAGCTTCGTCTCTCGCACCGTGGACGTGCAGGCCAAAGAAATGGCCCTGGTCCTCCGCCGCGCCGCCGACCACCCCGGCGCGACCTTCACGGAGATTTACCAGAACTGCAACGTCTTCAACGACGACGCGTTCGTCGCGTTCACCGACAAGTCGACGAAGGAAGATCGGCAGATCTACGTCGAGCACGGCAAGCCCTTGCTGTTCGGAGCCGGGAACAAGAAGGGGCTCCGCATCGACGCGCGCACGCTCTCGCTCGAAGTGGTCGTCCTCGGAGAGAACGGGGTGACCGAGAAGGACATCCTCATTCACGACGAAACGAACTCGACGATCGCGACGATGCTCGCTCGCATGCCGTTCCCGCAATTTCCGATCGCGATGGGCGTGCTCTACGCCGTGCCGCGCCCGACCTACGAGCGCGCGCTCGTCGATCAGTCGAAGCGCGCGGTGGAACGGCTCGGAAAAGGCAGCCTGGACAAGCTGCTGCACTCGGGCGAGACCTGGGTGGTCTGAGGCGCTGGATTTTTCTGGGTCGGGTCGACGAACAAGACCCGGCGTCGCTTCCGATAGCAAACGACCCGCGCCGGCCTCGCCGGTAGTCTCACTCGCGCGTCAATGGCTGATCGTGATCTGCTCTGCCAAGACTGATCAGGGCGTGGCATCGACCGGGGCCCCTCCCCCGGTCGAGATCCGCTCGATGCGATTCCGGATCCGCTCGTTGGCATCCTCTACATCAACTTGAGTCGCCGCTTGTTCGGCGCGGCGCCGTCGGCTCCTCGTGAATCCGGCGCGTCGCTCGGACGGCGATCGCGGGGAAAATCGCTGTCGAGGATGGGCGAGAAGAAATTGTCCTTCTTCACGTACTCGTCGGGCGAAAAGGCGAACTTGTAGCTCGGCGCGGCGCGCTGGCTGCAATCGGTGCGCTCGCAGAACCGGCACGTGATGCCCACCGGAACGGCGATGCGCGCCGCGCGCTCCGGCGCCCAGCGCGGCAGATCGTCGGCGTAAGCCAGGTGATGCGCGTCCTCGGCGTGTGTGCCGAGGCCGATGGAGTACAGGGTGCCCTTCACCAGCGACCCCTGCACCGGCGCCACGTTGACTTTCGCGAAACAGAAGAACGCGGCGCCGTCCGGCATCACGCTGAACTGCTTCGAAATCGTGCTCGGCGTCAGGAATGCGGTGTGCACGACCCACTTGGGGCACGAGCCGAGCCCCACCGGGAATCCGAGGCCCGTCGCGGAGTACCGCTTCGAGATGTTGCCCCCCACGTCGACGCGGACGAAGTGCATCGGCACCCCGCGACGCTTCGCATCGGCGAGGTTCGTGAAACGGTGCGCGACGGCCTCGTAGCTCATCTCGAACAAGCCCGCGAGCCCCTCGACATCGTAGCGCGTGCGCTGCGCCTCGCGAAAGACGTCTTCGTACGGCATGAGGAGCGCGCCGGCGAAGTAGTTCGCGAGGTGGATCTTCACGAGGCGCGGCGTTTCGGGGTGCCGCGACTTGAACGAGCCGGCAATCGCCTGGTCGAGGCCGAGCTCGTCGATGCGGCGGAGACCGACGATGTGCGCGAGATCGAACTTGCGTCGCGCCTCCGAGAGGCCGGCCGAAAGCGCGAGACGACCCGCGACGTGGTCGTAGTAGCGAACGACACTCGACGGTCGCCCGGGCGGCAGCACCGTGACCTCGACGCCCAGCCGGTGTTCGAGCGCCTCGACGAGCGCGTCGCTGAGCACCCTGCGCTCGAGCCCGAATTCGCGGCGCGCCGCGGCGCTCGCCTCTTCGATCGCCGGAAAGTAGTTCCGGTGCGCTTGCAGGAAGTCGACGACCTCGTCGAGCGGCGAATAGTCGAGCGCGAGCGCCTGATCGGCGCCCTGACCATGTCGCTCGAGCGACGCACGCGCCTTCTGGTCGGCTTCACGACGGGAGAAGTGCTGCTGAAGCTTGTCGAGCTGGCTTCGGGTGTTCTTGTAGAGATTGAACAGCGTCGTGACCGTGGTCACCGCCATCGGTTCGGCGCTGATCGTCGCGAGGTCGTCGCGATCGAGATTCAAAGTGCGGAGCAGCGGCTCGTCGAGGAGCTGGGCCAGGCTTTGCTCGACCGGCCGCTCGCCGAGGCTGTCCAGAAACGGCTCCGGTTCGACCTGAAGCAGCTCCAGGGCGCGCCAGAGCAGCGGGAGCTGGAGCGTCCGCCGGCCCTTCTCGATGAGGTTCAGATACGACGGCGAGATGCCCAGCCGCCGCGCGAAGTCGGCCTGGGAATGGGCGCGATCCAGCCGGAGCTCACGCAGTCGATGCCCGACGGCCGCGTTGCGCACCGTATCGAGAGACCCTGCGTCGTTCGCCATGGTTTACAAATTTACACGAAGTCATTCACACTTCCACGCCGAGCCCGATTTGCGCTAGTAAGCGCCCCATGCCGCAAGACTCTCGCGCCCGAGCCCACCAGAAACGTCGCCGCGCCAAGAAGAATGCCCTTTGGGAGCTCAAGCAAGCCGCCGAGAACGAGAAGGCGGACAAGCCCAAGGCACCCGCGAAGAAAGCGCCCTGAGCGCTCGTTCTTGGGCGCCCCGCGCCCGGATTGCCTCGCGGACTCTGCCGTCGTGAGATTGTTCTTGGGAGGCGTGCCCGGGCCGGTTACCGGGTGGATTCTGGCGTCGTGAGATTGCTCTTTGGGGGTGTCCCGCGCCGGATTGCCTGGCGGACTCTGACGTCGTGAGTTTTTTTGGTGTCGGCGTCGCGGTTCTTCGCGGAACACTCGCGTGCGCTTCTCGCCTCCGGCTGCGATGCTCGCTCGCGCACTTCACGTACGGTTCGAGTGGGGAATGCCTCCCATCCCCCACACCCCCAGAGGCGGACACTGACGACTCGACATCGAGAAGTGCAAACGTCGCGCACCGGCAAACGTCGCGCACCGGCAAACTTGAGCGAAGCGAATACCGGGGGGACCGCCCGGAACGGGCGAGGGGGGCGGGCACGCCCCCCAAGACCAATCTCACGACGTCACGGTCCACCAGGCGATGCGGCGGGTACGCCCCCCAGAAACCAATCCCAAGACGTCAGAGTCCGCCACGCATGTTCGCTTCGCTCAAGATCCCCGCTTGCTCGAGCCGAGCGAGCTACACCAACAAGGCTCGATCGGCGAAGACCGCGTGGTGAGATGACTGGGTGAGGACCGGAAGCGTGCATTCGCACGCTGAGGACCGAGAGCAGTCAGATCCCCGCTTGCTCGAGCCGAGCGAGCTACACCAACAAGGCTCGATCGGCGAAGACCGCGTGGTGAGATGACTGGGTGAGGCCCTGAAGCGTGCACTCGCACGCTGAGGACCGAGAGCAGTCAGATCGCCGCGTGCTCGAGCCGAGCGAGCCTTGTTGACTACTGAGCGACGTTGGCCTGGCCGGTCTGCCCGTTCGGCGTGAACGCCTGGCACTCGAGATCCTCGCCCGACGGGGACGAGAAGAAGCGGCCCACGAAGATGCACATCTCGTTCGTTGCCGCGTGCTCGCCGAAGGTCAGCGTGCTGCTCGTGGTGTTGTTGTACGTGCACGACCAGGTGAGCTGATCACCCGGGTTCAACATGACCGGCGGGTCGTAGCCGGCGGGCGCCGGCTCTTCCCATTCGGTCGTCTCGTAGAGCTTCACGCCCGTGCTGGTGTTCGCGATGAAGTGCGTGCCGCGAGAGTGCATGTGGCTTCCAGCGCCGATGATGCCGATCTGACCGAACGATTGGGGGATGCCGCAGGTCGTCGTCGCCGTCGTCGTCGTGTTCGGCGGCAGCGAGAGCCAGAGATTGTTGTAGTAAATCTCGGCGACCCACTTCGTGATGTTGGTCGGGTCGACGGCGGTGAGCTTGGCTTGCACGTTCACGGTCAGCGTGTCCGTCGTGGTGTTGAGCATGTGGACTTGCAGCCGGAGCCCCGTGCTGCCGAGGACCTTCGCCGCCATGCCGTCCGGATAAACCGTCTCCTGGTGCGGCGTCTGAGTCGCGTCGAGGAGCGGGTGGAACTCGATACCCGAGCACGACTCGAGCGAGCGCTGGCTCGCCGGCTCGCTGTTCGTTCCGTAGAAGATGTGCATATGATGCGCGCCCTTCGTCATGTCCATGACGTCGGCCTGGACCGCTGCATCTTTGCCGCCGAACGGGTTGTCGTAGTTCTGGCACATGTACAGTTCCTGACCGGCTTCGATCGGGAACTGAGTCATGGTCAGCGTCGCTGTTTGGGAGCCCGCAGGCGGGACGTAGGTCTGGCCGCCAGAGCCCGGCGCGCCGCCCGTTGCGGTGCCCGTCGTCCCGCCGCCGCCACTCGGTGCGCCGCCGGTCGCGGGGGGCGGCGTGCCCGTGGAACCGCCGCCGCCGCTCGGTGCGCCACCGCCTGACGGGAGCGACGTGGTGCCGCCGTAGCTCGGCGCCGAACCACCATTGCCGGGCGGCGTGTACGTCGAACCGCCGGATCCGGGGAACGAAGGGGCGCCACCGGTCGCGAACGGATTGCCCTGCACTCCGCCCGTCCCATTCTCGGTTTCTCCGCCCGAGCCGCCGCTGTTTTGGCTACCGCACGACACGGCCGCTATCGAAACGAGCGCCGCAACGATTTTCAAATTCCTCATCGTCATTCTCCGTGTCCCCGCCGCGGAACGTGAGCCCCGGCGTGTCAGCCAAGCGTCCAATGTGGGTATAGTAGCTGTGCAGCGAGAATTGGTCGGAAATTTCGATAGATCGCCTGTGCGTTTTTGCGGCGGCATCGAGCGGAATTTTTTGCCGAGCGCGCATTGTTTCGCGCGCAGATCGTGCGCGTGAAGACAATCACAGGAAGTCGACCCCGCGAGCGCAACGTGAGCGCCAAACGCAGTGGTCGAATATCCCCTGAGCTCACCCGAATCGCTCAACGTCGCTCAAGGCGAGTCGCGACGCGCAGCGGGACCGAGCAACGCCGTGCAAGGATCGAACAGTCGATCTACCGAGGACGGATTTCAGCGACCGCTTCGACGGCCGGCACACCACTTCCAATCCGTCGCGACAGCGCCGCCGACACGGCGTCGCGACCGCCCGCTTCTTCGACGCCATATTCGCCCCACTTCTGAACGAACAAGCGATACGCCCACGCGGTCGTCGCGCGCGCTCTCCGACCAGCGAGCGAGCCACTTTCGACCAGGTGCGCGCGATGCGCGTCGAGCGTCGCGAGCAGGGATTGGACGCCCGCCGACGTCGTGGCGCTGGTCGCGACGATCGCCGGCGAGGGCGATCCGTCACCGACGTGCACCGCCGACAACGCCGCCGCGAGCTCCGCGTGCGCGCGCTCGGCGATCGCGCCGAGATCGGCTTTGTTCACCGCGAAAACGTCGGGGATCTCGATGATTCCGGCCTTCAGGAACTGGAGCACGTCGCCCGAGCCGGGTTGGATCACGAGGAGCACCGTATCGGCGACGTGCTCGACGTCGGTCTCGCTCTGCCCGACTCCGGTCGTCTCGACGTAAACGACGTCGTACGCGGCGCCCAAGATGTCGATCGCGGCGCCCGCGGCGCGAGCGAGCCCGCCGAGGTCGCCCCCCGACGCCATCGAGCGCACGTAGAGACCCAGATCGTCGGGATCGATGTCCATGCGCGCTCGGTCACCCAGTAACGCACCGCCGCTGCGCGGGCTCGACGGATCGACGGCGAGCACGCCGACGGTGCGGCCCGACTTTCTCGTCGCGAGCACGAGCGCCGAGACGAGCGAGCTCTTGCCGACTCCCGGCGGGCCCGTCACTCCGACGCGGGCGGCGCGAAGCGGGTCCGACGCTTTGGCGATCGCGTGAAGGAGCGCGACCGTCGTCGCCTCCGCCGAACGCCGTCGATCTTCGACGAGGGAGATCGCGCGCGCGACCGCGCCCGGCTCGCGGCGAATCACGCCCTCCGCGAGTGACGCGAGCGATTCGAGCTCGGCGGGGGTCACGCCGCGTGTTCGTGTGCTTCGCGCACGTAGGTCACGAGGTCGCCGAGGATGCGCGAGATCTGGAAGTCCTTTGGCGTGTAGACGGCTCGAACGCCCGCGCGCTTCAGTTCCTCGGCGTCGCTCTCCGGGATGATGCCGCCCGCCACGACCGGCACGTTGCCGAGCCCGCGGCGCTTCATCTGTTCGAGCACCTCGCGGACCAGCTCGATGTGCGCGCCGCTCAGAATGCTGAGCCCGACCAGGTGCACGCCTTCGTCGAGCGCGGCACGCGCGAGCTGTTGCGGGGTGACGCGAATGCCTTCGTAGACGACCTCGAACCCGGCGTCGCGGGCGCGGAGGGCGATCTGTTCCGCGCCGTTCGAATGACCGTCGAGGCCGGGCTTGCCCACGAGGAGTTTCGGGCGACGGCCGAGCTCGGCCTCGAGCTCTCCGACTCTCTTCCGGAGCGCGCCGAGCGCCGCTTCGTCGCCGGGTGACGTCCGGGCGCCGGCCACGCCGGTCGGCGCGCGATATTCGCCGAACACCTCACGGAGCACCCCGCCCCACTCGCCGGTGGTGACGCCGGCTTTGGCCGCGACGATCGACGCCGGCATGATGTTCTGTCCGCCCTTCGCCGCCTCGCGGAGGCCGTTCAAAGCGCGAGCCACGTCGCCCTCGTTCCGGCTCTTGCGCCACGCGACGAGCCGCTCCACTTGCTCCTTTTCGGCGGCCGGGTCCACGCGGAGGATCGAGTCGGCACCGCCGTCGGTTTGCAGCGGGCTCGGCGCCGTTTCGCGGAACTTGTTCAGGCCCACGACGATCTGGTCGCCGCGCTCGATGGACGCGATCCGCGCCGCGTGCGAGCCGACGAGCCGCTCCTTCACGTAGCCGCTCCCGACGGCCTCGACGATGCCGCCGCGCGAGCCGACATTTTCGATTTCCGCCCAGGCTTGCTCGGCGATCTCCTTGACCCGCTTTTCGATGACCGGGGAGCCGTCGAAAATGTCGTCGTACTCGAGGATGTCCGTCTCGTAGGCGAGGATCTGCTGGGAACGGAGCGAGAGCTGTTGATCCCAGGGACGCGGCAAGCCGAGCGCCTCGTTCCACGCGGGGAGCTGAATTGCCCGGGCGCGAGCGCCCTTGCTGAGCGTCACGCCGAGCATTTCGAGCACGATGCGGACGATGTTGTTCTCGGGCTGGGCTTCGGTGAGCCCGAGCGAGTTCACCTGCACGCCGTAGCGGAACCGGAGCACCTTGTCGTCGTCGATGCCGTAGCGATCGCGACCGATGCGCTCCCAGAGCCGCGCAAAGGCGCGCTGTTTGCAAATTTCCTCGATGAATCGAATGCTCGAGTTGATGAAGAACGAGAGCCGCGAAAAGACGTCGGCGAGGGCTTTCCCTTCGATGCCGCGCGCGCGCACCGTGTCGAGGACGGCGATGGCCGTCGAGAGCGCGTAAGCCACCTCTTGCTCGGCGGTCGCGCCCGCTTCCTGCAGGTGATAGCTGCAGATGTTCGTCGGGTTCCACTCCGGCACGTGCTCCACCGTGTAGAGCACCGTGTCGGCGATGAGCCGCATGCTCGGCGCCGGCGGGAAGATGTACGTGCCGCGCGACAGGTACTCCTTGATGATGTCGTTCTGCGTCGTACCGCGGAGCTTCTTCGGGTCGGCGCCCTGCTCTTCCGCGACGGCGATGTAGAGCGAGAGAAGCCACGCCGCGGTCGCGTTGATCGTCATCGACGTGTTCATGCGCTCGAGCGCGATGCCGTCGAAAAGCGCCCGCATGTCCCCGAGGTGCCCGATCGGCACTCCCGTCCGCCCGACTTCACCCCGGGCTAGCGGATGGTCGGAATCGTATCCAGTTTGTGTCGGCAGATCGAAGGCAACGCTGAGGCCGGTCTGCCCCTTGCTGAGGTTTTGCTTGTAGAGCTCGTTCGACGCCTTCGGGGAGCTGTGCCCCGAGTACGTCCGCATGATCCAAGGGGAATCTTTCTTTGCCGGCACAGGGTCCGAATCCTTCGAAATGGGAGAGCCAGGGGCTCTGATGGTACCCGGCTTATGCCACAGGCCGAAGAGAGGCGGGAGCGGCCCGGGTCGAAAAGCAAGCCGCAAGGGCTCGACACGACGACTCCGCGTGTACAAAGTTTCAGCACCCCATGGCCTCCGAACGCCCGACGAAGCAAGGCAAAGAACAGGGGGAGGTCTCGGTCGCCGAAAAGCCGAAGACCCAGGAACCGCGCCGGTACCAGGTCGTCCTCCACAACGACGACTACACGACGATGGAGTTCGTCGTGCACGTCCTCATGAAGTTCTTCTACAAAACGGAGACTGAATCGACGCAGATCATGCTCCACGTACACCACCGCGGGTACGGGATCGTCGGTCTGTTCACGCGCGACGTCGCCGAGACGAAGGCGTCGCAAGTGATGGATTACGCAAAGCAGAACGGGCACCCCCTCCGCGTCACCGCGGAGCCTGAAGGGGCCTCGGGCAAGGATTCACAGGATTCATGAAAGTCAGCGCAGAAGTCGAAATCGCCTGTTCGTTGGCTGCCCGGGAGGCGCAGCGACGTCGCCACGATCTGCTCACCGTGGAACATCTCCTCTACGCGCTCTTGCACGACGGAGAGACCGCCAAGGTCATCCGCAAATCGGGCGGCAGCGTCGAAAAGATTCGAACCGAGCTCGAGAAGGTCCTCGACCAGTTCATCTCGCGCGTCCCCGACGGCGTCGACGTCGCGCCGACGGCCTCACGCGGCTTTCATCGCGTGCTCCAGCGCGCCGCGATTCACGTCGAATCCAGCGGAAAAGAGGAGCTGAAGGGCCACAACGTCCTCGTCGCGATTTTCGCGGAGGTCGACTCGTTCGCCGTGAAGGTGCTGAACCAGGCCGGCGTGACGCGCTTCGATGTCGTGAACTACGTCTCGCACGGCGTCGCCAAGGACGGCGGCGACGACGACATCGACGAGTCGCCCGCGGGGCTCCCCGAAGACGAAGACGAGCGTTCGACGAGCAAAGACGCGCTCGCGAAGTTCGCCGTGAACCTGAACGAACGGGCGAAAGCCGGAGACGTCGAACCCCTCGTCGGCCGCGAGAAAGAGATCCGCCGCGCGATCCAGGTGCTCTCACGACGGCGGAAGAACAACCCGCTGTTCGTCGGTGACGCCGGCGTCGGCAAGACGGCCATCGTGGAAGGGCTCGCCTCGCTCATCGCGGAAGGCAAGGTGCCGAAGCCCCTCGAGAACGCCGTCATCTACGCACTCGACATGGGCGCGCTCATCGCCGGGACGAAATTCCGCGGCGACTTCGAGAACCGCGTGAAGGCCGTGCTCAAGTCTCTCGAGTCGAAGCCGGGTGCGATCCTGTTCGTCGACGAGCTCCACACCGTCATCGGTGCCGGCGCGACCAGCGGCGGCACATTGGATGCCTCGAACCTCCTGAAGCCGGCCCTTTCGAGCGGAAAGCTCCGCTGCATGGGTGCGACCACGTTCGAAGAATATCGTCGCCACCTCGAGCGCGACGCGGCGCTCGCCCGGCGCTTCCAGAAAATCGAAGTGAATGAGCCGACGACGGAAGAGACGGCGCTCATCTTGCGCGGCCTCCTCCCGAAGTACGAGGAGTACCACGGCGTCAAATACGCCGAAGAAGCGGTGGAAGCCGCGTCGACGCTCGCCGCGCGACACCTCCACGACCGGCGCATGCCGGACAAGGCCATCGACCTCATCGACGAATCCGGCGCCGACGCGAAACTCGAAGGCAGCGTCACCGTCGACGTCGAACGCATCGAGCAGGTGGTCGCGCGCATGGCGCAAGTGCCGCCGAAGCAGGTGTCGAGCTCCGACAAGGACGCGCTCAGAAGTCTCGAAAGCGATCTACGCGCCGTTGTGTTCGGGCAAGATCGCGCGATCGGCGAGATCACGGCGGCGATCAAGTTGTCGCGCGCCGGACTCCGCGCTCCGGAAAAGCCCATCGGAAGCTATCTCTTCACGGGACCAACCGGCGTCGGCAAAACCGAAGCCGCACGCCAGCTCGCGAAGACGATGGGCGTCGAGCTCCTTCGCTTCGACATGAGCGAATACATGGAGCGCCACACCGTTTCGCGGCTCATCGGCGCGCCGCCCGGCTACGTCGGTTACGACCGCGGCGGGCTCCTCACCGAGGCGATCGCCAAGACGCCGCATTGCGTCTTGCTCCTCGACGAAATCGAGAAGGCGCACCCCGACGTCTTCAACGTGCTCCTCCAGGTGATGGACCACGGCACTTTGACGGACAACAACGGCAAGAAGGCGGACTTCCGGCACGTCGTGCTCATCATGACGAGCAACGTCGGCGCCGCGGACCTCGCGCGAGTCAAAGTCGGCTTCAGCCGGGTCGGCGCGCGCGGCGACGACGAAATCGCCTTCAAGAGCACCTTCAGTCCGGAGTTCCGGAATCGACTCGACGCGCGCATCCGGTTCGATCCGCTGACGCAGGAAGTGATGCACAGCATCGTCGCCAAGGCCGTCAAGGAGCTCACGGGTCAGCTCGCGGAGCGCAACGTCACCGTGACGCTGACCGACGCCGCGCGGGACTACTTCGCCAAGAAGGGCTACGACGTCGACAACGGCGCGCGTCCCCTCGCCCGGCTCTTCCAGGATGAAATCAAACGTCCCCTCGCCGACGAAATCCTCTTCGGCAAGCTCGAGAAGGGCGGCCACGTCGAGGTCGACGTCACCGGCGACAAGGTCGAATTCCGGTTCGAGCCGGTCGGCGTCGAAGAGCCGGTATTGCACTGAGCGGACGCTGTCCGTCGTGAGATTGGTCTTGGGGGGTTGTACCCGCGCCGGATTGCGGGCGGGCTCTGCCGTCGTGAGATTGGTCTTGGGGGGCGTGCCCGCCCCTCGCCCCTTCGGGGCGGTCCCCCCGGTATTCGCTTCGCTCAAGGTAACCGCTGCGCGGCGTCCGCACGCAAATCGTCCGCCTCTGGGGGTGTGGGGGATGAGAGGCAGCCCCCACACGAACCGCACGTGAAGTGCGCGAGCGAGCATCGCAGCCGGAGGCGAGAAGCGCACGCGAGTGTTCCGCGAAGAACCGCGACGCAAGCACTAAAAAAACCCGCGACGCCTTTGTCGTCGTGAGATTGTTCTTGGAGGGCGTGCCCGCTCGTGCCCGCCCCCCTCGCCCCCTTCGGGGCGGTCCCCCTGGTATTCGCTTCGCTCAAAGTAACCGTTGCGCGTGCTATACGCAGCACGAGGTTCGACATGATCACCATCGTCGACTACGACGCCGGCAACCTTCGCAGCGTGAAGCGCGCGTGTGATCATGTCGGGGTGGAGTCGGTGATCACGCTGGATCCCGACGCGGTCGCACGGGCGGAGCGCGTGATTTTTCCGGGCGTCGGCGCGGCGAAGAGCGCGATGGATACTTTGAAGAAGCGCGGGCTCGACGACGCGATTCGCGCCGCGCATCGGCGTGGCGTCCCCATTCTCGGGATCTGCGTCGGCGCCCAGATCATCCTCGACCGCTCCGAGGAGGGCGACACGCCGTCGATCGGGCTCATCCCAGGCGAGACCGTCCGCTTTCGGCCGAGCAACTCGCGCGTGAAGGTTCCTCACATCGGCTGGAACGAAGTGCGCGTCGAAAAACCGCACCCGCTCCTCGCAGGCATCGAGCCCGGCGACGAATTCTACTTCGTCCACTCGTACTACCCGCGTCCCCGCGACGCGGCACGGGTCTACGCGACCGCCGACTACGACGGCGCGTTCTGCTGTGCCCTCGGCAACGAGAATCTTTTCGCGACGCAGTTCCATCCCGAGAAAAGCGGCCCCCTCGGTCTCGCATTGCTCGAACGATTCTCGAAGTGGAACGGCACTCCCTAACCCATGCTCAGCAAGCGCATTATTTCCTGTCTCGACGTCCGTGACGGCAAGCTCGCGAAGAGTATCCGTTTCGTCGATACGAAGGACATCGGTGATCCGGTCGAGAAAGCGCGGCAGTACTACGCCGAGGGGCTCGACGAGTTGGTGTTCTACGACATCACGGCGTCGAGCGAAAACCGCGGGATCATGCTCGACGTGGTGGAGCGCGTGGCCGCGGAAGTGTTCATTCCGTTCTCGGTCGGGGGCGGCATTCGGTCGGTGGAAGACGCGACGAAGCTCCGGCTCGCGGGCGCCGAGAAGATCAACGTGAACAGCGCCGCGGTGAAGGACCCCGACTTGATCCGGCGGTGCTCGGACGCGATCGGCGCGCAGAGCGTCGTGCTGTCGATGGACGTGAAGCGGACGGAGCCGTCGAGAGACATCCCGTCGGGCTACGAGATCGTGATCAACGGCGGACGCACCGCGACCGGCATCGACGCGGTCGCCTGGGCGCGGAAGGGCGAGGAGCTCGGCGCGGGCGAGCTCGTCGTGAACTCGATCGACGCCGACGGCACGCGCGAAGGGTACGAGCTCCGGCTGACCCGCACGATCGCCGACGCGGTCGACATTCCGGTGATCGCGTCGGGCGGCGCCGGTAAACCGGAGCACCTCTACGACGTCCTGACCGAGGGGCACGCGGATGCCGCATTGGTCGCGTCGATGGTGCACTACGGCGACTACTCGGTCGGCGATCTGAAGCGCTACCTCGCCGGGCGCGGCCTGAAGATCCGGATGCCGCGCGGCTGAGCCTTGCCGGTGCGGGCGGCGCGCGGCGATGATGGCCCGTGCTTTCTCTCGCCCTCGGATTGCTCGCCGCGTCCTCGAGCGCCGCGCCGAGCGCGCCCGCGAGCCCGGACGACACGGTCGCCCGTATGAAGTCACGGGGCGAACTGGTGTGGGGCGGCGACGTGCAGGGCGGCGAGCCGTACGTCTACGAGGATCCGAAGGATCCGAAGCACCTCATCGGGTTCGAAGTGGACATCGCCGACGCGCTCGGGCGGCGGCTCGGCGTCCGAGCGCGGTTCGCCCAAGCCGAATGGTCGAACCTCGTGCCGACGCTCGAACGCGGCGACTTCGACGTCATCATGAACGGACTCGAGGACACGCCGGAGCGGCGCGATCGCATCCTCTTGTCGAAGCCGTATTTCGTGTTCGGCGAGACGCTCGCGGTGCGTCGCGGACAGAAACAGCACACCCTGGACGAACTCCGCGGACACCGAGTCGCGACGTTGAATCAATCGTACGCGTACGAATTTCTCGCGAAGTTCCCCGTGGAGCGCGTGCTCTACGAGGGCGTCTCCGAGCCGTACACCGATCTCGAGCTCGGACGGGTCGACGGCGTTCTCCTCGACCACATCATCGCCAATCGATATGGGTGCGTGCGAAAAGACGTCGAGTGCGTCGCGGGTGACGTCACGCGCGGCACGTACATCATCGGGATCCGTAAGGACGACCGGCGACTCCGGCAGGCGATCGACGACGCGCTCGACGCGATGGTATCGAGCGGCGAGCTCCGCCGGATCCTCGAACACTGGGCGCTCTGGGACGAACGCCAGGACGCACTGGCGAAGGTAGTTCCCGCGCCCAGCGCCGCGCCCGGAAACGACGTAAGCAACAAAACGATAGCGCCCGACTCGAGCTCGACTCTGCTCGGGCCCGAGCCGGTGCGGCACTTCGGTCCTCCCGACGCGGCGCTATTCCTCGGCGGCGCGCTGATCACCGTCGCGCTCTCGGTTTCGGCGTTCGCGATCGCGTTGCCGCTCGGGCTCGTGCTCGCGCTCGGGCGCCTCGGACGCTCGAACGTCGCGCGGTGGCTCTCGTCGGCGTACATCGAGGTCTTTCGCGGAACGCCGCTCTTGCTTCAGCTGTACGTGCTCTATTTCGCGCTCGCGCCGGTCGTGAAATTGGGACCGATGACCGCGGCGATTCTCGGTTTGGCGTTCAACTACGCCTCGTACGAGGCGGAGATTCAACGCGGCGCGCTCCTCGCGGTGCCGCGCGGGCAGGCCGAAGCGGCGCGCGCGCTCGGCATGAGCCGGTGGCAAGCGCTGCGGCACGTGCTCTTGCCGCAATCGATGCGCATCGCTCTGCCGTCGATGACGAACGACTTCGTCGCGCTCCTCAAAGACTCGTCCTTGGTCAGCGTGATCACGGTGGTCGAATTGACGAAGCGCATGACGATCGCCGCGGTCGACCTCCGGGGGTGGCTCGTGCCGGGAATCGCTTGCGCGGCGCTCTACTTCGCGATGAGCTACCCGCTGGCGCGCCTCGCCGTCCGGCTCGAACAGAAACTGAAACGTGATCAGCATCCGGAACCTCGTTAAGCGTCACGGCGATCGTCGCGCGCTCGCGGGCGTCGACGTCGAGATCGGCGCCGGGGAAACGGTCGCCGTCGTCGGCCCTTCCGGCGGCGGAAAAACGACGTTGCTCCGCTGTCTGAACGCGCTCGAAGATTTCGACGAAGGCTCGATCGCGATCGCCGGGTTCGAGCTCGCGCCGAAGGGCGGCGCGATGAGCCCGCACCGGCTCGCGGAGCTCCGCACCAAGGTCGGCATGGTGTTCCAGGAGCTCCATCTCTTTTCGCATCTCACCGTCCTCGACAACGTCACGCTCGCGCCGCGGGTCGTGAAGGGCGAGTCGGCCGAACGCGCGGAGGCGACCGCGAGAGGGTTGCTCGAGCAGGTCGGCCTCGGGGACCGCGGCGGCGCCTACCCGCACCAGTTATCGGGCGGACAGAAGCAGCGCGTCGCCATCGCCCGCGCCCTCGCCCAGGCGCCCGACGTGCTCTTGATGGACGAGCCGACGAGCGCCCTGGACCCCGAGACGACGAAAGCCGTGGCGCGCATGGTCGTCGAGATGACGCGGGGCCGCGTGACCGTCGTGGTCGTGACGCATCAGCTCGACCTGGCGACCGCGATGGGCGCGCGCATTTTGAGGCTCGAACACGGTCGTCTCGCCGGCTCGCCCCCTTCCGACCCCCGAGTCGCCGAATCGAGCTAGCGGGCTCGGCTCGTGTATGATGATGATGCGCTTCGCTTCCCCTTTTCACCCCTTCGAACAAGGACCATGCTGAGCATCGACTTACGCGGAAAACGTGCGCTCATCGCGGGCGTCGCCGACGACGGCGGATTCGGTTGGGCCATCGCCAAAGCCCTCGCGGAAGCCGGAGCGACCGTCTGTGTGGGGACCTGGCCGCCCGCCCTGAACATTTTCCGAACGATGCTCGCTCGCGGCAAGTTCGACGAGTCGCGTCACATGTCCGACGGGTCGCTCCTCGACTTCGAGCGCGTGTATGCGCTCGACGCGGCGTACGACCTGCTCGACGACGCTCCCGAGGACGTGAGAACGAATCGGCGCTACGCGAATGCGGGCGACTTTTCGCTCGCCGGTTTGTCGGCCGCGCTCGTCCATGACTTCGGCGAAAAGCCCCTCGACATCGTCGTCCATTCGCTCGCGAACGGGCCGGAGGTGCGAAAGCCGCTCCTCGAGACGAGCCGCGCCGGCTACCTGACGGCGATCAGCGTGAGCGCGTACTCCTTCGTCTCCATGGTGAGCCGCTTCGCGCCGCTTCTGCGTCCGAAGGGCTCCTTTCTCTCCCTGAGTTACCTGGCGGCCGAACGGGTCTGTCCGGGCTACGGTGGGGGCATGTCGTCGGCGAAGGCGGCGCTCGAGAGCGACACGCGTACGTTGGCGTTCGAAGCCGGAAGAAAATACGGCGTGCGTGTGAACGCGATCTCGGCCGGCGCGCTGGCGTCGCGAGCGGCGAGTGCCATCGGCATCATCGATGAGACCATTCGCTACACCCAAGCAAACGCACCGCTGCAAGAGCAGCTCGCTGCCGAGGAAGTGGGTCACACGGCGGCCTTCTTGTTGAGTCCGCTCGGCAGTGGAATCACGGGCACCGTGGTCTTCGTCGACAAGGGCTATCACACGATGGGCAAAGCGACCGAAGAGCGATACTCGGCTCCCTGAGTCTCGCGGCGACACGGCTCGAGGTCGAATTCGCCGTCGGGAAGCACTCGGCAGCGCCGTATTACTTCATAAGTGAAGAACCGAGTCGGCTCGCCTCGCGACGCGAGTGTCATGCTCAATCTCGCCGCACGGCGGTAGGGCGCCGCGTAAAGAATTTCCCATAAAAATCCGTCATGTCGAAAGCATCCGACCCTCGACGGATCCACTTGCCGATCGAGCCGGGTCGCACTTACCCTAACGGCGAGAGGAACACACCGATGAGGGTTGCGATTATAGCGTTGCTTGGAGTGGTCACGTTCGCGTGCGGGTCGAGCATCCCGCCGCCTAACGACGAATGGGCAGCGGCTCAGGCCGACGTGGGTCGCGCACAAGCGGGCGGCGCCCCCGACGTTCCCGACGCGAAGCTGCACCTGCAGCTCGCACAAGAAGACCTCGTGAAGTCGAAAGACTTGATGGATAAGGACAACGAGCGCTCGGCGAGCATCGTCGCGGTCGCTCGTGCCGAAGCGCAGCTCGCGCTGAGCATGGCGAAGGCATCGCAAGCGCAGAGCAAAGCCGCCGATGCGCACCAGGCGCTCCAGAACGCCGGCGGAAAGTGACTCAAGGGAGAACAGCCATGAAACTTCGTCGAATTGCGTCCATCGCCCCCATCGGACTTTTCGTCGTCTCGGCGTGCGGCGGCGAGCAAATGCCGCCCAAGCAGCTCGTCGATGCGCGTACCGAGTTCGTGCAAGCGAAGTCCGGCGTCGCCATGCAGCTCGACCCAACCGACGTGCACGAGGCCGATCTGGCGCTCCAGAAGGCCGAGCACGCCTGGGCCGACGCGCCGGACGACCCGAACACCGTCGACCTCGCCGTCATCGCGCAGCGAAAATCGCAGATTGCCGAGCAGGAGGCGCTCGCCATGCAGGCGAATCAGCAAGCCGAGGCCGACAAGGCCAAGGCCGACGGCATGATGTCGTCGCAGCTCCAGCAGACCCGCGCGACGTTGAACAAGACGCAGCAACAGCTCCAGCAAGAGACGGCGGCCGCCGAAGCGCAGAAGGCGCAGCTCGCCGACATGGAAGCGAAGCTGAAGGACGCGCGCGACACCATCGCGAAGATTGCCTCGGTGAAGGACGACGACCGCGGCATGGTCATCACGCTTTCGGGCGAAGTCCTCTTCAAGACCGGAAAGTGGGACTTGAAGGCCGGCGCGATGGCGAAGCTCGACGAGATCGCCGAAGCGCTCCGCGGCAAAGAGCAGCCGATCGTCGTGTACGGCTTCACCGACAACGTCGGCTCACGCGACAACAACATGGATCTGTCGCAGAAGCGCGCGAGCTCGGTCCGCGACTACCTCGTCACCAAGGGCATCCCGACGGACCTCATCACCGCGCAGGGCAAAGGGCCCGACGATCCCGTCTCCGACAACAGCTCGGTCGAAGGCCGCGCCTCGAACCGCCGCGTCGAGATCGTGGTTCAGCCGAAGAAGTCCTAGGCGTTCCCCTCACCCAAACGGAGCGTGCTGCGCATCGCGTGGCACGCTCTTTTTTTTGGGGGAGTCCCTAGGAAAACGAATACGGTTCGAAGCGACTCTCGTTCTCGTCGACCGCGAGCGCGCGCCCGACCGGAGGGAATGCGCGTTGTGGGCAACCCGAGCGTTCGCAGACGCGGCAACCGGCGCCGATGGGCGTGGCGGCGCTCGCGTCTTTCAAGTCGAGGCCTTTGGAATACACGAGGCGCTCGGCGTCACGCGCGTCGCAACCGAGCCCGATCGCGAACGTCTTTTCCGGTCGCCCAAAGCTCGTCGTGTGCGAGACGGTACGCGCGACCCAGAGGTACGTCCTGCCGTCGGGCATTTGGGCCAACTGAGTGAGCACGCGACCGGGTTGCGCAAAGGCCTCGTAGACGTTCCAGAGCGGACACGTCCCGCCGACTCGTGAAAAATGGAAATCCGTGGCGGATTGGCGCTTCGAGATGTTCCCGGCGCGGTCGACGCGCACGAAAAAGAAGGGAACTCCGCGCGCGTTCGGCCGCTGCAACGTGCTCAGGCGATGACAGATCGGCTCGAATCCGACCCCGAAACGGCGCGCGAGCCGGTCGACGTCGTATCGCATCGACTCCGCGGCGCTCAGAAACGCCGAGTACGGCATGAGTGTCGCGCCGGCGAAATAGTTCGCGAGCCCGATCCGTGCGAGGGCCCGCGTCTCGTCGCTCCCGAACGGCGCGGCCTTCACCAACGCGGTGAGCAACTCGTCGAACTCGAGGAAGCCGAGCTCGGTCGCCATCTGGAATGCGCGCTGTCCGGCGCTCAAATGCCGGCCGATGCGCAAGGTGCGCGTCGCCGGTTCGTAGCTCCGCTGCCCCTCGCGCTCATCGTCGAGCACGACGCGAACGCCGCGGCTTTCGAGCCGCCGCGCGATTCGTTCGCCGAGGTCGTCCGAGCCGTTTCCGGCGCCGTCGAACGCCCCCTCGGCCGCGGCCTCCAATTCCGCGACGTAGTTGTGCCGCGAATAGAAGAAGTCGCGCACCTCCTCGTAGGGCATGCGCAGCGTGGGAGCGGCGAATCGATCCGTTTCCCCGAGACGGCTCGCCAGGATGTCGGCGCGCTCGACGGCTCCTCGGTATCGCTCGTGAAGCGCGATGACCGCGCGCGCGAGCGCCGGCATGTCGCCGGCGAGCGAACGCATTTCGTTGGCGGACGCAGTGTGCTCGGACGGGAGCACCGAGAACGCCTCGCGTAGATCGGCGATCAACCGCGCTTCGTCCTCGTCCGAGAAATACTGCACGTCGACGCCGAACACCGAGCACACCTTGAGGAGGACCGCGACGGTGATCGGGCGTTGATTGTGCTCGAGCTGGTTCAGGTAGCTCGGCGAGAGCTCGAGCGACGTCGCAAGCGCGACTTGCGTGAGGCCTCGACTCTCCCGAAGGCGACGAAGGCGCGCTCCTGCGAACGTCTTCAAGCCGTGCATGCGCCGAGTGTCTTCGCAAGCTTCGCCGTTTGGCAAGAGCTGCTCTTGCTTCGCCACTTCGCATGATTCGCAGGGGCGACGACATGGGCGCGAATTTCTTCACACACTCGGCCTGCTCAGGCGAACCCGCTGAACATATCGATCGCGACATGACACAGGATCCCGGGAAGCAGCGAACGCCTCCACGCAGCCACGAGACCGAGAACCAGCCCGTAAATGACCATCCGAGTTGCCGGACCGAGCCCTTGCTCGCCGTGGGCCATGCCGAACAAGACGGCTTGGGCGGCGACGGCGAGGGTCGGGCCCCGCGTGAACGCGCCGAGCTGCGTCTGCAAGTAGCCTCGATAGACGACCTCTTCGCAGAACCCGACGCTCGTCGCGACGAAGACCCACGCGAAATGCTCGGCACCGGTGCCCGGCAGCAATCGCACGGCCGTCGCGGGCAAGTGAGCGCCGAAAACGGCCGCACTCGCCCACTCACCACCTTCGATGAGCGCGAAACCGACGAGCGCGATGGCGACGTCCGCGAAGGCGCGCGCCACGGTGAACCTACCCTTCGAGAAAAGAAACGGGAGCGCGTTTCGCGCTCTTCCGATCCGGCACACGTAGACCACCAGACCCCACTGCGTGACGAGCATCGGGAGATAGACGTCCACGATCCGCGAACCCGCCCGCGCCGGAGCGGGCGCGCCGCGATGGAGCAACGAGAGCGCCGTTCCCGTCACCGCGACCGCGACCATCACCGCGATCAGCCCCGCGGTGTGCCAGCGAGGCGCGAGCCATTGCACACCGCGTTCGCGAAAGCTCGCGGAGTCATCGTGCACTGTTGGCAAGCTATTTGCCCTTAGAGACCGTCACGCGCGCGAACCACGCGTCGCGGAGTTCGTAAAACGACGGGAGCTTCTACTAATGGTCGAATCAATCGCAATGACTACGCCGGTTCTCGCCGCTGGATGGGCCTTCCTTTACATGCTCTTCGGAGGCGGCATCGGCGGCGCATTCCTCATCTTCGTCGTTTTGAAGGCTCTCGGACGCTAAA
>CAZDNG010000027.1:0-43494 GCA_964506835.1 uncultured Polyangiaceae bacterium
CGCTCGACCCGCTCGTCCCACCGCCTCCAACCATCGTCCCCCCCACGCCGCCGGTCCCTCCGCTTGCGCCCGCGTCCACCGATCCTGCGCTCCCGACGTTTCCGCCGCTGCCCCCGCTTCCCCCACTGCCGGTAATACCCCCCGCGCCGCACTGGGACACTTCGGGATCGGTCGCGCCCGACTGGTCGAGACCCAGAAACGGGATCACGTAGGTCGCGTCCAAGTTCGCATCCGTGCCGTGTGGGCCGTTCTGTTCCGCCCAGGCTTCGAGGACCGTATACCCACACCCATCCTGCCAACTCTGTCGAGTCCACTGGTGGTTATTGACGCTCTGCATGGCCGTCGACGTCGGGGTTGCACTGAGCCCGAGGACATCGGTCCATTCCTTGATGGCCTCGCCTTGATTGTTGAAATTGATGATCGAGTCCGCTGTTCCGTGCCAAAGCTGGATACGAGGACGACGTCCGTCGTACCCAGAGTCCATGGCGCGGACGAGGTCTCCCCATTGCGCTGCCGTGTTGGAAACCTGGCCACTCGCACACGGGCCGCTCCACTGATTGCTGGCGCTATAGTTCACCGCCCAGCAGCCGGCGGCCACGCCGGAGAACTCAGCGCCGGCCTTGAACACGTCCGGATAAACGGCGAGTAACGCTTCCGTCATCATGGCCCCGGACGAGGTTCCGAGTGCGTAGACACGGTCGCCGTTCGCGCTGTGCTCGGTGATCGCGTATTTGACCATCTGTGCGATTGCCTGCGTGTCCCCACCACCATCGTGGGTCAAGGATTTCGGCGACCCGACGTCCCAGCAGTTATTGGACGTCTGCGGAAAGATCATGACGAAACCGTACTGGTCGGCGGCGGCCACGATGCCGCCTCCTTGTGCTTCACCGAACATCCCCGCCGCGTTGCCACCGCAATAGTGGGAGACCACGAGGATCGGTGGATGGGAAGCCAACCTGGCCGGTACGTATTCGTACATCGAGATGTAGCTGGGAACGCCGCTTGCCCAGCCGCTGACAGGGCCAGACAGTGACGCGGCGAAGGCAGGCGTTGCGAGAAGCAGAACGCCGGCAACGGCGGCAGGAAGTCCCACATTCTTCATGGGCGATTCAGATACTGCATGAGCCAGGTCATTGCGGGTCGCATCGTGCCGCTAGTCGTCATGAGACCGGTGTTCGTCTCCCAGGTTTGCCCGACGACGTAGCCCCACAGCGTGACGCCCTTCACGTTGTCGTCGTTCCAGAACATCGTAAATTGGCTTTGCATCACGTTTTTTTGCTGCGTGTCGTCGGCCAAGTTGATGTCATACTCGCTGATGTAGACCGGTAGCCCCGTCGAGGACGCGAGCTTGTCGAGGTACATCTGCACGGTGCTCGTCGACATGGAGTACGCGGCATGCGCTTGCGCGCCGATGGCGTCGATGGGCGCGCCGGCCGCCTTGATCGCGTTCACGATATCGATGAAGTGACTGTTGTCGGTCGCGTACTCGATCGTGTTGTAGTCGTTCATGATGAGGATCGAGTTCGGGCAATACTGGTGCGCCCATTTGAAGGCCTGCACGATCCAGTCGTAGCCGCTGGTTCCGGCGCCGCCGAGCGCCGCGGTATACGGCGGTGTGGTGTGCGGGGGCGGCTCGTTGACCACGTCGATGAGTTGGGTGTCGGGGTAGCGCTCGCAAAACAGCTGGATCCACTGTTCGACCTCGGCGCGTTGATCCGATTGAGACAGGCCGCTGATCCAGCTCGGTTGTTGGCTGCCCCAGACGAAGTTGTGCTGCTTGAACGGGATATTGTGTTGCTTGGCGTAGTCGTGAACGGCATCGAGGCCCGTCCAGTTCATCTGGTTTCGAACCGCCTCGACCGATCCCCACTTCCCTTCGTTCTCGGGCGTGATCTGGTCCCAGTACGTGATGAAGTCCGAGCGGACCTGACCCTCCTGTGTGATGTTCCCGCAGAACTTCTTGGGCAATGAGGTGCCGCCGTCGCTCGACGATCCGCCCGTCCCCGACATGCCACCGGTCCCCGTTCCGCCGCCCGCGCTGGTGACACCGCCATTCCCCGCTCCGCCGGTCCCCTGCACACCGCCGGCTCCGGTTCCGCCGGTTCCCGAGATCCCACCGGTCGCATCGCCACCGGTTCCCATCACGCCGCCCCCGCCACCACTAGCGCCTCCGCTGCCGAGGACCGCGCCGCCCGTTCCGAGCGCACCGCCGGTCGCTCCCGAACCGATGATTCCGCCTGTCGCAGTCGGAAAGCCGCCGACACCCAACGATCCTCCTTCGCCGGTGTTCGAGTCGGACCCGCTTCCTGCGCTGGAACAGCCGCCAACGAAAATGGCCGTCATTGCGGCGCCAGCCGCAACACGCAACGGAAAAATCCAATCGAAGTGACGCATCGGGTTGAGCCTCCGGGGCTGCGGCCGTGGAGTCCGCACTCGTGCGGAGGGCGGACGGCGATCGCGACTTTCGTGTTTGTCGCTGCTCGCCCGTTTTTGTCACGGATTGATCACGAGCCCTGGGGATGAGGCTCGAGCAACATGCGCCAAAGAAGCGATGTGGCGAGAGGGGCCTCGACCTCGGTGACGACGAAGGCGTTGCCGTTGCCGTCCGGGACGAGCGGCGGCCCTTGTCCCGGTGGAGAACCGAATCCGGCAGAGACGTCCGGCGAGGCGCGATGAACCGCGGTGGAGAATTGCGGCACGCCCGCGACAAGGACCGTCACCTGATCGGACGCCCTCGGGTTCGTCGAAATGTCCGGTTGCGTCTCCGCAATCCAATTGCCGAACGGAGACGCCGGCAAGTTGCCGAGTTCGGCAGAGGTCACATCCGCGGTTTGATCGTCGGGAGCGATGACCTGAACGTATTGGAATCGCTGTGCGACGATCCAATCGGCCCAGGGATCGAGGTCGCCGTTGGGTCCGGTCATGAGCGCGTTCGGCGCCCTCAGGCCTCCGAGCGATGCCACGATGACGACGCGGTTGGTGATCGTGGGGTCTACCAGATAGGCATCCGCGACGTCGGTGAGCTGCGTGCCCACGAGAACGACGACGGGCCGCGCGGGCAGACTCAGCGCGCGCGACAGGTCGATGAGGTGCTGCGCGCCCGCGGAATGGTTCGGCGCCGTCGAATCGATCTGGCCGTCGTCGGGTTTCGTGAGCGGCGCGCCTGCGCTCACGGTCAGGTCAGGAACGTTCTCGAGGCCGCTCGCCCGCGCGGCGTTCACGAGCTGGGTCCATCCCGTGACGTTGGCGTCGAGATCCGGCCAGTAGGTGCTCGCGCATACGATGATGCCGGCGAGCGGTGGTCCCCCGTTGTTCGCCAGCAAGACCGCGTACTCGCCCATCCAGTTGTCGGTCGCGCTGTCGTTTTCGAGGATGACCGGGTTGCGCTCGTCGATGGGGAGTAGCCCGTGAGGAACGTCGTGGCCCGCATCGAGGGTTCCACCGCAACTCGCCATGGCGACGCTCGCGCACAGGCGAAGCGCGACGGACAGCCGCTTCGTGATCACGGTGCAGAAGCCGGCATTTGACTCACCGCGGGCAACAGCACGCTGCGCGGGAAACGTGACTCGAAAGCACCCGCCGCGCGCCGTGCTTCGTCGATGCGCCCGAGCCCCGAAAGAGCCCTCACGCGGAGCGCCTCGCGCTCTTCTGCCAAGCGGCCGTTCTTGAATCGGCGGGCGTGCTCGGCAATGGGCGGCAGGGCCGCCGCGAAGTCTTGCCGCGCCACCGCGGTGCGTGCTTGCTGGAGTAGGCCGAGCTCCTCGGGACCGGGGGCCGCTTGCGACGAGCGCGGCGGAGTAATCGCCGGGGCGGGCGGCGAAGCGGGCGCAACGGCAACGACGGGAGTAGCCGGCGTCGAGGGAACCGACGACGTCGTGACCACCGTGGTGGTCGGTACTGCCGAATGCTCGCTGGCGACGGGCCGGTGACGCATGCCCATCTCGTACGCGGTGGCGCCGATTGCGGCGCTCGCGACGCAGGCCGCCGCTACGGCAACGCCCCAACGGGTTCGCGGCACTCTCGCGAAGCCGTCCGGCGCCGTCACTCGGCCCGCTACCAACGCTGCGCGAGCGCGGGCGAGCGCACGCGCTCGCACCGGAGCCGGCACCGGAGGGATGACGCGTTCCTCATCGAGGAGCGCACGGACGTCGAGCGGCGGGCGCGAGCGGCTCATCGGAGGTCCCCTTCCTTCAAGGTCCGCCGCACGGCCGCCTCGAGCTCCCGGCGCGCCTTGCGCAAGCGCGAATAGGCCGTAAAGAGGGGGATCGCGAGCACCCGAGCGACTTCGTCGATCGGGACATCGTCGAGATCGCGCATGACGAGGACGGCGCGCCTCGGTAGCGGGATCCGTTCGAGCGCAGCGAGCACCAGCGCGCGGGCCTGTTTGGTCTGCAGCACGTCGTCTGGGCCGGGCCGCGTGTCGTCCACCTCGACGATTCCGAAAGGCACCTCGCGCCGGCCCTTGCGTTGATGCGCCGACGCGAGCCGAAAGGCGATTCCGAAGAGATACGGCCGCAATGGGCGACTTGGATCGTATTGCGTCCAAGATCGGCGGAGCGCGAGGAACACGTCCTGCGCCAGATCATCCACCTCCGTCGGTGCCGTGCCGAGGCGCCGCAACGATCGGTAGATGTAGCCGAGCTCCCTCTGGAAGGCATCCAAGCAGGCCTCGTCCGCCGTCATCTGCGGAACGGGCGGAGCGAGAAGGCGCAGATGAGTCACGGGAATCCCACGTTAGATTGTCGCTCGGAAAGCCGCGTTGTCAGAAAATGTTCACGCCGAAATCCAGGCCGATCAGGCCGCTGACGCGAGGCGTCGTCCATGTGGCGGTATCGTTCAGCGTCACCGTCCAGGGCGAGACCATGACGAGTCCCTCGAGACGCGCGGCGGCGAAGTATCGCTCGCCAAAATCGTGCTTCGCGCCGATTCGCGCGCCCAACTGCGAGAACAGCCCGGCCGGCGACGCCGGCTTGTCGACGCCGAACCCACGCGCTTCCAGGCGGCCGAGTGTTCCCGTCAGGCACGCGGTGAACACTTCGACGTGGCCGCACGCCGCGGCGTCGGCGGCGAAGCGATGGAGCGAAAAGCCGCTCCCGTCCGGTTCCGTTCGAGTCGTGGGAAGTGCTCCGTCGACCGCGAGCTCCAACGAAACCCACTCGAGGCGACCGCTTCCGAAGATCCGCCCGATGCCCGTCGGCTGCGGCGCCACCCCGAGCGCGAGCGAAGCACCGAGACCCGCGGAAAACTCGAGCCGATTTCGACGCGCTGCGGACGGAGGTGCCGCTGCCGGCACCGCAGCGACGTCTTTGGGTCGTGAGATGGAACTCGCCGTTGCTGCGGGCGTCGGCTTGTTTAACGGAGCCGGCACAGGCGTCGGTGTGTTCGGCGGAGCTGGCACGGGCGCCGCTGGCGGCGCGCTCGGTTCGGCGGTTGCCGGAGCGAGCGCCGCCAAGAGCTGAATCTGCACCGCCACCGCGAACGCGACGTTGGCCGCGATCTCGGAGCATTCCGAACGTCGCGACGAGAGCTGGCGATCGCCGACCCCCTGCCCCTGGGCGTTGCTCCACCGGATCGAGCCGTCGAAGCCGGTCTCCGTCCGCGAGATATGGACGACGAGGTGTCGCGCTGCGGTCGCCTGGAACGGATCGTAGCCGAGCTGCCGACCCACGCTTGCACTGAAGTCGTCGATGCTCGGACAACCGGTCGCGTCGGGCGCGACTTCGTATTCGAGTCCGACGATGATTTGCGGCACGGCGACGATTTGCGGCGCGGCCCGCGCCGTCGCCGTGCACAACGCCAACGCCGCCGAGACGGCGAGCGCGACGCTCCATCCCACCGCGGCCGGGCATCGAGCGGCTCGCCACACCACCGATCGCGCGTTGCACCCGCTTGCGAGCGGCTCTGCCGACACTCCGCGCATCCTCGCACGACGTTCGCCGTACCGAAATGCCGGCCGGCGCGCGACGTCTAGCGTTCCTTCGTGCCTCTGCCGGGCATTTCACTTCTCGGCGAAGGGCGTCAACTTCTTGGCGCGAGCGGCTCGGAATCGTAGATTGTCGCGGGATGCATCTGCGGCGGGGGTCGGCCATTTTCCTATTCATCCTGGCCGTAGAGCTTCCGCGCGTGGCTCACGCCGGGCCACCGGAACTGCTCGTTCAGCTCGCGATGCACCCGACCGATCCGGGCGTGATGGCGCTCCGCTACGTCAATGGCCAAGACGGCGCGCTCTTCACGACGGACGGCGGCGCGAATTGGACCCTGCTTTGCGGCTCGGCGATGTTCGATCTTTCGGTGCACCGGAGCGCGCTGGCGATGACGAGCGACGGCCTCGCATTGATGGGCGCGTTCACGGGCTTGTGGCACGACGACGGTCACGCCTGCGGGTGGACGGAAGAGCCGCAGTTCGACGGGCAGTGGGTGGATGGTTTCGCGACCGATCCGCTCGATCCGACGGTGACGTATGCCGTGACGTCGTCCGGTGGGAAGCTGAACGGCGTGTTCCGGCGGGCCGCGGGCGGCTCTTGGGCGGACTTCGGCACCAAGGACGAGGTATTGATCGGACAGATGCTCGTCGTCGCTCACGGCAACGGCCGGCGCTTCTACCTCGGTGCCGTGAAAGGCACGGTGACCGTGGATGGTGGCGTCGTTCTGCCCAACTACGTCGTGCGCGTCTCCGATGACGATGGCGCGACTTGGACGGACAACGCTTACGGGCCCACCGACGCGACGACGAGCAAGTTCAGACTGGAGGCGGTCGATCCGACGAATCCGGATCGGATCGTCGCGGCGATAGAGCGTCCGGAAGACGCACCTCCACCGGCCAGCACGACGGACACCGTGTTGATCAGCGACGACCAGGGGAAGACCTTCAAGGAATATCTCACGATCACCGAAGTGGGCACTGAGAGCAACAGCGTTGCCTTTGCGACCGATGGGCGACTCTGGATCGCGGACCAGGGTGGGTCCGATCCGTCGGAGCCCAAAGGGCTGTGGTTTTCACAAAGCCTGGACGCGAAGCCAACTCATCTTTCGAACGCTCCTGTCTATTGCCTCGGATACCAAGAAGCGACGAACACACTCTATACTTGTACGGAGGTGACCGGCGTCCCCGAGTTCGGCACGGTGAACGCAAAGAGTGGGGTCTTCACGGCGTCGCTCGATCTCCGTACCGTGAAGAATTTCGTGGCTTGTCCGGGACAGGACGTGGCGACCGCCTGCGAAGACCAGCTCTGCCTCGCCTACTGCGGCTTCGGTCACTTCGCGCAAGCTCCTGTCTGTTGCGCCTACGATACGCCCACGTGCGGACCGGCAACTTCGCCAGTGCCCACGAGTTGTCCAACACCGCGCGACGCGGGCACCGCCAATCGCGCACGGGATGCCGGAACGATGGGAAGTCGAGACGCCAGTGCGGATGGTTCGGTCTCCGTCGGTGGAACGAGCGGCGCGGGCAAAGACAACGGAGACGCGAGCTTCGGTTTCGGCAACGCCGGCGGCACCGGCGGCACGCAGAACCGCTCGAGCGGCTGCTCTTGCGCCATACCGGCCCAAACCGGCACCATGGAATCGTCGAAGGAGCCGGCACTCGCACTCACCGCGCTCGCGGTCGGTTTCGGATGCGTACGCCGTCGAAAGCGTGGGCGTTTGCACCGGGAAATCGCGAGGTCGGCGAGGGACGTCGCGCGTTAGCTCGTCCAACGAGGCGTCATGCTACCGTCCGCGCGTGTTCGCTCTCGTGAAATTCACTTCCCGTAAGTTTCAACTGCAGGGATTCATCCTCGCGGTCATCACCCTGGCTCTCGGCATCGGCTGCGACCGAGGCGCGTCGAATGCCCTCGTCGAGCTCGACCAGGCGCGCGGTCTGGCGGCCGAGCTGCGCGTGCAATTCACGAAGTCCGCCGACGCTTCCAATCGCTCCGTCATGGCCGACACCGACGAAGCCTCGATCGGATTTGCAAACGATGCGAGGCAGTCCACGCAGACCGTCGAAAGCGACGTCGCCGCGCTCACCCCGCTGCTCCAGAGCCTCGGATTTCCCGACGAGCTCCGCATCGTCGAGCAGTTCAAAAATCACTTTGCAGAATACCGGGAGCTCGACGGCCGCATCCTTGCCCTCGCGGTCGAGAATACGAACCTGAAGGCGCAGCGCCTGTCGTTCGGTCCCGCACGGATCGCTGCGGACGGCTTTCGCGATGCTCTCGGGACCATCGTGCCCGGCGTCGCCGCCAAGAATCGTTGCCACGTCGAAGGCCTGGCCGCCAACGCAGTGTTGGCCGTGCGGGAAGTCCAGGTGCTTCAAGCTCCCCACATCGCCGAGGCCGACGATGCCACGATGACTCGCATGGAGAAGGAGATGGCCGATCTCGAGACGAAGGCGAGAGACGCTTTCCACGAGCTTTCCGGACTCGCCGCTCCGGAAGCAAGCGCTAGCGTATCGGCCGCGCAAGCGGCGCTCGATCAGTTCGCCAGCGCTTCGCGAGAGCTCGTCGCGCTCTCCCGGAAAAACACCAATGTTCGCTCGTTGGACTTGTCGCTTCGCGTAAAGCCGCCGTTGACTGCTGCGTGCGACGACGCGCTACGCACGCTCGAAGACGCTTTGGCCAAAGAAGGAAACAAGGCGACTCGATGAGCGAGTCGCGACTCGGGCTCGCAGCGCTCGCACGATTCGAGTCGCCTTGGTAGTCGGCGACTCAGTTGAATAGGCCCACGTCGTTCGGACACGGTTCGAAGAGACTGCCGTCCAGATCGAGATTGAAGAGCGCACCGGCGATGTTCGCGCTGACGTCGGCGTTGCAGAACATGCCGGTCGTCTCACCGTCGTCCGTGTACTCGGCGTCCCACGCGGCCTTGCCCGCCGCCGTGTACGGAGCGAGCGCGTCGCACTCGGAGTATTTGTTGCACTCTTCGTCCAGGATGCCGTCGAAGTAGGGCTCCAGCGTTTGCACCTGGTCGAGGTCGTTTTTCTGAAAGATGGCCAATCCGAGCCCATGCACCGTGGTCGCGAGCCACTCGTTGTATGCGAGCTGATCGGCCGCCGTCGTGTTGAACCCGGGATCGTTCTCGTACGAGTCGATGTTGTCGGGTTCGACCGCATCGAAGCCCTTTTGCTGGCACACCTGGAACCGAGCCAGCATGATGCTCTGCAGCTTCGCGTAGTTGGGCCCGGATTGCCGCACGTCGAGCCACACCTCGCCGGGCCAGCCTTGCACATCGGCCCCCTTGAGCGTTGCCGGAAAGTCCCCGGAGTCGGGCCGACCCGGTTCGTAAGTGCCGGCGTCCATGTAACACACGACTTTGATGCCCTTGGCGTGGAGTGTGGAGACTTCCTGCGCGTCGTTGCCCCAGCCGTCGATGTCATACGCGCCGACATTACGCGTGTTATCGGGCGGCGCGTTTTGCAGGTCCCAGTAGAAGGTGGCGTTCTTCGCGGGCTTCCACCACGTACCGCTGCTCGTGCCTCCGGTGCCGCCGCTCGTGCCTCCGGTGCCGCCGCTCGTGCCTCCAGTGCCGGTGCCACCGCCGTTCGACGAAGCACCACCCGTGCTGGAGCTCGTGCCTCCGGTCGATGCACCGCCGTTCGATGCGCCTCCGTTCGATGCACCGCCAGTCGACACGCCGCCAATGCCGCCACTCGATGCACCCCCGTTTCCGTTCCCAGCAACGCCGCCGGCGCTCGACGTCGCTCCACCGGCGCCGGCACCGCCCGGTGCGCCGCCGCTTCCCTGAGCGCCGCCCGTCACGCCGCTGCCGCCGGTACCGAGCCCTCCGGAGCCGCCGGTGCTACCTCCGAAGTTTCCGGCGTTTCCGTCGGCGGAACAGCCCTGGAGAACGACCAGAAGAACCGCAATCGAAGGGCCACGCATGCCCACTAGGTGGGGCGTGCTCCGAGGAAGTGGTCACCCGCGACGCCGATTTCTAGAATTGGGTCGCCACACCCGCCGCGGCCGAAACCCAGCCGCCGCTCGCATCGACCAGGCGACGGCCGTCGCTCACGTCGCCTCGGACGGGAAAGGTCAGCACCCCCGCGTCGACGCGCGCGTACACGAGAAGTGCGTCACCGAGCGCCAGGAGGCCACGCACGTCCGCCTCGGGTCCGCCCCACGGTCCACTGAGCGACTGGCCGCTCGCACTCGCGATCTTCACGCTCGGCGAGAGCTGTAGTGCGTCGACCGAAAAACCGGGCCCCGCGCCGAGCGTCACTTTTCCGAGACGAACGCCCCAGAGCACGGTGACGCTCCCCCCTTCGGCGGTCCAGCTCACGCGCGCGACCTCGGTGCTGGTGCTTCCGAAGCTCGCGTGCAGGCGCAGCTCGAACGTCAGCGGGAAAAATCGGTCCGTTTCGAGCCCGAGCTCCGGCCCCCACAGGCTCGACGATGCGTGCGGGAGCCATCGTCCCTCTGCTCCCGCGAACAGGCGGAGCGGAGCGGAGCGGCGTCTCGTTTCCTTCGGTGCGACCTCGGTTCGCTTCGCCACCGGGCTAGCTGGGCGGGTCGCGACGGGGACTCGAGCTCGCGTCTCGATGACGAGCTCGCTCACCGCGAGTGCCAGCAAACGCGGCCACGCCGAGGGAGTCGTGCCGGATAGATCGACTTCGCTCGAAGCGCCGTCCGGTTCGAGCGTCAGCTGCGCGCGTTCCGCACTGCACGTCACGACGACGCGTTCGGATTCCCCTTTCGGCTGCACGCCGAGCGTCCGGAATTCGAGCGCGAGCAGCTTTTGCAGCTCATCTCGATCCACGTCGGGGCACGCGCCGAGCTCGACGCCGAGCGCGGAAGTCGCGAGCGGCTCGTCCCCCGTCGTTGCCGACCGCGCCCCGCCCGACCGCATCACGACGACGAGAGCGGCTCCGAGCGCCGTCGATACGACCCGGCGGCGCAGAGGCGGCATTCGTCCGAAAGCTTATCGTTCCCGAACCCGCTTGTCGCTTCAATGACTCGAGGGGATCGGCGCCGTCGCGCTGGCGGCTTCTCGCATGCTTTCCGCGCGGCGCCCTTGCGGAAACCGCTCCAGATATTGCTCTCGCGCTCGGCGAGCGCGATCGTGCTGGCCCGCGAGCCCTGCGGCCTCCGCCTCTCGAGCGAGCGCATCTTCGGCAAGCGAGCCACTCGGGGCGAGGTCGAACGCTCGAGCGAACGCGTCCGCCGCTCTGGCGGGCTGTCCGAGCTGACTCAGCTCGATCCGACCGAGCGTGAACGCCGCAAGCGGCGCTACCGATTCGTGGGCGTGCTCACGCATGACCCGTTCGAGATAGCGCGTGGCCTCCATCGGGTGTCCCGAGTAACGCGCGGCATCGGCGGCGCGCAGCAAGTCGCTGGCATCGTCGCCCACGACTTCGGGCGTTCGCTCGATGGCCGCGTAAGCGTCCGCGTATTCACCGCGCGACGCCTGCTCGAGAAAGCGCCGCCGTTCGGGGCGAGCTTCCGGCGCTGGTTTCGGAAGTGGAGGGCTCGAGGACGCCGGGCTCGGCGAGGGAAGCGTCGAGCTGCTGCTCGGGACCGGCGTCGGCTCGCCGAGCTCCGCGGGCGGGAACCAATTCGATTCGCCGTCGGTGAGCAAGCGCGAGCCGCCGAGGTAACGGACCAAGACGCGACCGTGATTCACTTCGACCCGCACTCGCTCGGCGTCGCGGGTGACCTCGAATTGCGTCCCGAGCACGCTCACGTCGGCGGCGCCGGCATGGACGACGAAGCGGCGATTCGGGTTCGGCGTGATCGCGAACTGCGCGCTGCCGGCCCGGAGCGTTACCTCCACGACGGTCGTCGACGCGCTGCCGATGTCGAGCGCCGCTGCGGCGTCGAGCAAGCGCACCGACGAGCCATCGCTGAACCGCACCTCTTGGCCGCTCACGGTGGCAACGGCGCCAGCGCTCGGAGTCCGAAAGCGCCACGCGACACCGGTCCCCACGAGAACCGTGAGCAGGAGCGCCACGACCCCGGCTCGACGCCGGTTCTGAGCACGCTCCGCTCGTCGCGCATGCACGGCCGCGAGCAGCCTCTCGCGCCGTTCGTGCCCCCAGCGCGCCACGATGGACGACGCGATCGGCAGGGGCTTCACCGGACCCGCGGGCGCCGTCATGTCCCTTCGTCCTCCGTCGAGACTCCGGTCGGCCCCCGCAAATGCGCGTCCGCGTCGCGCAAGCGCCGTTGCACCGTCGATTTGGAGCACCGGCAGGCGGCAGCGACGTCGTCGAGGCTCTGACCTTCCAATCGGCGAAGCACCCACGCGGCGCGCACCAGCGCCGGCAGCTTTTCGAGCTCGCGGTAGAGTCGCGCCACTTCGGCGTGCGTTTCGGGCGACGCCTCGTGCGTCTCCTCTCTCGGCTCGTACCCGAGGTCGTCGAAGCTGAGCCACGCGCGCAATTTTCGTCGGCGGAGGCGCCTGACCGCTCGCCGTACGCAGATGCGCGCCAGCCATCCCTTGATCGCGCCCGTGTCGCGTACGCCCGAAAGACCGCGGTGCGCTTCCAGGAATACGTCCTGAATGAGATCGTCGAGCTCGTCGTCACGACCGAGGAGACGCAGCCCGACGCTCGCCACGTACGGTGAGTACCGCCGGAACATGGCGTCGAAGTCGAGCGGCTCGTCGGCAGACGCCAGCCCGTCGACCACCCGCAACTGCGGGTACGGGTGACGCGGGGATTTAGGGTCGGCGGCGGACATGGCTCGAAGCTCGGTGCATTCTCTCAGTGGCTCGCGCGTCCAGAAGGAGGTCAAACATCGATCGAATTGCGTTGCGAATGCAAATATGGGTGAAAACGGAACCTTTTCTAAGAACCGCCGTCGGTGTTCTCGCACCCGACCCGAAAGGCATCGAGGGACGAACGCTTGATCACGAGCGAGAACCCGAGGGCAGCGGCTCGAGGGCACAGCGCGGGCGCGTCCACGGCAGAGCCATATTCAATCATGAACACGGCCTTGCCGGCGTCGACGAGGGCACGCCAGGAATCGCACGAGTCGTAGGCCAGACACTCTTCGGTGAGCCCCCAATCCATTTCCGGCGCCAGCGAAGCGACGAGGTCGGCGCTCGCCGAGACCCCCGCCGAGAGCCCCGCCGCGTGCGCGACCCCGAGAAGAAAGGTCCCATAGGCGAGATCGTCCGCGGCAGTCAGAGGGAAGCCGCTGTCGACGGTGTGCGCCTGCACGTTGGAGAGGTCGACCGCATCGCAGCCGCGTCCGGCCGCGAGCTGGATCCGTTGTTGATTGATCGCGCGCACGGTGGGATCGCGGACGTCCACCCAGCGCTCGCGCGAGTAGTCCGCGAGCGCATTGCCGACGGCGGCCGCCGGGAATTGCGCGCTGTCGCTGCGCCAAGCCTCGTCCGTCCCCACGCTGATGTAGCAGCTCACGGTGCGACCGTGCGCGTGTAGCGCGGCGATCGCCGTCGCGTCCGTGTCGACGGCGTCGACCTCGTACCAGGGCACGTCGACGGACGTGTCGACCGTGCCGCTCAACTGAATTTGCCACGCCGGGACGGGCACGGGAGCCGCGGATCGAGCGTCACCTCCGGCACCCGCCGCATCAGGTTGCGGGGCCTCGCTTTGCGGCGCGTCGGAGTGCACCTTCGTGAGCCGAACGAGTGTACCGGTGGTGTCGGCGCAACCCGCGACGAGGAGGCACATCACGAGCGAAGCGGGCCGCAACATCGACGCCTCACGGTAACACGGCGACGGAAGTCGCGAGCGACGCGGGTCGGGAAAACTGGCCGAGCCGAATAGGACTAATGCTCATGGCCATGACGCGGCGCTCCCCCTCATCCTGTTGGCCGAAAGACGCGAGCGAAGAGCCGCGTTCTACGGGGAGAGGCTGAGCCGCGCTACGGCGGCGTCGAACTGGTATCCGCCCCATCACGAGGAGGTCACCCGGTGTCCAACTATTTCAAAGGTCACGTTCGTCGTTCCGACAAGGATCATCTCATTCAGATCTCGTATGAGAAGGATAGAGCGCATCTGCAGCAACTGAAGGCAGTGCCGACCCCGTCGAGTTGGGATTCGCGGAAGCTCGGCATCGTGGGGCCGATCAAAGACCAAAAGGCGTGCGGGTCGTGCTGGGACTTCAGCGGCACGGGGATCATCGAAGTCGCCTTCAACAAAGCCGGCATCGGCGGAGGCGCGAAAGAGTTCGTTCTTTCGGAAGAATATTCGCTGTCCTGCTATCGGAATGGGCAGTGCAACGGCGACGACAACACCACCGTTCTCGATTGGGCCAAGGCCCATGGCTTGCCGCTCACCGCCCAATACGGGCCGTACAAGGCAGCCCCGGGACATTGTCTCTACAAGCCGTCGATGAAGCTCTACCGCCCGGACGACTGGGGGTTTGCGGACTCCAGCGGCGGCTCCGGCGTGACACCGACTCCGGACATCAAGGCCGCCATCATGCACTACGGCGCGGTCGGCTGCGCGATCGCGGCGGATGACGCCTTCGAGAATCATCCCGCCGGCAGCGTATTTACCGGCTCGGGTTCGAAGAAGATCGACCACGACGTGATCCTCGTCGGCTGGGACGATTCGACCGGATCCTGGATCCTCCGAAATTCCTGGGGAACGGCCTGGTGCGAAGAGGGCTACATCCGGATCGCGTACGGCGCGAACCTGGTCGGCACGGAATCCGTCTGGGCAGTCAAGTTCCCGAGTCAGAGCGCGTAGTCATCGCGAACGGATTGCGGACCCGTCGGGCGCAACCAGCTGGGGGCGCCGACGTTTGACGTTCTAAAAAAGAACGAGTATTCGTTTTTTATTCCGAAGCTCGACGCCGCCGCCATGGACGAGCGCAGGGGGCACATCCTTCGCGCCGCGGAGATCTGTTTCGCGCGAGACGGCTTCCACAGCACGACCATCGCCGACGTGAGGGAAGAAGCGGGCGTCAGCACGGGCGCGATTTACACGTACTTCCCGAACAAGGAAGCCATGATCCGCGCGCTCCTCGAGATGGCGCGGGACGAGCGGCGGCGCCAGCTCGAAGGCGCCATGAACGCCGGGGCTGCGTCGACCCAGGCCGTCGTGCTCCTCGACTGGGTCAACGCGATCTTCAGCGTTCAGGGCCGGCACGCGGCGCGGGTCGACGTGAACCTCTGGGCGGAGGCCCTGCGTAGTCCGAGCGTGAAGAAGCTGGCGCAAGGCGCGCTGCAAGAAGCCACCACGGCGGTGAGCGCGGTCGTAGCGTCCGAGCTCGCGTCCTCGGGCATGGCTCACCCGCCGGATGCGGCGTCGGTCGCCTCGGTCCTCATCGCGCTGTTTCTCGGGCTGGAGGTGCAGACCGCCGTGGGGATACGCCTCGAGTCCGGCGAGGTGCTCCGCGTCCTCGCGGTGCTCTTCGCGGACTACCTATCGGATCGCGTCGAACCGAAGCCGCCGGCGGCCAAGCGCCGGCCCGCCCGCACGAGACGGCGAACATGATCGCCCCGACGCCGAAGCCGAGACGATCGCGGGCCCTCCGGATCGTGGCTCTCGCCCTCTCGGCGATCGCGGCCGTCGCGCTCCTCGCGACGAGACCGTGGTCCAGTCGCAATTCGTTCCGTCAGATGCGGATCTTCGGGCCGAGCGTACGCGTCCACAACTTTCAGTCGATGGACGAGCTCTTCCCGACGCGAGCGATCCGTCGCGCACCGGTGCCACACCGCTTCGACGTCGGAGACCACCCCTTGCCGAAGACGTTCGCGTTCGGCGGACGGACGATCACGGTCGACGAGTTCCTCGATCGCACCGTCACGACCGGGCTCCTCGTTCTCCAGGGGAACACGATCCTGTCCGAGCGCTACTTCAGGGGCGCCGGCGTCGATACTCCGATGACGTCGTGGTCCGTCGCCAAGTCCGTCGTGTCGCTCCTGATCGGCATCGCCGGAGCCGAGGGTCGAATGAACGACTCGACCACCACTCTGGACGAATTCGTTCCCGAATTCCGCGGCGCCGCGTATGGCCGAGTGTCGCTTCACGACGCGCTCACCATGTCGTCGGGGATCGACTTCAACGAGGACTACGACGACGCCGCGTCCGACATTCACACGATGTTCGCGCGCCTCTTCTACTTCCGGGAGAACGCCGCGCACTATCTCGCGAGCCGCCGCGCCGAGGTGCCGCCCGGCACGCGGTTTCACTACGCGAGCGCGGACTCGTTCGCGCTCGGGCTCGCGCTGCGCCATGCCGTCGGCGGGTCGCTCGCGGCCTACCTCGAGGAAAAGCTCTGGGTCCCCCTCGGCATGGAATACGACGCCTCCTGGAACACCGAGGAGAACGACGGCGCGGAGCTCGCGTTCTGCTGTTTGAACGTACGCCTCCGCGACTACGCGAAGATCGGACGGCTCGTGGCGCGCGGCGGAGACTGGGACGGCCGACGCATCGTCCCGGAAGCGTGGATCCGCGAGTCGACCCGAATCGAGCCGGCGCGAGCGCCCGGCAAGCTCGCGAGGCATTCGTGGGGCTATCAATACCAGTGGTGGATCCCCGGAACCCGTGGCGCGTTCATGGCCGCCGGGGTCTGGGGGCAATACATCTACGTCGATCCGGCGCATGAGCTCGTCGTCGTGAAGACGAGCGTCGACCCGGATTTCATGGCCCACGCCGACGAGACCGTCGCGTTGTTCGAAGCCGTCGGGTCGACGCTCTGACGGCGTCGATCGCCTGAGTGACGGCCGGGTCGATTTTCCGCCGCTGCGTGATATCTTTTCCGCACGATGGATCTCGAGCGCATGCTCGCAAAATGCAAAGCTCAGCAGTGGAGCGTCGAAGATCTCGATTGGAGCGTGACGCCGCGGGCGATGGAGCGGGACGCGGAAGAGGCCGTCGTTCAGTATTTCAAGGACATGGCGGCCATCGAACGCCTCGCCGGCGCTCTCTTCGAAGAACAACGCCGGCTCGTTTCCGATCCGACTTTGAAGGAAATTTTCGCGAGCTTCGTCGTGGACGAGGAGCGGCATGCCGTCGCCGCGGAGCGGCTCGCCGCGCACTACGACGTCCATCACTACCGAACGTATGCGACGACGCCCGCGCTCGTGCGCTTCACGCCTCATTTCTTGAACGCGATCCAGTTCTTCACTCCCGAGATCGCAAACGCGTACATCACGGGCGGTGAACTGCTCCTCGACATCGCCCTGCTCCGGTCGCTGAACGACTACGTGCACGACGAAATGAGCGAGCGCGCGATGGAGCTCATCAACCGCGACGAGTCGCGCCACATCGCGATCGACTTCTACATGACGGAGTTCTACGCTTCGCCGGCCTATCAGGGATTGGTCGCACAGCAGCCGCGGAAGCCGCTCGCCCTTCAGCTGAAGGCGTGGAGAGCATTCGCGGGCGTGCTCGTCGCGGCCGGGCCATTCCTCGAGCGGGTGTTCTTCGCTCCGATGGCGAGAGTGGACCCGAGCGGCAAGCGCCTGCGTGAAGCCGTGAAGCGAATGCAAATCCTGGGAAGCCGCAAGGGCGTTGGCGATCGCCCTTTTTACCGATTCATGAACGCGCTCCGAACCACGAACCGGCACCGTTTGCTCGGGCCGATTCTCGGTAAGGTCACGCGCCGGCTATCGGGGAACTTCCCGGAAGAATTCGCCGGTCAACTCTTCGATGCGAGCGAGCTCGAACGCGCCGATGCCATGAAGATCGACGAGCTCGCTGAAGAAGCACTCCGCGCGAAGTACATGAACTGAACAGCGATGCAGCCAGCGTCCCCGCCGCCACGACTCGGAAGCATCAAGGGCTTCGCTTTCGCAGAATTCGTCAACTGGTACGGCGAACGCTGGGGCCGCGAGGCGGTCGCCGTCGCACTCGCTCGGGCAGAGTCGCGGTACGCCGTCCAGTTCGACCTCGACCGACCGGGCTACGGCATTCTCGCGTCGCAGTGGTACCACGCGGAGATCGTGCACACGATCCTCGACGAGCTCATGCAGAAGCATTCGGCTGCGGAGATCGCCTCGATGATTCCACAAGCGGCCGAGGACATCATGGGCAAGATGTTGCGCGGCATCTATCGCGCCATCTTCGCCATGTGCGTCACCCCGGAGCGCTACCTCCGTCACGTCGAAAAAATCTGGCGCCTCCAATACGACAACGGGCGCCCGACGATCCTCGCTCCACGCGCGAACGAACATCGCATCACCTACGTCGATTGGCATTCCCACCATCCGATCATCTGTCACCTGAACATGGCGGCGTCTCGCCCCATCTACGCCGCCATGGGCTGCAAAGAACCCCACTACAAGCGCGTCGGCTGCATTTCTACGGGCGCAACCCGGTGCGAGGTCCACGTGGTGTGGAAGTGGGAAGGCCCGTGACGAGCGCGGGCGGCCCTCCGCGTTCCGCTGCCGCCCGCGACCCGTCGAATCACGGCTGCATCGCCATCTTTCGCGGCGCATTGCCGATCGCGATGGTGTCCGTCACGCGGCGCGCGGCGAGATCGACGAGGACGACGTTGTCGTCGTCTTCGTTGGTCACGTAAGCCTCGGTCCCGTCGGTGAACAGCGTGATCCAGTGGGGGAGCTTCCCCGTCGGAACGGTGCCGACCACCTGATCCGCCACGGGGTCGATGAACTCCAGATCGCCCACCGTCTGACTGACGACCAGCTCGAATTTGCCGTCTTTGGTCGCGCGCACGTCATGCGGGGAGCCGCCGGTCGGTATCGGTGTTCCGAGCATGCCCGTCGCGGGGTCGAGCATCTCGACGGCGTCGAGTCCGATGGCGCTGAAGTAGATCTTCCCCGACGTGCACGACAGCGCGCGCGGCGACTTGTCGACGGGAAACGACTTCGGCGGCGTATCGCCGGTGATGTCCACGACGACGACGGCGGGCGCGGTCGTCACCTGAGAACCGACGTAGGCGTAGCGGCCGTCGGCGGTGATACAGCTCGAGTGTGCCATACCGACCGGAACCTGCTTCAGAACGACGTCGGCGCTCGTGTCGACGATCACGGCCTCGTTCGCGCCGCCGACCGACACGACGGCCCGGCTGCCGTCCGGCGAAATCGCGAGCCCAGCGGGTTTGGAGCCGACGTCGATCGACGTCAGGATGGTGTCGTCGTCGGTAGTGATGACCTTGACCGTCCCCGAGTCGGTGCTCGACACGTAAACCTTCTTCCCGTCGGGCGTGATGGCCAGCCCATCGGGCGCGGTGACGGGGATGGTCTTCAACACCGTGTTCGTCACGGTATCGAGGACCGCGACGGCCGAATCGCCGAAGAGACCGACGTAAGCCTTACGATGAGCCGTCACGGACGATCCCGATCCCCCACCCGACCCCGACGCTGAACCGGAACCGGGAGCACCATAGTTCATGGTCGAGCCGGGACTCGACGAACAGCCGACGGCTTCGAGAACGACGACGAGGGCGGCGGAACACATCGATTTATTGTGCATGAAAATCTCACCTCGCCCGGATCAACGCTTCGGGCAGAGGACGGTTCCATACAACTCTTCCTTCACATCCATGGAACCATCACGTAGGCGTCGACGTACTCACGTACATGAATCGCTCGCTCATCGTCGCAGGGTCGCTCGTCTGTCTCTTCATGAACGCGTGCGGTGCGTCTCCCGACGTCGCCACGGTATCCGAACCGGCGTTGCCCGACGCAGGACCAGCGCCGACCTATACGCAACTCTTCAACGACTATTTCGCACCAGGAAAACCGGGGCATTGCGCGACGAGCGGGTGTCACGCAGATCCCGGGCACAACGTCTGGCTCTGTGGAACGACGAAGGACAGTTGCTACGCGGGTATGGTCGGGGTTGGGTTGATAGACCCGGCAAACCCTACCCACTCCTCGATCGCCGATCCGGTGCGCTCGCCATTGACGTGGTTCAACATGGCCGGCGGAAACATGCCGTTCGACGCGCAAGGCGAAAATCCAGAAGGGCGCGACGCCATTTCTGCTTGGGTCGCCGCTGGGGCTCAAAACAACTAGCTTGGCGGCACCAACGCGAGAACACTCGGCGCCGAGTGTGCGCGGCCTTCGTTCAGTTTCGTGGAGCGCCGCACGCTGCCCAATGGAGCAACAACTCGGCCTCGGCGGGTGAAAGCGGCGGAGCGTCCGAAGGCGGCATGGCGCACGTGGAAACCTCGGCGAGCACCGAGGTTCGTTGCGCATGCAGCGTCTCGAACCGTGAGAAATCGTGATCGTCCGTCTCCGGGCCGCCGTTTTCGTGACACGACCCGCAACGGCGTTCGAGGAGCGGCGCGACGTCGCTGGCGTAGGACGGCGCAGGCTCGATGCACGCCGTCGGTCGATGACGCGCGCACGTCGAGCGAACCGACGAAGGCGCCGCGGCGGGTTCTACCGTGTTCACGGCGCTGGCCGCGCGCGGTGGCGAGCTCTCTGCGGCCGCGCACGCAGACAGCACGACCGCCGAGAGGATCCAGCGATAGGAAAGCGCTCGCACGCTCAGCCTCGCATTCCGAAGGGTACTTCGCGAATTTCGAAGCTCTCGCGTCTCGCCTCGACCACCCGGTAACCGAGACCATGATCGGAGCTCGTCGGATCCCACGGGAGCGGCGCCTTTTTCGGAACCGAGCCGGGCGCCGGCAGCGGGAAGATCAGCGAGCGCGCCGAGTGATGGGCAATCGCGCCCGTCATCTGGTGATGCTCCTGATGAATGTGACCATAGAACACCGTGACGTTCGGCCGCTTCGCGAGGATTTCGAGGGCGCGCGCGCCATCTCGCGTCGCCCATTCCCACTGCGGGTAAAGATCGAAGAGCGGTCGGTGCGTGAGCACGACGATCGGCGCGTCGCTAGCAACGGCGGCAAGATCCTTCTCGAGCCACGCGAGCTGCGCGTCCCCGATCACGCCGGACGCCTCGGAAACGTTGTCCACCGCGACGAAGTGCACACCCTGGTGATCGAACGAGTAGTGCGTCGGGCCGAAGGCCTCGATGTAGGCCTCTCCGCCGTCGGGCGAAGCGTCGTGCTCGCCGGGCAGAAAGCGCAGCGTCTTCACCTTGAGCTCCGAGACGATCTCCTTGAACTCCGCCATGCGGGCGCGCCGTTCCTTCGGATCATCGGTCGTGTGGGTGAGATCGCCCGTGAACACGATGAAGTCGGGCTGGGTCTCCACCGCGTTGATGGCCGCGACCGTTTGCTTGAGCGTGAGCTCCGACTCGGGATTGGGCGGTCCCTTGAAGCCCCAGTGGGTGTCGGAAAGCTGCAGAAAAAAGAAATCGCGAGCGGGTGGCACCGGGGGCCCGGGCGCCCGAGGCGCGGTCATGGCCGCTCCGTTCGCGGCGCAGCCAGCGACGAGGCCGGAGGCGAACACGACGCCTCCGAAGCCGAGTAACTGCAAGATGTCTCTCCGACGATAGGTGGTGCTCATGGTTTTTTCCGCTTCTCCCCCAGCACCGAGATCAACGAACGGCGCGAGCGACGGTTCCGTCCTCGGGCGCCGTTTTGAAATTTTGGGGGAACCACCGTCAGCGCGGCCGCGAAAGCCCGCAGGGGCTCGCGTTCCGTCGCGCTCGCTGCGCGGGGCGTCGGTCGGCCCGCCTCCTCGGCGAATGACACGACTGCCGCCGGTTCAGCGATCGACCGCGGTCCGGTTGGGAAGCGTGAAGTAAAAGCCGATGCACAGGGCCCGCGGCGCGCCGCGGTTCGGGGCGCGCCGCGGAGGTATTGCTACTGGCTCACCAGCTTGCCGTAGATGCCGTGGTTTTCGTCGCCCGGTCCTGCCGTGAAGAACACGGCGTTCGACGCATCCAACGTTGCCGTCTTCGGACCGACGACGAGAGACCAGAGGCCGTTGATGATCAGCGGACCCTTGCTATCCGCAAGGGAGCCGCGAAATTCGCCCGTCGTGGCGTCGTAGGCATTCACCGCTCCGTCCCCGAAGTTACCGACGAGCAGAGCTCCGGCGAACGCGCCCCAGCTGGCGGGCGCAATGGCCAAACCCCACGGGGAATTCAGGAGGCCGTTCGACACGAGTCGCTTCACGAACGTGCCGTCCGTCTTGAAGACGCTCACGTAGCCGTTGCCGGGGCCCTTGGTGTCGTCGCCCTTCTCGGCATCTTGCTTCGCATACGAAATGTACACGCTGTCGCCGAAGAGGGCGACGTTGAACGCCACGAACCCGGCGGCAAGAGCCGGACTTCCCGCGTCGATGAACCCAGGATTCGCGACCGGAGCGTAGTTGGCGTCGAAGACATCCACCGTTCCCTTGTGGAAGTTCGTTGCGACCAGTTCGCCGGCCGTCCCCTTGGTGACGAGGGCAAGCCCCTTGTAACCGGAGTCCGCGGACTGGTCGACGCGGCGAACGAAAGGCTGTCCCTGTGTCTGCCAACCGGCGATGGTTCCGTCCTCCGAATCGACGATGAACTTGTCGCCTTTGAAATCGGCAGCGGTCGGATTGAACACCTGTCCCGTCGGAGAACTCGTGAACCCACCGTCCTGGTCCGCCGGGCCTGGGATCTTCACGTCGAGCACCGACGCTCCGCCCGTCGTTGCATAGACGGTTGCCATTCCCGAGTGATTGTCGGCCACCCAGAACAGCCCAGCCGTCGGGTTGGCGACCAATCCCCAAGGGTTGAGGAGATTGGTGTCTTTCGTTGGTGCAACGCCCCCGATGTCTGCGACCAAATTGGTTTGCGTCACCACGAGTGTTCGGGTTCCACCATCTGTCCCGCCGTCCCGGCCGCCGGTTGCGGTCGTGCCGCCGGTTGCGGTCGTGCCGCCGGTTGCGGTCGTGCCGCCCGTTGCAGGAGTGCCGCCCGTTGCAGGAGTGCCGCCCGTTGCAGGAGTGCCGCCGGTATTCGCCACGCCCCCAGTGCTCGACCCCGAACTGCCCCCGGAGCCGACACTGCCGTCCGAAGTCCCGCCCGAGCTCGAGCTGCTGCACGCGAACGTCGTGAACGCAGTCATGGCGGCGCCCAACGCGATAGCGGTTCGAAGGGGTGATTTCTGCAACAGAAGAATAGGTGAAGTCATGTTTGTTGGATTCTCCCGATGAACGAAAGCTCGTCCTGAAAGCCGGCTTTCCCTGTTTGTACGTACTCTCAGCGTACGAGTGAACGGACCCGATTGGTTACTCGGTGTGAGAATTTGTCGCGAACGCCTCGGGGGCGAAATGCGCCACCCTCAGCGCGGCGGCAAGCGCGCTTTCGTTCCGTGACGTCACGGATGGATCTCACGACGAGCGGCCCCTCTCCGGTGTCGAGCTTGCTCTCGGTGATCTCGATTGGAAATTCGGTGCCGTCCTTGCGGCGCCCCACGAGTTCAGACGGGTCGGTGCGCCACCGCTCAGGCACCAGGCGCTCGAACGGGGCGTGCTGCAGCTCCTCGCGCGAGTAGCCGACCAGCCGCTCCGTCTGGCCGTTGACCACCGTGATGCGTCCGTGCGCGTCGGTCACGATGATCGCGTCCGGCGCGGCTTCGAGGACGACGCGAAACCGGGCGTCGACGACACGCTCCGCCCGGAGCCGCTCGAGCGTCGCTTCGACGCGCTTCCGTTCGCTCAGGTCGGAACGAGCGTCGAGGTGCGTGTCTCGAGCACCGTCCGGGCCACCGGGTGCGCACGGAGCAAGAACGGATCCGTCTTGAGGAGTGCGTCCACGCGTTCGAGGGCATCGGCGTCGACTGCATGGGCCGCGGCCGGTGATAGACGTTCCCCGTCCTCGGTGAGGATCAGGAGCACGCACGAATCGCCCAGGACGTCGGCGACGTTCCGCGCGACGACTCGCAGCAGCTCCGCGAGATCCGTCGTTGCCTCGGCGAACGTACGCATCGCACTCGTGAGCACGCGGAGTCGCTCCTCGGCTCGCTCGACGTCGTTCGAAGTCACGCCGATATCCTACTGCACGACGTGCCCATTCGTGCACGTCGCTGCACGTCGCTACACGTCGACTCCGCGGATGAGCCACTAACCGCGAGCATTCGGCGTGCACGCCGATGCACACGCGTTCGTGCACGAAATATCGTGCTTCGCTCGCCGAAAGCGAGCGCTGACGGGCGTTGACGCTCGTCGCGACGATCGGTTAACCCATTCGCTACGACGAGGTCGACTGACGACGTTCGTCGCGACGAAGGGAAGGCAGTCATGGGTTCAATGCGGTGCGTTTCCATAGTGGGGGTTGGGTTCGTGGTGGTGGCGTGCGGAGGGGATCCGTCGTCGGCGGGTTCGTTCGACGACACTCGCGGCGCAAACAGCGCGCCGGCGGCGGCGTCGCAGGGAACCGCCATTCGGTCTCCTGCAGAAATCCTGGCAAAGGGTGTGACGGGACTCGACGAGGACCTGGTGCCGGCGGCGGCGGGCGCCGCGAAGCTTTCGGCGGTGAGTTCCGTGAAGCCATCCGTCGCGCACACGGCGAAGCTGACCGCACCGTTGTCGGAGTACGTGGCGTTTCCGGGCGGCAGGCTCCTGCATCAGTCGTGTGTTCACTCCATGCCGAACGGCGCGCACGTCGCCGAGAACGGCGACGTGGTCGCGGCGAGGGGCGACGTGATCGAGCACGTCGAAGCGTGCCAGTACGATCCAATCCTTCAGGGAAATACCCCGACGGGGCCGAACCGACCGCAACCGAACGGCAACATCGAAGACGTTTACGGGCACCCCGTGAGCACACCGTGGTTCGACGGTGTTGCGAGCCAGGTCACGGTGCCCCCTTCCCCGACGAAGTTCCAGATCTTCGGCGGCAACGACGTATTTCTCTGGTCGGGCCTCATTTCGCAGCTGACGAGCAACAACATCGTCATTCAACCCGTCCTCCAATGGGGACAAGCAGGGCAGAACTGCAGCAGCGGCGGGCAGAACTGGGAAATGCAGGTCTACTACATCGACATCAACAACGTCGGTTACTGCGGCTCGCAGCAGCAAGTGAACCCGGGCGATACCATCACCGAGTATTCGCTCGCGCTCTCCTGCCCCGACAACACCGGCGTCAACTGCAACTGGCTGATCGCCTACGTGCTCAACAACACCACGTACGGGAACTACACGAACCAGATTCCCGTCAAGCTCGATTCCGCGGTCTTTCAATCGCTCGAGGCGTACAACTTACCGGATTGCGGTTATTTCCCGAACACGAGCGGAACCGGGTTTCTCTCGTACTGGTACCAACCCTCGCCGAGCTGGAACAGCTATAACCAAACCACGCAGATCTCGGTGCTGCAGTTCGGCCCGAGCGTGGCCGCCGGAACGAACGTCCCGACCAATTGCCCTTACGGCGTTCAAGTCGGGGGTATCGCGACGGCGCTCCTCGGCGACCTGAGTTACTGACGGAAGTACGCGGACACCCGGTTCGGATGTTTCAGCTCGGGCGTCTCTAGTCGGCGCGGAGCCCTATCGAGAGCTCCGCCCCCTCGGTGTCGCCCGAGCGGATGAAATGCGCGGCGAGCGCAGAGGCGAGCACGGCGGTCGCCGCGCGGCGTGGAGGATCGCGATACGCGAGGACCGCGACCCCCGCGTGCCGAACCGTGTTGTCGAGGACGCAGGTGAGAAGGATGGGCTCGTGGACGACGCCGCCCGAATCCGTGAACACGGAGGCCTCCGTCGGGAGCGTCGAACCGGAAGGGATTGCCATGGTCATCGTGCGCATCTCCTCTCGTTCGGCAGTGAATCTGTCCTCGAGAAATCTCACCAGGCCATCCGGCGCGGCAAGCTCCCCGATCGACGCAGCGAGGTAGAGGCCCGACTCGTCGAACAGGTAGAGGTGAGCGGCGGCGGACTCCGTCTTGTTCGCCAGGAGGCGAAGGGCGCGCTGGCCTCGCATGATGCGAGTCTCCGCGCCGGTCATCGCCTCGGTCACCGCGGCGTCGTGGGAGCGCGAAATGGACCCGCTCACACCGACCCTCGCGGATTCGAGCGCTTCGGGTCCGTACGACGGAAGCGAACCACTTCGAACGGCTTCTTCCATGAGCCGTTCGTACCGCGCGCCGAGGGGCGAGCCTTGACGACGCCGGTATTCGCGCGCCGTCAAGCTGGCGTACTCGTTGACGGCGTCCTGGTCGCCAGCCCAGATCGCGACGCGAGCCCGCGCTTCGTACGACGCCCCGAGATTCAATCCGGTGATCCCGTGCTCGACTTGCTCCGCGATGACCCGCTCGATGGCTTCCGCGGCGCGAGCGAAGTTTCCGAGCTTGGCGTCGGCCACCGCAGTGGCCCGCACGAGCTCGTGAGCGATGACCCCCATCTCGACTCTCGCACATTCGGCGAGCGCGCGCTGTCCGATGTCGAACGCCTCGGCGGCGGCGCCCTGCAACGTGAGCGTCTCCACCAATCCGGCGCTCGCCGGCGCAAACGCCGGCAAGGCGCGTGACAGGTCGGAAGGATCCGGCGTCGATTTTTCCAGCGCGAGCTCGTATTCGCGGCGCGCCGCGTCCAGATTGCCGCGGACTTGCTCGAAGCGGCCTCGAGCAAGGTGCGCATACGGCACCCAGCCGGGGAATCTCGCGGCGAGAGGCTCGACGCGATCGATCACCTGCTTGAGGCCGGTGAGATCGCTCGCGAGCGCGTGCGCGGCCACCTCGATCATGAGCGAGCTGGTGAACATCTGCCGAGCGCGCGCCGAGATCTCGAGCATCTCCGCTTTTCGTCGGAATCGGTCGGCTCCCTCCCAATCGCCTTGCTGCAGATGAACGACCTTGCGTAGGTAGAGCGCGTGCACCTGCTGAAGCTGGTCTCGTTCGAGTCGCTCCGCCCAGTGCGTGGCCGAGGCGATCCCCATTTGGGCTTCCACCGATCCGATGCCCGACGCGATCGCATGTCGAATGACGGCGAGTGATTCGACTTGATCGGGCGTCATCTTGCCGAGACGCTCGTACACGTCGAGCCAGCGGCGTCGAGCGTGCTCCGGCTGTCCGAACGCCCGGGCTTCGCAGGTTGCCATCGCGTTGTGGAGGATGGCGTCGACGCCCGGCGACAGCGGGGCAAACGGCTCGAGGAGCCGCGGAAGCGATCGAATGAGGGACACGTCTTGGCACCTGGATCCGATCGCAATCGAGATCGCCACGTAGTGAACCAACAGGCGGATCGCTTCGTCCGGGCTGTAGACGCGCTCATTTTCGGGGAGAGCTGCATATCGGGCGAACGCGCTCGAGACGGCCCGTGACCGACGCTCGTCCGCGTCGGTGACGTCCTTCATTTCTTCCCAGGTGGCGTAGCCGGAGTCTTGCTTCAACTGGTCGAGCCACGCGGGCGCGGCCATCCAGTAAAACGACTCGTCCGACGCCACGGAGAGCGAGGCGAGCCAACGCCGCATGGTGTTCACTTCGCGCGCCGGACGGCCGAGGTCCACGGTGGAGCGAAGCGCCCGCGCGAACGTGACGGCCGTCTCGTAAGCATCGAGCTTGAAGATTTCGCGAAGTACGCTCGAGTTCTGCACCGTGCCGAGGAGCTCGAAGAGCCGGCTGAGCCCGGCTTCCTCGACGCCCCCTTCGAGCATGTGGTGCACGGCGGCGAGCCCCGGGCGCGAACGGTAGATCTCCACCAGCGCGCGGTGACGCCCGGCCCTCTCCGCCGCCGAAAGCCCCGCCGTGAGGCTCGATGCCCAGCCTCGGTGCGCGAGCGAATGAGCGCCACCGTCGCTCACGAGGATCTGATTCACGACGAGTTCCGTCATGGCCCGTTCGAGCTCGCTCGAGTCGACGTGCCCGGAGAGCGCGGCGTAGTCCTCTCGGCTGAAGGTCGCTTGAGACGCGAGCGCCTGCGATTCGGCGATGGTTCGAGCCAGGGGGCTGAGACCGGCGATGCGGCTCCGAATCGCGGCTTCTGCGCTCTCCGGCAGATCGGTCGGATCGATCCGGCTCGGTAGCGACCAGGTCCCGCCGCCGTATTGAATCGCTCGCCGATCGACCAGGTGTTGCGCGAGGTCCAAACAGGCGCGCGGGTTGCCGCGAGACAGCACGTGAAGCGCGTGACCGAGAATCCCGACGTTCGGCACGTCGCCGAACAGTGACGTGAGCAACGCTTGCGTGTGGGCCTCGGTCAGCGCATCGAGGAGGAGCGTCTTACTCCGTTGCTTCAAGGTGAGAAACGCACCCGACGCCGGGGTCGTGTCGCTCTCCGCCGAGAGCAGCATCATGAGCCGTCGCGCGGGGGCATCGTCCGCGAGCGTCGCGAGAAGCGCGATCGGACCGTCTCCGAACCGATGCACGTCGTCCACGACGACGAACACCGGATATTGCGCGGCCACCGCGAGAAACCATCTGACGAAGGCTTCTTGCTGCCGTGCTCCGGCGGCGCCACCGCCGAGCGCTTGGAGGCGCGGGAGCACGGGCGCCCCATCGGCTTCCGCCGGACGCGTCGAGACGGGTTCGGCGAACTCGAACAACGTCGAGTAGAGGCCGATTTCGTGCGCCACCTCGAGCGCCCCGTTCCCGAGCGCTTGCAAGAGCTGGCTGCCGAGCGATTCGGCGAATGACGAACCGTCGGCGTTCGCGACCGTAGGCCGCGCCCGGAGCACGGTCGCCCCCGACGCTTTCGCCTCCAAAATGCAGTGGTCGAGCAGCCGCGTTCGGCCCAGACCGGGCGCTGCTTCGACCAGCACGGTGCGTCCTTCTCCCGCGAAGGCTCGCGTCATGTCGAGCTGCAGTTCTCCGACGAGGAGATCTCGCCCGACGAGAACCGGCGTCGACAGATAAGCGCGCGACACACCCGCCTCCTCGGCGCGCTCGATGCCGGCAATCGCCCCGAGGCGCTGCATCACCTCGAACGCGGTTCGCGGGCGCATCGCCGGCTCGAGGCTCAGGAGCGACAGGACGAGCGCATCGAGACCTTCGGGGATCTCCGGAACGAACCGGCTCGGTGCGCTCGGGGGCTTCTGCCAAGCCTGCTCCAATTCCGCGAAGCTCTTGACCGGGAACGCGGTGCGGCCCGTGAGCGCGAAGTACAGCGTCGCACCGAACGAGAACAGGTCCGTGCGCGCGTCGAGCATGGAAAGGTTGAACACCTCGGGCGCCGTGAACGCCGGCGTGCCCACGACGAGCTCGCCGTAGCCCATCGCCACCATGGCGCCGAAGTCGATGAGCTTGGCGCGTCCGTCGTTCGTGCAGCGGATGTTGCGAGGGCCGATGTCGCGATGCACGAAACGCCGCGAATGAATCAGGGCGAGCGAGGAACAGACGTCGTACAGGAGCGCGCACGCTCGTTGCCACGGGAGCGGACTCTGCTCGCGCAGATCGCCACCGTCCAACAGCTCCATCGTGTAGTAGGGGCCGCTGTCGTCGACCGCGTAGTCGTAGACCTCGATGATGCTCGGGTGAGACAGCGACGAGAGGACGTGGAACTCGCGTTCGAACATTCCGTGCTCGCCCTTGGTACCGGAAAGCGAGCGCTGCTTCAGCGCGACGTGCCGCTCGTGAACCGAGTCGAAGGCTCGGTACACCGTCGCCATGCCGCCGCGACCGATGACGCCGCACAGCCGATAGCGGTCGCTCAGTATCGCTTCTGGATTCGTCTCGCGTTGCTCGGCAGCCATCGTTCACCGTGTCGAGTACTGAGAGCGCCTGCGCGACGCCATCCCAACCCGATATGATACCTTTTTCATGCACGGCCGTGTCCGCCCGAGCGGGGTGCGTGTCCGTAGACGAACCGCGCTCCTCCGCATACACGGTCGCCACGCGGAGACGAGGCGTTGGCGCGCGCGCTGCGCGGTCGCCGGGCCCGAGGCTCAGAATTCGAACCGGGCGCTCACTCCGGGCGTCAATATGATCATCGTGCGTGCGCTCAACGCCTGAGCGCCGAAGGTCAGCTGACCGACGTGATAGTCCGGACCGGGAACGACGGGGTTCACGTCGCTCCACGACGGCGCTTCGAATGCGAAGAGCACGAGCGCGCGCAGGCCGATGCTGAGCTCGAAGTGCTCGCTGGCGCGGAATCCCGTCCGTACCTCGGGGGCCAAATAGAAGGAATCGGCGCCGGGGGACTCGCTCGAGTCGAACGGGTAGGCGCGGGCCGGGAACTCTGCGCCGCCGCTCGCAGGGTTCGGGTTCGCCCGCGCGTTCGTCGAAGCGGTGCCGTCGCGCTCGTCGTGCAACGTTCCGAGGAGGACGCCGACCCCCAGTCGCAGGATCAACGGCACGCGCTTCATCGTGTCGAACACGGCCGAGCCCCCGAGCAATAACCCCGAGAGCCGAAGGTCGTCTTCGGCCGTCCCGAGGTTGTCCGGAAGATCGATCGGATGGAGCGCGACGTTTCTATTTTTCAGCGACGCGCCGACCGATAGGTAGCCCGCGTCCACGGAGAAACCGAACCCGGACCGCGTGAACACACCGCCGTGCGCGAGTGCGAGAAACCCCGCACCGAGTCCCGACTCGCACGCGCCGCTACACGACGCGCCGAGCGCTCCGCCGAAACCAGGCGTCGCCGCGAAGGCCACCTCGGCTTCCGCAAACGCGCGGAGCGACGAGGACGGAGCCGGCGCCTCCGCGTTCGAGACGGGCGCGGTCGTCACCACGCCATTGGGGGTCGGGACCGGTGCTTCGGGTGCGGTCGTCGGGGAGAGCACGACGTCGACGGCCGCCGTTTGGTCACCGACCACCGTCAACTTCGCTTCGAAGGGCACGAACCCCTCCTTCGTGATGCGCACGACGTGGGTGCCGGTCGTCGCTCGTTGAGGAGCCAGCGGCGTCGCGCCTCGCGGTCTGTCGTCGATCGTGACGGTCGCTCCGTCCGGCGCGCCCGCGAGCGCGATGGTCCCCACGAACGCCGCGAGCTCGCGGAGCTCGTTCTCGGCGACGCTCCGGTCTGCCGCGGGAAGGTCCGGAAAATCGCGAAGCAGCGACTCCAGCATGGACATGGCCTCGTCGTAGCGATGAAGCTTCTTGAGGCAGATGGCCGAATCTTTCGTCGCCGAGCGCGACGGAGAGAGCTCGAGAGACGTCGTGAACTCCGCGAGCGCGGCGTCCCACGCCTCGTCCTCGACGAGCGCGACGCCGCGCGTGAAGTGGAGGCGCGCCTCGGCTTGTTTGCTCCCGCTCGCGGGTGGGCTCGGACCGGGCGCGCCGGACGGTGACGCCACGCCGTTCACTTGAAAGAGCACTAGTGAAAGGAGGACGGCGACGGCGCAGGCGTGGTGGCGCTTCATCGGAAATGCGGCGTGCGTGTAGCCCGGAGAGTCACTACTCGAAAGTCTTGTCGACGGTCATGGCCGACGGGGGCGACGTTTTCGCCGCTGAGGGCGGCGCCACGGGCGCGACAGTCGGCCGTTTGTGATCGTGCGGAACGACCTGCGCGGCGCGGGGTGCGGGTCCGGGCGGCGCCGCGGGCGTCACTGCCGGCGCCATCTCGAAATGATCCGGAACGCCGCCGGCTTCCGAAATGACGACGGCGCCTCCGCCGACGGCGCCGTTCGCGGCGATGCGAAGCTGATGCACGCTCCCGAGTCTTCCGGAAAACTCGACGGCGCCGTCCGTTCCAACGGACGTCGAGACTCCGTCCACTTCTACGGTCGCGGACGCGGGTGAGATCACGACTCGCACCGTGCGCAGGTTCGGGTCCGGATCTCGCGCGGCCGGAGCCGCGGGGGGAGCACTCGGCGCCACCGGCACTGCCGCCGACGATGAAGTGCCGGAGGGTCCGGCTCGCGTCGCGAGCAGCCACGCGCCGGCAGCAACCGCGACGACGGCGCCGAGCGCAGTCACGAACCCAAAAGAGCGGCGCCGTTCCGGCTCGAACGCGTCGGATTTGGTGAACGGCGCAGCCGTGCGCGTCCTCGACGCGGCGGCGTTCCACGAGGCCAGCTCGAGCTCGAGCTTGGCGGCCACGAGGGCCGGAGCCGCCGCAGTCGATTCCGTGGGTGGCAAGTAGCGGGCCGCCGCGTGCGCGCGCAACGACGGCGGCATGGCCACCACCATGGTCTTATCGAGCGTCGCCCCGTTCGGCAAGCACGCGCGCGCGGCGTCGAGCATGGCGGACGCGGATGGGTATCGATCGTTCGGGTCCAGGCGCATGGCGCGATGGACGATCTCCGCGACGGACGACGGCACCCAGGGCGCGAATTCCTGGAGCGGCGGTGGAGGCGCCGAGCAAATCGAGAGGATCAGCTTGCCGAGCGTTTCCGCGTGTTGATGCGGCGTGCGACCGCTCAGGAGTTGATAGAGGACCGCTCCGAGCGACCAGATATCCGTGCGAAGGTCGATGTTCTTGAGGCCCGTCGCCTGCTCCGGCGACATGTACGTCGGAGAGCCGATCATGCTGCCGGATTGGGTCAACGCCGAGTCGCGAACGACCCCCAGCGGGTCCTGTCTGATCTTCGCGATACCGAAGTCCAGGATGCGTACGACGAGCTCGCGCGATTCGCGCTCCGCGAGAAACAGATTCGCGGGCTTGATGTCGCGGTGGACGACGCCCGCCTCGTGCGCGCGAGACAAGCCCACGCACGCCTGAGCAACGATCCGGAGCGCCAGATCCGGCGAGAGCGGACCCAGCCGGCGCATGACCTTTTCGAGGTCCTCGCCTTCCAGGTACTCCATGACGAGGAACGGCACGCCTTCGGCGCGGTCGATCCCGGTGTCGAAGATCTGCACGATGTGTTGAGACTCGAGCGCGCCGGATGCGCGCGCTTCTCGTTGAAACCGGGCGAGCGCTTCGGGGGTGCCAGAGAGGTCGGAGGTGATCACCTTCAACGCGACCCGTCGCCCCGTGCCGACGTGATTCGCCTCGTAGACGGCGCCCATTCCCCCCGCGCCGATCTCGCGGACGACCCGATATTTTCCGTCGATCGTCTTTCCGATCACGCGCGAGCCCCGCTCGACGTGAATCGGTAGCGTCGGCGCCGCCGCACGACCATGGCCAGAGCCAGGAGAGCGCCCGCCGCGATTCTGAGCCCACCGGATTTCGGCGCTCCGCCGTCGGCTCCGACGCGGCATCCGCACCCGCCCGACGAATTGCCGTGGGCTTGCGCCACGCAATGGCCCGTGTCGTCGCAGAAGTTCGGCGCCGCGCAATCGTCCACGTTGGCGCAGGTCGTCTTGCACGCATTGTCCGAACACACGTACGGCGTGCACGACTGCTCCGAGTGATCGGCGCCGATGAGGGCCGTGCCGTCGCTGCTGCAGACGCCGCCCTGCGGAGTCTTCCCCGAATCCACGACGCTCGCGCCCCCGGAACCCGACGAACCGCCCGTGGCGGCTCCACCGGCGCCCGTCGCGCCACCGGTCACCGTGGTGCTCCCTGCGGAGCCGTCCGGTCCTGTCGCGCCGCCGCTCGACGTCGTTCCCGCAACGCCGCCCGCGTCCGTACCGCCGCTCGCACCGCCCGAGCCCGTCGCGCCGCCAGTGCTCGGTGCGCCGCCCGTACCGCAACCGGCCGTGGTCGTCTCGGGCTCACACGTGCCCTCGTTCGGCGCGACGTTGCAGGCTTGGCAGGTGCCACCGCAGGCCGTTCCGCAGCAATAACCGTCCACGCAGCCCGCCGTCGTCGCAGCGCACACGCGACACCCGGCCGCTTTGCAGTCGCCGCCGGCAGCCGCGTTGCAGGCCGCCCTCTGGCTCTTGCTGATCTTACACGTGCCGTCGGAAGCGCAGTATTGATTGGCGGCGCACTCCGTGTCCCGTGCGCAGCTCGCGCAAGTCGTGCTCGTTCCGTCGCAGACCTGGGGAGCACAAGACGCGACGCCGGGGGACCCCGCGGCGACGGGCCCGCACACGCCGTTGCTGGTCGCGCCGGCCAAGACCGAGCAGGCGGCGCATTGACCGCTACACGCCTTGTCGCAGCAATAGCCGTCCACGCACCCGGCGGTGCTCGACGCGCACTCGGCGCACCCCGCGACGAGACAATCCGACGCGGCGCAGGCGGTGCCCTGCGACTTACGGGGCTGGCAGCTCGCGTCCGAGGCGCAGTAGCTCCCCTGCGGACACTGCGAGTCGCTGGTGCAGCTCGAGCATCCCGCGCTCGTCCCGTTGCACACGGTCCCCGAACACGCCGGCGACCCCGAGGAACCCGATTTCACCACGCCGCACACGCCGTTGGTCGTCGCACCCGCCGCCACGGAACACGCATCGCATTGTCCGCTGCACGCCTTGTCGCAGCAAAATCCGTCGATGCAGCCGGCCGTGCTCGTCGCGCACACGCGGCAACCCGTCGTCTTGCAGTCGCCGCTCGGCGTCGCATTGCAAGCCGTGCCCTGCGCTTTGCTCGTCTTGCAGGTTCCGTCGGACCCACAATATTGAGTCGACGCGCACTGCGAATCCGCCGTACACGCCGCGCAGCTCGCGCTCGATCCGTTGCACACGCTCGGCGCGCACGCGGGGGAACCGGGCGAACCCGCCGCAACGTCGGCGCAGACGCCGTTGGTGGTCGCGCCCGCCGCCACGGAGCACGCGTCGCATGAACCGCTGCACGCCGTGTTGCAGCAGACTCCGTCCACGCAACCCGCCGTGCTCGCCGCGCACACCCCGCAGCCCGCCGTCTTGCAATCGCCGCTGGTAGACGCGTTGCACGTCGCGCCCTGACCCTTTCGCGCCTTGCAGGTCCCGTCGGACGCACAGTACTGCGTCGAGCCGCACTGGGAATCCCCCGTGCACGTCGCGCAGCTCGCGCTCGAGCCGTTACAGATCTGCGGGGTGCACGCCGGCGAACCGGCGGCGCCTGCGGCGACGATTTTGCACGTGCCGTTGACGCTGGCGCCCGCGGACACCGAGCAAGCGTCGCACTGGCCGCTGCAAGCGGCGTTGCAACAGACGCTGTCCGAACAAAACCCGGAGAGGCAGGTCGTCCCCGTGGAGCATGCCTCGCCGTTCGCCGAGCCATAGGCGTAAACGAAGACCTGACGCGTGGCGATCGAGCTGGCGAACGCCGCACCGCTCGAGATGGCGATGCCTTGGCCGAAAAATTCTTCGGCCGCGGCGGTGTTCGTCGTGTCCGTCAATTGAGGCGAGACTTCGGAAAAGGCCGGACCGCCGGTGAAGAGGTGCGCCGCGCCTTGATCGGTGTTGCCGCCGATCGCCGTATCCGGCGCGTTGACCAGCACGGCGTTGCCCGAGACGGCCACGCGCTGGCCGAGCCCTTTTTGCGTCCCGTCCGCGCTCACGTCGAGCAGCTGCGCAGCGCTCCAGCTTCCGTTCGCGTTGCGGGTAAACGTGTAGGCGGCACCGACGCCGCTATTCGCGCCGGAGGCCCCCACGACCGCGGTGCTCCCCGAGAGTGCGACGGCGGCGCCGAAGTTGTCGTCATCGACGCCGTCGCTGAGCGAGGTCGTCGGCACGAACACCGCACCCGACGGTTCGATGACTTGCACGGCGCCGGTGACCGTCACGTCACCGATGAGCCCCACGTTGCCCGATAGCGCGACCGACCAGCCAAAGCTGCTGATCGAAGCGCCGTTCATCGTACTGCCGAGCTGCGACCATGTGCCCGTCGAGCCGCGGAGAAATACGTACGCCGCTCCGTTGCCGCCGTTGGCGTTGGGAGCGCCGACGATCGCCGTGCGTCCCAGCGACGAATCGCCGACGGCGACCGACCAACCGAATTGATCGCCGCTGGCGCTCGCCACGTTCGGGAGGAGCTGCCCCTGCGGCACCCAACTTCCGTTTTGCAGCACGTACGCGAACACCGCACCCGTCGAACTATCCGGCGCGCCGACGATCAAGGAATCTCCGGAAATCGCGAGCGAGAAGCCGAACTGTTCGCCGTCGATCCCCGGCGAGGGAACGACGCGTTGTTGCTGACTCCACGTCGAGCCGCTTCGCGTGAACACGTAGGCCGCTCCCGTGAAGGGACCGTTCACCGGATCGGTCGGCGCGGTGCCGAGGGAGCCGACGACGAGCGTGTCCCCCGCCGGCGACGCGGCGATCGTGTACGCCCAATCACTCTCCGTGGGCCCGGCGATCGTCTGCCGTCGAACCCACGTCACCGGATCGACGGTCACCGGGTAAACGGCTCCGCGCGCGTCGATCCGAAGCGCGATCTCGCCGCCTTCTACGGCGAGCGTCGCGGGCAGCGAAGTCCCCGCCGCGTCGTGAGCGACCACGTCCGTGTAGTGGAGCTGCACCACGCCGGCGGCGTCGCGGAGCGCCAGTTCCGGCGCAAACGTCGTCGGCTCGGGCGTCAACCCCGCGACCTCGATCGCGACGGTGAACGCACCGCCGCCGGCGCACGGCGCTCGAGCAAAATCGAAACCGTGTTCGATCCCTGCCGGATCGTTCTCGTACCACTCGGAGAACGTCGCGGCGCCTGCCGTACGCGTCCGGGTCACTCGGTTCGGGATTCCGGAAACGGAAGCCGTGCCGCCGCGGGACGTGATGGGAATGCGTTCGTCGCCACAGGCGATCGCGTCGGCGCGAAACGCCGCGCTCCAGCCCTCCGCGTCCTTGGCAACGGTGAACCCGGTCCCGTCGAAGGAAGCCTGGAAGCCTTGCGCGGGGTTCGTCGCGGCGTAGTTGCCCGGAGCGCCGCCCGCATGGAGGCGGTAGTCAGGAAGCTGCCGGCCGAGCGCGCGAGCTCGCTTCAGGTTCGCTTCGCGCTCCAGGCTTTCCGAGAGGCGCGCGACCGGAAGCGCCGAAGGAACGAGCACCGCCGACGAGCGCGGCGACGCACTTGCGTCCTCGGGCCGCCCGGCGTCGTTACGCTCGTGATGCGCCGCTTCGCCGCCGCACCCGGCACTCGCGAGCGCGCCGAACCAAGGGATCACGACGCCTGCGAGTAGACCCCAGCTCTCTCTCATTCCCGGGCATCGTTAGCATCGCAGCCGTACCGAATCTACTCGACCTCGGCCGGAACACCGCCGTCGTTCGATTTCGCGGGTCAAGGACGCGAGATACGACGGAGTGCCAAAAGTGGCACTCGATTCCCGCGCGGCGTGGAGGGAGCCCACTGGGAGCGAAATGGACCGACGTCAGAAGATGGTGATCGAATCGGCCGCATAGGTCGTCTTGCCGTCCGCGTTCGTCATCGCGGTCGCGGCGCTCGAGGTGGTGGTGATCACGTTGAACGCAACCTTGCCCACCGAGGAACCGGTCCATTCGAAGACGAGGTCCCGGCTGGTATCGATCGAGAAGGCGCTCGTGAGGACCGGCGATTTGACGACGAGCGGCGCCGGCGCGACGAGCATGTCGGCGAACCCGGTGACGTCCGCGCCCGCCGCCGTGAACGTGATGGCGTTGCCACCGGCGAACAGCGGCGCATCGGTGGGGACCGCCGCGACGGAGCCGTACTGCATGGTTCCCGGGTCGTACGTGAGCGAGAACGTCGGTGTGGTCCCGCCGATGGTGATCGCGCCCGCGCTTTCGGGCGCCCCGGTGGGCGGTTCTTGATTCCCGCCGTCGGTGAAATCGCAGAGGAGGACCGAACAGGCCCCGACGACCTCGCGTCCCACCGGGGGATGCCCCCGTCGCGGCCTTGTCGCTACCGCAGCCCATGACCCCGAGCGCACCGACGAGAAGCAACCGCGGCATCAGACGCATGAAACAACCATAACGTATCCCGCGAACCCTCAGCGTAACCATCCGATCTGGATCTCGACGACACATCGCAGAAGGTCAACTCGAGCAGAACCGTTGTAGGCAACGTCCGCCAGCCGTGCATAGGCTTCGCGCCTCGTGGCCGGCAGCGGTGAATTCTCGCGTTCGGACGGCGATCAGCGCCAGCACCGTCGACTCGCCCGGCCGTCGTTCGAGCTCGCGATCGTCGTGGTCTGTTTCGCGTTGGTCGCGCTCGTCGACTGGAAGACGCGGATCATGGCGCCGGCCACCGTCGCGTTCGACGTGCTCATGAACGTCGACTTCTACACGCAAATCTACCCGATGAGCCACCGCGCCGCGGAGTGGATCCGCGAGGGCGTCTTGCCGCTGTGGAATCCGTTTCAATCGTGCGGCTTGCCCTTCGCGGCTACCGGCATCTACGGCGTCTTCTACCCGCTCAACTTTCCGTATTTGATCGCCCCGACCGGGCTCGCGATCGAGCTCGTGGATCTGCTCCATACGACGCTTGCCGGGGTCGCCATGTACGCCTATTGCCGTGTGATCGGGTTCGAGCGGACGGCGGCGGCGCTGAGCGGGCTCGTGTTCATGTTGTCCGGCTACGTCATGTGGCAAGCGACGTGGTTTCCGCCGGCGCTCGCGACGGGTGTGTGGCTCCCGGTCGAGCTCCTCGCCGTGGAGCAGATCGTCGCGGGGCGAAGGTCACGCGCCCTGTTGTTCGCGCTCGCCGTCGCGATGGGCTTTCTCGCCGGGTGGCCGCAGGTGTGGGTGTACGGCTGGTACGCCGTGATCCCCTACGCGGCGATTCGCTTGATTTCCGTCGCGCGCACCTCGCGACGCAAAGCGGTCGGTGACGCCGCCGCGCTCGCCGTCGGCGCGGTGCTCGGGGTCGGCTTGGCCGCCATCCAGCTCTTGCCGGAGCTCGAGCTGCACGCGCTCGGCCCGCGCCACGTCGGCGGATTGAGCATCGAAAAAATGCTCTCGTTCGCGGTCACCACCCCCGAGATGCTGTTCGCGAGCTCGATCGATCAGACGCCGGGCCCTCCGCGCTTGGCGTATCTAGGCTTGCTCGCCTTCGTGCTGGCGACGGCCTCTTTGTGGTCGGAGCGTCGGGGACGCCTCGCTTACTTCTGGGTTCTCGCGCTCGCGAGCGGGGCGATAGCGCTCACTCTATTTACGCCGGCCTTTTCGATCTTCTTGTGGTTACCCGGCGCGAGATCGTTCCGTGGGGTGCCGCGCATCCTCTATCTCTATGCGTTCGCCGGCGCGGTGATCACCGGCTACGGCTTCTCGGTGCTCACGCGAGATCCCGGCGCGACGTCGCGCCGGCGGCGCGGCTCGCTTTCGGCCGTGCTCACCATGGTCGCGGCCGCGCTTCTGTTCGTCGTCGGGTCGGCCCCGGCGCGAGTCGAAATCGCGGCAGGGACCGCAGCCTGCTGGGCACTCCTCTGGCTGCGCAGGCCGCTCGCCCGCACGGGGGCAAGTCTCGCGTTGGTCGCCCTCATCGGAGTGGATCTCGCCTACTCGACCAAAAATCCGTTTCTCCACCCGTACCAGAACGAGTCCGTGCTCTACGAGGATCGCCCCCTCCTCGACTACGTGAAGGAACGGCAAGGGTACGACCGCACCTACATCCACCAGGTGTGGGATCTCCCCTCGATGATGGCGAAGCAAGGCACCTTGCGCGGCATCTACTCCGTCACGGACTACGAACCCTTGAGCCTCAGTCGCTACCAGGGGGTCCTCTCGAAGATGGACAGTTCGACCGGGCCCGTCGCAGCGTTGAAAACGTTCACCGGCGACCTGGACGCGGACCCGAGCGGCAAGAATTTCGGCTTGCTCGGGCTGCTCTCGACCAAGTACGTGATCGCGCTACGCACCGACGACGCATATCTGAAGGGGCTCGCGGCGCGGGGATACACGGCCGAGCCCGACGCGCCCAGCCCGCGGTACGCGCTCTATCGCGCGCCGTCGTTCTTGCCTCGGACGTTCGTCGCGCCCCGCTCGCTCCGGGTCGCGAACGAAGCGGAGGCGCTCGACGCCATTTCGGCGCCCGACTTCGACGGCCTGACGACTGCCGTTCTCGAGGGGTTGGACGCGTCGGCCCCGCGTGACCTTCCGGTGGCCGCCGCGCTCCCGGCCAGCACCGCGGAGATCACGGAATACGCACCCGCACGCGTCGTCGTCACGACGGACGTCGCGGCTCCGGGGTGGCTGGTGTTGACGGATACGAACTATCCCGGCTGGGTCGCGGACGTCGATGGGACGCCCGCGCCGATCTTCCGCGCGGACTCGCTCTTCAGAAGCGTGTTTCTCTCGCGCGGGCGTCACCTCGTCACGTTCCGCTATCGCGCGACCAGTTTCCTCGCGGGCGCAGCGATCACGTTCCTCTCGGCGCTGACCATCGCGAGCTACGTCGCCGTGCGCCTCCGGTCGCGGATGCGGGCTCGATGACGAGCGAATTGCCCTCTCGTTCTTCTCGCCGCACGCGCTCCGTCGTCGTTCGATTCGCGCTGTTCGCGCTGGCGTTCGTCGTCGCGAGCGCGGCGGTCTACGTGGCCGCCGATCGCGCGCTCGATGCGGCCGAACTGCCCCGCTCTCTGACTGCACTCGACTTCATCCCGGTGCTCCACACCTGGCAAGACGACATGGCAGCGGATCGCGACCACGACCGCATCGCGCTGATCGGCGACTCGAAGCTCATCTATCCGCTCGGACAGAACGCGCTCGACGCAATGCTTCGGAGAGTCCTCGCGCATCGCCGGGGAGGCTCTCGAATGGCCCTGCACACGCTCGCGTGGCCGGCGTGGCACGTCTCGGGGGAATACCTCATGGTCGACGAGATCGTGCGGGCAAAACCCGACGCCGTCGTGCTCGAGTTGAACCTCCACGGCTTCGGACCCGTGCCGCTCGGGCCATTCGCCTTTCCCCAACTCTCCGGCTGGGTTTCAACTCGACGCCTCCCCCAGGCGGCGTTCATGCCGCTGTCTTATGCGAACATCACCCTCGACAAGCTGCTCTTCTACAAGCTGCTCGCCGTCCTGGGACTCGACGAAGCGTGGCGCGCTCTCCTTCAACGACAAGCCAAACTCTTCAAGCTCCGCGAGCCCGTCGAGGCGTTCTTGGATGGCGCGACGGGACGTTACGCTCATGCAGAACTGAAGTCGCAGTTGGGCGAAGGGGTGATGCATCGGGCCTTCGACCATGGGAGAAACCGAGCGACTCGCAGATACGTCGACGCCGCACTCGGAGACGCTCTCGAAGGCCTCACGCCGACCCACCCGCGCGTCCGCGCCTTGGACGCGCTCCTGGAAACGCTCGCCGTCGCACACATTCCGACGCTCGTCTGGGTGGCACCGGTAAACGTCGACCACCTCGCCTCGCTCGGCTATTCGACGACCGGGCTCGACCGCTCCGTGAACGTGTTGCGCTACGTCGCGGTCCGGCGCGGCGCGGCGTTCCTCGACCTCCACTCGTCGCTTCACGACGACGAATTCCGTGACGTCGGCGACCATTTCACGTTCGAAGGCACCGGGAATGCCGCGTGGAAGATCGCCAACCGATTGGCCCCGATGATGCTCCACGCGTTTCGGCGGCCCGCTCAGCAATGACGGCCGACGGCGATGCTCTTCAATAGCGTGCAGTTCGGCGTGTTCTTCGCGATGGTCTTCGTCGCGTTCGTCGCGGCGCCGCCTCGCTATCGGACCTCCGTGCTGCTCGCGGCGAGCCTTTCGTTCTATGCGCTGTGGGTACCGACCTTTTTGGTCCTGCTTCTCGGCACGCTGTCGGCGAATTTCGTGCTGACGAAACGGATGAGCCGGAGCGCGCACCCCAGGCGCTACCTCGTTGCCTCGGTGGGCCTCACGCTGTCTCTCCTGGCGGTATTCAAGTACGCGGCGTTCGGCGTCGAGCTCGCGGCGCCGCTCGTCCACCGCGCGCTCGGCAAGAGCCCACGCATCCCCGAGCTCGTGCTGCCGCTCGGCATCTCGTTCTACAGCTTCGAGATCGTGAGTCTCTCCGTCGACGTGTACCGCGGGCGGAGGCCGTGCCCGACGTTCGGGCGCTACCTCCTGTTCGTCACGTTCTTCCCTCACCTCATCGCGGGCCCGATCCTGCGCGGCGGAGAACTCCTGCCGCAACTCGACGCGGGTGGCGCGCGCACCCCCGAACGCACTCGACGCGGGCTCTGGTTGTTCTTCGCTGGCTTGGCGAAAAAGACCGTCTTCGCCGATTTCTTGTTGTCGCCGTTCGCGAACGACATTTTCTCCACACCCGGCAGCACGAACGGGCCGTCGCATTTGGTCGCGGCGTACAGCTTCGCGTTCCAAATCTACTTCGATTTTTCTGGTTACACCGACATGGCCCGAGGGCTGTCGTGTCTTCTCGGGTTCGAGCTGCCGATGAATTTCGAGGAGCCGTACCTGTCGCGCAGTCCCTCGGAGTTCTGGCGGCGATGGCACATGACGTTGTCGCGGTGGCTTCGCGACTATCTGTACGTCCCCCTCGGTGGAAACCGCCGAGGCTCCACGCGGACGACCCTGAATCTCCTGATCACGATGCTCCTCGGCGGGCTCTGGCACGGCGCTGGACTCAATTTCGTCGTCTGGGGCGGCCTGCACGGCTTGTTGTTGGTCGTCGCGCGCTTTCGAGCGAAGAACCGGAACGACGATCGAGCCGTCACTTGGTCGGACGCGCCGCGCATCTTCGCCTTGTTCAACGTCGTGTGTTTGATCTGGGTGCCGTTCCGGTGCGAGACGTGGGGGGACTCCGTCGCGTTCGGCCGTGGCCTCGTGTCGAGCGGGTACTTGCAAGGATGGCCGCTGCTCCCCACGGCGATCGTCGGGCTCTGCTTCGTCTTGCACGTCGCGGAGCGGCGGCTACGGGAGCGGCTACCCGAGATTCACGCGACACTCGCCACCGCCGCGTGGGGCCCAGCGCTCGAAGGGGGGCTCCTCGGTGCGGTCGTGATGCTATCCGTCCTGAGCTCCGGAGCCGGCGCGGAGTTCATCTACTATCAGTTCTGACGCGACGGGCGAGGTTGCGTCGCGCGCTAGAGCGCCCAACCCAGCGTGAGTCGCGTCGAGGCGACGGTCGCGGGAAGCGCGTTCGGGGCTCCGTCTTCGTCATTCACCACGATGTCGGTCGCGGCGACGCGTTGAGAAAAGCCGAGACCCGCCGTGAGGCGAAAGCCGATCCGCGTCTGGAGCTCGTAGTCGATCGTGTATTCGGCCCAATACGCGTGCTCGCTCAAAGAGCCCGAATCGTCGTCGAACAGGGTCGCGTATTTGCCCTCCGAAAAGGCGCCTACGAGGTCGAACGATTGCACGGTGTTCTCGCGCTGGAACAGTCCGAGTCGAAAGCGCGCGAGCGCCGCGAATTGAGCGCCGCCGAAGCCGTTGCCGGCGCCGAGTCCGAATGCCAAGCGATCGAGCACGCTGTATTCGGCGGTCATGCCGAGCTCGCCGACTTCGCTGCCGAGCCCGGCGACGACGTTCAAGGAGAGCGGATGCTCCGTCGGACGGAGGAGCCCGCTCGACTCGGGCGGGGGCGGCCGATCGCCGACGCTCGACGCGCCCGCGTCGGCTCGGGCGGGCAAGGCGACCCCCAAAAGAAAGCCGATCATCAACGACCCAACCCCGAACTTCATCGAAAATTGCGGCACGGGACCCGCCTGTTTCAAGACCCGTGCCGGCTCTGCGAACGCGCTGAAAACGACGAAAATCCTGGGTGATCGATCGGAACGCGTGCGCCAGCGAAAGCGGTCCCGGCACGCTTCGACGACACCGTGCGTTTTTTGCAACGATCGCGAGGACGCGACCGTGCGCTTTCTCGCGAACGGTCAGATGTAGGAGAAAGGATCCGTGTGCATCGCGTTGTGCACGCCGTTGCACAGTCCTCGCGCGACTCAATGAGTCGGATCGCAGAGCCAAGCGGCGGCGCGCGCGTGTAGAGTCGCATTCCGGCTTGGGGTCTGCCGAGACGAAGGGGTCTCGCAAATGAAGCACTCGCGCTCGTTGGTTCCTGCGTTGCAATTTTTGGGTTGCGCCTGGCTCGTCGTGGCGTGCTCTGGATCCGGCGGAGGCGGCGCCGCCGACTCCGGGAGCGGAGCGTCCAGTGGAACGTCATCGACGGGTGGAACGTCATCGACGGGTGGAACGTCATCGACGGGTGGAACGTCATCGAC
>CAZDNG010000027.1:43594-100891 GCA_964506835.1 uncultured Polyangiaceae bacterium
CGGGTGGAACGTCATCGACGGGTGGAACGTCATCGACGGGTGGAACGTCATCGACCGGTGGAACGTCATCGACCGGTGGAACGTCATCGACGGGTGGAACGTCATCGACGGGTGGAACGTCATCGACGGGTGGAACGTCATCGACCGGTGGAACGTCATCGACCGGTGGAACGTCATCGACCGGTGGAAGCGGCGGAGCGGGAGGACAGTCTTGCGCGACGCCGGCGGTCGTGACGGCGGTGTCGGCGGGGCAAAATCACACGTGCGCGCTCTTGGCGAGCGGCGCCGTCAAATGTTGGGGCGACAACACCGAAGGTCAGCTCGGCGACGGAACGAACGATCCACGTCTGAGCGCCGGCGCCGCCGTCGTGACCAACGCGACGGCCCTCGCCGCCGGTGAGTCGCACACGTGCGCCGTCATCGCCGGCGGAGGGCTTTCGTGCTGGGGCTACAACGCAGACGGTGAGCTCGGCGACGGCATGCAGTTCAATCGCAACCAGCCGTTCAGCGTTCCGATCACGGGCGTGACCGCGGTCGCGGTCGGCGTCGCACACACGTGCGTCATCGCGGACGGCGGCGTGAAATGCTGGGGATACAACGTCGACGGTGAGCTCGGCGACGGGAGTGCCGGCATGCGCCGCTTGTCGCCTCCGACCGACCCGATCCTCACCGGTGCCACGCTCATCGCCGCGAAGAGCATGAATACCTGCGCGGTGACCGGCGACGGCGTCGTCTGCTGGGGGTACGACCACGACGGCGAAGTCGGAAACGGAACGACCTCCGAAACGTCCCTGCCGTTCACGACGATTGAGTCGGCCGCGACGTCTCTCGCCGTTGGCGGGCTTCACTCGTGCGCCGTCGTCGCGGGGGCATTGAAGTGTTGGGGCTACAACGCAAACTACCAACTGGGCGACGGAACGACCACCGAACGCAATGCCCCCGTCGCCGCCCTCTTGTCGCCGGGTAACGCGCCGCTCGGCGGCGTCACCGCGGTGTCGGCCGGCTATTCCTTCACCTGCGCTTCCGTTGCCGGCGCCGTGAACTGCTGGGGTCAGAACGCCAAGGGTCAGCTCGGCGTCGGAAACCTGGATTGCTGCGCGACCAATCCTACGTCGACGCCCGTCGTCACGGGAGCGACGGCGATCACGCGGGCTACGACCATACCTGCGTCATCGTCGGCGGCCATCTCAAGTGCTGGGGCGACAATTCCTTGGGCCAGCTCGGAGATGGAACGACGGTCTCCCGTCCCGCGCCGGTCGACGTCGAGGTGTGCCCGTAAGGCGACCGAACGGTGGAAGGCTGCCGCCCGTGCTCGTGCGGTCCACTCTTGCGACACCGTCGTGGCATGACGAAGACGCACGCGCTGCTCCCTCGGGGTCGTGTTGCTTGCGGCTTCAGGGTCCGTTTCGGCTCGGGACTCGAAGTTCGCGTCAACGGCGTCGTCAAGGGAAGCATCGAAGGCGACGACTTTGCGCGGGCTTCTTTTCGATATGGCTCGGGCCAGAGCCGCCCAACGCAAGCTCAAAGACCGGGCGTATCGGAGGGCAGACTTGAGCGAGCGTCCGACAGAAAACGAACCGCTTGGTGATTCGAACCGACGACCCTCAGACCCCCAGATGGCGCCAGAAGCTAAAAACGTCAGGAATTGGGGCCGTTTGCTAGGGTTGCCGCAACGGGCGCCGTTAGCTTTGAAATTCCGACGTCCGTGAGCCCCGACAGCCTCTTCGAACCTGGCGCGCTGAGCGGCTTGACCCGAGCCGGGGGCAAGGGCACACGGACGATGAGGCGGTACCTTATTCGTGATCGAGCAGGGGGGAGTCGAGGGCGGCGCCGCGCGGTCGATCGAGAAGGCTCGGACTGAGCCGCAGGCCGCCCATGGCGAATCCGCGCAGCGGTACGTAGAGGGGTGGCTCAATCGACGCCCGGGCTGGTCGATAGTGATCGCGTCTCTCCTCGGCGGCGGGTTGGCGGTAGACGCCCTCCTAAAGTTCGACGCCTTTTGCAGCGAGGATTGGTCCGATGTCCTTTGCTCCTACGCGCATCAAGGCCCTCCCTGGATCCTGATCTCTGCGCTCGCCGCCGTGCCTGCGGTCCTCGTCACTTGGTACTGGCGCGCGACACATCGGATTCTTGAGCTCGAGACGAATCATCGAACGCTCAAGAACCACGAAGCTGAGCTTAGGCAGCGGGAACGTGAATTCCGCGCACTCGAGGCGCGCGCTGTGCAAGACAGAGGCGAAAGGGATGCGAGAGCCGCTAGCGATCGTGCGTCGTCAGCGGAACTCGCTCGAGACGACGCCGCTGTGCGGGCCGTCGGGCTGCTTTCCAGTACACGGATAATGGATCGCATTTTGGGGATCGAGGTACTCGCGAGGCTGGCGCGGGAAGACGGGCGTTTGCGCGAAACCACACAAGGGGTGCTGCAATCGTGGGTGCAAGATCGGTTCGGCACCAGTCCGATTCCGGCCGCGAAAGGCGGCGATAGATCGGACCTAGACGCGGCGTTGCGGGCGCTAGGAGATGCGAATGTCAGTACGGAGCCCGTCGACTTGTCAGGAGTTGACCTGAGCGGCGCGGCATTGCAGCGCTTGCGCTTCAAAGGTGCGAATTTCTCCTCCGCCGATCTCTCCGATGCGGATTTTTTCGGAACCGACGTTTCAGAGGCCTATATGGCTGACGCAAAATTGAAGGGGGCCACCTTGGTGAGCGCTAACTTTATAGCCGCCAACCTGACGGGGGCTGACCTCTCCGATTGCTTCGTCCAGAACACGTCGTTTGCAAAGGCTCTCTACGACCAAGAGACTAAGTGGCCCGAAGATTTCGATCCGGACGCTGAGGGCGCGGTTCGCGATTCCGAGTAGCTCATCGGGACGGTACACCTTGAAGATTGCCGGCGAGCGGGTCCCACGAAGCTGGGTCGGCCGAAGCCGGCGACGAAGTGGGCCGTGGGCAACGCTAACGGCGCCCAGGTCGGCTGCCCATCACCGCGAGCGGCTCAACGGAAAACCCTTTGCGGTTCATATAGACGATTCGAATCGAAAGCAGCAGGTTCACATGGCCGTGCGTGTCGACCCAAGCCTCCTCGATGACGCCGTACGGCAACCTAACTTCATGCACGCCTCCGTGTTTGATTTTCAACGTGAATCCCCCATCATCCGGGTCGCCGCCCAATTCGATCTCACATGGTTGAGGAAACAGCTCTTGCCCATGTCCGAGGCTAAGCCATATTCCGCCGGCGAGAACCACGGATCGGTCCTTGGCCTCCTTCTTCGCGGACGCCAGCGCGCTACGCGCCGCTCTCGAGCCGTTCATGATGTGCCGCTCCACTTCGTCGGGGTTCATATAGGCTTTGCCGTGGCTCGTTCGGTGAACGTATTCGATTGTGCCCGCGCCGCGATCCCAAAGGGCTACCGCATGCCGACTCGCTGGAACATTGACCGATAGGACAGTGCCGGCGTCCAGATTTATGGCGCGAAGGTCGGGCGCGAGCGTCGAGGGCACCAGGAAGTTCTTGTTGGCGTCCTCGATCCACGCCTTCAACTTGTCAACGTGGGTGACGGGCTTGATCGCCGCCGCGATGCGATGCCGTTCGCCCTCGCCCTCCGTCACGCCGATCAGTAGGCACCCACCAAACGTGTTCGCGAATTGAGCGATGTCTCGGCAGAGCTCTTTTTGCGCGTCCCGCTTCCGTTGGTCGCGCTCCGGTGTTCCCGGAGGGATCTGCCAGCCGTCGATCTCACTTTTGAATTCGAGCACTAGCGATTCCGGCGTGCTGCCGAGCGTAACGACGCTCCGAAAGTCTTCGGGGGACTCAATGAACCGAGCGACGACTACTTGCGCCATGGTCTACGGACTCGCGATGCATTGCTATCGGCGCGACGACCAGTCTTGATTCGTATAGACGCAGATGGGCTGCTCCCGCAAATGGCAGGACGGCGCAATGCCGGGGCAATGGTCGTCGGCAGCCACAGCAACTGGAGCCCCCTGGAGGCCTGCGACGGCGAGCACGACGTCAAGCAGGGCGAATGATCGGACACGACGGCTTCCTACTTTCTCTCCTTACTCCCTAAAACTCTTGCAGGCCCTTGAATGGCACCTCCGACCGCTCGTGCTGGGCCCCATCCGCGAAAGTCTCAAGGATCAGATTCGGCCAACCGCGGTGTTCAAAATCCCAAATCAAAGAGGTGCACATGTGAAATTGGATACCTCCACTAAATGACAGCTCGCAACTGTCTCCAGCGAACAGCGGTAGCGTGGTTGCGACGTGGAGATAGATCTTGGACCCCGAATCGTGCTGCTTCTTATCGTGTTGCAATACCGCAGCTGGTACTTCAAGGGTCACCTTATAGAATCGCGCCATTCCGCGTCCCACGTTTGTGACCTTTGCGAACAGCACGTATTCCTGTAACTGTGATTGGCCGCTTGTTCGCTTGGAGCTTAGCGTGACTTCCAGCTTAGGACGCTGGCGGCGACCGAACAGGTCCTCAATCTCGTAGTGCTCCATTTGCATGAAGTTGCTCCCGACGCGCCGATAGTAACGCTTTTCTCGCCCCTCTGCCCGATGCGGCGCCTCTTCGCTCTCGGGCACGTAAGTGACGACGAATCCCTTTCCAGGCGACGACGAGGCGGGGACCATGACGTTTTGGACGCCTTGCACGGCCCTGGAGACACTCGTGGGTAGGTTATGGTCGAGGCTCTGTCGAAACGCCGCTGGCGACGAAATAGGCGCCGCCACGGGCCTCTTCTTGCCGCTAGCCGGGTCCTTCGTCTCCCCCACGCCCCAGATAAGAAGGCCGCCCGTTGCGTTGGCAAAACCCGACAACGCCTTGCAATAGTTGGTCAAGTCGTCGCGGCTAGGGGCGACGGTCCCTTCAGCATCGGACTTCTCTTTGAAGTCGAGGAGCGGCGTCTCCTCATTCGCGGCGATTAGTCGATTGATCTCCTTCTCGCCCTCCGTCTGGATAGCCTGGAACAGGAGCTCTGCCGCGTTCGCCATCGGCTCCGATGGTAGTCGACCGACGCGGCAGGGGCAGTTCAGAAAAACGTCTGTACGCCGTGCATGATCCCGGAAGTATTCCGCGACGCGCGCGACGACTATGTTGAGCGCGTGCGCGCCGTCAGCGTCTCGTTCCTGCGGAATCCCTGGCTGTTCGCCGTCGCCGCGCTGGCGTGCACGCCGTGGCGGTCACCACCGGCAGCCTCCGAGACGCCCGCCCGTGCAGCAACGTCGTCCGCCGTCGCATCGCCAATCGCCGACGCGTCGCACGTCACCGCAGACGCGGGCACGCGGGCGCCGAGCGCGGCGCGGCTCGACTCGGAGAGAGCGAAACCGGCTGCGATCGCGCCGGACGGCATGCTTTTCGTCCCTGGTGGCACGTTCGTGATGGGGAGCGATGCGGGCGGACAGGACGACGAACATCCGGCGCATCGAGTCACGCTGCGCGCCTTCTTCCTCGATCGCACCGAGGTGACCAACGCGGCCTACGCCGCCTGCGTCGCTGCGAGAACGTGCCGCACTCCGGAGCCGGCGAGCTCGCGACAGAACCATTTTGGCCCGGACTCGGCGTTTCGCGGTCCCGAGCAGCCCGTAAGCTCCATCTCGTGGGACGACGCGCGCGCCTACTGCGTCTTCGTCGGCAAGCGCTTGCCCACCGAGGCGGAGTTCGAACGCGCCGCGTGCGGCGACGACGAACGACGATACCCATGGGGCAACGAGGCGCCTTCGCCCGAGCGCGCCGTGTTCGCGACGTCTCGCACGGAAAACGTGGGCACACATCCGTCGGGTGCCGGTCCGTACGGTCACCTCGATTTGGCGGGCAACGTCTGGGAGTGGCTCGAAGATTTCTACGACCCTGACGCCTATCGCCGCGCCGGCGCCGATCGCGGCGTCCCCGGGACGTGCGAACAAATCACGCGAACCCAAGAAGCGTTGCGACGGTCTGGCCGCCAAGGGTTTACCGGCACGAATCCCATTCCGACCGAATGCGAGCACGTGCTCCGTGGCGGCGCCTTCAACTACGGCGGCGACGGTCTTCGGTCATCGAACCGCGTGCACCACCCGGGTCGGTTCCGGCTCATCATGAGCGGCGTCCGTTGTGCGAAGGACGCGGAGTGAGCGCCGTGAGGTTCAGCGGAGCAGACGCGCTCGGTCGCGAACTCTTTCGAGCTTCGCGACGTCGGCGATGTCTTGGGGACGCCCCGCCGCGCGTTTATTGGCGATCAAGTCGTCCAGCGCGATGACGCGTACCCGCGTTCCGTCCCAGTCTGCCGCGACGGCGTTCCGGATGACGTCCGCCGCGTCGACTCCGTCGATGGTACGGAGCAGATCGATCCTGAGCGGCGGACGACCTAGATATGCGACTTCGTCTTCAGCGAGACCCCGCGTTGCCTCGACGACGTTCTGGGGCGCCCCATAGCGCGCCAACGCCGTTGCTGCCCGCTCGCGGTTTTCAGCGCTTCCTTCCAAAAGGACGTCCAGGTCCTTGGTGGCGCGCGGCTCGGCGTGAAAGGCGAACGCGTAACCGCCGATCACGACGCATTCAACCCTTTCGCGGACGAACTCCTCCAACAGATCTTTGAAGTCGCTTGGAAGCTTCATGGGCTGGGTCCTGAAGGCGCAGTTGCTCGTCCCACATGTCGAAGACGCAACCGAGGCGTTCTTCGGGACTCATCGCGAGCCAAAAATCGGTCGAAACGGACTCCATTTCTTCATGGCCCCGGACGACACCGCCCGTCCACGTGCGGCGGCGTTCATCGGCGCGAGATCCGGAGCCCGACACGACGTCTACTTTAGCACGGACGCGAATTCGCCGCCGATACCGCCGATTCTACCCGCGCGCTTCGGCGTTGCGCGCCTCGGCGCGCACGAGGGCGGGTCGGGCCGCGAGTCGTTCAGCGTAAGCGGTGAACGCCGGACGCGGCTCGAGCATCTTGAAGCGCATCATGTAGCGGACGGTCCCGCCGAAGACGACGTCGGCCATCGAGAACTTATCGCCGAGAATGAAGGGGCCAGGCGAGATCGCGCTCTCAATCGCCGACAACATCGCGTCGTGCGAACCCCACCCGGCTTGGCCTTCGCGGAAAGTCCAGCCCGCCATCTTTGCCATCGATCCGGGTTCGATGACCGACGGCGCGAAAAACGACCATCGCAAATACGTTCCACGCGCGGGGTCGTCGACCCGAGGGGCGAGCTCGCCGTACGAATGCCGATCGGCGAGGTAGAGGCCGATCGCCGCCAGCTCCGTCACGACCACCTCACCGTCGGTGAGGATCGGCAGCTTGCCCATGGGGTTCAGCGCGACGAGGTCGGGCGCCTTCTGCGCGCCCGCCATGATGTCGACGTAGCGTAGCTCGTACGGAACCCCGACCTCTTCGAGCATCCACACGGCGTTGGCCGCGCGCGAAAAGGGATGATGGTAGAGAACGATGGACATCGGAGCACCGCCTTTCTAGGCGCAGAGTCTAGATCGCGACGGGCGCGATCAGAAGATGATCCGAAGCCAGATCTTCACGGCGACGTCGAATCGCCGAACACCAGGGTTCTCACGCGAGCGGCGTACGGGCTCTTCGGGTGCCGCGCCAGGAACGCTTCGGCGAGCGACGTCGCGTTACTCCGCCGCCCACTTCGGAGCAGGGCTTCGATGCGAAGCGCCGTCGCTTCCACGCGCAAACTGCCGCCGCGGCCGAACGTCGCGTCGTAGCGATCGAGCATCGTGAGCGCCTCCGCGGCTCGTCCACCGCGCACGGCGTCGCGCGCGTCGTCGAGCGCCGAAATTTCGCGCGAGATGTCCGGCTGAGCATGGACCGCGGCTCGCTGCCCCGACGCGCTCGCCGTCGCCGATTCGCGCGCTTCCGAATCGGCGCTCGCCGACGGCGCTTCTTGCACGGCGGCCGCGGCGGTCGGTATTTCGGCAATCGTGTTCGCTGAAGGCGATGCCACGGCCATGGGTTGGGGCACCGTGCGCTCGCTCGGCGTCGTCGACTTCGCCGCGGTCGCCGCGGGTTTTTGCCCCGCGCGCCGCGAAACCGCGACGCCTCCCGCGACGACGGCAGTTCCGAGCACCACCGCTCCGACCCACTTCGACAGGACGATCGCGCTTCCCCACTTCACCGTGCTCGTCGCCGAGCCGATTGGACCGAGACCGGCGGCGCCCTTGGCCGCCGCTGCACCCGACGCCAAGGCTCCACTCACGCCGACGGCCGCGAGCGTCGAAGGAAGCGATCGAGCGCCGGGCGCGTCGTCTTTCGCCGAGCGAAGAACCGCGAGTTCCTCGTCGGTCCACTCGGGTAGCGATTCGTCGGATGAGTCGATCATGGTGTTGCCTTCGCGATGCGGCCGCCGGAAAGCCGCCGCTTCGCCATCGCTTTGAATTCTTCGCGTGCGCGCCGGAGCCGAGAAACGGCCGTGCCGACCGGGAGCCCGAGCAACTCCGCGACTTCGACCTTCGTCATCTGCTCGAGCTCGAACAAGACGAGCACCGTCCGCAGCTCCATCGGCATCGCGGCGAGGATCTCGTCGAGGAGGAGTCGCCGTTGCCTCTGGTCCGCGAGCTCGTCGGGGCCCGGCGCCGGATCGATTTCCTCGGTCTCGTGGGGCACCGGTTGTTCGCGCGCCTCGCGACTGCGTCGCCGATCGGACGCGACGCGGAGCGCGACCCCGAACAGGTACGACCGCTCTTTACCGGGGACGATGTCGTTGACCCGCCGCGCCGCGACGCAAAACACCTGCTGAGTCGCGTCATCGACGCTGGACTCCGGAACCCCGATGCGCCGGAGCAAACGCCAGATGAAGTCGTGCTCGGTGCGCACGATGGCGGTGATCCGCGCATCCCGCGTTCTCGGCGACGGAACGCCGGTGACCTCGACGCCGGGAAGGACGAGGTCGGGAGTATCCATCGCCTCTTGATGGGGCAAGAGGTCGTCGCGGATCACGGAAAGCTCGCGCTGACGGCGGCTTCGACGCCGCCGGCGACGAACGGCGTGCGATGAAGGGTCGTGTCCTGGTCGACGAAGAAGCGGTCTCGCTCGAGCGGAACGAACAGCTCTCCCCCGACTTCCACCACGAGCACGTTCACGATCTCCCATTCTAGCCGCGCCACCGCGCCCGGCGCGACCCAGGGACGATGGACGGTTTCCGCGGGGGTCAAAGCGACGCCGGCCGCTTCGAGACGGCCGACGTCGAGAGCGAGACACGGCGAAATTCGCAGGGTTCTCGAGGGTCGAACGCGAAACGGGCAACCTTCGACGCGTGCGTCGAGCAGCGTGAACTCCGCCGTTTGGCCAACGGTTTCTCGGCCCCATCCTGCGGTCAGTCGAAGCGCGGAGCTCGCCGACGCGCTCTCGCGATCAATCTCGAGCAAGGGCCTCACCACCAGCATGGGATCCGGCGCGACTCCGCCCAGCCCCTCGAGTGCGACACCGACCCGAGCGCGCCATTTAGTCGAGGTGGGATGCTGTACGAGCGGCGGCGCTCGCTTCTCTGCGCGAGGCGGAACGGGCGGCGTCTTCACGACGGGCGCCTTCACTGGCGCCGCAACCGGGGGCATCGGCGCGGTCGAAGCATCGGGATCCACGGCAAGCGCCGTCATCAGCGCGAGAGCGGACACCACTTGCTCACAGTCCGCTGCGGAGACTTGCCTCGCCGACGACGACCCGTCCGGCGAGTCGAGCCGGAATGTGCCTCGGTTGCCGCCAGCGACTTCTTGAATCGAAACCGTCAAGGTCGTCGCGGGTTCATTCGGTTTCGCGGGCCGCGCCACGGACGTCCGCGCGGCGACCTCGGCGAGAAACTGCTCCGCCGACGGACACGTGGGCGGCGCCGTGTAGTCCAAAGCGACCGGCAATTGCTCTTCTGCCCCCGCACGAGCGACGAACAACAGGGCGGCCGCGCATCCGCGCAGAGCTCCGCGCGCGCTCGGCGGCGCAAGAAATAGAGCTCGCCGTTGCATCGATCACGCGCTTTCCGGCACACTGGGGACATGCGGCGTGTCTCGCGCGGCGTGCCCTGGATCGTCGCGGCCGCTTGCACCGCTTGCACGGGCAATTACTGGCTCGGCGGGAAGCGCGCGCTCGCAAGCCGGGAACGCGACGGCGGCAGTGTCGTTCACGAAGGCGGAGTCGGCGTTCAAGAAGCCGGGGTCGGCGATCACGTCCTCGGCGGCGACGTCGTGCTCAGCGGCGACGATTCCGCGGACTTCTCCGCCGGCGACGCAGGGTCGTGCCGGATCATCGGCAATGGCCACTCCATTCGCTCCGACGGCACCTGGACCGGTCATTTGTCGATCGAGGGATGCACCGTCGAAAATCTCGGCACCGGTTCTTCTCCGGCCATTTCCCTGGTCGCTTACGGCAACAGCTCGACGACGATCGAGGGCACGACCTTCGACGGCAGCGGCACGATTCACGTCACCAACGAAGACGATTCGACCACGACGTTTCGCAACGACGTGATCTCGGCGAGCTCGACGGTCACCCTGGACGCCTCCGCCGGCGCGACGACGCCAGCCTTTCTCGCGGACGGGCCGAGCACGACGGCGAAGGTCTTTCAGGGCAATCGGATCTATCGCTCGACCGCCTCGTTCTTGTCCGCAAATTGGCTCATCGGCGGCTCCACGGACGCGGACAGTAACCTCATCGTCGGATTGCGCGCGGGCCTGATCCTCGGCGCGACCGGCCTCGTCGTCCGCGGCAACTACGTGCACGTCGTTCACTTCGACGGGGCCGGCGACGAAGCCGCGGTGACCGCCAACTACGGAACCGTCGACACGCTCGCCGAACACAACGTGTTCCGGGGCGGCACTTGGGTGCTCCGCGGCTTCGGCGGCGAGCTTCGATACAACGCCATCATCGATGCCCAGTACTCCGCGTGGCTGAATCAGCCGTTCGAAAATACGAAGGTCCACCACAACCTATTTTTCATGTGCGCGGCCCCGCAGAGTGACGTGCAAGCGGGCATTTATCTCGTGAACGACCGGGCGATCGGTATCGAAGTCTACAACAATACCCTCGACGGGGGCGGCCCTGGCAAGGGCTTCACGGGCGCCGCGATCGCCGTCGATAACGGCTGTTTTCTCTCGAGTCTCCGCAGTAATCTCGTCTTCGATTTCCCCTTTCAGATGAACGATGGTGGCGCGGCCGCGGTGCGCCCGGGCCTGACCGAATCGATCGCTCCGCCACCCGTCCGTCTCGGTTACGCGGACTACAACCTCTTCTACAATCCGGACGCGAGCCCCGCGCGCAACTACGGCCTCGCCGTCTCCGGGCTCACGGTTCGCATCGACGCCGGGTTCGGCGAGCACGACGCCGCGAGCGGAGGCCCCGTCGATCAACAGGTGAACCCGGGCTCCCTCGGACTCGCGGGTTGCTTCCCGTGGAGCGACGTCGACATCGAAGACGGGGCAGTCACGCTGTCGACCGTTCTTGCCGCGCTGCGAACCGGATACTCGCCCGCCGCCGGGAGCGCGCCGCTCGGCGCCGGTGACCCCGCCGATGCAACGGGCAACTGCATCGGCGCCATCGGCGACGGCACGCTCGCGCAGGATCTCTTCGGAACTTTCGGGCGCTGATTCACGCGCGCGGTCTTCTCCGAATGCGCACGCGACGCGCGTCGATTCCGAAATCCGTCGGGCGAACGACGTCCATCAACCAGGCATGCGCTTCGAATCCGGGCCACGACTCGCGCTCGCCATTGGAATTTTCGTCGCCGCTTGTTCCTCGTCGAACGTCACGAGCTCACCGAACACCGGCGGTTCGACCGGGACCGGTGGCTCGACGAGCCTGAGCAGCGGCGGTGTGAGTGGAGTGAGCAACGCGGGCGGCACCGGAGCCGGCGGCAGCACGTCGAGCGGTGGGAGCGGAGCGGTCGGAGTAGGACAAGGTGGAACGAGTTCCGGGGGCGCCGATGCCGGTGCATCATCGGGAGGTGCGGCGGGCAGCGTCGCTTCCGGCGGTACCGACGCAGGAACGTCTCCCGCGAAGAAACCCCTCATTCTCTCGTTCTCGGCAACCCCGCCGAATCTGCCGGCAGGCGGCGGCGCGGTCACGCTCGCGTGGAAAGTGACCGGCGCAGATTCGCTGAGTATCGACTCCGGCGTGGGGAGGGTCACCGGAAACTCGGTGAGCGTGAACGTCACTGCGACGACGATCTTCACGCTGACGGCCACCAACGCCGAGGGCACGGTGACCGCGACGACCGCGGCCGGGATCGGACAGAATCCGTCGACGGACGGCGCTCGCTACGTCGCCATGGTCGCACCTACGGGGAGCGAGTCGTTCATCGCACCCGCGACGCTCCGGCTCGTCGCCGCCGCCTACGACCCGAATGTGTACACCAACGTTCCGACCGACGGCCTCGGCGGCAATGCATCCGATGTACAGTTCTACGTGGACGACCAGATGGTGCTCGAGGTCGACGGGGCGCACGCCGAGTATTGGATGTTCAAGGGCTTCGCGAACGGCATCGCGACCGGGCAACACCGAGTGTGGGCGCGGGCCGTCTACGTGAGCCCCGCGGAGGTCCTGGACAGCGTCCCGATGGTCATCACGGTGGTCGATCCGCCGGCGTACGACCAGACCCAGACGCTCACCCAAGACGTCGTCCTTTCGGGAACTCAGGGGTATTCGCTCGTCGGAACCGCCGACAAGCGCATTCGCTTGAACGGCAACGGCCACAAGATCGTCTCGCAAGACGGCGCGACGGGGAATCTGACGCTTCAGTTCGTGGACGTGTTCGGCTTGGGTGACGCGACGGACACGACGCAATCGGCCATCGACGTCACGACCAGCGGCGCGGTCACGATCGAAGACTCGACGTTCGACACGAGCAACACGCTGACGTTCTCTCTCGGCCAAGCGGCGACCGCGTCCGTTCAACGGAATCTCTTCCGTTCGAACATGCGCATGCCGATCGGGCAAGCGCCGGACGGCTCGGGGACGTCGCCATCGTACCCTGCCCTCTCGTTCACCGGTGCTTCGACCCAAGCGAAGATCTTCGCCGGCAACAACGTCGGCGCCGGCTGGGTCGAATTTTTGAATACCCAGGCGTGGACGGTGGGCGGCACGACCGACGCCGACAGCAACGTGCTCATCGGGCCCCGCGTCGGCATTCACGTCGAGCAATCGAGCGGCATCGAGGTCGAGCGTAACTTCAGCCACCACGTGTATTACGGCGGGTGGAGCCAGGGAAACGACTTCGAGCTCTTCAGTTCCCCCTCCATCACCGTCGAGCACAACGTCATCTACGGGAGCTCGTGGCCCGCGCGCGGCGTGGGCTGCGAGTTCCGGTACAATTTGATCCTCGAAGCGGGCCACGAGTGGCTCTGGGTCGAGCCGAACGCGTCGATCCACCACAACGTCTTCGTCGGGGGCGACAACGACGTGGGCGGCATCTACGTGCTCTACAGCCCGACGAACGTGAAGCTCTTCAACAATACCTTCGACGGCCTTTCGGATCACAACGAGGTGATGGCCGTGAAGCTGACCAACGGCGACCTCTCACTCATGTCGAATGCGTTCGTCAATTTCCCGAACGCGCCGACCGTGTCCATCGAAGGGGGAACGCTGACGGCCGACTACAATCTGTTCCACAACGCCCAGACGACCGACTACTCGGATGGCCGGAAACCGGCGCACGACGTGAGCGGCTCGGACCCGTTGTTCGCCAATCCGCCGAAGCAAGTCTTCGACATCGACGAGGGCGGGATCTGGACGCGAGCGACGACGACCGCGGACGTGCTGTCGCAATATCGAGCGCGCTACACGCCGGGAACCGGAAGCCCGCTCATCGACCAGGGCGACCCCGGCGGCGGAACCGGAAATGACATCGGCGCGGTCGGCGCCGGTACCCCCAGCCCCCTGGATCAATTCGGAAATCCATGAAAAAGCGCAGGATTCTTTCGATGGGCTCTGGTTTTTGTGGCGCCCTCGTCGACAGAGCCGGCGGTGTGGGGGCCCTGGTCTCGGTCGCGTTGCTCGCGCACGCGGCGCCCTCGAACGCGGCTCCGGTTCCTTCCGGAGCGCACCCGCGCCTGTTCATGAGCGCCGACAACGTCGCGGCGTTCGGGGCCAACGCGGGAAACTCGAAGACGTCGGCGGCCGCGTTGGTCAAGGCGTGCCAGGACACCATCGATTCGCCGAACGATTTCACGACACGCGGCGGTTCGGACGGAGACTACTGGCCAGGGTCGGCCATGAGTTGCGCCTTTGCGTACCTGGCAACCCAAAAAACCCAATACCTTACCCAGGCCATTACCTATTGGAATGCGTCGCTGCGAGACGATCAGACCATCGACGACAAGGCCGGTTGTATGCCGGGCGTCAGCACGGATTGGACGGGTTGGGATGGGAACCCTCCGGCGCCGCCGGTCATCATCACGGTCACCCATGACACGGGCTATCCGATGCGTTGGTACGCGCCGGACATCGCGCTCACCTATGACTGGCTGTACAGCGCCCCGGGCGTCGACCCGGATCTGCTCTCGCAGACGCGCACGTGCCTGACGGCGTGGGTCGACTACTACACCGCGCGCGGCTATCACGCCGACGAGGCCGGCGCGAACTACAACGCCGGTTACGCGATCGGGAAGACGCTCGCGGCGATCGCCATCGGCAACGACGGCGGCGCCGACGGCCATCTGTGGAACGAGACCACGACTGCACTGTTTCCGACGCTTCTGATCGGCCAGGGCCTCTCCGGCATGAGCGGCAACGTCGGCGACGCAGCGGGTCCGATGGTCGGTGGCGATTGGGCCGAGGGGTGGCAGTACGGCCCGCTCAGCGTGCTCGAGTACGCGGTCGCGGCGCGCGCGGTCGAAGAGAACGGCGTGCCGCTCCCCGAGATGGATGCGTGGACGGACAGCATCATCGTGCGTCTCATTCACGGCACCGATCCGTCGGGGGACGGTCAATGGGTCGGCGGTGACTTCGATTCGGACAGCGTCTTTCAGTCGCCTGCGTTGAACCAGTTCGACGCCGTGCTCGCGGGGCCTTCCACCGATCAAGCAGCGGCTTGGGCCGCAAACGAAAAGGCCAAGGCGTCTCCCGGCCCCGGTCCTTATTTTTACAATGCCCTCGCCGAGCTCCGCACGGTCGCCGCGGCGGACTATCGCACGCAGAGCACACCCCCGGCGCCGTGGTATCTCGCACGCGGCACCCGCGCGATGTACGCGCGCACCGCGTGGGACGACGGCGCGTATTGGAGCGTGTTCAGCTCGGCACCGGCGGTCGTCTCGGACCACGAGCACTTCAGCGCGTCGAACTTCGTGTTCAACCGCGGCGCCGATCCGCTCATCGTCGACGCCTCGAACTACGGCGAATACGACACGTTCGCCACGAACGCCGTGACGGCGGATTCGACGGTCGCGCAGGGCGACTACATCGGCACGCAGACCCCGTGGAGCAACGCGGAGCTCACGTGGGCGCGCGGCACGTCGGACGCAACGTACGCGGCGCGGAGCGATTTCGCGACGGCGTTCAACTACTCGTCCACGCCGAGCGACATCAAGTACGCGCACCGCGAGTGGGTGATGCTTCCCGAAGGCGAAATCGTCGCGATCGATCGCGTGCACACCGCGGACGCCTCGCACGATATGTACGTCGCCTTTCACACGAACACCGGCGGCGGCAATCTGAAGCTCAACGGCGCGATCGCCTCGGGACCCGCGGGAGCATCCACGGTCGCGATCCACACCGTGCTCTTGTCCGGAGGGACGCCGGAAATCAAGACGCCGAACGTCGGAGACTGCACGCTCTCGTGTAGCTACCCGTGCGGTCAATGCGACGCCGCGCGGTTCGCCATCGACGAATATTCCGTCGCGGTGCCGGGCCCGTGGGCGGTCGCGATCCACGCCATCGATGGACTCGACAAGAGCGAAGCGCCCGCCGTCGTCGGCTCACTCAACGACGACACGTTCGATCCCGCGCCGAAGCAGAACGCCGGCGTCATCGGCGCGGCCGTTCAACGCAGCTCGAAGCTCTCCTACGTCGTCGCCTCGAGCGGAAAAGACGGCGCCGTCGGCTCCACGATGACCTACGGCGTTCCTGGCACCGCCCCGTCGCGCAACGTCGTGTTCGACGCGCCGGAAGATACCAACGGAAAATCGATGGTCACCGCGTCGGCGAGCAACGGTCGCTGCGTGCTCAGCATCACCGCGGGCGGCGGGTTCACGGGACACCCGCTCATGTTCACCGTCGCGACCGCCGCCGACGGTTGCACCGTCACCGACGGCACGAACGTTCCTGCCGGCAGCGGCGTCGGAATGGGCGGCAGCAGCAACTCCGGAACCGGCGGCACGACGAGCGCAAACGGTGGCGCATCGAACGCCGGCGGAAGCGGCAACGGCGGCACCGCCGGGTCGAGCAACAACGGTGGAACTAGCGGCGCGAACGGCGGCGCCGCCAACGCCGGAAGCGGCGGCACCAGCGCGCCGACCGTGACGTCGGGCGAGACCGGAGGCGCATCGTCGGGAAGCGGTTCGAGCAAAGGCTGCGGATGCCGCATCGAAGCGCGCGAGACCGATCCGCGTTCGGTCATCGCGATGCTCGCCGGATTGCTTTCGCTCGCCAGTTTGCGACGGCGACGCAAGAGTGCGCGACCTGACCGCTGAACCCTCCCGATACCTTGGTCTCGGCGATACCAAAGTCTACTGCGAGCTCGGGAGCGACGGACCCAGGGTTCAGAGCATCACAGGAGGCTCTCATGAACTCGGCAACGAAGAGCGCGCAGGTGCGGCTGGATCGGACTTCACCCGCTTACTGGCGAGTCACCCTCGACAACCCGCCGCTCAACCTGATGGGTCCGGAATTCGTTCTTCAGTTCAGAGAGATCGTCGCGGCGATCGAGACGGACGAGCGGGTCAAGGTCGTGACGTTCGAAAGTGCCGTCGAAGGGTTCTTTCTCAATCATTCGGACTTTCTCGCGAAACTCGAAGATCTGACCAGCATCCCTCAAGGCCCGACCGGGCTCGAGGCGTGGCCGGACATCTTGGTGCGCCTCACGCGCGCGCCGGTCGTTTCGATCGCGTCGATCCGGGGCCGGGCGACCGGAAACGGTAGTGAGCTTGCGCTGGCCTGCGACATGACGTTCGCGAGCCGAGAGAAATCGATCTTCTCGCAATGGGAAGTGGGTGTCGGGATGGTAGCCGGCGGCGGACCGATGGCGCGTTTGCCGCGCCTCATCGGAAGGGGACGCGCGCTGGAAGTGCTGCTGAGCTCGGACGACATCCGCGGCGACGACGCCCAGTTCCTCGGCTACGTGAATCGGTCATTGCCGGACGCCGACCTCGACGGTTTCGTCGAGGCACTCGCGACGCGGATCGCCTCGTTCGACAAGTGGGCCATCGCCAATACCAAGCGCCTCGTCAACGAGGCCAGCTTGCCGCCGGATGTGGAGATCGCAGCGGGGTGGGACGCTTGCATTGCCTCCCTGAAACGGCCCGCAGCCCAGACAAACATCAAGGCGTTGATGGAACAAGGCTTTCACAAGCCCGGAGATGCGGAGAATCGGTTGGGATACTACGTGGGACAGCTGGGCGTCAGGCACGAGCGATGAAAGGAGGCCGCACCCAGTCCGGGGTGAACCTCGAGGGCTACTACGGGACTTCGAACACGGAACTACACGCGGGCTTGGCGAGCTCCTGTGCGTCGAGGGCTTGGAGCAAGTCCGCGAGCCGCTGCACGCCAGCGGGCACACACCCGGTGCAGGCGCCGATTTCGAGCACGGACGAGCCGATCATCATTTTAAATGCCGAGCCGTCGGACGGCCGCGGATCGGTTCCGTAGAAGACGGGCGCCGTCGAGAGCGCATGCTGGACATCGGGATCTTCGAGCGCGGCTTCGATGGCACCGGGCGTCACGGTGTCGTCCGATCCGCACGCGCCGTACTGATCGTCGCAGCGAATGGCCGAGTCCGGCGCGGATCCCACGAAGCGCTGGTGATCGTAGTAGCGACACGGCGCGAGCGAGCTCGAATCGACGTACGCTCGGAGCCCGCCGTCCTCGCCCCAGTACACCATGGAGCCCGCGCAGGTTGAACAGAGCGGCCCAGCGTCCACGTCCGAAGGCCCCGCGTCGCCACTGGATCCGCCGGTCGCCGTCGCAGCCCCGCCCGATCCGTTCGCGCCGCCCATCGCGGGTGAAGCGCCGCCGGTCGCCGACGCGGAGCCACCACTCGCGGTCACGCCGCCGGTCGCCGATGCAGCGCCGCCGGTCGCAGCTACGCCGCCGGTCGCCGATGCGGAGCCACCGCTCGACGTCCCGCCGCCGGTCCCCACCCCGCCCGAGCCGGCGCTCGCGTCCGCCCCTCCGCCGTTCGCAGCGCCACCGCATGCCGCAAGAGCGAGACCCCAGAAGATGCAGACGAGTGACCGTGTCATGTCGCGGGATGAAGCGAATTTCATACCAGACCCCGGCGAGCGGGAAATAGCCCGGGACGACTGGGAAAACAGCGGGGTTCGCCTCGCAAAGTGCCAACGTGTGCCAGGCGTCGCGACGAACGCGGGCCATCGCGATCAGGAACCCCACGTCGTTTCTCCGAGTCTTTGGTCCCGGATAGGTTCCGTCGAAACGGATCGCCGACGCTAAGGCACGCGCGCGGGGTGACCCCAGAGTGCGCCGAGCTCGAGCTCGATGGCGTCGAACGGTGCCGCGCGGGCGCTCTGCGTAGCCTCATCATCGGCCGACGCGTTCCCGAGTTGCTTCTCTTCACGTGCCGATTGGGAAAGCCTTGCCGGCAAGGACGGATCGTCTGCCGCAAACGGCGAGTCCTTGCTGGCAAGGATGGATCGTCTACGGCGAATGGTTCGTCCTTGCCGGCAAGGACTCATCGTCGTCCGACAACGGCGGGAGGCAGCCACGAAGGACGTCTCGTTCCCGGCGAATCAAATGGGCCTTGCCGGCAAGCGCCGATCGTTCGCGTTCAACCAAGCGAGCCTTGCCGGCAAGGGCGTTTCGTTCTCGACGAACGACCGGAAGCAGCCAGCAAGGAAGCGTCGTTCGTCGGCAACGGTCGGGCCTTGCCGGCAAGGGATACTGAACTGCGAGCGGGTTCGAAGATTCACCCACCCACGGTCAGTCGCCCGATCGTCGTTCGAGCTCCGTCGGGGGCGTTTTCCACGCCGCGCACGAACCAGACGACGCCGCTCGGGGCGACGGCGAGCTGGGTGGGCAGGACGCACGTGCCGCAGACCGGATCGACGACGGAGAATTCGGTCATCACGTTGCTCGCGACGTCGATGGTGGCAAGGGCGGAGGCCTCGGGTTCGACGAACCATGGGTTGCCGGCTCCGTCGGTGGTGATGTCGTTGATGCCGAAGCTGAGCGAGTTGGGGTCGGCGCCGCGCTGGACGTCGACCTCTTGGAGCCTTCCACCGGGGGTAAGACGCGCGAGCTTGCCGGGGTCGATCTCGGAGAACCAGAGAGACCCGTCGCGGTCGGCGATCATCGGGCCTAGCACGCCTGGCACCGGGTAATTCTCCGAGGCGCCGCCCGAGGCCCTGCGGGTGATCCGATAGCTCGGCGTGAGTCCGCCGTCGGTGAGGAAGGTGCTGTCGAACCAGAGCGTGCCATCGGCGCCGACGGCGAGACCGATACCGTCGGCGGTGGCCACCGGGATTTTGGAGACGACCCCGGCCGGGCTCATCTCGCCGATGAAGCCAAACTGCTGCCCGCCGAACCACAAAGCATCGGGTCCGGCGACGAGCATCGGAGCGTCGAACCAATCGGCCGCCGGCATCGGGAACGCGGTCATGACACCCTCGGTGGTCACACGTGTGAGGTCTCCGCCGTTCAATCGACCGAACCACGGGTTACCATCGGAGCCGGTCACGATTGTCCACGGATAGCCGGGTATGGCTTCGTCCTGGACGGGAAAGAGCGTCACTCCTCCCAAAGGCGTGAGCCTCCCCACATGCACCGTAGAGACGAACCAGACATTTCCGTCCGCGTCGGTGGTCAGATCGCTGAGCGGGTCTTCGATCCCGGTCACCACGGTGAACACGTCGACCGTACCCTTGCCCATGCGATACGTGATCGCCGGGGGCACACCGCTCTGCCCGGCGTCGACGCCGATGCCGCCGGTTCCCAGCGCTCCACCCGCTGCTGTCGTGCCGCCCGCCGCGGTCGAACCCCCGACGATCCCGGCACCCCCGGCGCCCCCGTTGAACCAAACGCCGGAGCCGGGCGCGCCGCCGGGAGACGAACAGAACTCACCCGAGCATCCGGGGAACGCTCCGGGTACCGAAGCGTCGGTCGCACCGAAAAGCGGCGCGCTCTGTCCGGCGCCGCCTGTGGCGTTCTGCGCGAGCGCGGGGCGACCGTGCGACGTCTCGACGTGGCCGCCGCAGCCGAGGATCCGAAAGACGGCAAGGACGACCAACGCATGCTGTACCCGTCTCGAGCGGCGCATCTCCGTGTTCCCCTCTCGGTAGACTAGCGCCTATCGCGGTTAAACAGAGTGACCGCGCATCTCCTACCGCGAGGACATTTGAGGACGCGCCGAATGCTCCGCGCCCGCGCATGCGGTGAACGCCTTTCGCAATGTGTCACCGCGCCGCTGGCACCGGAAGAATACTTTCGCCGGCCATGTCCGAGTAGACGATCACCTTGAAAGGGTCGCTCATCTGGTTTTTCAGTCGCAAGCCTTCGAGGGCGCGGCGTCGCTCGGTCGCGATGCTCGCGGTGTCGGGATGGGCCGCGAGACCGAGCTCCGCGATGCGGAGGGCCATCACGAAGTCTCCGCGATCGGTCAGGCCGCGCGCGGTCTCGGCGAAGGCGGTTGCCTCGCCGTGCGCGAGCAGATCGACGGCTCGGCTCCACTCCGAGCGCGACAGCACGTCGATGCCTTCGCCGTCGCTCTTCCAGTAGCCGGTTCTCTGCTGGTAGAGCCGCTGGATCAAGTGATCGCGAAGGAGCAGAAACGGGAGTACTGCGTTCGGGTGATCGGCGAGCGTGGCCGGCAAGAGATTTTCGTCGAGGACGTCGGCGAGTACCTTGCCGTCGTGCGCGCCGGCCACCGCGTGATCACGTACGACGGCGAGCGCGGTCGCGAGCGGTTCCAGCGCGTCGGCGGTGAAGTTCAAGGTGAGCGGCGGGTGCCCGTGAACGAGCAACGTCGGGGCGAGCGCGCGGATCTGCGCGATCGTATCGAAGAGTCCGTCGACCGAGCCCTCGGCGACGAACGGCGCGCCGAAGTACGGCATGAAGGCGTCACCGACGAAGACCACGCCCGCGTCCGGCAAATGGACGAGGAGCGCGTCTGACGTTTCACCGCCGTGCGCCGGATAAAGCCCGAAGCGGCGTCCCCCGATGACGCGCGTTTCGGGTGCCGCAACGACGTGCGTCGGCGCGAACGTAAAATCCTTCTTCACGCGCTCGCCGAAGAAATACCGAAACGGCGCGGGCTCGGCGTTCACGATGTGGAGCTCGTCGGAAAAGCTGGCCTGCGCAATCACCTCGACGCCGGGCCCAGTGAACGCGCCGAGCCCGCCGACGTGATCCCAGTGCGAGTGCGTCACGATGACTGCGACGAGCGGCGCGGTCGTCTTGGTGCGGAGCGCGGCGAGCGCTCGCGCAGCGTTTTCTTCAGTGGTTCCCGCGTCGATGGCGACGATGCCGTGTTCGACTGTCACGAACGCGATGTCGGCAAAGTCGTAACCGGTCGCGACGTAGACGCCGCCCGGTAACGCGAGGAGCGAGGGCGGCCCGAAACGAAACCCGTCGCGGCCGTTCACCGAAAAGTCGGAGAGAAACGGCTGCTCGTCGGACCCGGCCATCGCTCGCGCGTGCGCTGCGTCGTTCGTTCGTCCGAGCGCCGCATAGGCGTGGGCGAGCCCGCGCCACGCCCCGCGCCGTAGTCCCGGCGGAAACTGCTCCGCGTGAGCGAGCATCCACTCGAGGTCGACGGTTGCGGCCCCAGCGCGTCCGAAGCGCGAAGGGAGCTCCGCGAAGACCAACCCGCGCAGATAGCGCTCGAGGCCGCCGCCCGCGGCGGTCGCCCGGTCCAACTTCGACGCGGCGGCGTTCACCCAATCGACGCGATGGAGCAGCGCCACTTCCGGCGCGAGCCGCGCTTGAAGCAGGCCGTCGAGCGCGAGAAAGAGCGGGCGGTGCGGCTCGCCCTGCACGCGCTCTTCGAAGTAGACGTAGCCGCTCCGTTCGCGGTGCGTCGTGAGAAATTCGTTCGCGAGCGTCATGACCACCCGCGGGTCCGGGTTCGGCCACCGCGTCGCCTGTTCGAGCGACTCGAGTGGACGGTCGCGAGAGAGCGGCGGTGGGACCGGCGGCCGCGCGCACGAGACGAGCGCCGGGATCAGAAGAAGGAACCAGGGAACGCGACGAATCACGAGTGTCATAATGGGTGCATATGCACCTAAATTTCGGATCGTCAAGCGACCCCTCTGGACGCCTCTCATTTGAGTGCATATACACTGTAAATCATGGACCTCGCCGAAGCCGCCAAGCGCGTGCAGCTCGAATGTTTGTGGACGCGCACGCGTCAGGCCGCGCGGCTCCTCTCTCGCATCTATGACGACTACTTGCTCCCGACGGGGCTACAGGGGTCGCAGTTCAGCGTGCTCGTCGGCATCACCCGCTTCGGGGAACGGGGCGCGACGATCTCGAAGCTCGCCGACAAGCTCGTGATGGATCGCACGACGCTCACGAGGATCATCGGTCCCCTCGAAAAAGACGGCTTCGTCCGCGTGGCGCGATCGTCCGAGGACGCTCGGTCCAAGGTGCTGCTCCTGACCCGAAAGGGCGAGGCCGTGCTCCGCGCCGGGTTGCCGCTCTGGGAGCGGGCCCAACACGACGTTCGTTCACGGCTCGGTGAACGTCACGCGACGCACTTGCTCGCTGAGCTCGATGTCGTACTCGGCCGTCTCGACGATTGAGAGCTCCGAAGGCTTGCCTGGGAGCTCAGCGACGGGGCGTCGGTGCACGATCGAGATATTTCAATGCATTGAAGTATCTCGAATCGAACCTCCGAGACGGGTCGTGGCATGCATCTCGACGGGATCGCCGGCACCCCCAAGGACGCTCGCGCAAGAACTGGTGCCGGGCGCCGCGAGACCGTCGCGCCGTCGTGCTACCGTATCACGGTGCTCGCCACGGCCCGACCCCGGCTCACGTACGACGACTATTGCCGCATCGAAGCGGAAAGCACCGTCAAGCACGAGTATTGGGACGGTCAAGCGTGGGCGATGGCGGGCGGCTCGAGGGAGCACGCCGCGATCTGCGCGAACATTCTCGGCCTGCTCAGCGCGCAGCTTCGCGGCAGCGCCTGCCAAGCCCACACCTCCGATCTACGGATTCGTGTCCAAGCAACGGGTCTCGCCACGTATCCCGACGTGAGCGTGATCTGCGGCCACGCCGAGCTCGACCCCGAAGACCGCCGCGGCCACGCCGTGACGAACCCGACGCTCCTGGTCGAAGTGCTGAGCCCCTCGACCGAAGAATACGACCGCGGCGAGAAGCTCGCCCAGTACAAGCAGATCGCGTCGGTTCGCGAGGTCGTGCTCGTCACTCAAGAGACTCACTTCGTCGAAGTCTGGCGACGCGGCGACGACGACACGTGGACGCGCACGGAACACCGCGACGGGAACATCGTGCTGACGTCGATCGGGTGCGAGCTCCCGACAAGCGACGTGTATCGGGATCCGCTGTCGGCGTAGTCATTCCTATTGGGCCGCCCCCGCTCGTGCGCGAACGTCAGCGCCGCCGCCCGTGCCATCGCCATCCTTGGCTCCCTCGAGCGACTCGGCGTTTTGGCTTCAGCCTGTGTGCCACCGCTCGCGCCGTGACCGCCGTCTCCGCACCCACGACACGCCGAGGACGACGGCCACGAAACCGTTCATCGTGTGCGTTCCGCCGTTCGCGTCGTTCGCGCCGACGTGACATCCGCAACCGCCGCTCTTTGCAGAGCCCGAGCCGGGACTCGGCGAGGAGGCGGAACCACCGCCGGGTGTGGTCCCGCCCGCTCCGCTCCCGCCGCTTGCGCCAACGGGCGACGAACCGCCCGAGCCCATCGACGACGCGCCGCCTTGACCCGTTGGGGACGAACCCCCGACGGACGAGCCGCCACTCGCCGAGCCACCGCCATCGGCCGCTGTTCCGCCTGCAGAAATAGGGGCACCCGAATCGGACGGGGTCGTTGGTGTGGGGGGTTCGACGACGCCGTTCGTGCCGTCTTCGCCGATGAGCACGGTCGTGTTCGCGGCGACGCCGTTCTTGCGGACGACGGTGCCGGACGGCGTGAACGTGACGGTCACGTCGACGGTCGCGCGATTGCCGAGGCCGTAGTGACGCTCGAGCGCGTCGAACGCGTAGTAGTTCTGCTGGGCTTGCTTCGAGAAACCGCTCACCTCTTCGAACCAGAGCAAGTGATCGGTGCCGGCCTCGTAGATACGGATCTGCGAGCTGATCCCGGCCCGGTTTCCCGGAAGACCTTGGGGACGAATGTTCACCCAGTTCTGCGCCGGCAAGTCGTTGCGATAGAGGGCGATCTGTCGATTCGGATCGCCCGCGGTGTAGCCCATCAAATCGAGATCGCCGTCCCCGTCGATGTCACCGAAGGCGAACCCGCTATCGACGCTCCCTTCGGCGATGTTCGTGATCTTTCCCCACGCGTCGTTTTGGTAAGCGAAATGGCCGCCGCCGGTGCCGTGGAGCACGTGGAAGAAGTAGCGCCCGTCGATGAGAATGTCGGCGATGCCGTCGTTGTCGAGATCGGTGATCGTGCCGAGACCCCACAGTGCGTACTCGGCAGTGCCGGTGACGCCGGTCACGGCGTTCGGCAACACGCTGAACATTCCGTGACCGTCGTTCACGTAGATGACTTCCGGAAACGTGAGATTGTCGAGGCCGATCAGGTCGACGTCGCCGTCCTGGTCGACGTCGCCAATGCCCAGGATCGCGAGGTGATCGGCAGGGAGTCCGACCTCGGTCGTTTTTTCGACGAGGTTCCCGTTCCCGTCGTTGATGAGGATGCGCGCGCGACCGTAGTCGTTGCCGTCGGGCGACGAATATCCGCCCCAGTTGATGATCATGTCTTCGTCGCCGTCGCCGTCGAGGTCCGCGAACATCATGCCGGCGTCGAGCGCATTTCCTTCGGGTTGCGCGATGAGCATGCTGTCTTCGGCGAAATGGCCTTTTCCGTCGCCGAAATCGACCTTGAAGTTCTGTCCCTGGCAGCCGCGGACCCAGTCGATCTTGCCGTCGCGGTTCAAGTCGACCAGCGCTTCGGAGCGTGACTCGTTGCCTTGGCGAGTATCGACGTCACCGACATCGACGAGATTGAGCGAGCTGCTCCCCTTGGCGGTCTGGTTCAGCCACCACTTCGCTCCGCCGTCCATGTAGGTCATGTCCATGTCGACCTTGCCGTCTTCGTCGGCGTCGAGGCACAGATGGATCTCGGTGGTCGGACACGAGCCGCCGGCGGGCGTGAAGTTGCCTCGCCCGTCGTTGAGCATCGCGGTTCCCACCGAGCCTTCGTGATCGGCGAGGAACAGATCCAGATCGCCGTCGTGATCGAGATCGACGAACGTCAGACCGCTGAGCCACCAGTCCGACGGCTTCGAATCGCGAAGCGCCTGGATTCCGCTTTGAGCGGTGACGTCGGTAAATGTGGGTGCCGCGTTGGCCGCCGAGGCGCAGCAAATTCCCACGAACGCGATCCGTACGGGCCCGGCGAATCTCGCGATCCAAGAGCGACTCATCACCCATTATGGGAAATGCGCCTCTCCTGGATCAGACTTTCACGCGTTGGGCTCGCCCTCGGACTCGCGGGAACGATCTTTGGCTGCAGTTCGAGCCATCAGAAGATTTCTCTCGACGGGAACGACGCGTCGACGGCGCAGAGCCCAAGCCCGCCGGCGACGGGAAATCCCGCGCCGACCGGCTCGCCCCCGGGGTCGAATCCGCCCACGACGAAGAAAGAGGCGGGCACGGTGAGCGATCCGAATCAAAGCTTCACCGGCAAGATCGGCAAGGGCGCGTATTGGCTTCAAGACACGTCCTCGAAGGTACAACCGACGACGGCTCCCGGAACGATGGACGGCGAGATCGACGTCGAAGGTCCTCGCGACTCGGTGGAGGCGTATCAGATCGTGCTGCGCCCGACCGGGGGCGGATTGAGCAACGTGAACGCGACCGCCACGGATCTGACGTCCTCGACGGGCGGCACCATTCCGACGGCGAACATCACGCTCTTTCGCGAGTTCTTCATCGACTTCGCGTCCGTCAATCAGAAATCGGTGTTGGGCGGCGTGAAGCCCGTGCCGGCGAATTCTCCGACGAAGGACACGCGTCTCCCCGATCCGTTGATTCCGCTCGTCGATCCGTACACGGGCGCCGCGGTCGGCGCGCCGTTCGGCGTGGATTCGGACACCAACGTGCCATTGTGGATCGACATCCACGTGCCCAAGGACGCGACGGCGGGCGTTTACTCGGGCTCGGTGAACATCACGTCGGACGGCCAGGACCCGATCATCGTCCCGATTTCCCTCAACGTCTGGGATCTCACGCTCCCCGATAGCCGAACGCTCACGACGTATTTCAAAATCGACTGGGAGAACGTCAACGGATTCCACGCCGGCATGGACACGGCCTATCCCGACAACGATCCTCGCACCAAGGTCGTGGTGAAGCGGTACCAGGAGCTCGCGCACTCACATCGCATCGACCCGCTACAGATCTGGGTCCCCTACCCCAACGGGTGCACGCCGCCGACCGACTGGAGCGACTTCGACACCGTGCTCGGGCCGTACATGGACGGCACGTACTGGGACGATAAGATCCCGAGCACGTATTTCGGCGCAGGCATCCCTATCGGCGACGAGAACACGAAGTGCACCGAGACCGAGTACGCCGCCGTCGCGAAGGCGTGGGCTTCGCACTTGAAAGACAAAGGATGGTTCGGTCGGAGCTGGATTTACGCTACCGACGAGCCCTCGAGCTCGCAGTATCCGCTCATCGCGCAGCAATCGAGCTGGGTCCAAGAAGGCGACCCCGATTGGAAGGCGCAGATCATCGACACCACGATGCCCCGAACGTCGAGCGCGCCCATCTTGAACCCCGCGCTTGGCGTGTACGTCGTGTGTCTCAAGTGCTTCAGCAACTGGGAGCTCGTGGACGACCCGAGCAATCCCGGCGCGCACGTTTATGGTCGAACGGAGTGGGCGGACTTGTTCAAGCAAGGCATCGGCATGTGGTTCTACGAGAGCGTCGCGCAGGGGCCGCCCTATCCGGGATTCGCGACGAACACGCTCGACGCGGGCGAACCCCGGATCATGATGTGGGGTTCCTGGTTCGAAGGCGCGTCCGGCTTTCTCTACTATTCAATCACCCAGCTCACCCAGGACGACCCGTGGGGCCCGAACATCTCGTTCCCGAAGACGGGCGACGGCGTGCTCGTCTACCCCGGCAACCACGACGGAACCAACGCTCCCGCCGGGTCACCGTCGAACATCGCCATCGACGGACCCGTCCCCAGCTTGCGCCTCAAAATGGTCCGCGCGGGTCTCGAAGATTGGGCGCTCTTCAAGCTCGCGACCCAGAACGGCCTGGGCGACATGGCCAAGACCGAGGTCGCCAAGGCCTACACGCAAATGGGCGGCTGCACGTACCAAGGCTGCAATCAGCCGCCCTCGTACTGGACCACCGACTACGCGACGCTCTCGAGCGCGCGAAAGAACGTCGCCGTGGCGCTCATGCAAGCGGGGGTGCATTGAAAGGACGGCAGCGCAGAAGTCCGCTAACATCGGGCAATGGCGGACGAAGCACTCGTCAAGTTGCTGAAGGCGATCATCGCGAAGGCCAAAGGCGGCGACTGGGAGGGAATGTACGAAGGCTACGGGACGCTCTTCGGTGACGCCGCGTTCGCGGCGTACCGCCCGGAGGATCAGCGGCGCGCGCTTCAGTTGATGCTCATGCAGAAGGGAGCACCGGCCACGTCCACCGACACGAAAGTCGCGGCTCACCGCGCCGCGCTCGCCCCGCTCACCGAGCTCGTCTCGACGTTCGGAGAGCCGGCCGATCACGAGCTGCTCGGCATGTGCCACGTCGTGCTCGGCAACGAGGAGAGCGCGAGCGCGATCTTCAAGGCGGGCCTCGCCCTCGAACGAGCGCGCAACGCTTCCTCGGACCTGTGCGGCGCGCTGATGAGACGCGTGTCCATGTTGTAAGACCGGCTAGAGGGTGGTCGATGCCGACGGGGAGCGTGCCCGCTCGGTTCAGTTGATCGGCGGCACCGTGCACGTCGAGCTGCAGCCGTCGCCGTCGACGGTGTTGCCGTCGTCGCATTGTTCGTGAGCGGCATCGAGGATGCCGTCACCGCAGCGCGGACCGAGGGTGCAGTCGGGGTTGCACTTGCCGTACGCGCCGGTGTTCTCGGCGGTTCCGTCGTCGCATTCTTCGCCGACCGACACGATGCCGTCGCCGCACGCCGATTCGCACTCGCTCGGCCCGGTGTTGAATCCGGAGAGAGTGAGCCGGAACGTCGATCCGAACGTCTTGCGCTCGGCCTGGAAGATCGCGATCTGGTAGACGGATTTGTCGGCCAGGCCGTACGTCGCGGCCGCCGCAGCGTCGATGGTGACCGAACCGCTCTCCGGGGCGTGCCACCCACCGAGATCGACCGCGAGCTTGCCGTTCACGAACACCCACACGTCGTCATCGCCCGTGAAGTCGAGCTTCGCCGCACCTTGCGCCGAATACTGAAACCAGTAGCGCACCTCCGACGTGAAGGTGAAGTTGTGCGGCACGCCGTTCGGTTCGTTGTTCCAGCTTCCGCCGTAGTCGGGAGGGATCTGCGCGATCGCGTACTGGCTCATCGGCGTGATGCCCTTGCCGTCGAGCGGGAAGAACGTCGGCGTGCCGTCGAACGAGACCTTCGTCGCGAAGCACGCTTGCGTGTCGCCCGCTCCCCACGGAGTGCAGTCGTCGAGGCACACCTGGCCGGCGGGCACCGTCGCGCAGCCCGGATCCTTACAATCGGTGTTCGAACACCACTGGATGTTGGGATACGTCGTGCCGTCGAGGGTTCCCGTCGGATACCCCACCCACGGCTCACCGTTCGGACCCCAGCGATTCACGAACACCCCGGCCGCCGTTCCGTAGAGCCGGATCGAACCCGGGACGCTGCCGTTCGTCGGCGGAGAATCGGTGTACCACTCGGCGAAGGTCTGTGCCGATTGCACGTAGCCATCCGCGGTGTCGAGACCGCCCTTCATCGCGTAGACGGGTTTGCCGTCGCCGCCGAGCGTGCCCTTCACCATGCCGGGGATCACGCCACTGTTGTCGAAGCTGGGCTGGAAGTCCCCGCCGAAGTTGAAGTCACGAAAGATCGCCGGCACGTCCATGTGGCAGGTCGGATCGCCGGGGTTGCACGCGCCTTGATTGGTGCACGTGAAGCCGTGCTCGATGGTGCACTCGCTCGAACAGCCGTCACCGTTTCGGAGGTTGCCGTCGTCGCATTGCTCGCCGAGCACGATGCCATCGCCGCACACGGACGTGCACGCGCCGCCTGATTTGCCGCAGGTGGGCTCCGCCTGACAATCCGCCGAGCAGCCGTCGAACGGCACGGTGTTCCCGTCGTCGCAGCTCTCGGCGCCTTCGACCTTGCCGTCGCCGCACACGGTCGGCGTGCAGACGCTCGGCGAACCGCTGCACTTGAACCCCAGTTCGACACGGCATTTCGAATCGCAGCCGTCACCGTTGGTGTGATTGCTGTCGTCACAACCCTCCGCGGGATCGGCGTAGCCGTCTCCGCAGACGTGGACGTGCGTGCACGGTGTTCCGGGCGTCGAGCACGTATAGCCGGGTTCGACCGACGTGCAGTTCGCGGAACAGCCGTCGCCGCTCACCCGATTGCCGTCATCGCAACGCTCGTTCGCGTCGATCTTTCCGTTGCTGCAATTCGGATAGGCGCCCGGACACGCCACGCCCCCGTCCGCGCTGTCGCATCCGGCGGGTCCGGTGACCGTGAACAAACCTCCCGCGCCCGTCGATGAGCCGGCGTTCCCGGCTCCGGCGCCACCACCGGGCCTTTCGGATACGCCCGCGGAGTTCGCACACGCGCCGAGCACCGCCGAAACGATGACGGAACAGGCGCCAATCACCGCATGGTGACGCATGCCCTGGATAGTGGCGCGGAACGAAAGGACGGCTCACCTTTGCGCCGGCCCCCTGGTCACGCGACGTCGTCGCGCCGTCGTGTCACACGAGGCCCCTGGACGGGACCCGAAAACGGGCCCCCGAATCCTTCGAGCCCCGTCGACTCAGTGCGTCGCGTCGGGACCGGCGTCCTTGGAGCCCGCGCCCTTCGAACCCGCGTCCGTCGAGCTGCTGCTGCCCGCGTCCGTGCTCGGCGGACACGCCTCTTCGCAGCCCTGGGCCGTCGCGCAATCGCCCACGGCGAGCGCGAGATTCGTCCCGGGACCGACCGGACCGCCGTTGGCGTCGATGACATCCTTGCACGGTCCGTTGTTCAGGTAGCAGAGGAGCGCGTTCGATTTGGCGCACCCCGTCTCTTCGCTGCACTTCAGAATGTCGAGGCAGCCGGGGTGGTCGGCGCACGCCTGGAAGTCACACGCGCACTTCTCGCAGAGGCAAGCGTTGGTGGCCGGGCAGATGTTCTTCGCTTCGATCTCCGTGGTGCAGAGAGCAATGCCCTTCGGCTCTTTGCATTCGTGAGCGCCCGCGTCGCCAGCGTCCACCGGTTCGCCGGTGAATCCATCGGGCAGACCGTACGCGACGATGCCACCGCCGTACTCGCCGTTGCCCGAGGTCTTGAAAAACGAGAACCCGGAGCACACGAACACTTCACCCTCGGCGACCGTGACGCCGGCGGCGATCTTGTACTGACTGCGATCGCCGGTCCTCGGATTGATGAACGACGTCTTGTCGCTCCAGAGCTGATCGCCGCTCGTCGCGTCGACCGCATAGATCGTGCCGTCGGTGGTCGTGTTGAAGAGGAGCCCGTTCGCGTACGTGACGCCGCCGACGGTCGGATACTCTTTCTCTTTGCGCCAGAGCGTCGCGCCGGTGTCCGCCTTGACGGCGAGGAGCGCGTGAAGATCCGTGGGGCTGGGATTGTCGATGAGCCCGATGCCGTCGTTGGCGGCCATGTAGATGATGCCGTCGTTGTACGCGGAGCTGGCGAGGAAGCCGCCTTGCGCGGAGCCCTTCGCAATCTGCTGGAACGTCGGAGTCCAGAGCGGCGTCCCATCGTCTCGGTTGAAGACCGCGTACTTTCCGGCCTTGTCGCCGACGCCGACGGCGTCCACGCCGTTCACCGTCATCAGGTTGGGCGTTGCACCGATATCGGCGTCCGGGCCCGACCCGCTGAGGATCGTGTAGATGTCGTTCGCGGTGTACTGCTGATGCCACACCATCTCGCCCGTCTTGTATTTGACGGCGATGAGCGAGTCGCTGAACGGGCTCGACGGCCCCGTGTAGTTCTGACCGGTGCCGATGAACGCCATCTCACGCGTCGTATCGAAGACGAACGACGACCAGACCGAGACGCCGGCGCCCGACTTCACCCCGTCGTTGAACGCGACGTACGTGCGCCACTGTTCCTTGCCGGTGTTTTCGTCGAATGAGACGAGGCTTCCCGTGAAGGTGAAGGTCTTCACGCCGGACACGAGCTCGAGCGAGGCCGAGCCGATCAGGATGCGGCCGTCGATGGTCATCGGCGAGCTGTAGAGGTGCGCTTGCGGGTGGTCGCTCACGACCGCGTTCCAGAGCACTTTGCCGGTGGTCTGGTTGAGCGCGTAGAGCTTGCCCGCGCCGTCGCCGATGAACACCTTGCCGTCCGCGACGAGCGGCGAGTCGTCGATCGTCGACGTCGTGACCGGCGTCACCCAGATCTCGGTGCCGTCCTTCGCGTGCGCCGCGTGCAGATTTCCGAACCAATCGCCGAAGTAGACGATCCCGTTGACGACCGCCGGTGTGCTCGTGCAGCGCGGCTCCCACTTCTCCCACTTTCGAACGAGCTTCTGCACGTTCCCGGTGGAGAAGGTCTTGTCGGGGCTCGTGCGCGAGCCGTTGATGTCGCGGCCGTACATCGTCCAATCGGTCTGAGTCGAAGGCGACCCGCTGTCTGGCCCTCCGTCAGCACTGCGCTTCGCCGGCCCCACGTCACTCGTCGTGCAGCCGGCAAGACCGAGAATGGTAACCAAGCAGAAGCCAAAGCTCCGCGACCCTCTAACGACGTTTCGCATCGGAATTGCGACGCTTGATACACCGCACTGACACGCTCTGCAATCGCACCTATTCGAACATCGTTCACCGAATTGGTGACCAAGTTACGACCCACGCGTTCATCGTCGAAAGGAGCATTGCGTCGGCGAATTCGCTGCGACGGCGGTCGCCCTCTCTCGGTGCGCTTCTACTTCACGAAAGCGCGCACGAGCTCCGCGATCTCGTCCGCCGCGGTGTCGAGCGCGAAGTGGCCAGCGTCGAGGACATGGACCTCGGCATTCTTCACGTCGCGACGAAATGCCTCGGGCTCACTGAGTTCGAACGACGGATCGTATCGGCCCCAGAGGACGAGGAGGCGCGGCTGTGTTCGCCGCATCCACGCTTGCCACTTCGGGTAGCTCTCGACGTTCGTGCGGTAGTCGAAGAACAGATCCGATTGAATGTCGGCCTGTCCGGGTTGATTGAGAAATCGAAATTCATCCGTCCAAGCATCGGGATCGTACCGTTCGACGTTCGGGTCGCTTCCGACGTGACGCGTTCGCGTCGTCGCCAGCGACAAGAGATTCGTGCGGAGCGCGGCCTCGTTGGCGGCGCGATCCGCCCAGAAAGCGCGACGCGTCTTCCAGATTGCGCCGAGCCCTTCATTGTGCGCGACCGCGTCTTGAACGATCAGCGCCTGGACGCGGTCGGGGTGTGCCAGCGCCACTCGGAAGCCGACCGGACCGCCGTAGTCTTGCATGTAGAGCGTGTACTTGGAGAGACCGAGCGCTTCGGTGAAATGCGTCGTGACGCTCGCGAGATGATCGAACGTGTACGCGAACGTCTTCGGGTCGGGCCAATCGCTGTGACCAAAGCCGGGGTAGTCCGGCGCCACCAGATGGAATCGATCGGCGAGCCGAGCGAAGAGCGGTTCGAACATCCGCGACGACGAGGGGAGGCCGTGCAGGAGCAAGATCGTCGGAGCCGTCTTCGGCCCTGCTTCGCGATAAAAAATCGAGAAGCCGTCCACCTTGACCGTTCGATAAAACACTGGGTTTGTCACGGGCGATCCTTTGTTGGGGGTCGTCGCGAACACGTTCGTCGTGAGGAACGCGACGAACGCGACGAACGCGATCGCGATCGTCGCCGAAATGCGAGTAACGACGTGCCGGCCAGTCGTCATGGATGAACCTCGACGGTAGTCATTTTTCCGATTCCTTCTTGGGTTCGAAGACAGACCTGAGACCTTCGGGTTCCGACGACCAGTCGCTAAAAAGCCGTCGCGCCGCGGGCGGCCCACTGGCGATTACCGCTAGCGACCTTCGGGCCAGTAGATTCACGCGAACCCTCGAAGGCGCCCGCGAAAGACGAACGGCCGATGAAGAGGGAGGATCCACCGGGCGTGTGGTATTTCGGAATCATCGTGGTGGCGGCGCAGGAAATCTCACCTCTAGCCGTCGGGGTGGGGGAAACGATCGCCGGCAAATTTTACGTCGAGCGCGTGCTCGGCCAAGGCGGAATGGGTGACGTCGTGCTCGCGCTCCACACTGCCCTCGGATCCCGCGTCGCGATCAAGCTCATGCATCCGGAGCTCACCGCGGATGCCGGGTTGAGGCTCCGCTTCAAGGCGGAGGCGGAGCGGGGCGCGCAGATCCGGAGCGAGCACGTGGCGAGAGTCCTCGATGTCGGAGAGATTCCGAGCGGAGTCCCCTACATCGTGATGGAGTACGTCGAGGGGAGCGATCTCGGTCGACTCTTGAACGAACGAGGGCCGCTGCCGGTTCCCCTGGCAGTCGACTATTTACTCCAGGCCTGCTTGGCCATCGCCGAGGCGCACAGCCGCGGGATCGTGCATCGCGACATCAAGCCGGCCAACCTGTTCGTCGCGCGACGCCCCGACGGAACCGCGTTGGTGAAGGTGCTCGATTTCGGCATCGCGAAGACGTTGCGCGACGGTCAAGCGATCTCGCGGCGATTGACGAACACGCGAGCGATCCTGGGCTCTCCGTTCTACGCGGCGCCCGAACAGCTCGAGAGTGCGAGCAACGTCGACGCGCGTTCGGACATCTGGGCACTCGGAGTGACCTTGTTCGAGCTGCTGACTGGACGAGGTCCGTTCGATGGGTCATCCCAGGCTGCGATCATCGCCTCGGTCCTGTCGCAGGAACCGGTTCTCCTGCGACAATGCCGGGCCGATCTTCCGGAGGATCTCGAGTGGATCGTCCGTCGATGCCTCGAGAAGAATCCCCGTCATCGGTTTCATCGCGTGTCCGATCTCGCCGAGCGACTCGCCGCTCACGGCGGCCGCGAAGCGCCGAGCATCGCTCTTCGTATCTCCGGGATCCCCGGTCAAGAACGCAACGAGACCATCGCGGCCTCCACGCCGTCGCCGCTGCCGAAAGCGAACCTCGGCGTCGCACTCTCGGCGCCGTTCGCGACGATCGTCGAAGCAGCCGTGATTCCGCTCGCACATGCTCCCCGTTCCGATCGGCGGAACTACTGGGTGCTCGCCGCGATTGGCGCGGCGTTCGTCCTCGCCGCCACGGTCGTGGCGTTGCTCGTCGCAAACCTCGTCACCGAGCCGCCTCCGCTGCCGCCGCCGTATCTACCGCCACCGTCCCCGGTCGCGCGCACGCTCGTCGTGCCCAACCGTTAGGGCTGCGCACAAAAAGGCCGAACCCTCCGACAGCAGTGCCGCGGAGGGTCCGGATTCGTTGGAGCCTGTTTCGCTCCGCAGTGAGCGTGCGGCTATTTTGCCGTCGCCATCTCCGGCTCGTCGTGGGCGCCGTGGTGAACCTCGACGTGCGATTCCTCGGGCGCTTTGACCGTTGCGAATCGATGGCACGCGAACAGCACGCCGGACACGACGAGGTACGCGAGGACCACGCTGGGATTCTGAATGTGCGAGATCCCGACTTCTTCGCCGTGCATGAGACCGAACGACGTGAGCAACGCGCCGGCCATCGAGAACGCCGCGGCCTTCGAGAAGTCACGCTCGACGATGTAGGTCGTGATCGCGCCGAGCACGACGCCCGCGAGAATGGACCCGGCGCCGAGGATCGAAAGGCCCTGGTACATGATGCCGACCTGCTTCATCGACGCGACCATCTCGGGCGTGATCTGGTGAATGCCCGAGACCGCACCGAGCGAGTTGTCGATCTGGAGTTTGCCCCAGGCGGCGATCGAGGGAATCAACGCGACGACGATGGCCGGAGCGTGCTTGTGCGGGCTTTCCTGGAAGGCCTGCGAACCGATGAGCATGCCGATGTAGAGAAGGATCGGCGAGATCGCCACGACCGGAATCAGCGCCGTCATGAGCGAGATGACGCCGAACCAGGATAGAAGGATGACCATGACGCCCGTCGCCGCGGAGTATCCGATGCGGCCGCCCATCGCCTTCCAGCCCGGGTGCCCGATGTAGACCGCGTTGATGTAGGGATTCCCCATCAAGCAGCCAATCAGACTGACCACGCCGTCAGCGGTAAGCACGCGGGTCGTGGGGTATTCGTCACCGGCGGCCGATGCGCTCACGACGTTGTCCATGGCTTCCACGAGGTCGTAGATGCCGAACGGAATGGCTGTAACGAGGATCGTTTTCAGGAACGACCAGTGCAACCCCCCGAGCACCAAGCCGATGACGGGGTGCGGAACGGCGAACCCGAACGTCTGGAACGACGCCTTGAGACCGTCGGCGCTCATGCCGCCGAAGTTGAGACCGAAGAGGTTCGAACCCCACGCGATGAGCGTGCCGGCCGCGATGGCGACCAAACCGGCGGGGATGCCGCCGTACTTCACACCGCCGAACCAACTCACGAGGATGATCGCGAAGCACACGACGCCGATCATCGGGGTCATGAACATCTCGAGGGCGGGCTTCATCGAGATGAAGGTGATCGACACGCCGGCGAGCGCGCCGAGCAGCGCCGCCTTCGGCGTGATCCGCCGCACGATGGGCGCGAGGAACCCGCCGGCCATGAGCACGAAGCTCTGAATGAACACCCACGTGAGGCCCGCTTGCCATCCCTTGATGGGGTCACCGGTCGCGAGCTTCACCGGAAGCATGATGACCAGCGTGACGATGAACATGTGCGGCACGCTGATGCCCGAGGGCAGCGCGCAGACGTCCGAGCGCCCGGTCTTCTTGGCCAAGCGATACGCGAGCCACGCGTAGTACATCGTGCTCATGCACATCATGAGGCCCGAAGCCGGAAGGATGCGCTTGAACACCAGATCGGCCGGCATCTGCAGCACGAACCGCAACAGTCCAGTCAGCGTGAGCAAGTTGACGAGAATGTTCGTCCCGAAGCCGAAGAATGCATTCCAGTCCCCGGGGACCCAGAGCTTTGGCTTTGTTCCGGGCACAGGAGACGACGGTATGAGAGAGGTCATAGCGGGTACTCCGATATGCTGTGTGCAGCGTTCCGCACGGTGTTCGATGCTTGCAGGGTTTTCTCGCCCCGAATCCAGTTCATACACGAGGCACGTGTCGTGAAGGCCCTGCTCGTGTTTCGAATCGGTTTCGGTTACTTCGCCGAAAAAGCGACGAATGTGGCGATGTCAACGACTATCTCCGCAGCAGTGCGCGCTGACTAGCGCCAATGCACGAGCGACGTGCTGCTCAAACGCGCGCGCTCGTTCACATCGCTTCGAAGAGTGCGACCAACTCTTCGGCGAACGACGCAGCGGCGACCGGTAACACGCGACCTCGACGACTGGCGAGCTCGAGCCGAGTGCCACGGAGCAACGGATCCGACAGCGGTATCGTGATCATTCCGGAAACATCGGGCTTGTGGCCGATGTGAAACGAGAAGCACACGCCCTGGCGCGTGCGCGCGAAGATCTTCGTCGTTTCGACGGAGTTCGACACCAGCGCCGGCTCGAAACGGATCGACGCGCGTCGCAGCGCATCGTCGAGAAACGCCCGCGCCGCGAGGGTCTCGTCGGGCATCGCGATCGGATATGCGACGCAGTCGTGGAGGCGCACGCTGTCGCGCGTCGCGAGCGGATGATCGGGTGAAACCAGCGCGCACAACGGTTGAGCGGCGGAGGCCAGCACCTCGATGCCGCGCTCTCTGAGCGGCGCGTGCGTGAAAATGAGGTCGACCGCGTCCTCGAGCAATAGCTGACGCAAGCGTTCGGGACCGTCGACGGTCACCGAAAAGACGACTCCGGGGTGCCGTCCCTGATAATCCGCGATCGCATCCGGCAGCATGCGCGTCGTTACCGACTCCGCGACGGCCACGCGCACGTGACCACGAGCGAGGCCGCGGAGGCCGTCGATTTGCGCCTCGAGCTGCCGCAGCTCCTTCAGTGAGCGACGCGCGTAGACCAAGAACAATTCGCCGGCCGCGGTCGCTCGAACGCCCCGCGGAAGTCGCTCGAACAAGGGGAACCCGATCTCGTTCTCCAGATCGAGAATGCGCCGGTTCATCGCGGACGACGCGACGTGCAACGCCTCGGCGGCCTTGCGGATCGAACCGTGGGACGCGACCGCGTCGACGTACTCGAAGATGATCGGCGACTCGACGTGCGAACGCCGCGGTTCGCTCCCGCCGAGCGCCGCGACGGAGGCCTTGACGGCCTTCTTCTTCGGTTTCGCAGTCACGCCAAGCGAACGGTACACGACCTCGTGTTTTTTTGGGGGCTCCCTCGCCGTCGAACGGCGGCGGCGAGACGGCGAGTCGCGGCGCGAACGAGGCGGAAGCCGCGTCTGGCACTCCGGCGTGTGCTACCCCGGTATCCATGCGATTCGTCGCGCTCGTCGCCGCACTGTCGTTCGCGCTCACGTCGTGCGAGAGCACGACGACGCAGATCGGTAAAACGGGACCCGGCGACGCCTCGGCACCAACCGGCTCCGGAAACGTGGCCGACGCCGGTGTGGCATGCGGCGCGACACGATGCGGCGCGACGGATCTGTGCGTGTACCCAGCTTGCGGCTGCGTCGTCGAGAGGAAGCCACCGACGAGCTCCGGCGGCTGTCCGGACGGCGCCGTGTTCGACGAGTCGCTCGGCTGTTACTTGCCCCCCCATTGCCAGGATCCGTATTGCGCGCCACCGCCGAGCAACGGACAGTCCGTCGACTGCTCGGGACAGGACGGGACGTTCAGCGGCCCCCTCGACGGCCCGGTTCCGGCCGGAGCGAGCCACGTCTGCCACTACTCGTGCGCTTGAACGGCGCCGACTCCCTTCGCGACTCGTGCTTCGTCCTACTGGGTGTAGCCCTGAATCGTCGAGTTCTCGACGGTGATGCTCTTGCAGTTGGTACCGACCGCGGTGCCGATGTCGTGGATGCTCCCGGTCGACGCGTTGGTCCAGTGTCCACCCGTGTTGCCGGTCATGGTCGTGTCGGTGATCGTCAGGGTGCCGGCCATGTTGTTGCTCGTGAAGAAGACGCCGCCACCAAAGCCGCCCATGCCGGCGTCGTTGTCCACGATCTGGTCGCCGCAAAGGAGGACGTTCACCGAATTGCCGTCGCTGTAGAACGCGCCGCCGTTGCCGCCGGAGCCGACCTCGTTCTGACCGTTGTTCATCACCGAGCACATGCTCGCGTCGTTGTTGTTTGCGCCGTGTCCGGTCGCCGTGTTGTGCGTGAAGAGGCTGTCGTAAATGTGATATTCGCAGAAGAGCCCGCCGACGCCGCCGCCGTTGGCCGCGGTATTTTGTTCGAAAGTGCTTCCCGCGATCACCACGCCGTGCAGGCTGCCCTGGACGTAAATCGCGCCGCCGCCGGTGTCCGGACCGAGCTGGGCCGCCTGATTGCCCGTGAAGATCGAGTCGATCACGGTGAGATTTCCGTCGCGCATGTAGACGGCGCCACCCTGACCGTCGTCGAACCCTTGTGAGCACGGCGCCGGAGCCGTCGGAATCGCGTCCGTCGGGGTCTTCTTCGCGTTGATGAGCGCGATGTGTTGCAACGTCAGGCGGTGCTCGTTGGTTTGCCAGCCCGGGCTGTCGAAGCTCAGGATCTGCACCTTGCTCTGGCCGTCGAGCGTCACGAGCCGATTGCCGTCGATGACGGTGTCCTTGCTCGTTGGAACGTCGAGCGTGGCGGTCACCGGAATCGTGACGGGATCGCTGCCGCAATCGAACGTGACGATGCCGCCCTTGGCGACTGCCGCGCTGAGGAGCGAAAAGGTACAACTCGCGGCCGTTCCGTTGCCCACCTTGGTCGGATTCGACGTGTCGGCGGCCTTGCCCTCCGCGGGAACCCCCGCGCTGCACGAGCCGTCGGGGTTGCCGGCGCTCCACGCTCCGGTGCTCGTTCCACCCCCGGAACCGGAGTTCCCCGCGTTGCCGCCGGTCGCCGAGCTTCCCCCATTGGCGCCGCCGCCCGAAGTGCTGCCGCCGCTGCTCGTCGCGCCGCTGTTCCCATCGCTGCCGCCAGTGCTCGTCGCGCCGCCATTCGCGGAAGCGCCGCCGTCCGCGGCGGAGCCCCCGGAGCCGCTGCCGTCGCCCGAGTTCGAACCACTACTCGAGCAGCCGACCAACAGGGACAACGTCCCCACCGCGAGAGCAATCTTCATCACGCGACCTCCATTGGAAACCGTACCGAGGTTCGTACCCCGAGCGACTCGAAATGGATCTTGCGCGGGGCGAATACATCGGTCACCCATGTGGGTGACGGACGGCCGCCGGCGATCGGGTCTCTAGATCATTCGACAAATCGAGATCGCGTCGCGTCAGTTCTCCAGCGTGGGACACCCGAGCAGGTAAGCGACGCGCGCGCCTGGGGATGCAGTCGTGGCGCCGCAGGTGTGCGGGCACAACCCGACGAACGCCGGGCTGCCCGGATCGACCGAAGCGTCCCCGAGCGACGCATCGCTGCTCGCGTCGCGGGTCGAGCCACCGCCCGCGTCGATCACCGCCGACCCGCTGAGCCCAAAGTACCAGCCGTCACCGACACAGTCGCTCGCTGAAGCGACGTGCCTGATCTCGTTGAAGGCCGATCCACTCGAGTTCACGCCGACATTGAAATGAGTCGGATCGAACGTCACGGGGCCGGTCGGCGCGGGAAGCGCGAACTCGCAAGGAACCCTGTGCATCAACGACCCGCCGTCGAGGCGTTGAATCGTCTCGAGCTGTTCGGCGTTCGTGGAAAGGCCCTGGCACGTTGCCGGCCCCGAGTCTTGACCGCCGCTTCCCTGCGTTCCGCCGCCGCTTGCCGTCGTGCCACCACTCGCCGTCGTTCCGCCGGTCGACACGGTGCCGCCGCTCGCCGTCGTTCCGCCGGTCGAGGCAGTGCCACCGGTCGAAACGGTGCCGCCGCTCGCCTCCGTTCCACCGCTGCTCGCGCCGCCCGTCGCGCGGACACCTCCGGTGCTCGAGCTGGGCGATCCACCGGTGCCGCCGGTGGTATCGACGCTTCCGTCGTTCGAAAAGGCGGCGTGATCGGTCGCCCCACAGGCGCTCAGCGCCCCGAGTCCACTCACGACCGCCACGAATAGAACCTGCTTCACGACGCTGCTCCTCTGCTCTGCACGATGAATTCCACCCGTGCTCACCATACACCTTGCACGATCCCCGCGCGCGCGGGCGTTGCGCTTCCGAACCGTTCGACGACGAAACCGACGAAAGCGCGGAGTTTCGCGGGCGGACGCCGATCCGGACGATAAATGACGCGCATCGGGTGCGCCGGCACTTCGAGCGTCGGCAGCACGCGCTCCAGCCTGCCGGCGCGAACGTCGTCCGCGACCAAGATCTGCGGTTGCAAGATGATGCCTCCGCCGACGAGGGCGGCCTGGCGTAAGGCCTCGCCGTTGTTGATGGACAGCCGAACGTCCAGGCTGACCCGCTGCTCGCCGCGCTTGCCGAGCAAGGTCCACGTATTTTCCCGGCTCCCGACGGAAAAACCGATGCACTCGTGACGCGCGAGCTCGGCGAGCGTGCGAGGCCGCCCGCGTTTCGCGAGATAGTCCGGCGCAGCGGCGAGCCAGACCCGATACGGCGCGAGCGGGCGCGCGACGAACGTCGCATCGGCGAGTTTGCCGATTCGCACCGCGGCGTCGAACTCTTCCGCGATCAGATCGACCCGGCGATCGGAGAGGACGAGCTCGACCCGGAGCTCCGGATACGAACGACGAAAATCGACCAACGCGGGCGCCAGACGATAAGCGCCGAACGAAACCGGCGCAGAGACGCGTAAGGTCCCGCGCGGCGCCGAGCCGAGCTCCGTGACGCCGGACTCGGCGTCGTCGACCGACGCGAGAATCGCCTTGCACCGCTCGAAATAGAGGCGACCCGCCTCGGTCAGGCTGTGACGGCGCGTGGTGCGATGAAGAAGCCGCGCGCCGAGGCGCTCTTCGAGGGCGCGCACGTGCTTGCTCACCATCGTCGCCGAAATGCCGAATACGGAAGCGGCCGGCGCGAACCCTCCACGCTCCACCGCGCAGACGAAGACTTGCATGCTGGTGAACCGGTCCATCGATTCCAAACTCCTAGTTAACGATGATTCAACATTCAAACCCGTTATCTCGTGACCGGGCTCGGCCTATGGGAGTGCTCACGGCGCACGGAAACCACGGCCGCCGAGAAAGGACCGACCCCATGAAGTCCCAGGAAGACAACTACCGCCGAGGGCTCGAGCTGTTGCGAACGATCCACGGCGGGCACGCGGGCGAGGCGTTGGTCGCCGCACAGCGCGATGTTTGCCCCGATTTCGCGACCATGTCGATCGAGTGGGCGCTCGGCGGCGTCATGGGACGCCCCGGGCTCGATCTGAAGACGCGGCAGCTCGTGGTCGTCGCCGCCTGCGCGACGCTCGGGCACGCGATGCCGCAACTCCGAGCCCACGTCGAAGGCGCGCTGGCCGTCGGCGCCACGAGAGACGAGGTCGTCGAGACGATCTTGCAGACTCTTTTTTACGCGGGCGGCGCGAACGTCGCCAACGCACTCCACATTGCCCAGGAGGCGTTCACCGCGTCGCCGGCGGAATGACCCGCCGCGGCCGCCGCTCACGCACGCGGTTCGCCGAAGAGCAGGCGGTTTTTCGGCGTGATCGACTCCGGAATGCGCTGCGTGTGGACGCGATAGCCGCGCGCCCGGAGGTGCGCCGCGCGCGTCACGTCGATCGCCAGCGCGGGGTCGAGCCAGCCCTCGAGGCCGCCGGCGTCGGAGTGTGAAACCGTGTGGCAGCACGGCAATACGACGACGCGCGCCGAAACGCCGACGGCCATGTCGAGCACCCGATCCGTGAGGACGCCGCAAGCGTGCGCCGAGACGACGACGTCGGAGGCGTCGAGGGCCACGTCGTCGATCGTGCGCTCGACGAGCGCGACGCGACCGGCGAGGCGCGGCCACTCTGCCGTCAGGACGGCGGCGACCAGAGCCGCGCTCTTCGGGATCCGGCGGTCGATCGCGACGGCGGTCGCCGACGTGTCGTCGAGCAACAGCATCAGGTGCGCGACCAGGCCGTGTCCGCACGCGAGCTCCACGACGCGCCCGCCGCGGAATCGTCGCCGTGCGCGCCGCGCGACCTCCCACGCTTCAAACAGCTCTTTTCGCGGGAGACAATGCGCCTCGCAAAGGACACGCGCCACGCGATGAAACAGCGTGTCGTCCGTGAAGCGCGGCAGATCCCTCGCCGACAAGCGCGCGCGACTCGAATGGGCATAACTCACGACGCCGAGCGTAGCCCACCGGAGGCCGCAACGGCCGCCCCACCACGCGGACCCCTAGATGAAGCGCCCGAGCTGGATGATGAAACTGCCGAGGACGATGACGGCGAGGCCGATCCACGTCGAGATCGGCACGACCTCGGCGAAGACGAGCCGGCCGAAGAGGACGCTCACGACGGCGAAGAACGCGACGTACGTGCCGAGGAGCTTCGAGAAATCCATCGGCAACAGGTTCACGACCACACCATAGGAGCCCAGCACGACGAATCCGACGAGGATCAAGAACCATCCCTTGCCGCGAAGGCCCGCGCGGATCAGCGCGTCACCGCCGACTTCGAACGCCGCAGCGACGAGCATCGTCACGAACTCGACCAAGATCCGATGCTTCTCGAAAAAACCCATTTCTCGCCCATCCCACGGCCAACCCCGCGCCTCAATGGCGCATGCCGAGCCCGTGAACGGAAGGTCGTCGGTCAGAGTCGAACGCGTACCGCCGCTGCAGCCCGCGCTGCCTTCGCCCGCGCTTCGTCGATCGTGTCGGCGAGCGCGAGCGCGACGCCCAATCGGCGATGACCGTGGATCTCCGGTTTGCCGAAGAGCCGGAGCATCGTGTCCGGCTCGGCGAGCGCGGCATCGACGTTTTCATAAGCGATCGCGTCGGAGTCGCCGTCGCCGAGCACGACGAACGACGCGGCGGGACCGCGGGCTCGGATCGACGGAATGGGCAGCCCGAGGATCGCGCGCACGTGCAGCGCGAACTCGGACAAATCCTGCGAGATCAGCGTCACCATGCCGGTATCGTGCGGACGCGGGCTCACTTCGCTGAACCACACCTCGTCGCCGCGCACGAAGAGCTCGACCCCGAAGATGCCGCGACCGCCGAGGGCGCCCGTGACTTCGCGCGCAATCCGCGTCGCTTCCGCTCGCGTGCGGTCGCTCATCGGGTGCGGCTGCCACGACTCCCAGTAGTCCCCGTGCACTTGCCGGTGCCCGATCGGTTCGCAGAAGCTCGTCCCGCCGGCGTGGCGCACGGTGAGGAGGGTGATCTCGTAGTCGAAATCGACGAACCCCTCGACGATGACCCGCCCCTTGCCCGCGCGACCGCCGGCCTCGGCGTACCTCCAGGCGGCGTCCACGTCGCTCTCCGTCCGCACGACGCTTTGTCCCTTGCCGGACGAGCTCATGACCGGTTTCACCACGCACGGCATGCCGATGTCTTGCACCGCGGCGACGAACTCGTCCCGCGTGCTCGCGAACAAATACGGCGACGTCGCGAGGCCGAGCTCTTCGGCGGCGAGACGCCGGATCCCTTCGCGATCCATCGTGAGCCGCGCGGCGCGCGCGGTCGGAATCACCGTGAATCCTTCGCGTTCGAGCTCGAGCAACGTGCCCGTCGCGATCGCCTCGATCTCCGGCACGATGAAGTCCGGATCTTCCAGCTCGACGACCCGTCGCACCTCCGCACCGTCGAGCATCGGAATGACGTGGTGCGCGTGCGCGACCTGCATCGCGGGCGCGCCCGCATAGCGATCCACCGCGACGACGTGAACGCCGAGCCGCTGCGCTTCGATGGCCACCTCTTTACCGAGCTCGCCAGCGCCGAGAAGCAGGAGTTTCGTCGCGGTCCGCGTGTTCGGAGTGCCGAGGGTAATCATGGTTCGTCCCCGGCTCTTTGCCTGAACTCGAGCCGCGACGGAAGTCCGTAGCTGCCCCCAACCGCCGCGCCGACGCGCGGCGTACTTCCCCCCAAGCGGTGCTCGCGCCTGGCCAACAGGCAAGTCCCCTTCCGGCGATCGCCAGGCGCTCCGCGCCGCAGGGGGAAGTCGCGGCGGAGCTACGCTTCGCCGGTGGCGACGCGCGCCCACGGGATCGCGTCGAGTCGCGCGTAGGGGATGGCGCGACCGCTCTTTTCGCTCACGCCGTAGGTCCCCTTCTCGAATTTTTCGAGCGCGTGCAACACCTCGAGCAGCTCGGCTTGTTCGTGGTCGGCGAGGCCCACCGTGTCGGCGATCTCGTGCTCGCGCTCGGCGATGTCTCCGACCTCGATGTTTCCGCCCTCCTCGCTCGGCGCTTCCGCCGATTCCAGATGCTTCGCGCGCTTGCGGCGCAAGTCGTCCCGCTTCGTTTCGAGCTTTTTGCGCAATGTCGAGAGTTGTTCCGGGGTCAATTTCGAGCTCATTGAATCTTCTTTCGTTGGGGACCTCTCCGTAACGTCCTCACACGGGGGCGCAAGCCCGCGCTCGCCGCGCGCAAGAATATTTAGTCTATTCATGTTGTTACGGCAATCGAAGGATCGCCCTGAAAGAAATCGTCGGACGCTCCGTCACACTTCTTCGAGTTCGCTCGATTTCGATACGTGGAGCACACCGAAGCAGCGTCCGACTCGGATCGATCCGCCGTCATCGCGGATGCCCGATTTCGCGCGCGGCTCGAGCAGTTCGTCCGACGACGCGTTCCACCGAGCGACGTGGACGATGTCGTTCAAGCGACGCTGACGGACGCGTTGGCGGCCCCGCATGCGCCCGCGACCACGAGCGAGCTCCAACGGTGGGTGTTCGGCGTCGCGCGACACAAGATGACGGATCTCCATCGACGACGCGCTCGGGAAGCGCCGGCAGCCGACGACGCCGAACACGCGGAAGCGATGCGGGCCGACGACGACGCGCTCGGTGCGCGTGATCTGCTGCGCTGGGCGGAACGTGAGCTCCCGGAGGGCGAAGGCGCCGAGCGGACCCTCGGGTGGCTGCTCCGGGAAGGCGAAGGCGAAAAACTCGAGCACATCGCGCGCGCCGAAGCGTTGCCCGCGCCGCGGGTGCGGCAGCGCATCACCCGCCTCCGGAAACATTTTCGTGAACGGTGGTCGCTTCAATGGGCGACGCTGCTCGTCCTCGCGCTCCTCGTCGGGGCCGGCGTGTGGTGCGTTCGTCGCTTCACGAGCCCGCATCCCACCATCGCCCGCGAACCCACCGTGCCGAAACTCGAGCGGGCGCGACTCGCGCGACGCCGCGCGCTCGACGAGTGTCGCGACGCTCGCTATCGCGAATGCCTCGACGGCCTCGATCGCGCCCGGACGCTCGACCCGAGCGGCGACGGCTCCAACGCAGTGAAGCGCGCGCGCGTCGCGGCGGCGAACGCGCTCGCTCCGGCGCCGCGCGAAGCGCCGTCGCCCGTCGTTCCTTCGGATCCCGCGCCGATGCCCGCGCCGAGCGCCGTGCCCGCGCCGCGTCCGCCGCCCGCGCCGACCGTCGTGCCTGCTCCCCCCGCGACGCCGCACGCGTCGACCGGAACGGGCACGCGACCGACGAAGAAGGCGCCCGGCCACTCGTCGATCGACGACTCGAGCGGGCCCGTGAAGTAGATCGCCCGCGTCACGTCACGAAATAGACGCTTCTTCCGATGATCGGATGAAGCCCGCGGCGTAGCGCGACACGTCGTCGCGCGTCGTTTTTCCGCGGGCTCGACTCCGAGCGAGTCGGAAGGACGCCCATGCGAGCCTCGGGTGCGCGCGCTTCACTGCGCGCGAAGGCAAAGATCCGTTCAATCGTCGGCGCGGCGCTGATCGCCGTGTTCGTCCCCTGGTTCGCTGCGGGCGCGACCCAGGAAGGCACCGCGTCGCAGTCTCCGACGAACGCGACGCGCACGGTGCCCCCACCCAACCTCGAATCGAGTCTCGGAGCGCACGCTCCTCCGACGCGGACGCCCTCGACGCCGGAGTGGCTCGTCGCGGACTCCGAGGGTCCCGACGTGCTCGTCTATCCGCCGGAAAGCACGACCGAGCCGCGTCCGGTGGTCGTGTTCCTGCACGGGATGTGCGGCGCGCCCGAACACGAGTGCCCGGCGTTCGCGCGAGCGGTGACGGCGAAGGCGTTTCTCGTGTGTCCGCGCGCGCCGAACGCTTGCACGAACGGCGGCGCGCGCTGGGGCTCGAGCGACCGAGCGGACATGCTCGAAGCCGTCGTCGAGCGCGTGAAGCGTCGATTCGGCGATCGCGTCGACGACCGCGAGCGCACGCTCATGGGATTTTCCGAGGGCGCCTTCGTCGCCCTTGCCGTCGGCGAACACGACGCGCGCGCCTGGCAGCGGCTCGCGCTGATCGGCGCGAAGATCTCGCCGGACATCGCTCAACTGAAGCGACACGGCGTCGTTCGCCTCCTCCTCGCGGCCGGCGATTTCGATCTCTCTCACTCTCAGATGGCGAGCGTTGCCCGCCGTCTCCATGCGTCCGGCGTCGATTGCACCTTCTCGAGCCTCGGCAAAGTCGGACACCGATTCGCCGTCGAGATGGATGCTTGGACGAAAACGGCGCTCGACTGGCTCGACGGACGGCAATCGGGATGAACGGACTGCGCGGTAGCGCCAACGAAGATGGAGCTTCGATGAGGGGAATGTGAAGGCCGTGTGAAAGAGCGGGCGACACGATCGAATCCGTGCATGAGCGGTGTTCGTTGCGTAAAACCGCAAGCGGTCTGCCCATGACGAAGCCTCTCGGCGAGAGCAAGCTCCCGGAAATCACGGCGGCGTTCTGGGTCATGAAGATCGCGGCTACGACGTTGGGCGAAACCGCCGGCGATCTCCTCTCGATGACCTTGCAAGTCGGTTACGCCGTCAGCTCCCTCATTCTGGTCTCCGCGTTCGTCGTCACCCTCGCGATGCAGCTCCTCGCCGTCACGTATCGCCCGCTCCTCTATTGGACGGTGATTCTCACGACGAGCACCGCCGGCACGACGATGTCGGACTACATGGATCGCACCCTCGGGCTCGGCTACGCGAAGGGTGCCGCCCTGCTCGTCACGATCTTGATCTGCGTGTTTGCGGCATGGCGCCTCACGACGGGCTCGCTTTCCGTCGACCACGTCCGGACTCGCAAGGCCGAGCTGTTCTATTGGATCGCCATCCTGTTTTCGAACACGCTCGGCACAGCGCTCGGGGACTTCTTGGCCGACAGCTCGGGCCTCGGGTTCGCCGGTGGCGCGCTCCTCATCGGCAGCTTGCTCGTGCTGGTCCTCGTCGTGGCGCGCTTCACTGGCGTCTCCCGCGTCCTCCTGTTCTGGATCGCATTCGTCCTGACCCGCCCCTTCGGCGCGACGCTCGGCGACGTCCTCACCAAATCGACGGCCAAGGGAGGCCTCGCCCTCGGCACCGCGGGCTCGTCCCTGGTGCTGGCGTCGATCCTCGTCTCGTTCGTGATCTGGGCGACGCTGAGAGAGAAGCGCGTGCGGGCGCTGCGACCGCAGCCTGTCGCTCCGTCGCTCCCCTGAAGTTCAATCTCCCAGGATCGCCGAACCCGAGCCCTATTGCTCGAAGCAAAACAGGTTCCGCTTCATCGAGCACGTCGAGAACGAGTTCGACGTCCAGTGATCTCCGACGGTCGCTTGGAGGCCGGTCGTACCGCACAACCCTGCGAGGGTGCCGCCGTCGAGGGTGATGTCGGTGTCGTCGGTCCAATCCACGCAGTTGATGTTCAGATCGCCGGGGTCGCGGACGCCTTGCCCGAACGTTCCGGTCCAGGGCAACACGACTCCGGTCGGGCCGCCGGACTCGTTCAGGTTGATGGGGACGAGCGGCGTGCCGGTGAGCGCGGCCTTGTCCTCGAAGACCTTCACGCCGTCGAGGCGATACCACGGCCCCACGTCTCGAATACGATCGAGCACGTTGGATTTGCTGTCCGACACCCACGCGATCCAACTGCCGCCGAGCGCGGTGGCCGCCGCCTGACACAGACGATTCGCGCTCTGGATGCCGCTCGCTTCGTGACCCGCGGTTTTCAAATCACCGGACCATGCTTCGCTGGTCACGAAGACGCGCTTCGGTCGCGTGCCGCCGTCGGATGCTCCGCCGCTGCTCGCGCCACCCGAGCCGGCACTTCCGTCGGTGCCGCCCGAATCTGCACTGCCGTCATTGCCTCCGGCGCCCGCATTTCCCCCACCGGCATCGGTAGCGGCGTCAGCGCCGTTGGCTCCGCCCGAAGCCGGCTTGCCGGCGTCCGCCGCGCCACCTGACGACGTGCCGCCTGCATGGGTACCGCCCGACGACGTGCCGCCTGTGTGGGTGCCACCTGACGACGCGCCGCCTGCGCTGGTCCCTCCGGACGAGGCGCCACCCGAAGACGCGCCGCCTGCACTGACACCGCCCGAAGAACCCGCCTGCCCGCCATTCGCCTGTTCACTGCCACCGGTGTTGTTGCTGGAGCCGTCGACCCCGTCTTCGGGCGAATTGCCCGTCAACGTCGTGCTCGAGCACGCGGCGAGCGCGAGCGCTCCACAAGAAATCCCGATCCGGATATTGCGCAAGGTCATGGTTGGCTTCCGCGATGACTACGGTCCGCGCGGCGTCCCGGTTGCGCGAGCCGCGGCAATTGTCACGAAAAGCGTACAGCCGGCGCGTCGGTACCGATCGCCGGGGCGAGCGCCGGCGGGCGTTCGATACGGTACAATCGTCGTGATTTCGCCGCTATTTTCGGCGCGCGTCGCCGACTGGACTAGCTCACTTTCACGATTCTGGTCCTTTCACCTGGTCCGCGCCGGCGCCACGGTTCACTCATGTCGACCAAAGATCCGTCTCGCCTCGAGCCCACCTCCCGCACGCTGGCGAAGCGCCGCGCGCATCGGGCGCAGTACGACGTCGCGACGGTGCACGCGATCATCGACGAGGCGCTGGTCTGTCACGTCGCGTTCGTCGACCCCGACGGCGGTCATCCGGTCGTGCTTCCGACGATGCACGCGCGGGTCGGGTCGGAGTTGTTCCTGCACGGCTCGGCGAAGAACCGCATGTTCGGCGCGCTCGCGACGGGCATCCCGTGCTCGGTGGCGTTCACGTTGGTCGACGGCCTGGTGTTCGCGCGGACCGCGTTTCACCATTCGATGAACTACCGCTCCGTCGTGGCGTTCGGGACGGCACGCGCCGTGACCGATTGGGAAGCGAAGAAAAGCGCGCTCCGCGCCATCGTCGACAAGGCCGCCGTCGGCCGCGCCAACGAAGTGCGCGCGCCCTCGCCCGAGGAGCTCGCGGCAACCTTGGTGGTCAAGCTGCCCATTATCGAGGCGTCGGCGAAGATCCGGAGCGGGCCTCCTGTCGACAAAGGCGACGAGCTCGACGAACCGGTTTGGGCCGGTGAGGTTCCGCTTCGGGTCGTCGCGGGAGCTCCGGTCGCGGACGTAGCTCTGGCCACCGGCATGGCCGTTTCTCCGTCCATCGCAGCGCGCGTCGCGTCGTTCACGAGCCCGCGCGCGATCGGTGCGAGCCCGAGCCCCGCGACGGAAGAGCGCACACCAGGCAGACGTTCCGCCGACGGCAACGCCGTGTAGGGAACCCCAAATAAAGGCCGTCGAGCGCTGCCTTCGCGTTTTCCATCACCTCGGAAGGGTGGCGCGGAAGGCTTCCCAATTTTCGCTCGTACCCGGGTGGTGTGCTTGTCCGACGATGACCGTGCCGTCGTCGGAGATGTCGCGCGCGTCGAGCTGGTCGATGTCGCCGAGATCCACGCCGGCGTTTCTCAGCAACACGAGCAAGTCGCGCACGCCATTTCTCGCGTCCCAGATGAAGCCGCCCTCATACGAAAAGCGAGCAGCGCTGGTGATCGCTGGGGATTCCAAGAAGCCACCGACGACGACTGAACCGTCGCGGTTCGTACCGAGAGCGGCACATTGACTGCACCCGAGCAACGTGAAGCCGTCTCGTTTGCTCCAGATAGCGGCGCCTAGATCGGTTTTGCCAACGAGCACGGCTCCGTCTGAACTCATTCTCTCCACATAGAAGGTCCCCCCTTGCGGCACCGCAATCGGTTGAAAGCCACTCGTGAGGGTCCAGAGAAATCCCTGCGCGTGGCTTTGAGCATCGAAGTATGACCCCGCGACGCTCGAGCCGTCACCGCTTACACTCGCGATTGCGATGCCACCGCTCTCCGGTAGGCCACCGAGATCCTGCAATCCTCCGTTCGTCCACCGAAACGGGGAGGACGTGATCACGCCGGCGTCATTGGAACCGTCCGGTGTGTAAGTGCCGATGAGGACGGATCCGTCCGCGTTCGCACCGTACGCGATGCTACCGGCAGGGCCGAATAGATCGAGACCGCTCGGCAACGTCCGAAACGCATGACTCAGCCCCCCAACCTGGTCGTCGTTGCAATACCCGACGACGACCGAGCCGTCTCCGCTCACGCCGTTCGCTTCGCCACAAATCCCCACGCAAGGCGACGTCCCGGGGCAAGGGAGTTGCTCGGCCGCCGCTCCGGCCTTCCATACCATGGGCTCGTAGTTGCGGGAGTTCGGACCAATGATGTCGTTGTAGCCGACCACCGCAGTTCCGATCGCCACGCTGCCGTCACGGCTGACGGCGACGGCGACGTCGGAAAGGTTCGGTCCCATTCCGCCGAGCTCGAACGTCACGGCTCCGCCGTCGCCGCTCGTCACCGGTTGCGGCATCGAGCGCTCCGGCGCCGATTCAGTCACGCAGACGTTCGACAGGCACTGCTGATCGACGTTGCAATCGGAGTTTCTCGTACACTTGACGGCACAAATGCCGCCCGTCGGCGGAGGGTACGACGTGCAGAACGACGTATCGCGTCGCGGAACGCAGGTGCCTCCGGGTCCTCCGCTGCATTCGTTGTCGGATGCGCACGGCACCGTGCACAGGCCGCACACGCAAGAACCCGCCGTGCCGCACTCCGCCGTCGAATTGCATTCGCGAAGCCAGTGCGTTTCGCTATCCCCTTGCCCCACCGGCATCGCGCTGCACGCGCCAACACCGAAGAGCAGCGCCGCCAATACGATGATTCTCGAACGATTCTTCATGATTCGTCTTCCGTCTCCGACCCCCCGTCGAGCACCGTCTGCCCGACGTACTGGATGACCCGTACCGATGTCTCCGGCGCTTCGTGAGACGCGTTGAACGCGCTCACCTTCGCCCTCAATGCGTTCGCCTCGACCCTGAAACGTCCGAGCAGGCCGAGAACTTCCTCGTAGTGAGGATGATCCTTCCAGACCGTGACGGCGTACGTGCTTCCACCGACGTGATCGGCGAGCGACGCCTTCGTGTTTCCGTTGCGAAGCTTCGCGCAGATCGCGGTCACGACGGCCTGGTAGTGATCGAACACCGCCGCTTCCCAACCGACCGGCGTGCCGAGGGGAATGAAACAAAGGTCCGTCGCGTAGTGAACCGCGCCCGCGCGATCGCTCGCGGCGACGCGACCGTCGGACGTCAATCGAGCGAGCGCCGCTTCGACCGAGGGGCGGTCGAGGGCGACCGCGCCGAGGAGATCGTCGACGGAAATCGGGCCAAACCGGCTGACGGCGACCCAGACGAGGTACGTCTCCGCCTCGAGGTCGACCGCGGGCTCACCGGCGTCGAACTCTTCCGGCTTCGCGGCGCGGTACACGCGCTGGAGGCCGCGCCCCTTCTGAAAGATGATTCCCGAATCGACCAGATCGGCGAGAACGCTCCGCACCGTCGCTTCGTCATCGCGAGAGAAGCGCTGAAGGACGTCGGTCTGCTGGACGCTGCCCTGTTCTCGGACGTATTCGAGAATGGCCTCCCAGAGCGATCGGCCGCGAACCGTCGTGCTCTCGGACAGCCGCTGGATCTTGCGATGATAGGTTCGGAGGGCCAGACCGAACATGTCGGCGATGACCTTGTTGCCGACCCCCTGCTCCTTGAGCTCGCGGACCAGGTCCGCAAACACCTGGTTGGCAGTGTTCGCGAGCGATGCCCGGCCGCCCGCGGCGGTGGCCAGTTGCGCGATGAGCACCGTCGTTTGACGGACGAGCGCGTCGATCAGGACGTTGACGTTCACGAACGCCAGTCTCGCCGGAGGAGCGCGCTCGACCTAGTGGCAAAACTGACACGCCCGGCGAGCTATCTCATAAACCTACTACGCCCCCCGCTGCGTCGGTCGGCCTCCTCGAAATACCAGCGTATGCCTCCGTCGGCCTTCCTAGCATCGGCGGGCTCGCTACGGTTTCTGAGATAGCTCGTACTCATCGACGTACGACGCCCCCCGCTACGGTGTGCACATCGACGGATCGAGCTCGTAAATGTGGACGTCGTTTTCGGCGAAAGCGTCGGAGAATACGCCGGACTTGATGTCGACCGTGCGATGCTCACCAACGACCGTCGCGGTTCCGTTTCCGGTCACGCCGCGCAACGTGAACGTCCCGGTCGCCGTTCCCTTGCGAGAGACGGCCGCGAACACATAGACCGAGCCGGCAGAAGTTTTGACCATGGTATCGATCGGCGTCGCGGCGCTAGACGTCGCGACCGACACCAGGTTCGATAGCGTCGCGCTGTTCAAGACCGGAGCGAGCGACGTGATCTGCTGATTGAGCGCCGTCACGGCCGTCACCATCGCCGAATCCTTGAAGATGCCGTCTTCCTGGAACGACGGTTGCCAGGTGTCGAGGAAGTACGCGATGCCGTTGGCGCCGTGGATGAGCGAGAGCCACGTCTCGGACTTCGTTTGAGTCGGCGTCGGACCCGTGGTCGTGCCGGCACCGATGACCGTGGTTTCGATGTCGGTCCACGCAGCCTGGTTCCGGTTCGACCACTGATGAAGTCGATCGATGCCGAGCGCGTTCAGCCAGAACTCGCCGCACGTCGTTTGCGAGTTCTGATCGCCGCCGCAATTGTTGTACGGGTAAATGTCGAAGTCGATGATGTCGCTCGCCGGCACGTAGCCAGATTCCGCCGGAGGATTGCTCCCGCGTCCTTCGTAGTTGTCGAAGGCGACCCCCTGCCCGAGCCCCAGGTAGATGGGTCGCGTCGAGTCGGCGGTTTTGTACGCGTTGTATTCGGTGACGAGCGTGGACGGATCGACGGGCGGCCCGTACCCACCTCCCGAAGTCGCTTGCGCGTTGTCCGGTTCGTCAGGGCTCATCCACCAACCGACGATCGTCGGGTCGTCGATATTGGCGAGGCCAACCGAGTCTTGGCCGACGATGGCGTACATCCCGAGCTTCTTGATCGTCGCGAGATCGCTCGACGCCATTTCGTCGGTGCCGGCATTGTTGCCGACGTAGATGTTGATCCCGAGTTGATGCAGCTCGTCGGCGTGCCACGACCCTTGGAGCCACACCGCGATCGGAAAAAAGCTCGGATCGGTCGGTATTCCGCGTGACCACTTCGCGTACGGGCTCGTCCAGGCCGGGGTGGCGACCTGCGGAACGCACGACGAAACCGGACCGCCGTCCTTGCTCGGAGCGCCGCCGGTTGCTCCCGCGCTCGTTCCACCGCTCGCAGAAGACGACGTGCCGCCACTCGCAGACGTCGTTCCGCCGGTCGCTCCCGTGCTCGTTCCACCGCTCGACGAAGACGTCGTGCCGCCCGTTGCGCCGCCCTGCGCCCCTCCGGCCGCGCTCGCACCACCCGTCGCCGTGTCGTTGCCGCCCGACGCGCACGTCTCACCCGCATCGCAACCTGAGGCCGCCGTGTCACCGGCCTTCGAAGAGCAACCGTCGATCACCATGGCCCCCACGAGGAGCGCGCCCGCGATGTGGATCGTTCCCATCTTGATGTTTTACACCTCCTCGCGGAAATCGCACTACCTGGCGCGCCGCTGGCGTCTCGATCTGGAGACGGCTCCGGTGCTACGCTCTCGCGATGAGCGCGATGAGCGACGCCGACTCGACGAACGAGCTCTGCCGGGCGCTTTCTCCGCTGCTTCTTCGACACGGGGTTCGACTCGCCATCCTGTTCGGATCGCGAGCCACGGGGAAGGCCACGCCTACCTCCGACGTCGATCTCGCACTCGATGCCGACGCCCCTCAATTCGCCCTGATCGCAGGAGAACTATCGTCCGAGCTCGGCCTAGAAGTAGACGTCGTCTCCTTGAAGGACGTGACGATCCCGCTTCTCGAGGCGCTGATTCGTGACGGTATCGTCGTCCACGAAGGACGCCGCGGCGCGGGCGCCGCGTGGCGCTCGAAGGCGCTCGCGGAGCTCGAAACCGACCGTCCCTGGTATGCGCGCATGCGCGACGCCTGGATCGCGCGCGTGGCGGAACGAGGGCTCGGGCGTGGTCGATAAAAACCTCTTGGCCGCCAAGCTCGCCGAGCTCGCCGATCGGATCGATCGCGTACGAACACACGTCCCGGCGAATGCCGCGACGCTAGAAGCCGATCGGGACGCCCTCGACCTCGTCGCGTTCAATCTCATGCTTTGCGTTCAAACTTGCGTGGATATCGCGAGCCACGTCGTCGCCGACGAAGGGTGGCCCGCCGCTCGCAGTCTGGCGGAAGGGTTCACTCGCCTAGAAGAGAACCACGTGCTGTCGCCGAAGACGGCAGAGGCGTTGCGAGGCGCCGTTGGACTCCGGAATGTCGTCGCGCACGGCTACGCCGGAATCGAACCGGCGCGCTGTTTTCTCGCGGCCACGGACGGGCTCGGAGACCTCGACGCCTTCGCTCGCGAGATCAGTGTCTGGGCGACGACGAGCTAGACAGAGCTCCGGCAGTCGGTCACGGAGTCGGCGATCGCGCGAGGAACGCCGTCGCCGCGGCGCTCGTCTCGGCGAAGAACGCCGGCCCAGTCAGCAGCGTGAGCGACGAAACGTGGGGAAGCGGCGCAGCGCCTTTTTCCGAGAGGTAGCGCTGGGTGCGAAGGGCCGAGAGGTTTCCTTCGATCAGCGCCTCTGCGACCGCCGCGGTCGGTGAGTCGACGCCCGCGTCCTTCAGATCGCTGGCGTGCGAGAAATCGCTCACGCCGAGGCGGAGCGCTTCGCGCATTTCGACTTCACCCACGCGACGCATCAGCTCCGGCGTGAACTGCTTGCGATCGCCGAGGCCGATCAAGAGAAGCCGCTCGGCGCCGATGGCACCTTTCGGGGGAACGATCAACAGCGTCTCGAGCGAGTGACCACCGAACTTGCCGCTTTTGCGGAGATCGGTGACCAGGCCGTGAAGCGCTCGATCGAGGTGGAGAATCCCGTTCACCGCGGCGGGGAGCGCCGGTGGATTCACGATGTCTCCCTCGACGTATTCGAAGAGGCACGCCACCTGGAGCGGCGTTTGCTGCGTGGACGGAGCTTGAACCCTCACTTCTACCGTGAGCCCGTCGGCTTGACCGACTTTCGCGTGCGTTCCGATCGCGGCCAGCTTCGGCGGCGTCCCGTCTGCGGCGGCGCGTGTCGTCGTGAAGGTGAGGAGCGCCGTTGCGACGACGAAAACGGCGGCCTGACGAGCCGGGGTGAGGTTCGCTCGGTTCATGACGCGCCGGAGTTTAGTCCCAAAACGAGCGCATTCAGAGGCGTTCGCGCCGCCCGAATACGACGCCTCTCACGGAAATGTGTTCTGCCGACGATCCGACCAGAGTAGGGGGGCACCATGCTCGACGATGACCGCCGTGGTGGGGACGAAGCCCGGCTGGTGCTCTATACGTTCGCGCTGTCTCACTTCAGCGAGAAGATCCGCTGGACCCTCGGGCTCGCGGCTCTCCCCTTCGACGAGGTCATGTGGACGCCGTTCTTCCACGTGCTGAAAGCGAGAACACGCGGGCGAGCGACGACGGTTCCCGTGCTTCAAACGAGCGACGGGCCCGTCCAAGACAGCACGCGCATCCTTCGCTGGCTCGAGAAGCATCGCGCGCCGTTCGCGCTCCTTCCGGAAGCGAGCGCCGAACGCGACGAGGCCCTCGCCGTGGAAGCGACGTTCGACGACGTGGGCTCGCAGGTCGTCCGTTACGTCTACAGCGAGGCGCTCGATCAAACCGAGAACGTCGTCCGGTACTGGACCGTCGCGGCAACGCCGTGGGAAACGCGCGTCGTCACGCGCCTCTTTCCCGTCATGAGGTGGATCTTTCGTCGGAAGCTCGGCGTGAGCCCGTCGAAGGTGGCACGGGCGAAAGACACCATCGACCGCGGCCTATCGTTTCTCGAAGAGCGAGTTTCGCTCGAGAAGCCCTATCTCGTCGGCGAGCGGTTGACCGTCGCGGACGTGACGGCCGCGGCGCTGCTCGCCCCTCTAGCCTGCCCGAACGAACATCCGATCTACGGCTCGGCTCGCTACCGCGACGGGCTTCGCAGCCTCGTCGCGCCGTTCGCGGATCGCCCGGGACTCGCGTGGGTGCGCGAAATGTATCGCCGTCATCGGGGCACATTTCCACGTGCCCAAGAGATTCGACGGAAACTCGACGCGGCACCAATGTGAGGACACCCGCATCACGAAAGCCCATGAAAGTGAGGCTTTCGTGACGCTAGCCTCGGCGCCGAGTGTGTGCCTGGCAGGGTTCGTTCGCGACGCAGGGTGTTTTTCAACACCCTGCTGGTCGTCGCCGCGACGCGGCGTGCTATTACGAGGGCCGGGACTCAAGGAGGGATGAGGATGGCGCGGAATTGGTTCGGCGAAGGGCTCGTCTTGCTCGTCTTGCTTGCGGGGTGTGACGGAACGGACGGCGCCGCGCGGCCCAAGGGAGTCGTCGCGGATGCGGCGGCGCTCGACTCCGTCGTGATCAAGATGACGGAGTTCACGGTGCCCGCGGGACAAGAGAACAACAAGAGCCAGAAATATTCGAACCCATTCGGTACCCAGGT
>CAZDNG010000028.1:0-100876 GCA_964506835.1 uncultured Polyangiaceae bacterium
CCGCTTCCGGGACCCCTTCGAAGAACGGCGTCGTGACCGCGCAGCCCCATCACGCCGCGGCGACGAAGGTTCACGTGGGGGCGCGGCCTGCGAGCGGGCTCTCCCGGAGCCTGAAAAACCCCTTCGAATAGTGGGACTTCATGTCGGGGCGGCGGTTCGTGTACCGTGCGCCCGTGTCCACCGATCACGGCGAAACATCGAACGACGACGAGCTCGCGCCCGACGAGCCGCGAACCCCGCTCTGGCTTCCCCTGCTGGGGTTGGGCTTGTTTTTGACCGCGCTGATCTACGCGCTCGTCGGCGGCTCAGCGCCTCCGAAGGCGCCGGCTCCGGAAGCGCCGTCGGGCTCGGCATCGGCCGCCCCTGCGACGCCCCCCGCCGGCTGATTCGCGGACACGACGCGCCAGCCGTTGCCGACTACGAGGTCGGCTTCAACGTCTCGCGCGACAGCGGAGCGTCGGGCACCACGCTCGGAGAAGCGGCTCCCGAGGCGGCCACTTCGGATCCCGCGGTCTCGGAATTCGCCGGTGGGCTTCGCAGCGCGAGCTCACCGATCATCCGAAGAATGGTGGATTGCATCGCCGCAAAGATCCGATCGAGGTCCGCTTCGCCGTAGATCTGCTGCCGGATGAAGACGCCGACGATCATGGCGAGGATGAGCTCGCACGTCTCCTTGAGTGCCTCGAGCGGAAGACTGCTGGGCAGCGCTTCCTGAATTCCGGCGAGGAGCGAGTTGAGCGCGCTTGCGTGAAACCGGCGCAGCGCTTCCCGGGACTCCTCGTCGATTTGCGATCGCTCCGCGAGGACGACGAGGAGCACGCGGAAGAGCTCCGGACGCTCCTGCACACGACGTCGCATCGTCGAGAGCGCGGCCTCGAGACGGTCGCGAGCACCGCCACCGCCGCGCGCGGCGTCGCGGATCTGATCGATCCACTCGGCGACGACTTGATCGATCACCGCGTTGAGGAGCCCGACCTTGTTCTGGAACTCCCAGTACAGACCGGTCTTCGCTACGCCCGCCTTGCGACAGAGCGCATCGACGCCCGTGGCTGCGTAACCACGCTCTGCAAACATCTCGATCGCGGCTTCAAGAAGACGTTCGCGTGTCGTTCCATGACGCGGCGTCGGTTCCGTGACTGGCAGGGCACTCATCGATTCCCTCCGGCTGTACCGACCAGTATACCTACAGCGGCTCCGCGGACAGCCCCTAATTGGCAGGATCGGTAAAGCGTGGCAGCGCCTGCCAATGCCTTTGCAGGTCAGTGAGTCTTCATCGACCCGGGCCCTCGATATTTGACGGCGTGCGCTAAGAAGGTAAAATTGCCCGTTTAATTCATGCCGACCACGCCCTCCAACCCGCGTCCGAGCGGCGCAGTTCTCGGGCCACTGAGATGGGTCAAACCTCCGCTCCAAGCCCGGAGCCGAAAGACCCTCGAGAAGCTCCTCGACGCGGCGGAAGAGCTGATTCGCGAATCCGGCGCAACCGGGCTCACCGTGTCGGAAGTCGTGCGACGCGCAGGATCGTCGGTAGGCGCGTTCTATGCGCGGTTCCCGGACAAGGACGGTCTCTTCGCGACGCTTCAACAGCGCTCGTGCGACGAAGCCGTCGCCACGGCGGAGCTGGCGCTCGATCCGGCGCGGTGGGAATCCGTCGACCTCGGAGCGGCAATCACGGAAATCGTCCGTTTCTTGGTGAACATTTCCCGCGAGCGCCGCGGGCTCATCGTCGCGTTCATCGGCCTCGCGGCCGCCGACGTCGCGTACGCGGATCGCCGCGCGCGCGTCGAAGTGGAAATCGCGAACCGCGTTCTCACGTTCTTCCGCGCGCGGCTCGGCGAATTCTCGCATTCCGATCCCGAGCGCGCCGCCATCGTTACCGTGCGCACCCTGGTGAGCACCCTCGAGTACGGCGCGGTGATTTTTCGCGGAGAGCCGAACGCAGTGACGTTGTCCGACGAGACGCTCGCCGAAGAGCTCGCGCGAGTCGTGATCGCCTACCTCGGCATTCCCGGAAGCGGCGGCCGTCCGAAGCGCGCGAACGAGTGACTCGGGCGACAGGGGGCGAGCGAGAGCGCGCTCACTTTCCGACGCGCAGCATGCGACTCGCGGCCTTGAAGTTCCGCGGATCGATGTCGTAAGCGGCCTTCCACTCGGCGCGTGCGCCGTCGGCGTCGCCGCTCCGTTCTTCGACGTCACCGAGGAGGACGTGGAGATCGCCGTCCTGCCTATCGAGCGAAACGGCGCGCTTCGCCCACGACAGCGCCGCCGCGGGCTCACCCTGGACGAGCAGCACGCGAGCGAGGCCCGCCGCTGCCGTCGCGTTCAACGGATCGAGCAGCACCGAGCGACGGTAAAAGCGGTCGGCCTGCGCGTAGTCCGCCGCGTGAACCGATCGCTCGCCGGCTCTCACGTACATGGCTGCCATCGCGCGAATCGCGGCGCCGTCCGAAGGGTCGATCTTCCCGAGCTCGAGCCAGATGCTCCGCGCGCGATCGGCGTCGCCCGCGCGCGCGAGCGCGTCGGCGTAGAGGCTCTCCACGTCGGCATCGTCCGGGTGAACCTTCGCCGCCCGCGCCGCCCAATCTCGCGCCTGCTCGGGGTCCTTCAGCGCGAGCAAGACGCGCGTGAGCGCCAGAAATCCTTCCGGGTTGTTCGGATCGAGCACCGTCGCACGGCAAAATGATCGCTGCGCGTCGTCGAGCCGCCCGAGCATCAACGCGCGACGGCCGAGCCCGATCTCGTTCAGCGCACGACCCGGTTGGTCGCTCGAAAGGAGCGACCAGCTCGGCCCGACGACCTGTTCGCAGGTCTGCACCTTCGTCGTCGTCTCCCCGGACACGTCGGCGGGCGTCGCTTCTTCCATCGCGGAGGGATGGGTTGGGGGCGCACCGTTCGTCGCGGTCGATGAAGTGGGGACCCTCGCCGAACCCACGGGCGCGACGCTCGGCGTCGGAAGCGCCGCGACTCGCGCGACTCGCGCGACGGACGAAACCGGCCCGACCGCGGGCGCAGGATTGACGGCATTCGCCACGGGATCGTCCACGGCCTCGGGGCGCGACTTCGCGGCGCGCGGCGACGCGATGCTCGCCGCGATCACGATGCCCGCGAGCACCGACGTGAGACCCGCGGCGAGAAACCAGATCGGGACGCGCCGGCGCTTCAGCGCGGCGGCGAGACTCGGCCTCGCGACGGGCGCATCGTCCGAGACGCCGGGCTCCGGCGCAGGGAGCGACGGATGAATCGGCGAAGGTTCGCTGTCGGCCAGGTTCAACGCGACGTCCACCGGCGACATCACGTTGACGAGCTCCGCTTCCGACAATCGCTCGACGTGGACTCGCCCCGAGCCGAGCACGAGGAGCGCCGCGAGCGCGACCGCGCCTTCGGCCGGCGCAGGGTCGCCCTCGAGCTCCGCGCGCGCGCCGGCGACGAGGTGATCGCTCAGGTCCACTCGCACCTGGGCGCGCGGATTCTGCACGATGAGCCGGATCGGCTTCGACGACGTCGCGAGCGCGCGAAGCAACCTCGCGGGCCCGGTGATTTCGAGCCGCGTGTCGAACGGCGTGCCGCGCTCGACGCGTTCGACGAGCGCGCGCTCGGGCTCCGCGAGCGCCGAGAGCGTGCCCAGCGTCCGCGCGATCTTCGTCCCGCCCTCGGTCTCCGACCAGATTTCGTCCCAGCGCACGACGAGCAGTGATGCCCAGCGCAGCCTCGTGTCGCGGCGCATCCGGCGTACCAGTTCGAACCCGGTCTTGCGAAGGCCCACTTCGTCGATGAGGAGGATCGCCGGATCGAGCTGTCTCAGTCGGGCAAATCGCTGCTCGGGCGGATCGAAGTCGGTGACGACGACCGAGACGTCGCGAGCACGGAGCGCCTGGGCGACGGCATCGGCGCGCGCCGCGTCTTCGTCGGCGAGGAGCACGCGCAGCCCGGAGACGTCGTCGCCCGTGCCCGCGTTGTCGAGAGCGTCCGCGCCGAGCATCTGGATCGTCCCGCCGGCACGCTCGTCGAACTCGTAGTGCAGCGGCTCCGCGTGCACGACGTGTTTTCGGATGCGCGACACGAACTCGTCGATCGTCTGCGCGAGCGGCCGTCCGCCGCCGAGCACGACGCGCAAGGTGTCGACCTCGGAGCCCGGCGGGCCGCGCACGGAGAGGATCCCGCTGCGGAGCTCCTTCGACAGCGCCTGGACCAGCTCGTCGAGCGTCGCTTCTCCGATGTAGCCGACCGCATCGCCGTCGCGCTCCGGAATTTCGCGCGCGAGCTTTTCGACGCGCTCGGCGATCGCTTCCACGCTCGCCGACCTCGGGATGACGGCCGCGGCGCCGTGGCGAAACGCGCGGAGCCGTTCGTCGAGCGCCGTATCGTCGGCGAGGATGGCGACCGGAACGACCGAGCTCTGAGGCGACGTGTGCAGATGAGCGAGCGCGCTCGAGCCGCCGTCCATGGCAGCGTCACCGACGAGCAGCACCAGATCCGGCGCCGCGGCGACCACCGCGTCGACGATGCCATGGAGCGACGACGTCTCGACGTACACGCCGTGCCGGCCCAATGCCTCCGCGATCGCCGTGTGGAACGACTTGTCCGCCCCCACGAGGAGCACCGTGGGCTCGGAATCGGTCCGCGATCGCCCTTCTCGCCTGCCCGGCTGTCCGGCGTCACGCGGCGCCGGATCTCGCGGCGGGGCGCCATCGCTGGACGAGGACATTGCCGTTCATCATCGCAAAGTCGACGCCCCGTTGCCATCGGGGTCTTGTCGCGACGGCGGCGCGCTCGAAAGCCGCTCAACGGTGCGGCGCACGCGACGGTCGCTTCGAAGGACGCACGAGGGACAGATCCACGACGAGCGGAAGATGGTCCGACGCTTTCCGGCAGAGACTCGTGCGAACCGGGTGTGCAGCGCGCTGGACAGCGACGTTGCCGCGCACGAAGAGCGCGTCGAGCGGACGGATCGGCAGCGCGGCCGGGAAGGTGTTCTGTAAGGGCCCCGCGCGCCGAAAGCCGCGCGGCACGAGAAAATCGGGTCCGAGCGTTCCCCACACGTCGTTCAAATCCCCACCGACGACCACGGGAGTCTCTTCATGAAGACCGCGAAATGGCGGAGAACTCAGGAAGCGCTCGAGCTGCTGTCCGCGCTCCGACCCCGCGAGTCCGAGGTGCGTGTTGTGAATGACCAGCGTGCGCGAGCCGTCCGCGGTCGGAACGCGCGCGCGCACCTGGAGTAACCCACGCCGCTTGCGCCGTCCGATCGTCAGATCGACGTGGTGCTGCTCGAAGAGCGGCCACTTCGAAAGCACGGCGTTTCCGTAACCACCCATGTCGAATCGATGCTCGGGGTGGAACGCGAGGTGCGGCATGCCGAGCGCCTCGGCGAGCATCTCGGCCTGATCGTGAAACTGAGAGCGCGGCAGATCGTCGGACACCTCTTGCAAGAGGGCGACGTCCGGCGCGATCTCGCGAAGCACCTCGACGGTTCGTTCGAGACGGTAGCGGCGATCCATCCCGCCGATGCCTTTATGGATGTTCCAGGTGACGACCCGAACGCGCATGCTCGACGCCGAACATAGATCGGCCGCGCGAGGCGGGGTGAACCTCACGCGGCCTTCGACTCATTTCGGCGTTTCAGGCGGGCACCCAACCGCTTCGCCCCCTCCTCATGACGGGGGTGAGGCAAGATCGCCCGTTCAGGCCGTGCGCACGGCGATCTGCCGCGGCTTGTATGGAGCGCGCTTGGGCAGATGAACCGTCAAGACGCCCGCCTTCATCGACGCGGAAACCGTTTCGGCGTCGACGCTCGGCGGCACCGCGAACTCGCGACGGTACTGCCGTCCGGGGGCCGGCGCCTGGAGCACGAGGCGGTCGTTCTCGAGGGTCACGTCGGCGCCGTCCTGCGGGACGCCCGGGAGATCCGCGAGGACCAAAAACTCGTTGTCGTTCTCGTACACGTCCACTGCGGGGGCGGTAAACGCTTTGTCGTCGGCTTTTCGGGCCGCATCGTTCTTCGGCTTGGTGATTCCCAACATGTTCGTCATTCCTTCCTTCGACGTCTTTCAGGCCGCTTTCACGGCGATGTTCTTCTTTTGCGCGACGGCCGCCTTGGCGATCGACACGGTGAGAACGCCGTCCTTGAGCTCGGCGGTGGTCTTCTCCGCGTCGGCTCGTTCGCCGAACGCGTAGCTCCGCGAAAACTTCTGCGCGCCGCGCTCTCGCCGGCGCACCGCGAAGCCCTCCGGCTCCGTCACTTGTCGCTCGGCCGAGACCGTGAGCACGCCGTCGTGGAAATCGACGTGAACGTCCTTCTCCGTGACGCCCGGCACTTCCACGCGCAGGACGAATCTGTCGTTCTCTTCCTCGAACCCCGCCGCCGCGTAGCCGGTGCTGGCAAGCCCGATGTCACGGTCGGCTTCACGCAGGATCCGATCGAAGCCACGGAATACGTCATCCCAACCGAAAGGGTCGGTGAGCGGGCGATCGAGAAAACTTCGGTATTCGAACATTTTGATTTCCTCCGGAATGGGACGCGGACAAATCGCGCCCCGCTTTGGTCATGGCGGCGGGGCCGCACGTCTCCCGTTCGCGGAACTGCGGTCATGCTCGCTCCACGTTTCGGGGGGCCTATCGGGCCGCCGCCGCATCGAAACCTGTGCACGGCAGGGGGCCTGTCAACCCCGCAGGCCCGCCCATTTCGGCTGCGACGTCCCGAACGCCGAGCCCGGTGCGCGGCGAGCTATTGATTGTGCCGCACGGTTACGCGACGCTCCGCGGCGATGCGGAACGGCCCGGCGAACACCACGTTGCTCGCGCTGCTCTCGTTCGCCGTCGTTCTTCTCGCCTTCCTGGTGTTCGAGGTGAACCACGTCGAACACCGACTCATCGTACAGGGAGAGCAGATCCAGGCCCTGGGCGAGGCCACCGAGAAGCTCGCCGCGACGGGCGTGCGCGCCGGGAACGCCGCGACGACGGAGGTTCACGCCGCCGACGAGACGCCCGCGCACGTGCTCCACCCCGACGTCCCGAATTTCCTCAAACCACGCAAGGACTACGGCGCGCCGCCCGGCGCGGCCCTCGACGGCGTGCTCTTCCGGGGATGGGCATCGGGGGATCCGAAGGGGTTCAACTCGCTCATCGACAACGCCGCGGAGCTCGGGGAGCTCGTCGAGTCGTACATCGCGACGCCGTTCGCGAGCCGCGATCCCTGGGAGAGCCCCGACGACTTCTACGGGGAGCTCGCGACGCGCGTCGAGATCACGGACGACTACAAAGAGTTCACGATGTACCTGCGCCACGGGATGAAGTGGCAAACGCCGAGCGGCGTCGATCTGAACGACCCGAAGTTCGCGTGGCTGAAGGGCGACCACGAGGTGACCGCGAAGGACTTCGTCTTCACCTTCGACATGATGACGAGCCCGCAGGTCGAGAACGGCTTTCTCAAGAACTACTACGCCGAGCTCGAGAGCTACAAAGCCGTCGACGATTACACCTTCGTCATCCGCTGGAAGAAAAAGCAGTACACGAACGTTTCATTTTCGGTGGAGGTCGCGCCGCTCCCGGAGTTCGTCTTCGCCTACGACTCGGACGGCACACGCTTTCCGAAGGAGACCGTCGGCGCGCATCTCAATCAGCACTGGTACAACAACAAGGGTGACATCGGCGCCGGCGCCTACAGCATGGCGTCCTACGAACCCGGTGCGCGCATTCGGCTGGTACGAAACGAGAACTACCCGTTCGCGAAATCGGCCATCGCCGAGGTTTCGTACCCGATCTACACCGACCCCAATCAGACGCTCCTGAAGCTCAAGGCGCACGAGCTCTCGGTCGGCGGGCTCACGCCGGGTCAGTACCGGGAAGAGATCCTCCAGTACAAGGACGCGCCGCAAAAGCCGGCCGGCAGCCCCTTCTTCGACGGTCGCATTTCGTGTCGGGTCACCGACCAGCCCGCCTTCAGCTACGTCGGCTGGAACGCCGACAAGCCGCTCTTTGCCGACAAGCGCGTGCGCCGCGCGATGACCTTCGCGTTCGATCGAAAGCGCATCGTCGACAGCGTATTCGTCGGCCTCGGTACGGTCACCACCGGTCCGTTTCTCCAGTCGAGCCCGTATTACGATCCGTCGATCACGCCGATCCCGTTCGACCTCGAGCAAGCGAAGAAGCTCCTCGCGGAGGCGGGTTGGACCGACACCGACGGCGACGGCCTCGTCGACAAGCAGCTCCGGCCGGGCGACGCGAAGCGGACCGAGTTCGAGTTCACGATGCTCGTCTACGGTTCCAGCAAGGAGTACGCGTCGCTCGCGAATATCTTCAAGGAGGACTTGCTGAAGATCGGCGTGAAGATGAACGTCGATGCCGCCGAGTGGAGCCTCATGCAGAAGCGCATGGACGAAAAAACGTTCGACGCTTTCACCGGCGCGTGGGGGCTTCCGTGGGAAATGGACCTCTACCAGATCTTCCATTCGTCCCAGGCCGACGTTCCGAAGGGCTCGAATCGCGTCGGGTTCCGGAACAAGGAAGCGGATCGGATCATCGAGCAGCTCCGCGTCACGTTCGACCACGACGAACGCGTGAAGCTCGCGCATGATTTCGACCACATCGTCGACGACGAGCAGCCGTACTCGTTCTTCATCGTTCGAAAGGGCGAGTATTGCTGGTGGAACGACGTGAAGAACGTCAAGTTCGCCAAGCTTTCGCCCATCGTGAACACGAGCCCGTGGTGGGTGGCCAAAGGGGGCGATTGATCTCGCTCCTCGGTCGGGGAGTTCGGTTCCGCCGATGAAGGCCTACGTCGTTCGTCGCCTCCTCCTGATGATTCCGACGTTCTTCGGTATCTCGCTCGTCATCTTCGCCGTCCTGAATCTCGCGCCCGGTCGCCCGGGACAGCAACAGAGCGCCGACCTCGCGCGCAACGCGAAGAACGAGGAGACGGAAGAGTCGTATCGCATCTTCCGCGAGCAGTTCAGCCTCGACAAACCCATTTTTTGGAACACGCGGTTCCTCCTGTCCGACGACGCGGTGCGCTCCCTCGTCCGAGTCGCGGCGAACGTCACGCGCTCGAGCGCCGCCGAACGGATTCACGCCGACGAGGACCTCGAAGATTTCGGCGAGTACGCCGTTCCGCACCTCATCGCGATCATGAACGACGCCGATCGGGCGCACGACGTCGCGACCCGCGACGCGGCCGTCTATTTCCTCCGGCTCGACGCCACGAGACCGCTCGAGGATCCGTTCGCCAAATCGCAGAGTGCGGCCACGCGCGCGCACAACGCGAGCGTCGAGTCGGAGAACGCCGACCTTCGCAAGATGCGGTACCCGCTCGACGCCGAAGAGGCCGCGAAGCGGGTCGTCCTCGGCCAGGTCAACCGCTGGTACGGCGAGCACGCGGACAGGTTTCGCTACGGCTTCGGCAACGAAGTGTATCGATTCTTCTTCGACACCCGCTTTTCGAAATACTGGTCGAACCTCGTGCGCCTCGACTTCGGCGTCTCGCTCGTGAGTCGCGAGCCGGTGTTCGCGACGTTGGTCTCGAAGCTGAAGTATTCCCTGACGCTCTCGGTCGGGTCGCTCGTGCTCGCGTACCTCATCGCGATTCCCGTCGGCATTTTCTCGGCGGTGCGCAAGGATTCGACCGCCGATCGCGTGCTCACCATCGTGCTCTTCGTTCTCTATTCGCTCCCGAGCTTCTTCGTCGCGACGCTGCTCCTCTATTTTCTCTCCGGCGGCTCCGACTACAAAGCGCTCCGCCTGTTCCCGACCGGCGGCTGGCAAAGCAGAGGCCACGAGAACCTGAGCGCCTACGGCGAGCTCGCCGACATCGGGTGGCACCTGATCTTGCCGCTCTTCTGTCTCACCTACGGCTCGCTCGCGGCGCTCAGCCGCTACATGCGCACCGGACTCCTCGACGTGATCCGCTCCGACTACATCCGCACGGCGCGCGCGAAGGGGCTCTCCGAACGCACCGTGATCGGCAAGCACGCGCTCCGGAACGGCCTCCTTCCGATCTTGACGCTGCTCGCCGGGCTGCTCCCCGCAGTGCTCGGCGGGTCGGTCATCATCGAATACATCTTCGGTATCCCGGGGATGGGGCTCTGGGTCGTCGACGCGATCTATCAGCGCGACTACAACGTCATTTTGATTGTGGAACTCTTCTCGACGATCCTCGTCTTGGTGGGGATCCTGCTCACCGACCTGTCGTACGCGCTCGTCGATCCGAGGATCCGGTACGAATGAGCGACGTGGCGAGCGGAGCCGCGAATGCCGGCGCCGAGACGGCGGTGCGCATCGGCTATTTCGCGATCGTCTGGAAGGAGCTCCGGAAAAATCGCGTCGCCATTTTCGGCATCTGGTGCATCTTCGGGCTCTGCCTGATCGCGATCTACGCGCCGCTCCTGTCGTTCAATCAGCCGATCTTCGTCTCGATCGACGGCACGTGGTCCTTGCCGCTCTTCTCGGCCCTGTTCAATCGGCTCTTGTTCGAGAACTCGGTCGACATCTTCTTCAACCTCCTGCTCGTCCTCTCGCCGCTGTACGTCGCGATCTATGGGCTCGCGAAGCGACGCTCGGGTCCGCGATTCGCCGAAGTCCGTTTCCGCGTCGTCGGATGGCTCTCGGTCGTGCACCTGATCGTGCTGTGCACCCTCTTGCCGGCGCACCTCGGTTCCGTCGAAAACCCGCTCCATCGCTCGAGCGCGGTCGTGAGCTATGCGGACCAGGTCGCCGGGGCCCGCGCGTCGGGAAAGGCGGTCAGCGTCGTCTATCCGATCCACCGCTACGGCTATCGCGACACCAACCCGAGCGAAAGCGTCGTCGGACCGAGCGCGAAACACTTTCTCGGCACCGACACCGAGGGCCGCGACGTATTCGCGCGCATGCTGTTCGGCACGCGCATCTCACTGACGATCGGCGTGGTCGCGGTCGCGATCTACGTCGCGATCGGCGTCGTGCTCGGTGCGCTCGCGGGTTATTACGGCGGCGCCATCGACGGTCTCATCAGCCGTTTCATCGAGGTGATGATCTGTTTTCCGAGCTTCTTCCTCATCCTGACGCTCGCGGCGCTCATCGAGCAGCGCAGCATCTTTCACGTGATGATCATCATCGGGATCACGAGCTGGACGGGCGTCGCGCGGCTGGTCCGTGCGGAATTCCTGAAGCACCGCGAGCTCGAGTATGCGCAGGCGGCCCGCGCGCTCGGCATTCCGACGCGGCGAATCATCTTCGCGCACATCCTGCCGAACGCGATGGCGCCGGTGCTGGTCAGCGCGACGTTCGGCATCGCGTCCGCGATCCTCATCGAGTCGAGCTTGTCGTTCCTCGGCATCGGCGACCTCACGGTCGCGAGTTGGGGCGAGACCCTGAACACGGGACGGCTCGAAGGGAAGCTGTGGCTCATTCTCGCGCCCGGTTTCGCGATTTTCTTCGTGGTCACCGTGTTCAACCTGGTCGGCGAGGGCCTTCGCGACGCGCTCGACCCGAAGCTCCGGAGCTGAAAGCGACGCATCAGATGGCCGACGCCCCGCTCCTTCGCATCGACGACCTCCGGGTTCACTTTCAGACCGACGCGGGAACGGTGCGCGCCGTCGACGGCGTGTCGTACGAGGTCCGAGCCGGCGAGACGCTCGCGGTCGTGGGCGAGTCGGGCTGCGGAAAGTCCATGACGGCACTCGCTCTCCTCCGCCTCGTGCCACCGCCGGGACGAATCGTGAGCGGGTCCATCGTGTTTCGAGGCGAAAACCTGCTGTCGGCGACCGAAGAGCGCCTCCGCGAGCTCCGCGGCAACGAGCTCGCGATGGTGTTCCAGGAACCCATGACGAGCCTGAACCCGGTCTTCACGATCGGAAACCAGATCGGGGAAGTGCTCGCGCTCCATCTCGGCCTCGACGACGCGGAGTGCCGGACCGAGACGTTGCGACTGCTCGCGCTGGTGGGCATTCCGGCACCCGAACAGCGCATCGACGAATACCCGCATCGACTCTCGGGCGGCATGAGGCAACGCGTGATGATCGCGATGGCGCTCGCGTGTAACCCCGAGTTGCTCATCGCCGACGAACCGACGACGGCCCTCGACGTCACCGTCCAGGCGCAGATCCTCGAGCTGCTCGCCGATTTGCAGGAGCGACTCGGCATGGGCGTGCTCCTCATCACGCACGATCTCGGCGTGGTCGCCGAGACGGCGCGTCGTGTCGTGGTGATGTACGCGGGCCTCATCGTCGAGCAAGCGAGCGCCGCGGCGCTCTTTGCGCGCCCGCGCCATCCGTACGCGGCGGGCCTCTTCCGTTCGCTGCCGGCGATCGGCGGACCGGAGGGCGCGCTCCGTCCGATCGAAGGGCGCGTCCCCGACGCCTTGAATTTTCCCTCCGGGTGCCGGTTTCATCCGCGCTGTCCACACGTCATGCAACGGTGTCGCGAGGAGGAGCCGCCGCTGGTCGATCGCGCCGCCGACGGTGACGAGCCGCACTATTCGGCGTGCTTTTTCGTCGACGAGCACCCCGAGGTCGACCTCCTCGCCGATCCTACGCCGAAGGAGGCTCGCTCGTGACCGAGCCGCTTCTCCGCGTCGAAGGGCTCTCGAAGTATTTTCCGGTGACCCGCGGCGTGCTTCGCGAAAAAGTCGGCGAGGTGCGCGCCGTCGACGACGTCTCGTTCGAGATCGCTCCCGGTGAAACCTTGGGGCTCGTCGGCGAGTCGGGCTCCGGGAAAACGACGGTGGGCCGCTGCGTGCTCCGGCTCATGGACGCGACCGCCGGTCGCGTCACCTTCGACGGCACCGACGTGACCGCGGCCTCACCGAAGAAACTCGCCGCCCTTCGTCGGAATTTCCAGATCGTCTTCCAGGATCCGTACAGCTCGTTGAACCCGCGCCTGCGCGTCGCGGACATCATCGGCGAGGCGCTCGAAGTCTACGGCGTCGCCAAGGGTCGCGCTCTCGAACACGAGGTGCAGGCGCTGATGAGACGCGTCGGGCTTTCGCCGGAATGGATGAACCGGTACCCCCACGAATTTTCGGGCGGACAGCGCCAGCGCATCGGCGTCGCGCGCGCGATCGCGCTCGGACCGAAGCTCATCGTCTGCGACGAAGCCGTGTCCGCGCTCGACGTGTCGATCCAGGCGCAGGTCATCAACTTGCTCGTCGATCTCCGTCGCGAGATGGGTTTGTCGTATCTCTTCATCGCCCACGATCTGTCGGTGGTGCGGCACATCTCGAATCGCGTCGCGGTGATGTACCTCGGGCAGATCGTGGAGGTGGCGCCGTCGGAGCGCATCTTCTCCGCGCCGGCGCATCCGTATACGCGCGCGCTCCTGTCCGCGATTCCCGTACCGACACCGACCCCGCACAAACGGCGCATCGTGCTGCACGGCGACGTGCCGACGCCGCTGAATCCGCCTTCGGGATGCCGCTTTCACACACGCTGCCCCGCGGTCTTCGAGCGCTGCCGCACCGAAGACCCGCGCGCCGTCACCGTCGAACCCGGGCACACGGTGAAGTGTTTTCACTCCTACGACATCGACGCGGGCGACGATTGGACTCGCGTCGTCGGCGAACGCATCGAGCGCGCGATGAAAGAAAACGCCCCCGCGCTCGCGAAGAGCGCGATGGATGAGGCCGTGCGCGCAACGCTCGCGCGTTCGTCCGCGGTGCGGCGCGCGCCACGAATTGCGCCCGCGGCGCAACGGACCACGAGCGAGGAAACTCCTCTTTCGGGGTGGGGCGCCCTCGTCCGTTTCTCGATTTTTCTCGTGTTGGTCGGCCTGTCTTGGGTTGCCGTGCGCGGCAGTGACTTCGCACGACGACGCAAGGCGTCTAAGGAACTCGCGGCGCTCACCGAAGCGCTCGACGAGCGCGCGACGATCACCGGCTCTTACCCGAAGGATCTGAACGAGCTCGGATTTCGGCTGTTTCCCATCTTCGAGGATGGAAACCCAGTGGACCCGTGGGGGCACCGGTTTCGCTATCGCACAACCGGCGACGATGGACGCGCTTTCGAGCTCAAGAGCTTCGGACCCGACGGCGAAGCGAGCAGTGATGACGTCGATCTCGGGCCCTCTAAGATGCGCATGACTCCATCGGGCGCTTCCCACCGCTGAGCAACCCGGTGCCAGTGTGGCATTCCGGCGTGTCACACGAACGCTGAAGACGAATCGAAGCGAATCGAAACGAATCGAGTGGAATCGAAACGAACGGAGAGGAATCAAACCGGAGTGGAACCACGTCATCAGTCGCGCGGTGGCACTTGTGACCCGCGATGGACGGGAATATTCTCGAAGGATGGGAGATCTCGATGATCCGCGTCGGCTCGCGCAGTTCAGAAGCTCCCTGGTGCAGCTCGACTCGGACGGCGTGCTCGACGAGTGTGTTCGCGACGCGGCGGCGCGCGCAGAAGCCCCGGTCGCTCTCGTCACGTTCGTGATGAGCAAGGTGCAGCTCTTTCGAGCTGCGGTCGGCCTTCCCCCCGAGCTCGAAATGAGTCGCGCCATTTCGCGGTGTGATTCGTTCTGTCAGTTCGTCGTCCAGAACGAGTCGGCATTCGTCGTCAACGACGCGAGAACGGATCCCCGGGTTCCGCAAGCCATGGTTCGCATGTACGGCATCACGTCGTACGTCGGAGTTCCGATTCGCGCGCAGGGAGAAGTGCTCGGCTCGCTCTGCGTCGCCGACGGAAAACCTCGGTCGTGGGCCGCCGAGCTCGTCCACGATCTCGCGTCGATCGGCATGCGCGTTTCACGACGGCTCGATCAAATGAGCACGCGGATGCCGAGCAAGGCGCCCTCCGATCTCGCGTCGCCGAACGCGACGCCGGAGCTCGAAGATCGACTGGAGCGCGCCATTCGCTCGCTGCTCCTCGAGCGACGGACCGCGTCCGCGTGACGCTTCCGGCCTGAAAACAGGCTGCGCCGAATCCCCTCTCCTCGGTTTCACGCGCTCGGCATACACTTCGCCGATGACCCGCGCGGAGTTGCTCGCGTACATTCGCCGGCAGCGGCTCGGCGTGATCGCCACGATGTCGAGCGACGGCCGGCCCGAGTCCGCGGTCGTCGGCGTCGCAGTGACCGACGAACTCGAGGTCGTCTTCGACACCCTCGGCACCAGTCGGAAAGCGAAGAACCTCAGGCGCGACGGCCGCGCCTCGTTGGTCATCGGGTGGGACGACGAGCAGACCGTCCAATACGAGGGGATAGCCGACGAGCCCACCGGCGCGGAGCTCGCCCGCTTGAAGAAGGCCTACTTCGCGACGTTCTCGGACGGTCCGGGACGCGAATCGTGGCCAGGGATCACGTACTTTCGCGTGCGCCCCACTTGGATCCGTTACTCGGATTTCCGGAGCGCGCCGCCCTTGATCCGGGAGTTCGCCGGCGCACCGCTCGAGGGTTGAGCGACGGGCTCGGCGACCTTGCCGGCCCTCTTCGCCATCAACACGGCGTCGGCGAGCGAGACCGGTTTCTCCGCTGCGGACGGCGCGTCTGCCGGAGGTACCGTTCGCGTCGCTGCCGCCCGAGCGATCGGCGACGCAGGCGCAACGGGCGCTGCCGCCGTCGCGATCGCCGGGTGGACGGAGGACGGCTCCGACTTCGCCGGCGGGGCCGACAAGCCGACTTGCCGGAAATCCTGGGGCAAGACCGGCCGAGCGGCGAGAACACCGTGGCCCGGCTCCGTCCGTCGGCTCGCCGCGAACACGACGATCGCGCAGATGGCGACGCCGAGCGCGGCCGTCGACGCGAGCCGCGTCGAGGTTCGCCTTCTCGCTCGAACCGGACGCGCGAGCGATGCGAGCCGAGGGAGATCGGCGGCGCCGAAGGGCACGTCGGGGAGCATCTCGAGCTCGGCTTCGTCGAGATCGATGGGCGCCGCGAGCGACGCCGAAACGGCGCGGAGCGTCGCGCCGCTCGCGGAATTGACGACCATACCGACGCCGGTCGAGCACGGAGTGAGCGCCCACGACGCGCCTGCGCCGAGCGCGTCGCGAACGAGTCGCAATCCCTCTTCACGCTGAGTCGGGAGGAGCCGCTCCATGTACGCCTGAATCTCGGCGCGGGGCTCTCGCTCGAGCGACGGCGGAAGCGCCTTCGCGAGCTCTTCGCCGAACTCTCGCGCGGTGTCGTAGCGTTCGCCCGGAGATTTCGCCAGCGCGCGCAGGACGACCCGCTCGAGCTTCTTCGGGTAATTCGGGAGAAACGACGACGGCGCGGCCGCCGGCTCGTCGGAGCAGATCGCCAGCGCCGTTTCGTGCTGGTCGGCCTGCTTGAACGGGTGCCGTCCGGTCGTGAGGAGATACACGACGATCCCCGCGGCGAAGAGGTCCGTCTTTCGGTCGAGCCTCGCGAGCCGGATCTGTTCCGGCGCCATGTACGCGACCTTGCCCTTGAGCGTGCCGTTCAGCGTCTCGAACGACGCGCGGCTGTTCACCTTGGCGATCCCGAAGTCGACCAGCTTCACGAGCCCGCCGAACCCGACGAGGATGTTGTGCGGCGAGACGTCGCGATGGACGAGCCCGACCGGCTCTCCGTTTTCGTCCGTGAGCTCGTGTGCTGCGTGCAAGCCGGCGCCGATCTGAGCGCCGATCTTCACGGCGACGCCGAGGGGGATCCCTCCCTGCTTCGCGGCATGGGTGACGACCGTGCTCAGCGGTTCGCCGAAGATCCACTCCATGACCAGGTAGAGGACGCCGTCCTGTTCGCCCGCGTCGAGCACCTCGACGACGTTCGGGTGATGGATGCGCGACGCTATTTCGACTTCCTTCTGGAACATCCGCTCCGCGTCGGCGTCGGCGCGCAACATCGGGTCCATCGTCTTGATGGCGACGAGGCGTTGAGCGCCGTCCGCGCCTTCGAGGCGTCCGGCCCATACCGTCGCCATGCCGCCCTGCGCGAGCGGCCGGAGCAGCTGGTAGCGCCCGAGCCGTGAACCCGATCTGAGAGTCTCTCGATTCGACATCGTTCCTTCGGAGTCGCTCCGTCGTCGACGAGTCGGTCAAGACGCGTCGTGCCAAACGATTCAACGGCACTTTCGCAGCTCGGGTAACGTTTTTCGGAAAAAAGGACCGAGAAAACGCCGCGGTGGCACGGCAACCGTCATTGCCGCTTCGCGCACCCGCTGCTACTCGAACCCCGTGGCGACCACCGCGTGCCCTCATTGCGGCGAGCTCATCGAGACATTTCCCGATCTCGGCGGCGGGGAGGACCAAGAATACATCGAGGATTGCTCGGTGTGTTGCCGTCCCATCTTGTTCAGCGCCCGCCTCGACCCCGATTCGGAAGACTTCGTCGTCGTGGCGTCGCCGGAAGTGTAGACCGATTCGATCGCGCCTCGCGCGGTGAGAGCGCCGCTCGTCGTCAGTCTTTCACGAGGCGAATGCCGACCACGGAGAGCGACGGGATCCCGCCGCTCGCGTCGGTTTCGACGCGGGTGCCGTCGGGCGTGACCGTCCCGTCGCTGATCTTCGCCCAACCACCGTACGGCGCCCACTCTTCGGCGACGTCGACTCCGTGGAGATAAAATTCGACCTTGCTGTTCTTGGGCCAGCCCGGCGTGTTCGCGACGCGCATCTTCGCCGCGGGGCAAAGCTCGGTGCCCTCCGGAGTGAGCGCGACGACGATCTCGAGGCCCAACGACGGATCGACGGCCGCCGGTGTATGCTCGGGTGGGACAACGGCGGCTCGGAAATGTTGGAGGTCCGTCGTGTCGAAGTCGAACGGATCCGGAGCCACGGGGTTCATGTTCGCGGCGAGAGACAGCGTCACGCCGTTCGACGTCGCGTCCGTGCCCGCATCGAGCGGCACGCCGGCGGATGGCGCGTCGAACGCGACGGTGATCTGCGACCCGAGGTCGACCTTGATGGGCGGGTCGCGCAGCGGATACGCGAACCGCGCGTAGCCGCGGGCGTCGCCGTACTTGAACGCGGGCTGGTCGAGCATCGCGGCCTGGTCGAAATCGACGAACCCGTTCGCGTTGGTCGTGCCGTTGAGGCAGAGGTTCACGCCGCAGGTTTGCGCCGTCACGCTCGGGACGGGAGCGCCGGTGGTGTCGACCACGGTCGCCGACAAGTGTGAGAACGCGATCGTCGCCTCGCTGGAGCTCGAATATCCGGGCCCATTGCAGACCTGTGCCGGCGGAGCAGCGTCGCCGGTCGACGCGGGCCGTCCCGAATCGGCCGCTCCGACGTGCACCGGCGTGGTCGTGCCGGAGGGTTTGCCACCGCCGCCAGTGCTTCCGCAGCCGGTCGCCAACAAAACCGCACCAACAAAAACCTCAAGGCAAGACGCGCGTGGGATTTTGCGAGACGCGCTCGGGCATCGATGGGTCATGAGACTCGGGCTCCTTCGCAATCCGGACGGCGCCGACGAGTCGATTGTAGTCGAACGGCGTGTACCCGACCTGCATGTCGACGAGGACGCCGTCTTTGCCCACCACGACGACGACCGGAACCCCGCCCACGGGGTTATAGGCGAGGGCGAAATCTTTGAAACGCGCGCCTCGGACGAGCGGAAAAGACAATCCGTGCCGTGAGACGAAGCCCGAGACGTTGCCCCACGTTTCGTTCTCGTCGACCGAAACGCCGATGAACGGGACTTCACTTCCGAGCGCTGCGGCGGCCGCGTGGATGAGCGGCATTTTCCTTTCGCAGACGTGGCACCACGACGCGAAGAACACGAGCACGAACGGCGTTTTGCCGACCAGGTCGCGCGAGTCCACGCGACGGCAATCGATCGTCGTGACCGCGAAGGGCGGAACGGCGCGGTCGGGTTCGATGGCCTCGATGGACTTCGGGTCCGGTTCGGTCTCCACGCCTTCGTCGGCGCACGACGTCTTGCCGGGAAGCGGCACGCCGACGACGATCTGCGGCGCGTTCGCGCGAGCCACCGGCGCTTCCGGCCGAACGACGGGGGGCGCAGCCGGGCACGCGGCCGCGGGGGATGCGGACATCGGCGCCGAGCACCCCGCGAGGGTTGCCCACGCCCCGAGGGAAAGCGAGAGGGCGCGCGCGGGTGTCCGAAACGACGCGTGCGGGAAAAGTCGAAATTCGCGCGGTGCAGCCATGGCGGTCGGCGTTCGAGTGTGCGCTAGTATGGGAGAGCTCGCATGCGGTTTCTGATCTCCCTCCTGCTCGTCGGGCAATGCGTCGCCTGCAGCGGCTCGGGCTCACCGTCCACGCGGAGCGCCGATGCGGGCCGCGACGGATCGGCGGTCGCGGTGTTCGAAGCCGGAAGCGCCGTCGATAGCGGTCACGCCGTCCACGTCGAAGCCGGCAGCGCGCACGATAGCGGCAATGGCCCGACGATGGAGGCGGGGACCGCGCGCGACAGCGGCAATGGCGGCACGGACGCGCGCGCCGACGCCGGGATGGACGCGGGGTTCGGGCCGTATCCCGCGGGACCGTACGGGAACGTCGTCGGTGCGGTGCTCATCGATCTTCCGCTCCAAGGTTACGTGAACGACGAGGGCCTCGTGCTCTCGGATCAGAAGCCGTTCCTCACGTCGTACTCGCTCCAGAATTTACGAGAAACGGGCGCGCGCTACGCGCTCATCCACGTCTCTGCGTTCTTCTGACCCGGCTGTCGCAACGCGGCCCGGGATTTGGCCGCGCAGGGGAAGAAGGTGCTCGACGCCGGCGGCAAGGTCCTCGAGATCCTGAGCGAGAACAACTCCCGCGGGCCGGCTACCAAGACCGACCTCGACGCCTGGATCGAGGCCTACGACCTGAACGTGTCGACGATGATCGACGCGCCGAGCGATCCGACCGGCGCCATCAAGGCCGCGAAAGTACGTGAGACGGTCTTCATCGTCGCGATGCCGAGCATGAAGATCGTGTACGTGGTTCACGGGGACACGAGCGGACAGATGGCCTCGTCGATTGGCGCGGCGGTGACCAAGATCGTCGCGCTCCTCGGACCGTGAGATACTGGATCGAGCCATGGCCCTTCCCGAGCCGCCCGCCGCTCTCGTCGCGGGCAAGTACCGGCTGACACGCCTGCTCGGCAGGGGCGGGATGGGCTCGGTGTGGGAGGGCATTCACGCGACCCTCGGCACTCGCGTCGCGGTGAAGTTCATCGACGCCGAGCACGCCGGAAACGACGACATCCGGCAGCGTTTCGTGAACGAGGCCCGCGCCGCGGCGCGGCTCGACAGCAAGCACGTCGTGAAGGTTTACGACCAGAGCGCCGGCGACGACGGAAGTCCGTACATCGTCATGGAGTTTCTGAGCGGCGAGTCGCTCGACAGCCGGCTCGAGCGCGAGGGGCGGCTCTCGCTCGCGGACACGACGCGCTTCGTCCTGCACGTGAGCCGCGCCCTCGCTCGCGCCCACGACCACGGCATCGTGCATCGCGACTTGAAGCCGGAGAATGTCTTTCTGGTGCGCGACGAAGACGACCGGACCGACATCGCCAAGGTCCTCGACTTCGGGATCGCCAAGTTCATCGAGGTGTCGCCGGAGGGTTCGTCGAGCACGCGCACGGGAGCCGTCCTCGGCACGCCCCAATACATGAGCCCCGAGCAAGCGCGCGGCCTTCGTTCGATCGATCGGCGGACGGATCTGTGGTCACTCGGCGTGATCACGTACCGTTGCCTCGTCGGTTCGCTCCCGTTCCGGGGCGAAGCCGTGGGCGACCTTCTGGTGAACATTTGCACGTCCGCGCCGCCGGTCCCGTCGACGCTCGTCGCCGATCTGCCGAACGGCTTCGACGCCTGGGTGAAGCGCGCTCTCGCGCGCGAGCCCGGCGATCGCTTCCAGACCGCGCGCGAGCTCGCCGACTCGCTCGCTGCCCTCGCCGGCGTCGAGCCGCACTGGGCCGCACCCGGCAGCGGACCCGCGCTCGGCGCCGCGCCCTCCGTCGCCGCCGTCACGCCCGGCGTGGGCACCGCGGCACCGTTCACGACGACGCAGCTCACCGCGGCCAAGCCCAGGCGATCACCGCGTGCGCTCATCATGTTGCTCGCGATCGGGATCGTCGGCGTCGCGATCGTCGTGTTCGCGGCGACGCGCGGCCGAACACGCGTGTCGGCAGAGGCAACGCCCGCCGGCACCCCCTCGCCGCCCCACGTCGCCGCGGGCGTGACGCCTCCGGTGGCCACGTCACCCGACGTCACGCCGGTGACGTCCGTCGAAGCGCCGGCTGCGGCGGCGCCCAGCGACGTTCCCGCGACGAATTCCGCGCGCGCGGCCGAGCCGAACCCGTCGCACGCGCGCCCGCGCCCGTCGCTAAAAGCGGCAAAAACCTCGCGGCCCGCCGACCTTCTCGGCTACTAGAGTGGTCGTGGCGAATCACCCTGCCCGCTCGCTCGAGGCCGGACGGAGGCCGAAACGTGGAGCGTCGGATCTCCGGGCCATGAAGCGGATCGCGAGCCTCTGCGTCTGCATCTCGGCCGTGTGTGCGCCGTTCGCCGCCCCCGCGCAGTCCGCGTCGGACAAGGCGACCGCGCGACAAGTCGCGACCGAGGGGATCTCGCTCTATCGCGCCGGCAAATACGCCGACGCGCTCGATCGTTTCAAGCGCGCGCAAGCCCTCTACGACGCGCCGGTTCACTTGCTCTATATCGCGCGCTCGGAAGCGAAGCTCGGCCATCTCGTCGAAGCGTCGGAGACGTATCGGTCGCTCGACCACGTCACGCTTCCGGACTCCGCGCCGCCCGCGTGGGTGCAAGCGGTCGACGACGGCCGAAAAGAGCTCGCCGTCCTGGAACCTCGCGTGCCAAAGCTCCGCATCGTCGTCCATCCGTCGGCGCCGTCGGACGCGACCTTGAAGATCGACGGCGCGCCCGAGTCGGCAGCCGTGCTCGGCATCGCGCGTCCGACCGATCCGGGAAGCCATCACGTGGAGCTCGACGCGAACGGTTTCTTGCCCGCCGAAGGCGACACGACCATCGGCGAGGGGCAACAAAAAGACGTCACGCTCGAGCTCACCGCCGCACCCGCCGGTTCCGTCTCGACGATCGGCACGACCGGCACCACGACGACCGCGTCGGAGCCAGCAGCGGCCGCTGCCGCCCCACCGGCGACGTCGAGCGAAGGAACGCCGGTCGGGTTCATGGTCGGCGTCCGCATCGGCGCCGCGATTCCCACCGGAACGCTCCTCCACGTCGATGCTCCCGTCGGCACGAACGGCACCGACCTCGATACCTCGAAAGCGTTCGGAGCGGGCGCGACCCTCGAGCTCCACGGCGGCGTGCGCATCGGAAGATACTTCACACCGCTCATCTATCTCGCGGGGCAGACGCTCGGGTCCGGCGATGGCTACCGAGTTGCAGGTTTGGAGGGCAAACCGTCCGGCACGACCGCCGGAGAGATCGGCGCGGGCATCATGATCGGCTCCGGCCCCGGAAAGTTCGGCGGCTTCGGCGAGTTCGAGCTCCTCTATAACGGTTTCGGCTTGTCCCACGACGTCGCGACGGGTGGCGAAAAGTGCGACGTGACCGCGGGGGGTGGCGCGCTTCGATTCGGCGGGGGCGGCGTCTTCCCGGCGTTCGGCTTTCTCCACGTGACCCCGTTCGCGGAGGTGACGCTCGGGCGCTTCACGAACCTGAACACCAGCCATTGCCCTGCGAATTTTCCTTCCGGGAAAATCCCAGCCGGCGACGAGCGCACGCACGGCATGATCGTGCTCGGTGTGGGCGGCGACTTCATTTTCGGCAAGGACAAGCCGAATCCTTGATGTGACAGGAAGGCTCCCAGCCAAGCGCTCCGCGTAGGGGGGGCGGAGCTCCCAGGCATACGGAAGCGCTGTTCATCCGCCTAGTGTGTATCGCGCGGCGGTCACGTGTTTTCGACGCCCTACCGGTAGCCACCGTCGTTACTCTCCAGAAAGCGACCGCAAAGGGGCGGCGCGTCGACTCGATTCTCCGAAGCAGACATGGCGGACACTCCGAAGAACGATCGAGCCGGCGCGCGCGCGATTTCGCGAGCGACGACGCGGGCCGAATCCGTGGCGGCGTTGCTCGCTGCACCCCTCGAAGACGAGGCCAAGATCCTCGACGCGCTCGTGACGGCGCTCGCCGCCGCCGAACCTACCGAAGAGCTCTTTGCACGACTTCACGAGGCCGCGCTCACGCAAGAGCGCTCGGCGAACCTGAGCTTCGCGTACGAACGCATCGCGCGCGACAATCGCCTCAAGCTGCTCTCGAAGCGCCGGCAAGCGGAGTTTCTGCTGCACGCTTCCACGTTCTTTGCCGAAGTGCTCGGCGACGTCGAGGCCGCGATCGGCTACGCCGAGCGCGCGCGCCACCTCGCGCCCGACGATCCGACCGCCTTCGATCGACTCGAGACGATGCTCGCGAGCGCGCAGCAAGGCGTCAAGCTCGCGAAGCTCTACGCCGAGCAAGCGGCGTCGGTTCCGGGGCCCGACGACAAGCTTCGTTTCTTGCGCGCCGCCGCGGATCTCTACGACGCCTACGGCGGTTCGGCCGACGACAACGCGAAGCTGTACCGGGAAATCTTGCGCCTCTCGCCGTCCGACACGGCGGCGCGTGCGACTTTGGAACGACTCTACGGCGCGAGTCGGCGTTTCAAGGATCTCGCGGAGCTGCTCGAGCAATCCGTCCTCGCGAGCGCGTCCGTCGACGACGAGGACGCGATCCGGCTCCAGCTGATCGCCATCTATCGCGGCGAGCTCCGCGATCCGGCGCGCGCGGCTCCCCACGTCGAGGCGTTGCTCGCGCGCGACCCGATCGGGCTCGCGGCGCTGCAAGCCGCCGAGGCCCTCGCCGATCACCGACCGGTCGCGGCGCGAATCGCGCCGCTCCTCTCGGACGCCTACCGACGGCTCGGGCGCCACGAAGACGAAGCGAGCACGCTCGCCCTCGAGCTCAAGCTGGCTCGCCCCCCGCGGCTCGCCGAGGTCCATCGACGCCTCGCGATTTTGCGGCAAGACGTGCTCGGCGATCCGGCCGGCGCGCTCGAATTGCTCGAACCCCTGGTCGCTCGCGACCCGACCGACGACGATCTGCGCGCGCGTTACCTCGAGGTGAGCCGGCGGTTTCATCGCGAGCTCGAGGCTGCGAAGTTGCTCTCGCGAGCGTCGACCCAGGTCAAAGACGCCGCGGCCCGCGCGCGAGTCGGGCTCGAAATTGCCGGGCTGTACGCCGCGGAAGGCGACGCGCGACGCGCGCGAGCCGCCCTTTCGCCCCTGCTCGACGACACGTCGGACGAAACGGTTCAGCTCCTCGCCGCGAAGCGCATCCTCGAATATTCCGACGACGCGACCGAGCCGCGGCTCTTCGCGCGCGCGCTCGAGGTCCTGATCCACCGCGAGGAGGACTTCCCGACGCGTGTCGCGGCGGCGAAGCGACTCGCGGAGCTCGCCGACGGTCCACTCGCCGACACTCGACTCGCCATCGTCGCGTGGCGCGCCCTCGTGAGCTCGCCGCGCGGCGACGATGCGCTCGGTCGTCTCGAGGTGTTGTATTCCGAGACCGCCGACGACGCCGGGACGATCGACGTGCTATCGCTCCGCGCGGCCCGCGCGAAGACCACGGCGCAGGCGCGCGAGTTCGCGTTCCGTGCGACCGAGCTCCGCGCGGCCCGCGCCGATCGAGCCGGCGCGATCGCCGCGTACCGCGCCTTCCTGCGCGACTACGGCCCGACGCGCGACGTCCACGCGCTCCTCGCCCCGCTCTACGAAGCCGAGCGCAATTTCTCGGAGCTCGCGTGGGTGATCGAGCAAGATCTGTCGCTGACCCCCGAGAACGAGCGCGCTCCGTCGCTCGCGAAGCTCGGCCGGATCCTCATCACGGAGCTCGGCGACGTTCCGCGGGCCCTCGACGCGCTGGACGCGGCGCTCGCAGTCGACCCGCGCGAGGCGACGGCGCGAAAGCTCCTCGACCGACTGCTCGCGGAAGGCGAGCACCGCATCGACGCGGCGGGAATTCTCGAGCCGATCTATCGCGCCGAGGGCAACCACGCCGGAGTCGTCCGGTTGCTCGCGGCGCGCGCGGAAGTGCTCACCGATCCGGCGCGCCGTCTCGCCGCGCTCGACGAGGGGTTTCGCCTCGCCGAGGCCCAGCTCGCCGACCCGAGACGCGCGCTCGAGCTATCAGGGCGAGCGCTGCAGCAATCCGCGCGATTTCGGCGCGGCGATGTCAGCGTGTGGCTCGGCCGCTTCCGCGACGCCGCGGAGCGCGCGGCGGACCCCGCGCGGCGCGGCGAGCTCCTCACCTTGGCCATCGCCGACGTTTCGATCGACGACGAGTCGCTGGTCGAGCTCGCCCGTGACGCGGCCGAAGCGCTGGTCGGCACCGGTGAAGTCGGCCGTGCGATCGACGTCTATCGTCGCCTCCTTTCGCTCGAGCCGGGCTCGCCGGATCTCATTTTTCGGATCGACGAGCTCCTCGCCGAGCAGGGAAACCCCGGAGAACGGATCGCGCTCTACCGAGCGGCTCTCGAGCAACACGTCACGAAATCGCGGCGTCTCGAGCTCCTGCATTCGATCGCGCGGATCCAGCGCGATCTCGGGGACGCGCGCGCGAGCGCGGAGACCCTCGAACGACTGGTCGCCGAAAATCCGACGGACATCGGCGGCCACGACGCGCTCGTCGAGGCATACGCGTCGCTCGGAGAGACCGCGCGCCTCGCCGCGGAGCTCGAGCGGGCCCTCGACTGGACCGAGGGCGAGCGCCGCGCCTCGACCGCGGAGCGGCTCGCTCGCGAGCTCGCCAAGTCCGGCGACGCCCCGCGCGCGCTCGCGCTCTACCTCGAGCTCGTCGACCGGAACGAGCTCGGACCGGCCGGACTCTCGGAGCTCGTCGAGCTCGCGGAGGCTCAGCCCAACGTGGAAACGCTGGTGCGCGTGCTCGAGCTTTCAATCGCGCGGTCGGAAGACGTCGGAGAGCGCGCGCGGAGCTTCGAGAAGCTCGGCGACGTGCGCGCCGGCCACCTCGCCGACACGGCAGGAGCGCTCGAAGCATGGCGACAGGGAGCGCGGAGCTGCACGGGCCCCGAAGGCGAACCCGAGCGCGCCCGACGACTCTACGAACGCATCCTCGACGCACGACCGGAAGATCGCGAAGCCGCCCGGTATCTGGTCGAGGCGTACGCGGCGGAGGGAGCCTGGTCGAAGGTGCCCGCGGTGTTCTCGATCCTCCTGCGGCCCGAGCCGTCGAACGAGGCGATCGATCTGGCGCTGTCGCTCGAGGCGTCGGCCATCGCGAGCGGCGAGATCGACGCGTTCGTGGCCATGATCGACGAGGCAGAAGGCCGGCAAACCCACGAGACGAGCCGCCGCGCCCGCGAGCTTCTCGCCTCGAAGGCCCGCGCGCTCGGCAAATCGAGCACGCGCCGCGGCGAAGCGCCGTCGATCTTTCGCGGGCTCGTCGAGAGCTTCGGCAATCCGCGCGACGTCGCGGAATTCGCGAAATTCCTCGAAGAAACCACGGCCGACGGGGACAAGGTCGCCGATCAGCGCTGGCTCTTCGCGTGGCGAGCGACGCACGATGCGGGACGCGTCGAAGCCCTCGAAGCTTGGGCCATCGCCGAAGAGACGCGGTTCGGAAACGTCGACGCTGCCATCGGCCTCTACGCCGAGCTCCTCGAGGCCGATCCCGGTCACCGCGGCGCGAGAGAAGCGCTCTGTCGTCTCGAGCTCGATCAAGGCGACGCGGAACGGCTCCTTCGCGCGCTCGGTTCGGCGCGCGATCGGGCGCCCGAAGGGGCGGCGCTCGACGTCGATCTCCGTATCGCGTCGCTCCTCGTCGAGCGACTCGAGCGAACCGACGAGGCGCTTCCGATCTTGTCGGCGTTGCTCGAGCGAACGCCGGATCATCCGGGCGCGCTGGCCGTCGCGCGAGAAGCGCTCCGCCGCGGGCGCCACGTGTCGCGAGCGGCGGAGGTGTTCGGCGGCGCCGCAGCCGCCGCCGACGGGCGTGACGCAGAGCCGCTCTTGCGCATGCTCGTCGAAGCGACTCAAGGCGACGCCGCGCTCGGCGACGCTCGCGCCGAGTGGTACCTGCGACTCGTCGAGCTCGAACCCGACGATGCCGCCGGCGCGACGCTCGCGCTCGTCGCCGCGGAGGACATCGGACGAGACCCGCGACTCTGGGAGGTCGCGGAGCGGCTCGCGCGGCGAACGGCCGACCCTGCCCCGCTCGCCGCAGCGTACCGCCGTGCGCTCTTCGGCCCGGTCTCGGCCGAGGTCGGTGAAGCGATCGGGCACCGCTTCGTCGAGTTTCACGAAGAGTGGTTCGACGACGCCGACGCGGTGTTGGTCTTGCTCGAGCGGGTGCTCGAGCTCGCACCCCGCGCGCGGTGGGCGCTCGAGCGCATCAAGCTCCACTACAACGCCGAGGGTCGTTGGGAGCAGCTCTTCGCGCTCTATGATCGCGCGATCGCGAGCGCCCTCGACGACGCCGAACGCATCGAGCTCTACGACGAAGCGGCACTCGCGGCGAAAGATCTCGCGAACGACTCTCAACGCGCGATCCGCTATCTCGAGCTCCTCCAGGGTCTCCGTCCAGAAGCGCGCTTCGAGGCGATGCTCGAGCGTTTGTACGAACGCACCGGCAAGCTGCGCGAGCTGCTCGCGCTCCTCGAGAAGCGAGCGATGACGTCGGCCGGCGCCGAGCTCGTCAAGCTACGTCTCCGGCTCGCGAAGATCCAACTCGAGCTCGCCGAGCCGATCTCGGCGTTCGAGCTCCTCGAGCAAGTGCGGAAGGGCGCTCCGGAGGAGCGCGACGTCTACGTCTTGCTCGAATCCTTGGTCGCCGCGACCGCCGGCCAGTTTCGTTCGAAATCTGGAAAGGCGCGGCGAAAACGGCCGAGAAATGTCCGCGCCGAAGCGATCGTCGTGCTGCGCGCCCGGTACGAAGCGACGAAGGACGCCCTGGGCTCGTCGCGGGCAATCGAGGCGGCGCTCGACGATGCCGAAACGCGCGACGACAAAGCACGACTCACGGGCGAGCTCGTACACTTGTACGTAGAAACCCTGGGCGATCGAACGCGGGGATTCGACCACCTCGCGTCGCTGGTGAGGCTCGAACCGAAGGACGCGAACCATCGCGCGCGGCTCGCCGAGCTCGCCGGACAGATGGGCGCCGAAGGCCGTCGCGCCGAGCTCCTCGTCGAGGTCGCGAGCGACAGCGACGACGTCGATCTTCAGATCGAGCTCTTCCGCGAGGCGGCCTCGCTCCTCGAGTCGATCGGGGAAGTCGAGGGCGCCGCCGTGCTCTACGGCCGTGCGTTCGAGCTCGCGGAATCGGACGGCCCGAGCTCGCTCGCGATCGCCGCGGTCCTCGAGCCGCTCCTGGTGCGACTCGACCGCCCCGCAGAGCGATGTCACGTACTCGAACGCGTCGCGTACGCCGAACGCGACCCCGCAAAGCGACGCGAGACGCTCGGCGCCCTCGCGTTCATCGCCTTCGAGACTCTCTGCGACGCCGACCGCGCGGTGCGCGCTTGGCGCATGCGCCTCGCCGACGACCCCGGCGACGTCGCCGCCCTCGACGGACTCGCCGCGGTGTTCGAACGCACCGCGCGTCACCGTGAGCTCGCGGATGTGCTCACCGCGCGCGCACCGCTCGTCCCCCTCGAAGCGTCGCGCGCCGATCGCGTCCGCGTCGCTCGCCTCTACGCGCGAGAGCTGGCGGAGCCGACGCGCGCCGTCGAAGCGTGGCGTGCCATCGCGACCGAGTTCGGACCCGACGGCGAAACGTTCGAGGCGCTCTCTACCCTGCTCGAGGGCGAGTCGCGCTTCGTCGAACTAGCCGAGCTGGTGGAGGCCGAAGCCGATCGAACGACGGATCCGGACCGCGCCGGAGCGTTGCGCCGGACCCTGGGCGATTTGCACCGCGATCGGACGAAGGACGCCGACCGTGCGCTCCAGGCGTACGTCGCGTCCGGCGACTTCCGGAGCGCGACGACCTCGGCGGAGAACGTCGCCGATCGGGCCGTCAAAGCCCGCGTCGCCTCGGCGCTCTTCGAGTTCGCGGCCGCCGCGTTCGAAGGAGCGGCGGGAGAGGCCCGAATCGACGTCGACAACGCGGCACGAACGGCGATCGACGATCTGGTCCGGTACTACCTCGAGGAAGGCGACGCGGCGCGCGCGGTGGACATCGAGCTTCGCGGCGCGGCGTTGCCGTTCGACGACACGTTCCGGCGAAAGCTCCGTCGCGACGCCGCGTTCACCGTCTGTGATCGCCTCGAAGACGCCGGGCGCGCCATCGCGATCCTCAAGGAGCTCTTCGCCGAAAACGGCTCGGACGAGGTGGCGAGCGCCTCCATCGCCCGCTTCGCGCGGCTGCTCGACGAGTCCGGGCGTAACGCGGATCTCGTGGACCTATGGGAACGCCAGGCGATGTTGCGCGCGGACGCCGGAGACGCCGAGGGCGCGGCAGCGCTGTTCACCCGCGCGGGTGAAATCGCCGAAACGCGGCTCGGCGATCTTCCGCGCGCGATCCATCTGTTTCGAGGCGGCGCGGCGTTCGACGGACAGGCGTCGCTCGAGGCACTCGCCCGGCTGTATTCCGAGCGGCGCGATTGGGCGGACGCCGCCGCGGCGCTCGAGTGGCTCTGCGCGCGATCGAGCCGCGAAACGCTCGCGGTCCGCGCGCTCCGACTCGCAGAGGCGTACCTCGCGGTCGGCGAGTGGGAGAGAGCGCGCGATCGGCTGGAATTCGCCACCGTCCACGCCGCCAACGCGGGTTCCGCGCGCACTCGGCTCGCCAAGCTGTACCGCGAGCACCTCGAGTGGGCCGCACTCTCACGGCTCCTCGTCGACGAAGCCGGACGCGCCCCCGACTTACGCACGACGCTCGCCCTGTTGAAGGAAGCGGCGAGCTTGCATTCCGTCGAGCGCGGCTCGCCGGCAGATGCGATCCCGCTCCTCGAACGCGCCGTGGAACTCGATCCCGACGATCCCGAGCTCCGTCTCTCGCTGAGCGCCGCGTTTTCCGGCGCAGGTCGGCTCGACGAAGCCGCCGACGCGCTCCGAGCGCAGATCGCCCGCTATGGACCTCGACGGCCCAAGGAGCGCGCGACCATCCATCTGCAGCTTGCGCGCGTGGCGCTCGCGGCGGGTCTGCGCGCCGAAGCGCTCAGTGAGCTCGACTTCGGCGCGAAGATCAATCCAGCCCACCCCGACCTCCTGCACGAGCTCGGGCGACTATCGCTCGAGGAGGGACAGCTCGAGCGCGCCGAACGCACGTATCGCGCCCTGCTCTTGATCGTGAGGCGGCCCGGCGTCCCGTACGACGAAGCGCACGCCCGCTCGGGAATCTATCTGGATTTGAGCGAAATCGCCGCGCGCCAGGGCGAATCCGAGCGAGCGGCGGAGCTCGTCGAGTCGGCGTTCGAATCGGCGCTCGACGATCCGCGGGAGACGTTGCCGTTCGAGCGGGCGCTCGAACGGAAAGGCCGTCGCGATCTCTTGTCTCGAGCCGTCGAGAGCCGCCTCGCGACCGCGACCGATCCGGCGACGGCGGCGCGTGCCTTGTCGGACCTCGTGATGCTCCATGAAGCGCCGAGCGACGCGGGCTCGCCGCTCCGAAAACGCGTCCGGGACGAGGCGGGACGGGTTCAGCTCGAGCTCGAGAGCATCACGGAGAGCGGCGCCGCGGCCTGGGAAGCGCTCACGCACGTGTACGAATGGCTCGAAGATCCCGAGCTCGAAGCGCGCGCCCTCGAACGACGCGTCGACGCGCTACTGCGCGACGGCGACACCGCCGACGTGGAGCCGATCTTCCGCCTTGCCGAGGCGCGACTCGCGAACGTTGCGCGACGGCAGGAAGGCGTTTCGCTCGTGGAGCGGGCTCTCGAGCTCGGTGGCGATCCGGAACGCGCCTGGGATCTGCTCCGCAGCGTGAGCGCGACGGCTTCCGACGACCCGTTCATCCTGAAGCTGCTCGAACGTATCGCGCATACGTCGGGCAAAGAGCGTGCGTTGCTCGAAGTGACGGCGCTTCGCGCGGCTCTCGGCCCCGTCGACATCGAAGCCGTCCGGCGAGCGAACGAGATCGCGCTCCGGCTCGGCGAAGACGACGTCCGCGTCTCGCTCCTTCGCGGTGCCCTCGCCCATTCCGCCGCGACGTACCTCCCGCACGACAAGGCGGAAATAGAGACGGGGCTCGCCCGGCTCTTGTTCGCGCGAGGTGCGGCGGTCGCGTCCGGCGATCTCCTCCTCGACGCTCTCGCCGTGGACGATTCGGACGGCGCGCGCGCGCTCGCGCTCGACGTCGCCGGACTTCTGCTGGGCGACCCGGCGGAGCTCGAACTCGCCGCGCGACTCTACCGCGCGATCCTCGATCGCGATCCCTCCGAGAGAAAGGCGTGGGAGCCGCTCCTCGAGCTCTATCGCCGCTCCGGAGACGACGCTCGCTTGCTCACGCTCGTGAAAACGACCGCAGCGCTGGTCGATTCTCCCCCCGATCGAAGCCGCCTCCGGCTCGAAGAAGCGACGCTGATGCTCGCCGACGCCTCACAGACCGAGGCGGCCATCACTTTGTTGAAAGAGGTGGTCTCCGACGATCCGGCGAACGACGGCGCGGCCGATCTGCTGTTTTTGTTACTGGATCGGCAGGACCGGATCGACGAACTGCTCGCCATCGTCACCGCCGAGCTCGACGACGCCAAGGCCAGCGCAGACGCGCTCGGCGTCGAGGCAGCCGCGCTGAAGCTCGGCGGGTTGCTCGAGCGCAAGGGAAACGGGGAACGGGCGCTCGAGGTGTACAGCAGCATCCTCGGGTGGAACCCGTCGAGCCGCCAGGCGCTTCGCGCGCTCGTTCGACTCGAGGACACCACGAGCGGCAGCGCGGACGTGGCCGACGCCATCGAACGATTGCTCCCGGTCGAAGAACCGTCTCTCGTCGGGCCGCTCGCGCGCCGTCTCGTCGATCTTCGATCCAAGCAGGGAGACGCGCTCGGCGTCGAGCGCGCCCTCCGCGTCGCGTGCGCCGTCGATCCGAGCGACTCGGCGCTCCGCGAACAGCTCCTGGCGAAGTGTCTGCACCGCGGCGATTGGCTCGAAGCCGCCGCGGTGCTCTCGCGAGCGGCCGAGGCCGACACGTCGGACCCGACGTTGCTCGTTCGCGCGATGGAAGCCTACGAACGCGGCGGTGACCTGGAGAGCGCGATCGCCGCGCTCGGTACCGCGCTCGAGCGCACCGGCGGCGAGCCCGACTACTACGTCGAGCGCGCGCGCTTGCTCGTCGAGGTCGGAAAAAACGACGCGGCGCTCGCGGACATGGAGGCGGCACATGCCGCCGACGGCAGCCGGATCGTCGAGCTCACCTTCGCGCTCGAAGGGGCGATCGAGCGAACCGACGGCGAACGTCGCGCCGAGCACACGCTCCGTCTGGTCGACCTCCTCGAAGAGGTGGGCGAGACGACCCGCGCGCGCGAGCAGCTCGGACGACTCGTAAAACTGCAGCCCAAGCACCGCGACGCGATGCGACGGTTCGCGACGCTCGCCGCCGTCGAGGCGCGCTGGGACGAAGCGGCGGCCACGTATCGCCGGCTCATTCCGCTCGAGGAAAAGGAGTTCCTCGTCGCGGCCGCGATGAACCTCGCGGACGCTTGCGAACAGAGCGGTCACCTCGCCGATGCGCGCGGCGGACTCGAGCGCGCGCTCGAGGCGGTTCCCACCGATACCGCGCTATCGGAGCGGCTCCGGCAACTCTACGAAGCCACCGGCGCGCGTCGAGAGCTCGCGCAACTCGTCCTCCGAGAGGCGCGTTCGGCGACCGACGTGGCCGCACGTGTGACCGGACTACTTCGCGGCGCGGAGCTCTTGCTCGGACGCGATGGCGATCCGAACGAAGCGCTCGAGGTGCTCGAAGAGGCGCGGCGGCTATCGCCGGAGAATACCGAGCGCGCGGTGCTTCTCGCGCGCGCCGAGACGGTGCTCGGGAGGGTCGATCGCGCCAAGGAGGCGCTCCGCGCGGTGATCACCGCGCACCGCGGCCGGCGCTCGCGCGACCTGTCCCTCGTGTACCGCGAGCTCTCGACGATCGAGCTGGAAGAAGGGGATCTCTCGGCGGCGCTCGAGTCCCTGTCGAAGGCCTTCGATCTCGACTCCAAGAACGGCGAGCTCGCGATGCAGCTCGGCTATCTCGCGCTCGACGTCGACGATCCGGCGGCCGCGGCCAAAGCCTTTCGCTCGGTCACCATGATGCGACCGAAAGTCGCCGGCTCGAACGAAGGGGCGAGCGCCGAGGCAAAGGCCGTCGCGTATTACCACTTGGCCCGCATCGCCGAGACGCAGGGCGACGTTCGCCGCGCCCGGTTGATGGCGTCCAAGGCGGTCAGCGAAAATCCGAATCACGCCGAGGCGCAGGCGCTCTTGCAGGAGCTCACTCGGGCGGGCTGACGACCGGGATCGCGGTTTTTTCGCCGGCGACCATCTTGATCGAGAAGAGCTTTTTCACCGGCCGTCGGTCTTTTTCGTCGTGACCGAGCCCCCACAATCCGACGAACACCGAAAGGGATTGGCCCTTGGTGATCGACACTTTGAGCTTCCGTTCGAAGTCCACCGGATCGCTCGATAGGGTCTTTTCGGATTCGTCTTTGCGTTCGTCGCCGGCGCGATCTTTCTTGCCGCCGCGGTCGACCTCGGTCGCGATCATCAAGGGGCCTTCCGCGGAAGCGAGGAGCTGGTGCGGCTTGTCATCCGTCGTTCGTGCGTGAACCGTGATCTTGACCGTCCACGCGCCGTGAATCTTGATCGGCTCCGCTTTCGGCTCGAGCTCGACGCCCTCGACGTCGATGACGAGACCTTCCGGCGTCATTCGATACGAAATATCGCGCCTCTTCTTCGATTTCTCGGTGTCCGCGGACGAGTCATCCGTAGCGGCGGAACCACCGGTGTCGGTCGACGGGCTCGGCGCGTTCGTCGATGCGGGCGCCGTCGTGCCCGCGTCGGCGGTCGACGGGCCCACCGGGCTCGCGCTCGCCGGTGTGCTGTCGGTCGGCGCAGACTCGGCAGAGTGACCCGACCCACCGCACCCCGCGACGAGACAACCCAGGCAAAACCACGAAATCGCGCGCGCGTTCATGGCGGGCACCGTATCACCGCTCACTGCCCGACGGAAAAGCCGCGAACCACCTCGATACCCGCCGTCGACTGGGGCGCGACCCTGAGCGCGACGGAGCCTCGGACGGCTTCGAGAAGCAAGGCGCCCACCAAATCTTTTCTCCATCCACCGAGCGCATCGAGCTCCGGCGGAGATGGCTCGGAGCCGAGCTTCCACTCCGCGAGCGCGCGCAAATCCGAGCTCGCTGCGAGAAGCTCCGGAGCGACGTCGTGCTCGGCGGCGACGATGCGTCGCACGGCGCCGAGCAGGAGCGCCATCGATTCGACGCGCGCGTCCGTCTCGAGAAACGGCGGAATGGGTTCCGGCTCGGCGGAGCCGCGAACGATCGCGTCGTGAAGCCCCGACCAATACCGATCGGAGGCGCCGATGCCGAGACCGCGCATCGCGCGGAGCTGGGCGTGCTTCGATGGCGGACTCTGCGCGACCTGCTTCAACCCGGCGTCGTTCGCGACGCTCTCGGGACGGCAATTTTCGGATTCGGCGACGCGATCGCGCCAGATCGCGAGCTCACGGAGCCGGCCGAGCGACGCTTCGTCGAGCTTGGCGAAGCCGTGGATTTTTCGATAGAGGCGGCGCGGATCGGGATCGGCGAGCGCCGTGATGCTCGCCGTGCGCGACGCTTCGAGCGCCCACTCGAGCCGGCCGCGACGCTCGAGGTCATCGCGGAGCAGCGCCGCGACTTTCGGCAAATAGCGGACGTCGTTCAAGGCATAGTCGACCTGCTCCGCGGTGAGCGCCCGGCTCCAATCGGTGAATTGGCTCGACTTGTCGAGGTCGACGCCCACGAGCTCCTTGACGAGCTTGCCGTAGCCGATGGTGAGCCCGTAGCCGAGGAACGCGGCGGCGATTTGCGTGTCGAACGCGTTCGCGATCTCTTTCGCGCCGCTCGCTCGCACCAAGAGACGGATGTCCTCGCGACCCGCGTGAAAGAGCTTCCGGATCGTCGCATTTTCGAGAACCGGCGCGAGCGGGCGCAGATCGACGCGCGACGCGTCCACGGCGCACGCCTCGTCGTTCACGTTGATCTGAACGAGATAGAGCGTCGGGCGATAGCGCTTCTCGCCGTGAAACTCGCAGTCGAGCGACACCTCGCTCGCGGCGCGGGCGCGTTCGACGATTTCGGCGAAGGACTCGTTCTGCGTGACGAGGAGCGGCGAGGTCATGGTGGACTCGCGTAGCACGACGCGACGCCGAGCTCTTACCAAAGGCACTTGCCGAAGCTTTTAGCCGACCGCTTCAGATGTCGTTCGGGACGTATCGTCGCTTCTTCTTCGCGTTCGACGAATGTGTCGCTTTCGCCGGCGCAGCGTGAGCGCGCGTCGAAGCGGCGTGCGCGGCGGCGCTCGTCGTTCGGGCCGGCGCTACGGTTCGAACCGGCAGGTCGGAAGGCGCGGAGGTATCGGTCGCCGCCGCCGGGTCGGCGGCCTGCGCTGATGCGACGGTGGTCGGCGCCGCGGCAACGGTGCTCGTGCGTTCGCGAAGGGCATCGGAGGTTTCGGAACCGTGGTGCGAAAAGACGGCGAAGCCGACGGTCGCGCTGAGCGCGACGAGCCCGACGCTCGCGAGCGCGCCGAAAATGAATTGCCGGAGCGCGCGCGAGGACGGCCCCCCTGCCGGACTCGGCGGCATCGTGAGCACGCGGCTAGCGCGCGGGTCGTGGATGAGCGGCGGCGGGATCTGCGACGGCAATACCGCGGGCGGTGCGACCGACCGATACGGCGCGGGAGCCGCGCCGGGCCGTCGCGACGGAACGGGCTTCGGGGGCGCCGACGGCGCCGCTTCGCTCCATCTGACCCCTCCGGTGGTCGCTGGCTTCGCGACGGCGGGCGCCGCGATGACCGGTGCGAGACGAAGGGCGGGAACCACGGGGGCCGGCGGCGCGGGCTCGACCTCGGGCGCCGGATCGGTCGGGCGATGCGACGCCCAGAGATCTTCGATCACGCCGTGCGATGCGCTTCCGGGCTCCTCGTCGGGTCCGTCGAGCCACCCACCGCTCTCGGGTAGGGCTGCGGTCGGCGCGCGTGGCGTGAGTGCGGACTCGGAGCTCGCAGAAACCGGGGGGGCGGGGCGCGCCTCCGGCGCGGGCTCCGGGCGGTTCATCGCCGCGACCTGGCTGAGCAGATCGCGCACTTCGTACGTCGTGGTCTTCTCTTCGTCTTCGTCACCGGTGGGCGACGAGAACGCCGGCAACGTCGACGCCATCGTCGGTTCGTCGTCCCGGTACGAGGGCGCGTGCACGACGACCGGGGCGCCGGGCGCGGGGACCGCCGACGCCATCGTCGGCTCGTCGTCGCGAGCCACGAGACGCGCCGCGGCTTGGAGCTCGGCGGCCGACGGCGGAGCGAGCCCCATCATCGTCGGTTGTCTCGCGCGCGTCGTCGCCGCGTCGCTGGACGGCGTCCCCGACGGACCGACGACCACGCCTTTCGCGACGACGACCTGCGCGGGCTTCGAAGCGGCGGGCTCCGCCGTGCGCGCTTCGGGCTCCGGCGCCGGGTTCGAGGCGGCGGCGCTCGGCGGCGTCGTCGTGCTCGCCGTCTTCGGCGCCGGTGCCACGCCGATGATCGTCTTGGCTCGACCCGTCCCGGCTTTCGCCGAACCCGCGGGCTTCGGTATCACGTTGGCGCCCGCGGCGTCGCCGCGCGGCACGCGCACCGCGACGGGCGTCGTCATCGGCTTCGGCATGCGGAGCGCCGCGCTCGGGCGCGCGGTCGGGGGTCGCTTTTCCTGGATGCGCGAGCCGAGCGCGACGCGCGGACCGGTCACCGGTTCCTTCGCCGGCGCCGCGCGTCCACGCGTCGTATCGGCGAGGCTGCGCACGTATTCGGCTACGGCTTCCGGCTCCGCGACGTCGGGCAGCGCCGCGTCGAACGCGGCGCGCATCTCGGCGATCGACTGAAATCGCGTGGTCGGATCGCGGCCGAGCGCCTTCATGACGGCGAGCCCGACCGCGGGGGGAAGCGGCTCGGCGTTGGGCCGGTTCACGTCGGCGAGATTCGGAATCGTCGCCGCGACCACTTTCTGGGCGACCGCCTTGTCGGAGCCGAGAAAGAGTCGCCGGTTCGCGCACAGCTCCCACGCGAGCACGCCCAGCGTGAACACGTCGCTCCGCGCGTCGACCGCCGTGGCGCCCGAAATTTGCTCCGGAGACGCGTACGCGACGCGCTCCGGCTGGCCGCCGAAAGCGACCACCCCGCTTGCCACACCCGAGACGACCGCGTCGAGGAGCGTCGCGCGACCGTCGGCGCCGATCATCGTACTGTCGGCCGAAAGCCCGCCGTAGAGCGACAGCGCCTCTTCGCCGAGCTCCGTCGCGTTGTCGTGGAGCGCAGCCGCGCCTTCTAGCAAATCGCGCATCACCCGGAACACGACGGCGGCGGGCATCGGTTTCCGGCGCGCCGTCGCGAGGCCGAGGAGCACGCGCAAGCTCTGGCCCGGTCGATATTCGAACACGACGCCGAGCTCGCCGTCGCTCGCGACCACGTCCAAGACGGCGAGGACGCGCTCGTGACGCACTTCCATCGCTTGCCACGCCGCCTCCAGCATACGAACGCGGGTGTCCGAGTCGAGGTCCGCGAGCGACACGAGCCGAAGCAGCGCCGGCTCCGTCACGCCCTCACCCGCCTCCGAATGAGCGGCGAACAGCGGGCCGAGATAGCTCCGCCCCACTTCGTTCCCGAGTGCGTACCGTCCGACGACCCGCGCCGCTGTGGCGTGCCCGAGTGACATGATGCCGATCCCAGAATTTAACCGCGGTTCTGGCCAACCGTCCAGGTAACTAGCCGAAATGCACGTGCCCCACGCGGCGAGCCCGTGTGGGGAAAGGAGCGCGCGCGGTCACTTGCGTTCGTCGGACAGGAAACAGCGACTCGCTCCGCGTCCGCCGCGAACGGGATAGAGGAGCGGTTTCTCGCGAGAACACCGCTCGAACACCTCGGGGCACCGAGTGTGGAAATAGCATCCACTCGGCGGATTCGCGGGCGACGGAAGCTCGCCGCGGGCCCGAGCAGGAAGGGTTGGTTGGTTCGGATTTAAGGACGGCGCAGCCGCGAGAAGCGCACGCGTGTACGGGTGCCGAGGTTCGGCGAAGACGTCACGCGTCGTCCCGGTCTCGACGATTTGACCGAGATACATGACGGCCACGCGGTGCGACACATGGCGCACGACGCGAAGATCGTGCGAGATGAACAAGTAAGCGAGCGAAAATCGCTCCCGCAGATCGACGAGCAGATTCAACACCTGCGCCTGGATCGAGACGTCGAGCGCCGAGATCGCCTCGTCGCAGACGATGAGCTCCGGCCGCACCGCGAGCGCGCGCGCGATGGAGACGCGTTGCTTCTGTCCGCCCGAGAGCTCGTGCGGATAGCGTCCGACGAGCGCGGCGTCGAGCCCGACATCGCTCAGCAATTGCACGACGCGTTCCCTGCGCTCCGCGCGCCCGACTCGCGCCGCCCCGAGCTCGAGGGGTTCGGCGATGGACGCGCCGATCGTGAGCCGCGGATTCAAGCTCGCGTCGGGGTCTTGAAAGACCATTTGCAGCTTCGACGACAGCGCGCGGCGGCTCGGCGTGCCGAGCGGCTCGAGCGGCGCTCCGCGAAAGCGCATCGAACCCGAGTTCGGCGTCACGAGCCCGAGGATCGCGCGGGCGAGCGTCGATTTGCCGCAACCCGACTCTCCGACGAGGGCGAGCGTCTCGCCCGGATCGACGTGAATCGATACGCCGTCGAGCGCGCGGATCGGCCCCGACTGAGCCGGAAATTGCACCGACACGTCGTTCACTTCGAGGAGCGCGCTCATGGCATTCGCTCGGCGGGTAGGACGCATCGGCGCGCGCGCGCCGATGCGTCGCGCGCGTCGCCCACGGCACTGACGGCGTCGCCGGGCGGCTCCACGACGACGAGGTCCGGATCTCGCGTGCGACAAGCGTCGTGGACGAACACGCACCGCGGCGCAAAGGTGCATTCGCGAAACGGGCCCTGGTCGAGCCGCGGCGGCATTCCGCCGATGCTCGCGAGCCGTCCCTCTGCGCTGCCGTCGAGTCGCGGCACGCTGGCGAGGAGCGCGAGCGTGTACGGATGAAGCGGCCGCCGGAAGAGCGGAACCACCGGCGAGCTCTCGACGATCCGCCCTGCGTACATCACCATCACCCGATCGCAGAGGCCGAGCACGATGCCGAGATCGTGCGTGATGAGGATGATGGAAAGGCCGCGCTCGCGCCGGAGCTCGCGCAATAACTCGAGAATTTGTGCCTGGATCGTGACGTCGAGGGCCGTCGTCGGTTCGTCGAGGATGAGCAGCTCCGGATCGCACAGGAGCGCCATCGCGATCATCACGCGCTGGCGCATGCCGCCCGAAAGCTCGTGCGGATAGCTCCGCATGCGACTCTTCGCGTCGGCGATGCCGACGCGGTCGAGGAGCGCGACGGCGCGGGCTTTCGCGTCGCGACGGCTCAGCCGGAGATGGAGCACGGCCACTTCCGCGAGCTGGTCTTCGATGCGCAGGTACGGGTTCAGGCTGGTCATCGGATCTTGGAAGACCATGGCGATGCGCCGCCCGCGCAGGCTGCGAAGGGCGGCCGGCGAGAGCCCGAACACGTCCGCGCCGTCGAAGACGACCGACCCCGCGGTCGTCGCGCGCTCCGGTAAGAGACCGAGAATGCTCAGCGCCGTCGCGCTCTTCCCGGACCCCGATTCTCCGACGATGCCCACGGCTTCGCCCTTGCCCACCGTGAACGAGACGCCGTCCACGGCGCGCACGACGCGATCGTCGCCGTGAAACTCCGTGGTGAGGCCGCGCACGTCGAGGAGCGGCTTCGCGGCGACGGCTTTCGGATCGTCCGAGTCGCTCATCTCGTTTTCGGATCGACTGCGTCGCGCAGGCCATCCCCCAAAAAATTCAAACTGACGAGCGTGGCTGCGAGAAAGACGCTCGGAAACGCGAGGAGCCACCAGTACGAACGGATCGGATTCACGACCGACACGCCCTCGGCGACGAGTTGCCCCCACGAGAGCTTCACGCCGAGGCCGAGGAACGACAGGAACGACTCGAGGATGATCACCGAGGGCACGGTGAGCGTGCCGTACACGGTGACGACGCCCGCGACGTTCGGGAGCACGTGCCGTCCGATGACGTGCAGATCAGAGGCGCCGAGGAGCCGCGCGGCGAGGACGAACTCGCGCTCGCGGAGGCCGAGCACCTGGCCGCGCACGATGCGCGCCATGGTGAGCCACTCCACGAGACCGAGCGCGATGAACACCGGGAGCGGATTGCCCCGCGCCGTCTCCGAGAACAGGAGCATCACCAGGATGACCAGGAACATGTACGGCAAGCCGTACAGAAAATCGACGAAGCGCATCATCACTTCGTCCATGCGACCACCATAGTAGCCGGACACGGCGCCGTAGAGCACGCCGATGATCACCGACGACAGGGTCGCGGCGAACCCGACGAGCAGGGACGTGCGACCCCCGACGAGGACGCGCGCGAGATAGTCGCGACCGAGGCTGTCGGTGCCGAACCAGTGCGAGCTCGACGGCGGCAGATGCTTGTGCACCGGATTCGTGGTCACCGCGTCGAGCCCAGCGAACGCCGGTAGCGCGAAGCACGCGAGCGTGATCACGACGAAAAACGCGAACCCGACGAGCGCCCAGCGATTCTTCCGGAGCCGCGCGAACGCCGCTTCCCACGGCCCCCGGCTCTGCTCCGCGACCCCGGCGCTCACAGTTGCCCTCGCACGCGCGGGTCGAGCCAGGCGTACGCCAGATCGACGAGCAGGTTGAAGAACGTGACCAGCGCCGCGTAGAGGATCGCGGTACCGAGGACGACCGAGTAGTCGCGGTTGATCGCGCCCTTCACGAACCACTGACCCACGCCCGGCACGTCGAAGAGCGTCTCGATCACGAACGAGCCGGTCATGATGCCGGCCGCGGCGGGCCCGAGAAACGAAACGACCGGCAAGATCGCGCCCGGAAGCGCGTGCCGGAGCACGATGACGCGTTCCGAGAGCCCTTTCGCGCGCGCGGTGCGAATGAAGTCCTGTTGCATCACCTCGATGGTGCCGCTCCGCGCGAGCCGCGCGATGTACGCCGCGTACGGCAGCGCGAGCGTCACCGCGGGCATGACGATGTGGCGATAGCCGCTCCACCCCGCGACGGGCAACCATCCGAGCTTCAGCGCGAACACGATCATCATCGCCGCGCCGATCACGAAGCTCGGCAAGGAGATCCCTATCGTGGCGAGCCCCATGCTCGCGTGGTCGGAAAACGAATTGGGCTTGAGCCCGGCGCGCATGCCGAGCAACAGGCCGAGCGCCGCTGCGATGACCAGCGCGAGGAGGCCGAGCGACAGGCTGACCGGCAGCGCGGGCGCCAGAAGCTGCTCGACGGTGCGACCCCGCACCTTGATCGCGGGGCCGAGGGTTCCCTCGACGACGAGGCGTCGCATGTAGATTTCGAAGAACGAGATGGCGCTCTTCGGAACGCCGTAGCGAGCGCGGAGGGCGGCTTCGACATCCGGCGTGGCCGCTTTTTCTTGAGCGAAAGGACTCCCCGGCGCGCGATACATGAGGATCGTCGTGGTGAAGATGAGGAGCACCAGCGACGGCACCAAGAACGCGATGCGACGGAGCACGCGCACCGGGAGCCACTTGAAGGCGACGAACGCGAAGGCGACGGCGACGAGGACGCCGGGGAGCGCCCCTTCGGCGGCGCGCGTGACGCCGAACGCGATCGCCGCGCCGAACACCGCACCGACGATCCGCGCCGTCGTCGGTCCGAGCCACGCGGTCGAGGAGATGAGCGCCAGACCGAATGCCACCGCGAGCCCTTCTCTGACGCCGAGGGCGAGCGCGAGCCCCACGACGAGCGCGACGAGGAGCGACCCGAGGACGATGCGTCCCCGGCGATTCACCGCGGCGCTCCGCCGCTGCGATCGACCCAGATATCGCGCAACGGATGGATGTCCTGGAGATTCGGAGCCGTCGTCCCGTCCTCGAATTGGAGCATCGGGTAAAAGCCGCGGAGGTTCGGGTTCGCGAGCCCGCCGAGGACGTAAAAGTAGATCGGCATCACCGGGAATTCGTCGTTGACGAGAATGGACTCGGCCTCGCGAAAGAGCCGCATGCGCAGAGCGGCGAGCGCGCGCAAGCGATCCGGGCCGTTCGACGCCTGCGCGACGCGCACCATCGCTTCACGCACCGGCCCCGCGTCGTCGAGGTCGGCGAGGACCGATTCGGGAGCATCGAGGAATGAGCCCACGTCGGCGGCGGCGCGAATGAGCCGATCGTACGACGCCGAGCTGAACCCGGTGTCGTTGTTTCCGCCGTTGGTGACCCACATGTCGAGGAACGTATTCGGGTCGGGGTAATCGCCGACCCAAGAGCCGCGCGCGATGTCGAAGTCGAGGTTTCGGCACGTCGCCAGGAACGACTGCCACTCCTGGTTGTACGCGTTCACCTTGATCCCGAGGTTTCGATTCAACTGATCGGCGACGACTTCGGCGATTTTCTTGTGCGCCTCGTTCGTGTTGTAGAGAATTCCGGAGTCCGGAAACCCTTTGCCCCCCGGAAATCCCGCCTCGGCGAGGAGCGAGCGCGCCTTCTGAACGTCGAGGTGAATCGAGCTCACGGGCGGCTCGTAGCCGGCGAGCCCAGGGGGCACGATGGTGCTTGCCGGGATCTGTCCGAGCCGGAGCACGTCGTCGACGATGACCTGGCGGTCGACCGCGAGGTTCAACGCTTCGCGCACGCGCTTGTCGTTGAAGGGCGGGCGCGTCGTGTTGAATCGATAAAAGTACACGATGAGCCCGGCGTGCCGATAAAAGTCGGGACGTTGGCGGAGCTCGTCGACGAGGTCCGACGGGTAGTGCTGCGCGGGGAGCCAGTCCACTTCACCGGCGAGATAGAGATTGAGCGACGTGGTCTCGTTCTCGATGGGGAACGCGTCGACCGTCCGGTTGTGGACTTCGCTCTTGCCCCAATAGAGCTCGTTTCGTTCGAGCCGGATGTGGTCGTTCACGAGCCAGCGCTTCAGCCGATAAGGCCCGTTCGAAATGATGTTCTCCGGTAAGAACCAGTCGTCGTGGTGACGCGGGTCTTCGGTGAGCTCTTTCGGCACCGGGAACGTCGGATTGAACGACGTGATGTCGAGAAAATACGGCGTCGGTGCCTTGAGGTCGACCACGAACGTATCGTCGTCCGGGGCGAAAACGCCGGCGTCGACGCCAAAGTGCGCGCGCGCCTCCGCCGCGCTCTTCCGAAGCCGATCCGCGGCCGGCCCGATGGCGGCAGCGAAGCGCCGGAGCTCGGCGCCCGTGACGGTGCCGGCGCGACGCGCAAGGAGATCGCGGAGGTCGGCGTCGTTACCGAGTGCGGGGGAAAGGGCGTCGTTGACGTCGTTCGCGGCGAGAAACCGCTGCCACGAAGGGGCGTCCATGCCGTTCGCATGGTCGTGAGCGAGGGCGAGCGCCCGCGGCGCGATCGTCGTTCGGAGCGCCGTCGCGTGCCCGTCGTACGTGGAGAGCGCCTCGGCGTACCGCACCGGGAAGATGATGTACGCGTATTCGGAGCCGAGCGCCGGGTCGAGGAGCCGTTTCCACGAGTACACGAAGTCCGCGGCGATCACGCGTCGGCCATTCGTCCAATACGCGTTCGGACGGAGGTGAAACGTGATGCGCTTGCCGTCGGGCGCAACGACCCAGGAAGCCGCGACGCCCGGTGCGGGATGGTGCGTCTTCGCGTCGTAGCGCGTGAGGCCCTCGAAAACGGCCTCGGCGATGCGCGCTTCGGGGTGCCCGGTCATGACGTGCGGGTCGAGGGTCTGCAGCTCGGTTTCGTTCACGAACCGAAAATCTGCCGGCGCGTCCACCGTGCGCGAGAAGGTGAGACCGACCGTCAAGAGCGCCACGGCGAACGCAGTCAAGATGCCGAGGAGCGTCCTATCCATGCCGGGGTCGTCTCGAGAGGCGCGACTATACCCCCCTTCCCCTTCCGGCGAAGGCTCGGCCGCGAGTAGACCAAGTCCGTGGCGATCACGCGTCGTCCCTTCGTAAAAGACGCGTTGGGGACGGAAGCGAAACGTGATGCGCTCGCCGTCGGGCGCGACGCCCCACGAGGCCGCGATGCGCGAGTCTACCCCGTTCTTTTTCGTCGGGCGCTCGCATTTTTTCGTTTGCACGGGAAGGAGTTACGTCGAAATATTGGAGAGGTGGCGAGAGGCATGTCCACGCGAACGTTGCTGCTATCCGCCTGGTACCTTCCGATGCGAGTCGTCGGCTGGCAGGACGCCGTGAAGCTCGTGTACCTCGGCAACGTCGACGTGCTCGTCGAGTACGACGAAGTCATTCGTTCGCCGTCGATCGCGTGGAGGACGCCCGCGGTGATCCGCTTGAAACGCGCGGTGCCGAACCGCGCGATCGGCGTGAAGTTCTCGCGGACCAACGTCTATCTTCGCGATCGCTACACGTGCCAGTACTGCGCGCGAAAGCTCCCGTCGCGCGATCTGACGTTCGACCACATCGTTCCGCGCTCACGCGGCGGGCGAAAAAGCTTCACCAACATCGTGACCGCATGCCGGCCGTGCAACACACGGAAGGGACATCGTACGTGCGACCAGGCCGGGATGTTTCCGCTCCGTGAGCCATACCACCCGAAGGCGCTTCCGCTGGCAGCAACAATTGCCGCTGAGCACGATGCGCCCGACGAATGGATGCCGTATCTAGGACCGTACGCTACCACCTAGACCGCGCCGGCTCCCTTCGAACGGCGAGAAAAGCAATACTTTGGCGTAACGGGAGAGGTCGCCAGAGACTACTATTCGGCGGAGCCAAATGCGCGTCGCCAGGGCTGTGTTTCGGTTGATGTCCACGGTCGTGGGCTCGATTTTTTTGGGTGCTTGCGGATCGAACAACGCCGGCGTTCCCCAGGCGCTCCTCGATGCGATCAACGGCCAGACCGCGCAGGCGAGCGGATACCCTGCCAGTCCCTACGGCACTCAAGTGGGCGACACGGTGAAAAACCTTTGCTTCAACGGTTGGCAAGATCCGTCCACCGCGGACTTCGATCCGACCAAGTTTCAGCAGGTCTGTCTCTCGGATTTCTACAATCCGAGCGGCGCTGCGGCCACGGCGGGCGACGCGGGAACGTCCGGCGCGAAGCTCTTGCTCGTCAATTCGAGCGCGCTCTGGTGCACGGCCTGTCGCTACGAATATGGCGGCTCCGGCGATCGACCGCCGCTCTCCTCCCGCCTGGATCAACGCAAGGCCCAAGGATTCCGCATCCTCGGCACCTTGTTCCAGAACCTGGCCGGGGCGGCCGCGGACGCGAACGACGCGAAAGCGTGGACGGAAAACTACGACATCGATTTCCCGTTCGCGCTCGACGACACGTTCCAAATGGGAATCTTCGCCTCATCTTCACTGGCGCCCTTCAACATGCTGGTCGACACGAAGACGATGAAAATCGTGCTCGAGATCTCCGGTGACGAAGACGCGGTGCTCTTCGGTCAGGTCGATACGTTCTTGGGGACCTCGACCCAGTGAGCCGGAGCGACGGAGCGCGCGGCGGCGCGGTCCTCGGCGTCGCGACGCTCGTCGTCGCCGCGTCGTTGGCCGCGAACGCAAACGCCGTCGAGACGTCGCCGCTCGACGGCGAACCGGTGCGCCTCGACATCACGGACGCGACCAGCGTCGTCTACAACGTGAACAACCGGAACACGCGCCCGGGCGACGTCGAGCGGCACATCGACGACGACTGGGGCGTTTGGTACGACCGCTTGAACGTCCAGGCGTCGTGGAAGTCGTGGCAAGCCGGTCTTCGACTGGACAGCGCTCTCTTTTATTCCTCGCCGGACCCGACGAGCCTCTCGCTCGACTTGCTCCGCGAGCGACACGGCGGCGTGCTTCCCGCGACGTACACCGCCGACGACGCGCAATTCTTCGTTCAAAAAGAGACCGAGGCGTCGCGCGAGCTCTCGACGCGTTACGTGAGCTGGCTCTACCCGGCCAAATATTACGTCGGCTACACGTCGCGGGACATCGAAGCGACCGTCGGCGATTTCTATTCGCAGCTCGGCCGGGGGCTGGTGCTCAGTGTGCGCAAGCTCGACGAGCTCTCGAGCGACACGACGATCCGCGGCGCCCGCGTCACCGGGCGCCTCAAGGTGGGGTCGTTCCGCGTTCGCATCACGGGCCTCGGCGGCGTGTTGAATCCGCTCCGGATCGACGAAGCGAGCGGGCGATACCTCGGGACGACGAAGGAGGTGACTCCCGGCTTGGTCGGCATCGCCGAAGCGGGCATGCCGCGCGCGGTGCAGAGCCCGTTCGATACCGCGGCGATCCCGACGTATTCGCCGGACCAGGTCGTCGCGGGGCAGATCGAGGGCGGCACGAACGCACTCCTCGTCGGGGTGCAAGGCTCGCTCCTCACGCGCACGTTCGTCGATCTGAACGGCACGCCGAGTGCGCTGTCGCCCGGCGCGGTCCGAAGCGCACGCGACATCGGCACGACGAGCATCTCGGCGACGGTTCCGGATCTCGGCGGTCACGGGGCGTTCTATCTCGAAGCGGCCCTCCAGAACCTGAGCTACCCGAGCGAGATCAACGCGACCGATCTGCCGCACTCCGGTTACGCGATCTACGCGAGCTTGAATCTCGAGGCCCGGCCGCTGACGATCACGGCCGAAGCGAAGAACTATCGTCGCTTCTTCCCGCTCCTCGCGAACGCGGACCTGGCGCGCGCCCCGGAATTTTCCGCGGCGCAGTACAGCTCGCCGCCGACGACCGAAGCGTTCTGGGTCGACACCGAGTTCGAGAACTTCAATACCTGCGTGAGCGGCGGCCGTATCAAGGCCGACGTCCAGGTCGGACCGCGCGAGACCATCTTCGCCTGGGCCGGCCGGTATTTGTCGTGGGCCGAGTCCGTCAGTAACGAGCAATGCCGAACGAGCGGTCAGAATCTGAACAGCGTTTGGGATCTCGCGACGGGGTTCGAAATTTCGTCCCAGTCGCGCCGGAGCCGCGCGTCACTGACCTTCGGATCTCGATTCGACGACCTCGACCGATCCGTTCCGAGTCCGGTGAACGGCGAAGGCACGACCGTCTTTTACCGGGAGATCTACACGAGGTACGACGTCCTCGAGTGGCTCGGCGGCCCGTTCGCCCTAAAGCTTCAGGGTTGGGAACGCCGCCGCCATCAGACGCTCGGCGGACCGGCGCAGCCGTGGTCGGAGCTACAGAACCTCATTGCCCTGGATTGGGCTCCGCGACTTACGGTAGGTGGCGGCTTCGATTACACGGGCAACCCCGAATTTCCAGGCACCTATTTCAACGGATTTTTTACGTACAACCTGACGTCGTCGTCGAACGTGTCGTTCTTCGGAGGGCAACGTCGCGGCGGTCTCCGTTGCGTCTCGGGGGTTTGCAGGGTGTACGCGCCCTTCGAAGGCGTGCGTGTGGACGCCACGTTTCGGTTCTAGGGAGCGCCCTCGACGTTTCGTTCCGAACGTAAATCGACCGTGTAGTTTCACTATTTCGTTTCACACTCAGTGAAAGTAGATTGTCGGAGTCGTCGAGTGCAGGACGAGCGTTTCGGTCGAAGCACTCGAGTTGCAAACGTTGAGCATTCGACGCCGCGATGTAACTGCGCGAGCGAATGAGTGCACTCTGCGCGTGCTCGTTATGAACGCGCGAAGAAAGCGACCACTCTCTCGAATCATGCCTTCGCGAGGCGTCGCAGTTTCAAAATTCGGACGCGCGCCGAACTAGCTTCGTTAGCCACGTCGAAGTGTGCACGCACGCGCGGATCATCTCATCTCGAGTACGACCCACCACGCGATCATTGTGCTACGCCTAATTCGTCATGACCGATACTTCGACCATCCAACAACCCGAGAGTCCTCTTCGACTAACGCGCTTGGCGAGCGAACCGGCGCCAGCCTCGAGTGATTGCGAGAGCGCGGACGCCGCGTACGAGCCGTCGTATTCGGTGAGATTGATACGGCCGTTCCTGCGCGTCGTGCGCCGCTCGGGGATCATCCCCAAGGAAGCGTATGAGTCGCTCGAAGCGATGGACGCGGACGAGCGCATCCCGATCGCATCGGTTCACGACATGCTGCAAGCGGCGATCGATCGCGCGGGCGATCCGGATTTGGGTCTAAAAGCGGCCCGGGAATACACCCGCGGCGATTGCGGCGCGATCGACTACGCCGTCAGCTCCGCCGCCACGGTGCGCGACGCGATGGAGACCGCCGGTCGCTACATGCGCCTCATCAACGACTCGCTCGAGTTCCGTTTGGAGGTCCGCGGCGAGCAAGTCTTCGCGCGTCTCGAGAACACGGTCCCGCTCCCGCGCGCCGCGGTCGACTTTCAGTGCGGAGCGTTCCACCGCGCGCACTCGCACAGCTGGGCATCGGACGTCGACTTCGAGGTGCGCTTTCAACACGCGGCACCCGATGACGTCACCGAATACGAGCGGACCTTCGGCCCGTGCACGCTCAAGTTCGGCGCAAGTGAAATGGGGTTCCTGTTCGATCGACGACTCCTCGACATGCCACTGCCGAGCGCCGATTCGAAACTGCACGAGGTGATGCGCCGACACGCCGAGGTGATGCTCAATGATCTGCCTCGTACGCGGAGTCTCTCCGATCAAGTGCGCGAGCTCATCGCGAAGGAACTGACGAGCGGCAACGCGAGCGTCGTACGAGTTGCATCGCACTTGAACGTGAGTAGTCGCACCCTCGAGCGCCGTCTCGAACGCGAAGGAACGACGTTCACCTATCTCCTCGACGATCTCCGCAAGCGGCTCGCGCTCGGGTATGTCGGCGCCGACCACCTCGACCTCTCGGAAGTGGCGTTGCTCCTCGGCTTCTCGCAAACGAGCGCGTTCCACCGCGCGTTCAAGCGGTGGACGAATCAGACACCGCTACATTTCCGGCGCGCGCACCGTCAGGCCACGTAGCGGATCGGCCAACCGGCTGTCGGCGGCGGTCCGCAATGGCGCCGATGGCTCAAGACGGGGCCCATCGCGCTAGCGTAATCCTATTGAGGGGTTTCATAATCCCTCGTGCCTCGCGTGACTCATCTACAGTCTCGCCATGCGAAGCACTCGAAGCGTCGTTTTCGAAGCGCGGCGCTCCCTCGGCACCGTCGTCGCGCTGGTTTTTGGTTTTTTGGGTGCGTCCTGCTCGGCGAATTCCGGCAAAGCGAGTGCGTTTTTCAGCCCTAACGGGGGAACGACCAGCGCCGGCGCAGGTCCGTCCGCCGGCGGCGCGTCGAATTTCGGCGGTTCATCGACCTCGACCGGAGGTGACCCTGCGTTTTTCAGCGGCGGCGGGGCCGGCGGAAGCACGACGATCCGGACGATCGGCGATGGCGGCACGCCGATGCGCATGTCGGTCGCGCTCGACGATTGCGGCGCCAACAATCCCGCGAAGTTGAGCCCCGCCGACGTGCAGAGCCTCGAGATGGGCTCTGGCAGCGCGAACGGCCTTCGCTACCTCTATCCCTACGACGGCACCGTCTTCCCGCGCGGGCTCACCGCGCCCCTCCTCATGTGGGACGGCGCGAACGCGAACGCCGACGCCGTGTACGTCCACATTCACGCGTCGTTGTTCGACTACAAGGGTTGCCTCGTCCCGACCGCCGCCGGACAGCTCGCGTTGCCGCAGAACGTGTGGGACACCGCCGGCGCACAGACGCTCGGCCCGAGCGACCCGTTCACCATCGATTTCAGCACCATCTCCGGCGGCACCGTGAGCGGCCCGGTCACCGAGCAGATCGTCATCGCGCAGGCGACGTTGAAGGGCTCCGTCTACTACGGCAGCTACAACTCGCCCCTCGCGGGCGCTTTTGGCGGCGGCGCGATCTTGCGCCTGACGCCGGGTCAAACCGCGCAGTTTTTCTTGCGCCAGAACACCTGCACGGGCTGTCACGCCATTTCACGAAATGGCGCTCGCCTCATCGCGCGCGAGATCGGCGGCCTGGTCGACGGCGAAGTGTACGGTCTCACGCCGACGACCGCGGCGAACCCCACGCCACTGCGCAGCGCCAACTCGACGGCATTCGCTGGGCTCTATCCCGACGGCACGGTCTACCTCGGTACCGCCGTCCAGAACGGCATCGGTCCGCGCACGAGCGGCGCGATCCCGGTGATCGGCAACATCGACGCCGCCTTGTACGAGACGGACACCGGCAACGCGATCACCGGAAGCGGCATCCCCACGACCGCCGAAATGCCGACGTTCTCGCCCGACGGCACTTTGCTCGCGTTCACCGACTACGCGATCTCGAACGCCCACGGCCTCGCGACGATGAGCTACGACGCGACGCAACGGAAGGCCACGAACTACAAGCAGGTGTTCTCCGATCCGACGCTCTACCCGGGCTGGCCCTTCGCCTTGCCCGACAACGGCGCGCTCGTGTTCGCCGACGGCGCGTCGTCGGACTTCAGCGGTGGAGGCACCGGCATCGACGTCGGGGTGACCGGTCCGGCGAGCGATCTCGAGATCGTCGATCTGGCGAGCACGACGGCAACGCCGATGTACCAGGCCATGGGCTTCCACTCGGCGCAGGACGTCTCGTCGAACCAGACGTACCTGCCGTTCGGCGCGGAAGAGTTGCACCACTCGTACTACCCGACCGTTTCCCCGGCCGCTGCGGGCGGCTATTTCTGGATCTTCTTCGATTCGATGCGCCACTACGGAAACAAGGGCATGGCGCGCCAGCTCTGGGGCACCGCGCTCACCATCTCCGCCGACGGCAAGTACGCGAGCGACCCGAGTCACCCGCCGTTCTACCTGCCCGGACAGGAGTTCGAAACGGCGAACCACCGCGCCTTCACGGCGCTCGATCCGTGCTTGGCCGATGGCGCCCCGTGCACGACCGGCACCGACTGCTGCAACGGCTTCTGCACGAACGGCATCTGCGGCGTGCCCAATGAACCCCGCTGCTCTCAGACCGGCGAAGCGTGCAAGAAGACGTCGGATTGTTGCGACGCGACCGACTCGTGCATCGGCGGCGTGTGCACGTTCATCCTGCACTGAGAGCGCCGCGTCGCCGGAACGGACGCGGGGCGCGAGCGGGCCGCCCTCGCCGGACGACCTCGCCGCCTCACGGCATGGGGTGCTTCTTCAGCATCGCCCAGCCGATGTTCGGATCGCCGGTGACGTGACTGCCGCCTTGCGTGGTGCAAAGGGTGACTTGGACGCCTTGCGCACACTGCGAGTACGTCTGACAGCCGCTCGCGTCGGCCGCGCTCGGCATGTCGGTACATTGGTCGAGCATGGCCCACTTCTGGAACGTGCCGACCGCGCCGAGGAAATGAATGGTGACGGCCAACCCGTTGGGCGGGTTCGACGCGCCGCCCGCGTAAGGCACGATCGGATCGGCAGTGCCGCGGAAGGTGATCTCCGTGATGGGGCGCGAGGGATGGCAGGGCTCCTCGCTGTCTTGCAGGAGGTCGAACGCGGACGGCGCGACGGCGGCGAAGACGTCGGCGGCGTTGCACGCGAGGTAATGCGACATCCCGCCGCCCATCGAGTAGCCGGTCGCGTACACGCGCTTCGGGTCGATGCAACCCTGGGACTTCAACTTCGCGACGAGACCCTTGGCGAACCCGAGGTCGTCGACGGTGCGGGACTGGGTGCAGCAGGGGCCGACGTTCCATGCGTTGTCGATGCCGTTCGGAAACGCGACGACGAACCCATCCTGATCGGAGAGGTTCGCGTAGCCGGAGTTTCCACGTTCGAAGCTGCCGGTCGAAAGGATCGGATGAAAATCGAGGACCAGCGGCACCGGTGCCGCCCCGGTGTACGACGCCGGGACGTGCAAGATGTACGAGCGCATCGTGCCCCCGACGTCGATCGTTTCGTTGGTCTCGCCGGGTTTCAGCTCCGACGTGGCCGGACAGGTGACGGCCGCGGTGCCGCCGGTGGACGCGCCGCTGTCGGCACCCCCGTCGTTCGTGCCGCCCGCGCCCGTGGATCCGCCGTCGGACGAACCGCCGGAGCTCGTCACGGGCACGCCGCCTGAGCCGGTCGCGCCGCCGGTGGTGAGCTCGCCGCCCGCGCCGATGCCGCCGCCCGCCGTAGCGCCGCCGCTCGCGACGGGAAGGGAGCCCCCAGAAGAAGGAGCCCCGCCCGAGCTCGTGTTCCCGAAGCCGCCGGACGCTCCCGTCGTGGCTCCCGTCCCGGACGTCGCTGCGTTCTGGTCGCTGCTGGAGCACGCCGCGAGGTTCAGCGCGGCGAACACTGCTCCGGACGCGACCGCGACGGGAACGGCGTACGAGTGCTTGGGGTACGAACGACGAAGTTCGTTTCGGGCGACATCGATGGACATGGTGGCCTCTTGCTGATGCGAGATCCGCGCCGCCCGTTCGCGGCCGTGACTTTAGTGCAGCGTCTGCGAGATAGGGTCAATGAAGCGACGACGCCGCACTAGACGCTTGCGGAGCAAGCGGGGGCGCGGGGCGCAGACGCAGCGGATGCCAAGTCGTGGGACGCTAGCTGAGCGAGCCACTCCGAGACGTGCGCGACAGGGCGCGCACCATGCCGGACAGCTCGGAGAGTGCGGCGGCGGCGGCGGGACTGTACGTCACCATGTGAATGAACCCGTGGATCAACCCGGGAAATCGCTTGAGCACGACCTTCGTTCGTTCGGCGTCCAGCATGCGCGCGTACGCCTCGCCCTCGTCGCGCAGAGGATCGAAACCCGCCGTCGCGATCACCGCGGGGCAAAGGCCGGAGAGGTTCGGGGTGAGGAGCGGCGACACGCGCGGATCGGTTCGCAGGGACGAGGAACTCCCCGTGTAGTTTTGGTCGAACCACTCCATGTCGGGCGCCGTGAGCAAGAAGCCCTCCGAGAAGAGCCGTGCGGAGGGGCGCTCGACCGAACGATCGACGGCGGGGTAGAGGAGGAGCTGCAGGTTCGGTGTCGCTCCGTTTTGCCGAGTGAGCTGCGAGACGACCGCGGATAAGTTTCCCCCCGCGCTGTCTCCGCCGACCCCGACGCGTTCCGGATCGGCGCCGAGCTCGCGGGCGTGCTCGACGGCCCAATGGAATGCGAACATCGCGTCTTCGATGGCCGCGGGGAACGGATGCTCGGGCGCGAGGCGATAGTCGATGGAGAGCACGTGCACGCCCGCCGTGGCGCACAGGTACCGGCACGGCGCGTCGTGCGTCTCGAGGTCGCCGAGGACGAATCCGCCGCCGTGATAAAACACGAGGAGAGGATGCGGTCCGCCGGGCTCGGCGGGAACGTAGTGACGCGCGCGGAGCGGTCCGCCGGGGCCGTCGAGCACGAGATCCCGTGTACTCCGGACCTCCATCGACCCGGCCGAATACGCGACCGTCGTGGCGAGCATGTTGCGTCGCGCCTTGGCCGGAGTCTCCGCGCGGAGCGGCGGCAGACGCATTCGCTTCTGGAGTGCGAGCACGAGCTGGACTTCGGGATCGAGCGTTTGCCCGTCGCGGACGATCGCCGGGCGTCCCGAGATCTTGAGCTGCGTGGCGCTCGGCAAACGGAGCAGAAAACGCAGCAGGCCGAGCTGAATGCCGTCGCGGGCTCGGACGAGGTTGTCTTGTAGGGTCATGATAGTGCCGGAGATACGATGTTGAAGGAACCGACGCCCGGGAGCGTCGTCACGAAATCCGCCCCGAATGCGCGCGACGGGGTGGTCGCGCCGGGCGCGACGTCGCCGCGTAGCACGCGCTCGACGCTCGCGAGCGCCGCGAGCACGGTGAGCTCGTACCCTTCCGGGAGTGACAGGTGTCCCTCGACGGCGCGGCCTTGGTCGTCTTCGACGCGGCCCCAGACGCTCATGCGCGTCGTGCGGCGCTGCACTTCGTCGGGGCCCTTCGCGCGCTTTTCGACTTCCTTTTGTAGCAGGCGAATCACGCTCGGCAGCTTGAGCACGGGCGCGCAGAATCGAAGCACGGAGGCGGCGCGGGCGACGCCTTTCGGGACGACGGTGTACACGGTGATGTCGGGGATGCCCGTCGAGTGAAACGCGGTGACGATGTCGCCCCACGGAATGGACATCGCGAAGCGAGGGCCGTCCGCAAACGGGATCTCGCGCTTCAGTGGCGCCGGGATCGAAACGATGACGCCGCCTCTACGCACCTTCGCGCCGACATGGAGATTTTCGACGGTCGTCTTCGCCGTGCCCGCGCTCGGCATCATGTTGTCACCGGTGAAGGCGAGCTCGAGGCGAACCGCGGACGGCAATTCCCCTTTCAGCTTCTGGGCCATGCAATCGGTCGGGACGACGTCGAACCCGACCGCCGGCAAGAGCACGACGCCGCGCGCCACCGCGTCGTCGCCGCGCGCGAGCACGGCTTCGAGCACCTGATACTCGCCCGTGATGTCCAGATAGTGGGCGCGCGCCTTCAAGCAAGCTTCGACCATCGGCGCGCTCGTCTTCGAATACGGCCCGGCGCAATGCAGGACGACCTTGGCGCCGCGGATCCCGTCGAACGCCGCCTCACCGTCGAGACCGAAGACGCGAAACTCGTACCCGAGGCGCTTCGCGAGCGGCTCGATCGCCTCGCGGGTTCTTCCGGCGAGCACGAGCTCGACCCCGCGTGCTCGCGCACGCTCGGCGATCAGGCGACCGGTAAAACCGTTCGCGCCGTACAGGAGCACGGGTGTTTCGCTCATGGATGAGAGCCTCTTTTTTTTTTTCGAAAAGGAGCCGTCTAGTTTAGAAGCTATCTCAAAATGCTCGTTTGGGGTTGGGGCCCCAAACCAGGGAGTGGGGCCCCGATCCGATTCATTCGGTCGGGGCGAGGGGCAGAGCCTCTCGAAGACAAGTCACGAAGAGCACCCATCTCATTGATGAGATGGGCTCGAGGCGGATGCCATGGAGTGCGGCTCGAGAGAAGCAAAAGGATGAGCCGCGGCGGCCCTGCGGAGACGGGCAATATTGGCGCGCTCGGCCATCGGCAGCTCGAGCGCGAGCGCGAGCGGTAAGAGCGCCGCGCCGATGGTCGCACGCGCGACGACGTCCTTCACCCAGGGTCGCTCGATGCCGGCGAGCGCCCGCAAATGATGCGGAATCAGCCCCACTCCGGCGATGCTCGCCAGTCGAAGAGACGCCGCGACCGGCAGCGGTTGACCGACGATCGGCGGCGCCACGACGAATCGAATGGCGTCGAGGGCGGCCTGCGACAGGCACAACGAAGGCCGCATTTTCTCGAAATAGGCGCGCATTTCCGCGGCGCTCGTCGGCACCCGATCGCGCGGCACGCCGACCAGGGCGGCGGACTCGACGCTCTCGGCGAAGTAACGATCCCGGTCTGCGTTACTGAGTGGGCCGCCGTAGGCGCGATACGCCGCGGCGAACGAGTGCACTTCAACGCAGTGCACCCAAAGCAACGTGTCGGGGTCGTCGGCGGTGTAGGTGCGTCCGGTCACCGGATCGACGCCGCGGATCCGACGATGAACGGCGCGCACCAGGGCGCCGGCGGCCACCGCGGAAGCCGAATCGCCGTAGGTGACCGTCAACACGTACCGAATCGTCCGCTGAAGACGGTAAATCCCTCGAGTTCGGTAATCGCTGTGCTGGGCCACCCCCGCCATCGCCAGCGGGTGCAAGGACTGGATGATCAGGGCGCGCATGCCCCCGATGAGCATCGAGGGGTGCGCGTGCACCCTCCAGGTCACGCTGTTCGGCCCAAACAAGCCGTCGTCGCTCGGAAACGGCGGGACCATCGACGAACAGATAGCGTCCGCTCCAGGGACCGTCAAACCTCCACCGCCGAAGCGGGCACCGTTCCGGTAAGATCGTCCCGTTGCAACTCTCGCCAGTGTTCGCATCGCGTCCGGCGCGACTCGCTCTCACGGGCGTTCTCGTCTTCCACCTTGCGGCCATCACCATGGCCAACGTGTCGCGAACCACCGCGCTCGGAACGACGTTTCACCGTCCCTTCGAGACCTACATCGACGGAGCGCGGCTCTGGCAGAGCTGGGACATGTTCACGACGATCCCGCATTTTCACGACATGGCGGGAGCGCTCGTCGCCTTCGACGACCAGGGAAACGTCACTCGCTACGGCCCGATGCTCCCCGGTCTGCGGCCGCTCCGGAAAGATCCGCGGATCATCGGCGCCTTCCTGCGCCTCGCGTTCGTGGAACAGGGGTACGCCGCATACAACGTTCGTTATCTGCGGGCGGTGTGCGACGCCATCGCGACGCGCGCCGGCAAGAGACCTGCAAAGGTCGGCTTCGAGCTCTACACGGAGGAGCTTCGCTCGATCCAAGACGTCCAGCGCGACAACCGGGTCGGGGAACGAAAGACGTATCCGTTCGGACCGGCGACATGCCCGCGCTGACGTCGCTCCAGGACGCGGGCGCTCGAGCCGTCGCCGCAGTGGAAGATTGGTTCTTCGCGCCGGCCGATCCGCGCGCGTACGCCGCGCTCCGCATCGGTTACGCGGCGTCGACTCTGTGCATCTTGGTCGATCTCTGGCCAATGCGGTTGTCGCTGTTCGCGGAAAGCGGCATGTTCGGCACGACGCCGAGCGGCGCCGACCCTTACGGGCTGCTCGACGTGTTCACGTGGAGCGGCAGCACGGCGTGGGTGAACGCGGTCTTCGTCGTGACGGCGATCGCTCTGGTCTTGCTCGGGCTCGGGATTTTTCAGCGCGCGAGCGCGCTGGTCGTCTACACGTGGGCGGCTTCGTATTGCGCCGCGGGCGCGATCGCTCAAAGTGGCTTCGATACGATCGCCCGCGTCATCGGGTTCGTCCTCGTCGTGAGCCCGACGCCGCGCACCTGGACGGTCCTCGGGACGCGGAAGGACGAGGCGCCTCCGATCTACGGACTCCGTCTCGTGCAATGGCAGCTCATGTTGATCTACGTGTGCACGGTCTGGCTGAAAGCGCCGGACGAGTTCTGGCGGCGCGGTGAAGCGATTCCGTATTTCATGATGTCCATCTTCGCGCGCTTCCCGAATCCGGCGTTCGCTTGGCTCGGCGTGTTCGGAGCCATCCTCACGTACTCGACGCTCCTCATCGAAGTGACGTTGCCCTTCCTCTTGTGGATGCGGAAGACGCGGTGGCTCGGCGTTTTCCTCGGAGTGTCCATGCACATCGGGATCGCCATCGTCGCCAAGCTCATCCCCTTCACGCTCGCGATCGTCCCGCTTTATTTCGCCTTTTTCGAGCGACGAGATTTCGACGCCCTCGCGGCGCTCGTCCGACGCGCCGAACCCCGCTGAGCAAGGCCGTTCACCCGCCGATTTCCGCCGTCCCGCGGGTCCCACAAATCCAAATCACACACCGTGCGTTTTAGACGACACGGTGCTCGATGGCGGGCGTCGAACGAGAACGGGAACCGAGGGAAATCTCATGGCCGACTCCATTCGTATCACGGCGTCTCTTCAGATCGAGCGCCCGGTCGACGACGTGCGCGCGCAATACCGCGACATCGATCATCACATTCGGAACAACGTACATCCGAGCATTCGCTATCGTTGGGAACCCGCCGAGCCCGGACAACGGAAGATCCGCACCACGTTCCGGATCCTCGGAGTCCCGCAATACGACGTGTCGCTGCTCGAAGACGCCGCGGACGGCTCGTTCGTGATTCGGTATCTCGAAGGCTCGAACGCCGGCATGGTGCTCGTGCATCGGTTCGTCCCCGTCGGAGACGGGGCGACCGACGTGCGCCTCACCGCCGACGCCCCCGCGACGCTCGCGCGCAAGTTGCTCGGCCCGCTCTTCGTCGTCGGCGCACGGCAAGTGATGAAGAAGGCGCTCGCGGAAGACAAGCGCGACCTCGAAGGCGGCGCCTTCGAACCCGGACGAGCGGCGGGCAACGTCGAAGCGGCGTTCGCCGCGGCGAGCTCGCTCGTGCTGAACGACGCGAAGGCGAAGCGCGCCGTGCTCGACGCGGCCTGCCTGATCTCGGCCGTCGACGGCGACGTCGATCCGGCGGAAAAAGACGCGATCGGCAGGCTCGCTCGCGCGCTCTCCACCGGCGCCGACCTGAGCTGGGTGAACGAGCGCCTCGCCGTCTTGCCGCGGGCCGCGGAGACCGAGATGATCGGACGGGAAATCGACCGCATCGGGCGCGAACTCTGGTCGGCGAACGCGACGCAGGAAGGTCTCTCGGCGGCCGCGGCCGTCGCGCTCGTGAGCCACGGCATGTCGCTCGGCGAGCTGACCGCGTTTCGGCGCCTGGCGATCGCCGCGGGAGTGAACGAAGACGCGCTCGGCGGGATCGTCGACGCCGCGGAGGCCGCGCTCGCGACGAAGGCGGCCTGAGGCGACGCGAAATGTCCCGTTAACCCGGTCGAGACGTTCGCGGACGACCCTATCGACCGATGGCATTTTCCGAGACGGGTCGCGCGCTCGTCCGGTCGGAGAAACTGCGCGCGGGGTACGATGTCGTCATCATCGGCGGCGGCGGACATGGGCTCGCCGCTGCGCACTACCTCGCGCACGATCACGGGATCCACGACGTCGCGGTCCTCGAAGCGGGGACGATCGGCCGCGGCAACAGCGGCCGCAACACGGCGATCGTTCGCTCGAATTACCTCACGCCCGAAGGCGTCGCGCTCTACCGCGAGAGCATGAACCTGTGGCGCGACCTGCCGGCCGCGCTCGACATCAATCTGTTTTTCTCGGAACGCGGTCATCTGACGCTCGCGCATACCGAAGGCACGCTCCGGACGATGCGCTGGCGCGCCGGAGTGAATCAGGTGCTCGGCGTCGAGAGCGAGTTGGTCGATCGTCAGGACGTGGCTCGCCTTTGCCCCGCGATCGATCTCGATTGCGGCGGTCGCCTGCCCATCCTCGGCGCGCTCTATCATCGTCCCGGCGCGATCGTCGCGCACGACGCGGTCGTCTGGGGATTCGCACGGTCGGCGACGCGCGCCGGCGTCGAAATCCACGGCAATACGCGGGTCCTTGCGCTCGACGTACGCGGCGGTCGCGTGGTCGGCGTCGAGACGTCGCGCGGCTACGTGAGCGCGAGTCGAGTGCTCTCTGCCGTCGCGGGCTCCACGCCGCGGATCACGAAACTCGCCGGCGTGCGCACGCCGATCGTCGTGCATCCGCTGCAAGCCTGCATTTCCGAGCCGATGCAGCCGTGGCTCGATCCGATCATCGTGTCGGCCAGCTTGCACGCGTACGTGAGCCAAGACGTTCGCGGAACCCTGGTGATGGGTGCAGCTCTCGACGGCTATGAGCTGCACGCGCCACGCTCGACGTTCGACTTTCTCGAAGATCTGTCGGCCGCGATGCTCGACCTCTTTCCCCGACTCGCCGAGACGCGCATCGTGCGCCAATGGGCCGGCATCGCCGATATGACGCCGGACTTCTCGCCGATCATGGGGAAAACGCCGGTCGAGTTTTTCTATCTCGATGCCGGATGGGGAACGTGGGGTTTCAAAGCGACGCCCATCTCCGGAAAAACCCTGGCGCACACCGTCGCGCACGATCGCGCGCCGTCCTTGATCGAACCGTTCCGCCTCTCGCGATTCGCGGAGTTCGGCCTCATCGGTGAGAAGGCCGCCGCGTCCGTCGGACACTGACGCGAAACTTCCCGGTGCCCGCGCGTCGTGCAGGGTTTCAACGCGCGCGTGAAACTCATCACGCTTCCAGAAATCGGTCCGCGTCCCCTCTCGGAGTTCGTCTACGGCGGCCCCGTAGACGAGGGCCCGGACCCGGCGGCCTGCACCGACGGAGCCTGGGCGGATTTCGTGTTCCATCGTACCGGCGAACCCAATCAGCGCAGCGAGTGGTGGTATCACCGGCCAACCGGCACGTGGTTTTGGCTCGATCGCGATACGGAGAGCGACCGCGTCGTCGACGTCCGGGTTGCGCCGGCAACGCCGCATCGGGAGCACGGATGAACGACCTCCGCGTGCCGCTCGATCGCCAGGCGCCCTCCCCGTTCGAGTGGATCGATCGAACCGCGCCGTTGACCTTCCGCTTCGAAGGAACGCCGTGTCGCGCGTTCGCGGGAGATTCGATCGCGAGCGCATTGCTCGCCAATGGACGACGCGTGCTCGGTTACAGCGCGAAGAAGCGACGCGCACGCGGGATCGGCGCGAACGTCCTCGTTCGCGATCGATCGGGGGGGTGCATTGCCGCCGAAGGCGTCCCTGTGGGGACGGGGATGGAGCTCTGCTTCGCACACGCGCGCCTGTCGGAGAGCGCGCCGCCGAGTTGGACCGAGTCCGGCTCGAAGCTCACGCGCGGGGGTTTGCACGATCCGGCGCGGCTCCGCGAATCGAATTTCGAGCGCTCCGTCCGAAGCTGGGTCGGCGTCGCGACTCTGTTCGAAGGGGTCCCGCGGAGCTCGTACTCGAAGCCGAACGCGTTCACGGATTTACTCGTCGTTGGCGGCGGAATTGCCGGCCTTTCCGCGGCGGTGACGAGCGCCGACCTCGGCGTGAACGTCACTCTCGTCGAGCTCGATCCGGGTCTCGGCGGTCGCGCCGTGTCGACCGAAGAGGGCCGTCGCGAGCTCGCGACGTGGATCGGTCGGGCACTCGCGCACGAGCGGGTGTCGATCCGTACGTCGACCGTCGCCCTCGGCATGTACGACGGCGGACTCACGCCGCTGCTCGGCCCGGGCGGCATCACGAATCTGCGCGCGCGCGCAGCGGTGCTCGCGACCGGACGCGTCGCGCTGCCCGCGGTTTTTCGAAACAACGACTTGCCCGGGATCCTGACGCTGGCGAGCGCAGAGCGGCTTTTCCATCGTTATGCCGTTCGCCCCGGTCTCCGCACGGTGATCCTCACGACGACCGACGACGGCCATCGCTTCGCGGCCGATCTCGCGAGCTCGGGCGTCGAAGTCGTCGCCGTGTTCGACGCCCCGACGATCACCGGCGGGACCGAATCGAATCGCGACCACCCCAGTGCCGCTCCGCCCAGAGGCTCCGCGGGCGACGGTCGCGTCGTGGAAGCCATCGCCGGAAGCGACGGCGCGCTTGCCGCGGTCGTCGTCGAACGCAACGGCGCGCGCGCGACGCTTCCCTGTGACGCCCTCGTCGTCAGTGCGGGAAGCGGCCCCGCAGATCAACTCGTCCAACAAGCGCGTCGCGCGCACCCGCCCGTCTTCGGCGCGATCGACGCGCAAGTCGCGGACGCGGTTTGGGCCGCAGGATCGGTGCGCGGAGCGGGCTCGTGCGCCGCGCGCGTCGAAGACGGCATCGTCGCCGGGCGACTGGCGGCGATGTCGCTCGGGGTTTCGACGACCGTCGCGGTCGCCTCCCCCGCCGGCAGAGAGCCCCTCCTCGATTGCGCTCCTATTTTCTCGCACCCGGACGGCGCGTGTTTCGTCGACTTCGACGAAGACGTCGAGGTCCGTGACCTCGCGGTAGGCATCGACGAAGGCTTCGACGAGAGCGGCCTCCTCAACGCGTACACGAAATTCGGCCGCGGTTTCGATCAATCCAAGTCGAGCCACGTCCTTTCGTCCGAGGTGCTCGCCGAGCGAACGGCGCGGGCGGTGGCGTCGCTCGGACGCCCCGTGCAGCGCCCGCCGGTACGTCCGGCGCCGATGGGCGCACTTGCCGGCCGCCGCTTTCGGCCGCGGCGACGGACGCCGCTCCACGATTGGCACGCCGCGCAGGGCGCAGATTTCTTGATCGCCGACGACTGGGAGCGCCCCTCGGTTTACCGGCAGAGCGACGAATCGCGGAGCGACGCGATCGCGCGCGAGGTCCGAGCGGTGCGCGAATCGGTCGGCCTCATCGACCTCGGAACGCTCGGCAAGATCGACATCGTCGGCCCCGACGCGGGTGCATTCCTCGAACGGATCTACACCGGCACGTTCGCGGACCTTCGGGTGGGCACCTCGCGCTATGCCCTTCTGTGCGACGAGGGCGGCGCGATCGTCGACGACGGAGTCGTCGCGCGGTTTTCAGAGCACCATTTTTATTCGACGACGACGACGTCATCGTCGGGCGCCGTCTATCGCGAGCTCCAGCGGCGACTTCTCGAAGCGGGCCTCGACGTCGTGCTCACGAACCTGACCGGCGCGTACGCTGCCATCAACGTCGCGGGTCCGTCGTCGCTCGGCGTCGTTCGCGCGATCGCCGACGACGCGGCGGCGTTCGCCGATTGCCCGTACCTCGCCGTGCGCGAAACGACGTCGAACGGCGTTCCGATTCGAGTCTTGCGCGTCGGTTTCGTCGGCGAAATCGGGTTCGAGCTCCACGTTCCCGCGGGCTTTGCACTCGATCTGTGGACCCGACTCGTCGAAGCGGGCAGCGCGTCTCGAATCGTTCCGTTCGGCGTCGAAGCGCAACGACTCCTACGCCTCGAAAAAGGGCATCTCTTGGTCGGCCAGGACACCGACGCGCTCTCGACTCCGTACGACGTCGGGCTCGGGTGGGCGGTGAAGATGAAGAAACCGTCGTTCGTCGGAAAGCGAAGTCTCCAGATCCGCGCAGCGCGACCGCCGACGCGACGGCTCGTCGGTTTCGAGCTCCCCACTGACTACCACGGACCGGACCTGCGTGAATGCCATCTCGTCCTCGACGGCGATGCGATCGCCGGACGCGTCACGAGCGTCGCGCGGAGTCCGACCCTCGGCAAAGTCGTCGGGCTCGCGTTCGCGGGGCCCGGGGTCGCTCCCGGCGCGTCGCTCAGCATCCGCACCGATACGGCGAAGCGAGTGACGGTTCGCGTCGTTCGAACGCCGTTTTACGATCCTGGAAACGAGCGCCAGCGGGGAGTTACCGCGTGAGCGCGTTGCGCACGAGTCCGTTCGCGCCGCTGTTTCAGAGGCACTACACCGGCGCGCCACGCGACGGCGGAACGGATGCTGCGGCGCACGGAGCGAGCGCCCCGAACGACGAGCTCGCGTTCGTCGACGTCTCGAACGTGCCGCGCACCACGTTGAAGGGAAAGACGAGCACCGACGCCCTGAGCGAAAGCGGTTTCCCCGTCCCCGAGCAATGGTTCATCCCCGTCGAGCTCGACGCGGGGTCGTTCGTTGCGCGCACGGGGCGAACGGAATTTTGGGTCGAAGGCGCCGCGGCAAGCGGGTTTTCCCGGACCTCGTGCCTCGCCTACCCGCGGGAAGACGGATCGCTCCTCGTCGTCGGGAAGCGCGTTCCCGAGTTACTCGCCGAACTCGTCGCGATTCCGCTCGATCTCGCCGAGCGGCGACTTCATTTGACCGAGTTCGCACGGGTATCCGCGGCGTTGTTGCCGAGGCCCGGCGCGGTGCCCGCCGTGCAGCTCTGGGTGGATCCTACCTACGCGACTTACGTGGGCGACGTGCTGTTCGGCATCGCCCGAGAGTTCGGAGAAGCCGAGGTAACGACATGAACATCGAACAAGCGAAGGTCCTGTGCGCCGAAAACGACGTCAAGTTCGTCCTGGCGCAGTTCGTCGACATTCACGGCGTCGCGAAGGCGAAGGCCGTCCCCGTCGCGCACCTCGAGGACGTGCTCGGCGACGGCGCGGGGTTCGCCGGATTCGCGGTATGGGGACTCGGCCAACAACCGAGCGACGCCGACTACATGGGCGTCGGCGACATCTCGACGTTCTCGCTCGTACCCTGGCAAAAAGGCTACGCCCGCATCGTCTGCGACGGCACCGTGAAGAAGAAACCCTGGCCCTTCGACACGCGCTTCCTCTTGAAGCACCAGGTGTTGCGCCTGAAGGAACGCGGGTTCACGTTGAACGTGGGGCTCGAGCCTGAATTTTTGCTGCTCGCGCGCGCCGCGGACGGCACGTTCGGGCCCGCGGACCAAACCGACACGCTCGACAAGCCTTGCTACGATTACAAAGGGCTCTCGCGAAACCGCGCGTTCATCGAGAAGCTCGTCGCGTGTCTCCTCGAGGTCGGGTTCGACGTGTACCAGGTCGATCACGAGGACGCGAACGGCCAGTTCGAGGTGAACTACACGTATTCGGACGCGCTCACGTCCGCCGATCGCATGGTGTTTTTTCGCATGGCGGCCAGCGAAATCGCGCGCGAGCTCGGGCTGGTGTGCTCGTTCATGCCGAAGCCGCTCTCGAACCGCACCGGGAGCGGGATGCACATGCACCTGTCGATCACGACGGCGACCGAAGCGAACGCCTTCCACGACGATGGCGACCGCCGTCAGCTCGGGCTTTCGACGCTCGCGTACCACTTCCTGGGCGGCCTGCTCGCGCACGCGCGCGCCCTCGCGGCGCTCTGCGCGCCCTCGGTCAACTCGTACAAGCGGCTCGTCGTGGGGCGGTCGTTCAGCGGCGCGACGTGGGCGCCGGCATACATTTCGTACGGCGACAACAACCGCACCTCGATGGTGCGCGTTCCTTACGGCCGTCTCGAGCTCCGCCTTCCTGATTCGAGCGCGAACCCTTATCTGGCCGCGGCGGCGGTCATCGCGGCGGGTCTCGACGGGGTCGACCGGCGTCTCGACCCCGGCGAGCCGAACAACTTCAACCACTACGACTACACGCCGGAGCAGCTCCGCGAACGCGGGATCGACATCTTGCCGCAGAGTCTTTCGGACGCGCTCGGAGCTCTTCACGACGATCCGCTCTTCGCGACGGAGCTCGGCAGCGACTTCGTCAAAGAGTTCATCCGACTGAAGCGGATGGAGTGGGTGGAATATCATCGCCACGTCTCCGACTGGGAGGTGAAGCGGTACCTCGAGTTCTACTGATGGAGACGGAGAGCACGTCGATGGGCGAACGCTGATGTGCGGCATCGTTGGCCTCCTGGTGCGAAAGCCCGAGCTCGCGGAGACGCTCGGACGTCTCGTCGTCCCGATGTTTCATTGCATGGCGGAGCGCGGTCCCGACTCGGCGGGCATCGCCGTGTTCGGCGAGCGGAGAGCGGGCGGCCTTCGCGCGAGCCTCTACGCGAAAACACCGGGGTTCGACTTCGCAGCGCTCGAAGGTCGGTTGCGTGCGGAGTTCGGCGCCACCTTGGCGCTCGAGGCGATCGACAATCACGCCATCGCGTCGTTCGACGCTCCGTCGTCGCGCTTCAAATGGTACCTCGCCGAAAACGAGCCGGACCTCACGTTGCTCTCCATCGGCGAGAGCATCGAGGTGTGGAAGGACGAGGGAAATCCCCGGCGGATCGCGACGAAATACGGGTTTTCCTCGCTCAAGGGGACGCACGCCATCGGCCACACCCGCATGGCGACCGAGTCTCGCGTGTCGCCCGCGCACGCGCACCCGTACACGGCCGGCGAAGACTTCTGTCTCGTGCACAACGGCTCCCTGTCGAACCCCTACATGCTCCGGCGAAAGCTCGAAGCGAACGGCATCCACTTCGAGACCGACAACGACACCGAAGCCGCTTGTCGCTATCTCGAATGGCGCATCTCGCAAGGTGACGATCTCGAGGGAGCCATCGAACGCGCTTTCGGCGAGCTCGATGGGTTTTACACCCTGCTCATCGGAACGAAGGGGCGGATGACCCTCGTGCGTGACCCGGTCGCGTGCAAGCCGGCGGTCGTCGCCGAAACCGACGACTACGTCGCGGTCGCCTCGGAGTTTCGCTCGCTCGCGCATCTCCCGAACATCGACGGCGCGCGTATCTTCGAACCTTTGCCGGAACGGATCTACTCGTGGCAGCTTTGAGAGCGCGCACGCGCGTGTTCGACGTGGGCGAGCACGGCGTCCGCGCCTTGAACGAGAGCCTTCACGTCATCCCGGACGGCGACGGCCCGGCGCGCATCGAGGTGCATCATCCGCGTGGGCAGCACAACGTCGCGGTCGGCGCGCGCTTCCCAGTCGACATCGAGATCACCGGACACGTCGGGTACTACGCCGCGGCGATGAACGAGGGCGCATCCATCCACATCCATGGGAGCGCCGGCAAGGGCGTCGCCGAGAACATCATGAGCGGCGAAGTGCGCGTGTTCGGCAATGCGTCCGACGCGGTCGCTTCTTCGGGCCGAGGCGGTCTCGTCGTGGTGACCGGAGACGCCGCGTCGCGATGCGGCATCTCGATGAAGGGCGTGGACATCGTCATCGGCGGCAGCATCGGGCACCTCGGGGCATTCATGGCGCAAGCCGGCAGGCTCGTCGTGTGCGGAGACGCCGGAGCCGGTCTCGGCGACTCGCTTTACGAGGCCGTCCTCTACGTGGGCGGCCGCATCGACGGGCTCGGCGCGGACGCCGAAGTGCAGCCGATGACCGACGACGAGCGGATGACGCTCGCCGCGCTCTTGCACCGCGCCGGCATGTCGACCGAGGTGTCGCGGTTCCAGCGCGTCGGCAGCGCGCGACGGCTCTATCACTTCCACGTCGATCAAGACCGGATCCATGGGTGACGCGGAGAAGGCGTGACGCATGAACAAGAAGCCCGTCCTCGAAGAGCACCACTCCTTCCCCGCCGACGTACAGGAGTACATCCGGCGCGCCGCCGAGACGGGCCTCTACGACATCCGCGGACTCGGCGCGAAGCGCGCGCTGCCGACGTTCGACGACCTCGTGCTCCTCACGGCATCGCTCAGTCGGTACCCACTCGAGGGGTATCGTGAGCAGTGCACGACAGATACCGTGCTCGGCACTCGACGAGCGAAAAACCCCGTTCGCCTGCGCACCCCGGTCACGATCGCCGGCATGAGCTTCGGCGCGCTGTCCGCGCGCGGAAAAGAGGCGATCGGACGCGCGGCGACGAAAGTGGGCACATCGACGACCACCGGCGATGGCGGCATGACCGACGAAGAACGTCGCTCGTCGCAGACGCTCGTGTACCAATGCCTTCCCTCGCGATACGGATTTTCGCTCGAACATTTGCGGGCGGCGGACGCCGTCGAAGTCGTGATCGGACAAGGTGCGAAACCGGGCGGTGGCGGAATGCTGCTCGGTCAGAAAGTGAGCGCACGCGTCGCCGCAATGCGGACGCTGCCCGCCGGCATCGACCAGCGCTCCGCGTCTCGACACCCCGACTGGACGGGCCCCGACGATCTGGCCATCAAAATAGAGGAACTGCGCGAGCTCACCGATCATCGGGTCCCGATCTACGTCAAAGTCGGCGCGTCGCGGGTGACGAGCGACGTGAAGCTCGCGGTCAAATCCGGCGCCGACGTCGTGGTCGTCGACGGCATGCAGGGCGGCACCGCCGCAAGCCAACAAGTGTTCATCGAACACGCCGGCATTCCGACGCTCGCGGCGCTCCGGCAGGCGGTCGAGGCGCTCGAAGACATGAAGGTCGTCGGTGAAGTCCAGCTGGTGATCTCCGGCGGCATCCGGAGCGGCGCGGACGTCGCCAAGGCCCTGGCGATGGGGGCCGACGCGGTCGCGATCGGACAAGCGGCGTTGATGGCCCTCGGTTGCAACCAGCCCTCCCCCGCCGACGGCTGCGTCACGCCCACCGACGTCGTGGTCGACTACGAAGCGCTCGGCACGGCGCCGGGTCGTTGCCATCATTGTCAAAGCGGCCGCTGTCCGGTCGGGGTCACGACGCAAGATCCGGAACTCGAGCTCCGGCTCGATCCGACCGAAGGCGCGCGACGCCTCGCGAACTACCTCACCGTGATGACCATGGAGCTTGCCACGTTGGCGCGCGCGTGCGGCAAATCCAACGTGCATCACCTCGAACCGGAGGACCTCGCGGCCTTGACCATCACCGCCGCCGCGATGGCCAAGGTGCCGCTTGCCGGAACGACCTGGATCCCGGGCGTCTAGGCCCGTTCGCTTCGAGCACGCGCCCGCGCGACCACTCTGACCCACGCACGAAACGCGCGGCCGTCACGAACGGGCGACACGAGACACGAACCACACCGCGCCCGCCGTCGCGATGCCGACGCTGAGTACCTTCACGACGCGATCGGTGAGAACGCCGCGGCTTCGCGCGAACAGGAGCATCGGGAACAGAATCGCGATAACGCCGAGCTGACCGGCTTCGACGCCGAGGTTGAACGACAAGAGCGCCATCGGTAGCTCGCTCTTCGGCATCGAGAGCTCGCGGAGCGCCGCGGCGAAGCCGAAGCCGTGCAGCAAGCCGAACGGAAAGGTGATCCTCCATCGGCCCCGTGCGTCGGTGAGAAACAGGTTCTCGACGCCGACGTACGCGATGGACAATGCGATGCCCGGCTCGACGATCCGCGGACTCGGCGACCACACGCCGAGCACGGCGAGCGCGAGGGTGACGGAATGTGCGACCGTAAACGCCGTGATCGCGCCGAGGAGCGGCTTCACGCGTACCGAGACGAGCACGAGCCCCGCGAGGAAGAGCAAATGGTCGTACCCCGTGAGGATGTGTTCGATCCCCATGCGAAACAGGGGAAACGTCTTCTTGTGGGGTTCACCGTTTGCGTCGCGACCGACGAGGAGATGTCGCTTCGAGTTCCCGCGGGACGCGATCCAATCCGCAGGCGCGCCGCCGAGCGACGCGTGCGCGAGGTGCCGGTGACCGCTGGAGAGCACGTCGAAGACCGCGAAGTCGACGTCCACGGCGGTCGGGCGCGCCGGGCACTCGAACGACGCGGTCAGCTCCACCGCATCGGTGCTCGACAGCGCCACGCCGTCGAGCTTGCCCGGACACGTCGCTCCGTCGCCGGTCACCACGATGCGCTCCACGATGGCCCGCGCGATCGCCTCCTTTTCGGCGTCGAGCGTCGCGTTCGAGAGCGCGACGCCGTCCTTGTCGAGCGCCGGCACCGCGATCACCATCTCGGTGCGTGCGAACGTGAGCGTGCCGGCGACCGTCGCGCCGTCGAGCCGATACTCACCGCGTGACAGCCCGAGCGAGTGCGCGGCGGCCGTGACGGCGAAGGTGAACGCGACCAGACACGTGGCCAGAGCGACGACCGCGCACGCAGAGCGGGCGGGGAGTCGAGCGCACGCAGGGAGTGCCGAGTGCGCGCGAGCGGCGCCTCGTGGTTTCATCGATCGTGGGCCGTCGCGCGCACGGCGATTTGCGCTTCGGCGACGAGGGCCTTCGCTTGCGGCGTCGGCCGGAGTGCGACGTTGGCTTCGGCGAGCGACAGCGCCCGCGCCGGATCTTGCCCTGGCCCGAGCCAAAACCGCGCCGCGTGATCGGCGAACGCCGTGGGCGCGCGCGCGATGAGCGCCACGTAGCCCTTCTTCGCCGTCGCGAGCAACGCGTCGGCGCGCGCGACGTCACCGGCGTCGCGCACGAACACCGAAAGCTCACCGGCGTACTCCGGGTCGTCGGTTCGCTTTACGACGGGCTCGAGCAACGTGATGGCTTCGGCGCGCGGTTCGAGCGCGGCCAAGTGCGAGATCGCCTGCGCGTACACCGGCAAGCGATCCACGGCCGCTTTGAGGAGCTCGCGCGCTCGGCGTGGGCTCCCGACGTTTTCCCACATCAACGCCTGCTGAAACCACAGCCATGCGACGGGGAACGGCGCCACGTCGCTGTAGTGATATTGCGCCTCCGTGAAGAGCCGCTCCGCGTCTTCGGTGCGACCCATCGCCGCGAGCACCGTCGCTTCGCTCCCCAAGGACGACAGTGACGGACTCCGCATCGACGCGGCGTGACGCATCGCCAGCGCCTCGTCGAAGTTGCCCCGCGCCTGGAGAATCGACGCCTTCGACTCTTCGATGCCCTCCGTTTTCGCGCCGAGCTCTCCGGCCTTCGCGAGGTCCGCGAGCGAGTCGTCGAAGCGATGCAACGTTCCGCGGGCCTTCGCGCGTGCGAGGTACGCTCTCGGATCTTTCGGAGCGAGCACGACGAGCTTTTCGGCGAGCTCGAGCGCTCGAAAGTAGTCGCCGATGGTGCCGACGTATTGGCCGCGCGCGGTGAGCACCTCGACCAGCGAGAGCAAGGTCTGCACGTCCTTCGGCTGCTTCGCGAGCTTCTTCTCGCCGTCGACCGCCCACCCTTCCAGGTTCGACACGGCGATCTCGCCGCTGGTCGTCGGCAGCTCCGCCCGCGACAGCGGTGATTTCCGCACTCCAGCGGTCGGCGCGGAACCGCTCGGTGGCGGCGAGGCTGATGCCCTCGCCGCCGAAGCGGCTCTGACTCCCGCGTCGTGTCCGTGACCCGCGGTGGCCGGCGCGTGACACGCCCCCACCACGACTGCCGCGACGCCGAGTGCACCAAATCCAAGCCGATGCAGGGAGCGCCGCGACAGCGCGAGGAGGTTCACGAATCCGAGACTACTGCGGCGGAGCGAGGAACGGGAAGGTCGCCGTTTGCTTGTCCGCGTGGTCGTCTTCCGAGACGCCGTCGCTGACGCCCGCGAGCTTGCCGATCGCCAGCACCGAGTACGTCGTGTCGATGACGTCGTAGCTCAGCGTGCGGCCACCGCAATCGGCGTTCGGAACGATGCCCGTCGCGTTCGCTTCGACCGCGAGGTATTGCCCGCAAGCGGTCGCCGCGGTGTTCACGTACAGCTCGTCGTCGACCAAGACGCCGCCGAGGGCGTCGTAACGACTCGTACCGCCGTCCGTCTTCGTCGGCGACTCCGCAAACTGATTTTCGCAGTTCGCGTCGAGGCCGTTGATGATGGCGAGGTTTTGCTCGATCTCGCTCTGGAAGCTCGCGGCCCACTTGGTGGGGTCGCTCGCTGCGTTGTAGGCGTCCTTGGCGGCGTTCTCGGTCGTGGTGGGACCCTCGAGGTCGAACGGATCGGTGAGCGCGGTGTTCACACCAGGCCGACCGAGGCGATCGATCTGAGCGCCGAGCACGGGGGGCGGGGGTGGGGGTGGCCCGCCATCGCCAGCGTCGGGGCCGCCGGTCGTTCCGCCGGTCGCCGTCGTTCCACCTGTGCCCGTCGTTCCGCCGGTTGCCGTGGTTCCGCCCGTGGAGGCTTTGCCACCCGTCGAGGTTCCACCCGTCGACGGCGTTCCGCCTGTTCCGGCCGTTCCACCCGTGGCGCCGCCGCCGTCGGCGGGGCTGCCGTTGTTGTCACTGCTGCACGCCCAGATCGCTCCGGAGAGCGCGAGCGCGACCGTTGCACTGATGATGCGTCTCATGGTCGTGCTCCTCACTTGTTGGTGCTCGCCCAGACGCCCACGATCGGGCCTCCGGCGGTGACGAGGGTGGTGTCGAGCTCCATCACGATGGAGAGCACGTTGAAACCGGCAAAGAAGTTCGGAGATGCTCCGCCCTCCGTCGGACCCTTGAGCCCGTCCACGAGCAACTTCGAAGTGTCGGCACTAATGATCGGGCAACCGTCCTCGAACGCGGGCGGCGTCGCGCTGGTCGCCGTGTCGTGAACGAGGCCCGCAACGTCCTTGAATCCGGTCAGATTGAAGAAGAACGGGTCATCGCGGACGCCGGCGAAGACCTTCACCTTGCCGTCGGCGCTCGCGAGACCGGTGGTCTTGCTCGCGTCGCCGGAGACGACCAACTTGGGGCCGACCCAGCAGGAGATGGCCTGGGTCGCGGTGAACGTGCAGATGATGTCGAGCGGCGTCTTGGCGGTCGCGCCGTACGTCGCTTCGCTCGTCGTGTGGAACACGTACTTCACAGCATCGGAGAACTTCGCCGTCGTCGCCACGGCCGTCCCGATGTCCAAGACGAGATACGTCTTGGCGGTCGTCGTGGCCGTCTTCGCTACTTGCCACGCGAAGAGGTCCGTGATGTCCGCCGTCGGATCCTTGCTCGCTGCGGGACCGTCCGAGTGATCCGCTGCGAGGGCGCTCGGAGCGGCCAACGCGGCGAACAACGGAAGCGTCCACCTCACCCAATTAATTGATTTCATATTATCTCCCTCGTTCGTTCAGCCGCGGCTCTCACGAGTGCGACCAAAGCTACGCTCGCTATGTCAGTAGTGTGAATCGTTCACTTCGTCTAGTTCGACATCACGAATGCGAAGTCGTTTCGCGCTTTTTCTCCGCGACAAATGGCCTCACGCAACTGACGTGCAGATCATGGTGCGGAGTTGTGATTTGTAAGGTTCGCGTCGCTTTTCGACACGTACGGACGAACTACGCACGGTCGCCGCATTCAGATTTGAGGATTTCCGCGCATCGGTTGCGAGGTTGCTCGCGAACGCGAGAGCGCTCGAGATCCGCGATTCCGGAGACCACCCAAGCGCGCCAATCGGTGGCCGTCCGCGACTCCGATTCGTCGTGCGAAGCAGGGCTGTGTGGCTCGAAGTCGCGCACTGGTGCGGAACGTGTCGCTCGATCAGAAAATCGCGACACCACGATCATACGTGCTCGCTTCGACGCGCTCGGGCTTACGCAGCGGACGTGTGTGTCGAAACGATCCGATCAGGACCGCTGCCGCACTACTTTTTTCCGGGGAACAGAACTTCTGACCAACGAGTCGGTCAGGTGCGAGCGAGCGAGCGCGGCTACGCGCGACCCACTAGACGTGCGCGTTCCTTCACGAAGCTGTTCCAGAGGAGGTCGCTGTAGTAAAGCGGCGCGTGGTCGGTGAGCGGCGTCAGGCGCTGGGCGAGAAAGCCGATCTTGATTCGCCCGCAGACGTCGAACATCGAGCGAAAGAGACTTTCGAATTCGCCAGCGAGCTGCGCTTCGAGCGCGAGCCCGTCGTAGAGTTTGCTCGTCGGGCTCGCGCTGGCCTGCGCGGCCGCCGACGCGCGTGCGCTCTCCGGGTCGAGGTAAGCGCCGCCGTCTTCGTACTCGAGGTACTTGAGCTGACCGACGTGCTCGTAGCCGACGAGCGGGAGCGCGAACGGCACGTGCGGGACGATGTCTTGATGATGGACGACCCGGTAGTGCGGAATGTCGCTCGTCGCGAATGCCTCAGCGAACGCGAGATTGCCGACCCGCGGCGAGCCGAAGGTGTAGAGCGCCTGCACATTGCCGATCGCGTACGCCGCGAGCGTGGAGATTGCCGCGCCCAAGCTGTGTCCGGTGAACCACAGCTTGAGCCCCGGCATGGCGCGCCCCTCACTCGACTTGCGTAGGCGCTCCGCGAGATAGCTGCGAAGCCCGGGGTCGTCGGGGCCGTTGTCCGAAAGGAGTAGATCCGTCGCGACCGAGAAGCCCTCGTGCACGCGGATGTCGCCGCCGTTCCACGAGACCATGCTCGCCTCGAAGTCGGTGAGCCAGTTGGTCAGCGACGTCGGCAAGGTACCGCGGAACGACACGATGCCGACCTCGCCGTTGTCGACCACGTAACACTGGAGTGGGTCCTTGATGCCGCGCGCGCCGGGGACCAGGGTCGCGTCCCGGTGGATTACCTTCACGACGGGTTCTCTCGGCGGTCCGCCGGGGGTCGACGGGAAGGTACTGAAGAGACGCTTCAACGGCGGCGTGATCTGCGCGACCACTTCCGGAGCGGTCGGTCGATTCGTGTACGCCAGAAATGCCGCATCGGAGAGGTACCAGGCGTTCAATGCCTGGAATCGATCGGTGCTCGTGATGAACGACGCGAACTCGGCGCCGCGGAAGAACCCATATCGGTAGCGCTCGGTCGTCGAATCGAACCCGTCGGCTCCGAGTGACGGATCCACGTCTTCGACCCCCGGACTCAGCTCGAAGAGGTTTTGAACGTCGTTGATCTTCGGGACGGCCTTGAGTTGTGGTTCCATCGTCACCCTCGCGCGGCTTGCCGGGCGTCGTGCACGGCGCTGCCTCGACGTCGTATGGGAACACGCCGCTCGACCGCCGGTCGATAGTCACCACGACGTGAACGGGCCGGTCCTCGGGTGCCGGAGGCGCGGTTTCCGACAGCGCCGAACCGGCTACCCCCTTTCCCTCACACGCCGTCGACAAAACGAAAACGGCCGCCCGTAGAGAGCGGCCGTTCGCGATTCTGAGGTGATTCGCGAGACTCAGTTCAATCCGACGACGAAACTGAGGCTGGTGGTACCGCTGCCGCCGATGTTCAGGGTCTGGAAGGTCTTCGCACCCTCCACCTGGTAGTCGCCCGCAGTGCCGGTGACCTGCTTGTAGCAGTCGAGGATCTGGCGAACCCCGGTGGCGCCGACGGGGTGTCCGGCGCCGATGAGACCGCCGCTCGGGTTGATGGGGTGGTCCCCGTCGATCTCGATGACGCCCTCTTCGACGGCCTTCCAGCTCTCGCCGGGCTTGGTGATGCCGAAGTGGTCGATGGCCATGTATTCGCTCGTCGTGAAGCAGTCGTGGGTCTCGATGCCGTCCACGCCGTTCACGTCGGCGATGCCGGCGCGCTTCCAGGCGTCGGTGATCGTCGTGCGCACGTGCGGGAGCACGTACTCGGCGTCCTTGCTCTCGGCGACCTTGTCCACGAACCGGAGGCGCGACGTGTGATGTCCCCAGCCTTTGATGCGCGGAATCGAGTCGAGCTTGATGCCGCGATCTTTGGCGTACTTCTCGGTGTATTTTCGTGACGCGAGAAACACCGCGACCGAGCCGTCCGTCACCTGCGAGCAGTCGGAGATGCGAACGCGCCCGCCGACCGCGGAGTTGAACGCGTCGTGCGTGCAGGCGTGCGCCTTGTTCATGTACCAGGTGCGGGTCTGCGCGAGCGGGTTCAGCTTGGCGTTCGCGTAGTTCACCGCCGAGATGCCGGCGAGGTACTCGTCCTTCAAGCCGTAGCGCTTGTCGTACTCGTCGCCGAGCTTGCCGAAGAGCTTCGGAAACGGAAATTCGATGCCCTTGGCTTCTTGTTCGTACCAGGCGGCCGTACCGAGGTAGTCGCCGCCTTCGGACGCCGGCACGGTCTTCATCTGTTCGATGCCGACCACGCAAGAAAGGTCGTACCAACCGGCCTGAATCTCGGCGAGGGCGGCGAGGAGCGCGATGCTACCGGAAGCGCACGCCGCTTCGTGGCGCGCCGTCGGCACGCCGCTGAATGCCGGATCGACCTCGACGAAGAACGCGCCGAGGTGGCCCTGCTTGCAGTAGAGCTCCGCGGCGAAGTTGCCGACGTGACCGACCTCGACGTCCTTCGGATCGATCGACGTCGTTTCGAGAGCACCGAGGACGCCTTCGCGCATGAGCGCCGCGAAATGCTTCTTTTCCTTGGTCCAGTTGCGCGCGAAATCAGTCTGATATCCCCCGAGCACGAATACTTCGGAATTGGACATGGGTATCTCCTAAAGAGGGAGGTGGCTCAGCCGGCGACGAAGAAACGGCCGATGTTGCCGTGCGGGTTCGCATAGAGACGCTTCGTGCTTCCCTTGGCGTCCGCGAGGAGCTTCGGCACGGGGAGCTTGGCTTTTTCGATCATGGTCACGATCGGCGAGATGCCAATGGTGTCGACGAGGACGCTCGGAGGCGCCCAGTTGAAGCCGAAGCCCATGATGTCGTCGATGCCGTCGATGGTGTCCGTCACTTCGCCGACTCGATGGAAGGCGTAGCTCACGTAACCCGCGACGACCTTGCGTGCGAGCGCGGCCCAATCGCCGGGGGCCTCGGCGAACACGGCCATCGCTTCCTTGTAGCGACCGTCGTGGGTCAGCTTCGCGATCTTGTCGATGAACGAAAGATCGGGGAGCTTTACCTCGGCAAGCGGCACGTAACGACCCGTCTTCGGGTCGAGCACGAGCTTCGCCTTGTTCTCGGTGCGGAAGAACCCGCGGCTGCTCTTGTTGCCGAGCGTCCCGGAGTCGATGAGCGACGCCATGTAGGCCGGCAGCTTCAAGGTCGCGTGCGCTTCGTCGGTCGAGTTCTTGTGGATATTGTCGACGATGGCGCGGTGGATGTCCCAGCCGACCAGGTCGATGGTCGCAAGCGGCGCGAGCGCGCGCCCGGTGTACGGCCCGACCAGCTTGTCGACGAGCAACGGGCCGTGCTCTTCGGCGAGCTGCGCGGCTTCGTTCAGCACCTTGAAGCCGATCCGATTTCCCGCGAAGCCGGGTGTGTCCGCGGTGCGAATCATCACGCGGCCGAGACGCTTGGTGGCGTAGACGTCGATGAAATCGGCGAGCTTCGGGTCGGTGTCTTTGCCGCTGATCAACTCCGTCCCGACGATGACGTTCGGTGGGTTGAAGAAGTGGAGTCCGAGGAAGTGCTTCCGGAACGACTCGCTGCGACCCGCCGCGAGCGCGTTGATCGACAGGCCGCTGGTCACGGTGCCGATGATCGAATCGGGGCGACGGAACTTGTCGACCTTCTCGAAGATGCCCTGCTTGATCTCGAAGTCTTCGGTGACCGCTTCGAAGATCAGGTCTGCCTTCGAAACCGTCGCCTCGAAGTCCTTGTCGTAGTCGCCGGTATCGACGCGCGTCGCGACGGTGCTCGAGCGCACCGCGTCGACCGCGGACTTCAACCCTTCTTCGGCTTTCGCCTTCGACCGCGCGAGGAACGTGACGCGCGGAACGTCGGTCGTGAAGAGGGCACCACTGCCGTAGCCCATGGCGCCGTTGGCGCCGAGAACCACGACGTGCTCGATGCGGCGGCTGCCGAGAATATCGTTCAGCTCCGATCTGCTGCGAGGCTTGAGACTCATGAGAACTCCTTCGACGTCGCCGCCAGTAACCCGGTCGGCGCGTTTACATCTTTACAAATGACGCCCAGAGCGAAACAGGACATAAGCGCGAGGAATGCCGCAGTCTAGCCGTTTTGAAGGCAAGCGCACGTTGACAACGGCATTTACAACGTCAACGCGATGGGGCTTTGGAGTGAGGCGGTACGAGCGTCACGCTCCGACTGAAACGCGCCGCCGGGTCCAGTGTTGGCACGCGCGGAAATTACGCGGCCTCGACTATTGGGAGCCATCGGCGTGAGCGAAACGATCACACCCCTCGTCCCGCCGCTCTCGGCGGCCGAGCTTCCCCCGGTGGGCGGCGCGATCGGTTCCGAACCGGAAGACTTCATCGTCGATGAAGTGCCGCTCTACGCGGCGTCGGGTCAGGGCGAGCATCTCTATGTCCAGATCAAAAAGCGCAACCTGACGACGCGCGACGCGGTTCGTCGGATCGCCGAAGCGGCCGGCGTGCACGAGCGCGACATCGGCACCGCGGGCATGAAGGACAAGCACGCCGTCACGACTCAGTGGCTCTCGCTACTTGCTCGCGGCGCGCGCGCTCCCGACACGTGGTCGCTCCCCGAGGGGCTCGAAGTGATCGAGGCGACGCGACACGGGAACAAGCTCCGCACCGGGCACCTGCTCGGCAATCGGTTCCGGATCCGGATCGTCGGGGGTGCTCCGGACGGCGTGGAGCGCGCGACTCGCATTGCCCGGCACATCACGACTCGAGGAATGCCGAATTCGTTCGGCGCGCAGCGGTTCGGCTTCGACGGCGACAATCTCGCCGCTGCGTTCCGGTGGCTCGATCGCGAAGTGCGCGCCGGCAAGAAGGGGACGATCCCTCCGTTCGAACGGAAGCTCTACTCGAGCGTCGTTCAATCCGAAGTGTTCAACCGTTACCTCGTCGCGCGTCTCGCCGAGGGGCTCGATCGACCGATCGCCGGCGAAGTCGTTCGACTCGAAGGAACGTCGTCGCTCTTCGTCGTGGACGAGCCGGAGCGCGAGGCGCCGCGCTGGGCGTCCAGAGACATTCACCCGTCCGGGCCCATCGTGGGACCGAAAATGAAGCCCGCGCGCGACCGCGCGCTGGCGCTCGAAGAGGGCGCCATGAACGAGGCCGGGCTCGACGCAGACCTTTCCGCACACCTCGGGCGTTACGCGGATGGAACCCGACGCGACGTGCTCCTTTTCCCCAAGGAGTTCAACGTGGCGGCCGCGCCGGACGGCGTGCTCGTGCTCGACTTCTTCTTGCCGACGGGCAGCTACGCGACGGAAGTCGTCCGCGAGCTGACTCGTCATCCCTTCTTCGGGAAGAGTCGCCCCAACGAGTCCATGTCCCCCGCCTGAGCGGCGCGGTATAGTGAACATCTATGCAGAACACCGACCCGGCGTTCGTGCGCGACTTCAACGACGAGAAGATCGAAGCGCTGATTGAGATGATGTTCCTCGCGGCAACCGCCGACGGGGAGCTCAGCGCCGCCGAGCACGTCGAGTTCGTCCGCGGAGTCGAAAATCTGACGTCGCGAATGATCACCGGCGACGACCTGGACGCGTTGCTTGCGCGCTCGAAGAAGCTCCTCGACGAAGCGGGCCGGCCCGCGCGTCTCGCTGCCGTGAAGGCGCGGCTTCCGGATCTCTCCGCGCGAAAGTTGGCGCTCTCGATGGCGATTCAAATCACGGCCGCCGATGGCGTCGTGCGCACGAGTGAACGAGAGCTCATCCTGGAGACGGCCGAGGCGCTCGGCATCGACGGCTCGGCCGCCGCCGACCTGGTCCGCGACCTCAGCGCCTGACGCGACGCGTCCGCGTTCCCGAGAAGCGGCTCGCATGCGATGCTGCGCCGTTCACTTTTGGTCCAACGAGAGGAAAACCAAATGGGTGACATGATTGAATTCACGCGACCCGATGGAAAAACCTGTCCCGCGTATGAGGTCCTGCCCGCCGGCGGCCGAAGCGCCCGCGCCGTCGTGGTCATTCAGGAATATTGGGGATTGAATCCTCAGATCAAGACGACCGGCGATCGCGTCGCTGCGCTCGGATTTCGCGCACTGGTTCCGGATCTCTTCCGCGGCAAGATCGCCAAGGACAGCGACGAAGCGACTCATCTCATGCAAGGGCTGAACTTCGGCGACGCCGCGTCGCAGGACATCGCCGGCGCCGTCGCGTATCTCAAGAAGGATTCGCCGAGAGTCGCCGTGGGCGGCTTCTGCATGGGCGGCGCGCTCGCGATCCTCGCCGCATTGCACGTGCAGGGGATGGACGCGGGTTTTTGTTACTACGGCGTTCCGCCCGCCGCGTTCGCCGATCCGTCGAAGATCACGATCCCCATGATTTACCACTTCGCGACGCACGACGATTGGTGCAACGCCGACGTCGTCGGTGCCCTGGAACAGGCCATCGCGAAGTGCCCGGCGCCGCATCCACTCTACCGGTACGACGCTCAGCACGCGTTCATGAACGAGGCGCGGCCCGAGGTCTTCGCTCCCGAGGCGGCCAAAACGTCGTGGGACCGAACCGTAGAGTTCTTGAAGACGTCGCTCGCCTGACGCGGGACCAACGCGTCACGCACTCGACTCATTCCCGGAATTTCTCGCGAATTCCCGCGAAAAATCGGCTTCACGTGCCGTTGACCGGCACGGTTTCGAGTGCCATGTTGCACCCATCATGGGTCAGCCAGTCTGGGGCGTTCAAAGTTACGGTCGTGATTCGGCGTCGCTCGTCGACCGCCGCTCGCGATTCATCGTTCGCACGTACAATCACCTGTTCGGCGCCATCGTCGCGTTCATCGCGCTCGAGTTCGCGCTGTTCACGAGCGGCGCCGCCGCAACCATCGCCCGCGTCATGCTCGGCGGAAGCTGGCTCCTGGTTTTGGTGCCCTTCATGCTGGTGAGCTACCTGGCGAGCCGCTTTGCGTATTCGTCGCCGTCGCGCGGCGCGCAGTACGCGGGGCTCGGTCTGTACGTCGTCGCCGAGGCGATCATCTTCGTCCCCATCCTGTTCATCGCCGAGCGCGTGGCTCCCGGCGCGATTCAGAGCGCGGGCATCGTGACGATGCTCGGGTTCGCGGGCCTCACCGGCGTCGCGTTCATCACGAAGAAGGACTTCTCGTTCCTACGCAGCGTCGTGATGTACGGCTCGATCGTGGCGCTGATCGCCGTCGTGGCAGGGGCCATTTTCGGGTTCCAGCTCGGCACGTTCTTCTCGGTCGCCATGGTCGGGCTCGCCGGTGCCGCCATCCTGTACGACACCTCGAACGTCCTTCACCGCTTCCCGGAAGATCGCTACGTCGCCGCCGCCTTGCAGCTCTTCGCGTCCGTCGCGCTCATGTTCTGGTACGTGCTCCGCATCCTGATGAGCCTCTCGAACTCGCGGAACTGACGTCGCGACTCGAACGCGCGTCGCACTAGAACCCCGGGGCCGTTGTCCCGGGGTTTTGCTTTTTGTCGGGTTCAACCCGGTTTGCGAACCGATACGCTGCCCGTCGAGACCGCGGCGATGCGCACCGCGACCTCTTCGATCGTTCGGTCTCCGACGAGGATCGGCACGCGGCGCAACGGGCCGTCGGCCCAGAGCGTCGCGAGGCCGTGGACGACCGACCACGCCGCCAAGATGAACTCGCTCAGCTCGACGTCGAGCTGGTTCGCCTTCAGCGCCGCGTCCGCCGTTGCGCTGAGCAACGTAAAGCTGAGCTGGCCGGCCTCGTCGACCTCGGGATGCTCCGTCCATCCTTCGGGATCGCTCCGGAACATGACGCGGAATCGGCCTGGGTGATTCACGGCGAATCGGACGTACGACACGCCGAGGCTCTCGAGCCGCGCCACGGGATCGGGTCCGGCCTTCGTGAGGTTCTGGAGCTGCTCGGTGTAGAGCTCGCGGAACCCCTCCTCGGCCACAGCCGCGAGGAGCGCGGTGCGCGTCGGAAAGTGATGGTACGGCGCGCTGTGCGTGACGCCGGCGCGCCGCGCGACCTCGCGCAACGTCAGCCGCGACACGTCCCCCTCTTCCGCGAGCTTGATCGCCGCGGCGATCAGAGTGCGACGGAGATCGCCGTGATGATACGTCCGACGAGTCGGCTTGCGCCCGCGGCGCGACTTGGCCATCGCCGCGCCATGCCATGCGGTTCCGCGAAACCTGTCAAGGCGTCACGCTTTCCAGCCCAAAAAGGGAGCCGTGAGCTTCGCTACGACGCCCGTTCGAGGCCTACGAAGGATCGCTGGAAACGAACGGGATGATCCCCGCGCCGTCACCGCCGTAGAACGTGCCAGGGAAGATGCACATTTCGTTGGTGGCTGCGGACTCCCCGAACGTCATCGTCTGAGCAGTGTCGTTCTGGTAGCTGCACGACCAGATGATTTTCTGACCGGCCTTGAGCGTCACCGGCGGATCGATCGCGACGGGCACCGGCTCTTCCCAGCTATCCGTCTCGAAGAGCTGCGTCCCGTCTTCGGTGTGGGCCTGGAAGTGCACGCCGCGTCGATGCATGTGACTCGCGGCGCCGATCAATTGGATATCGTACGGCATCGCGTACGACGCGGTCGTCGTGCTCGCGCCGGGCGGCACCGTGACGCCGATGTCGTTCAAGAACATCGACGCGGCGCGGTACTTCACGTTCACCGGATCGGTGTACGCGAGCTTCATGCTCGCATCGACGGTCAGATCGCTCGTCGTGGTGTTCAAGAGATGCACCATCACGCGGAACCCGGTCGACCCGTCGATGTAGCGACCAACGTCTTTCGGGTAATAGATGACGCCCTCGGGAGTCTGCGAAGCGTGAATGAAGTCGTGGAACTCGAGCCCCGCGTTCGGGCAATCGACGAAGCCCTGGCCCGCGAGATTCAGTTGTGAATTGGGCATCGTGAAGATGAAGAGGTGGTGCGAGCCCTTCGTCATGTTCGAGTAACTCGACGTGACCGCGACGGCCTTGCCGGCGAAGGGACTCGGAAAATCCTGACACTTGTACGCCTCGGACCCCGCGAGAACGGGCGCCGAATCCGTCGCGAAGTCGAGCTCTTCGCCGGTCGTCCCGGTGGTGCCGGTCGGAGCAGATGCGCTCGTGGGACCGGTTGCTTTCGCGCTGGTCGGTTCGCCGTCGCTGCCGGAGCAGGCTCCGAGCGCGAACGGCAAGGCCAATACGACGAGGGGATTTCGGAGCGAGGTGTTCATCAGCAGCTTCCTTCGAGGTGAACGAGACGCACGAAGCGAACGAGCGCGGCCCCGCCCTCGCTTCTCTGACGACAGTGAGGAACGGCCTCGCTCACGGTCGGAACTATTTGAACCTCGAGCCTCGATTCTACGAACCCAAGTTTTTCATGACCAGATTGAAATTAGCATGATTGAAGCGCATTCATGCGTTCTTGCTCTCGTATCTTGTCACCAGATAGATTCCGTCGAGCTCGCATTCCGACGGGTCGGCCGCCCCATGTCGGCTTGATCCTTGGGGTTTCCGCGCGCGGGACCCGATTTCCGGCGCGTGACCGGTCGATTGGCCGGCTCGCCGGCGGACACGTCGCGAAACGTGGCGCCGGCAATCGTCGCAACGGTCTACGAGCCGCTATCGCAAGGTGACGAGCTCTTCGGCGGCGGTCGGGTGGATCGCGACCGTCCGATCGAAGTCGGCCTTCTTCGCGCCGATCTGGAGAGCGACGGCGAACCCCTGGAGCATCTCGTCGGCGCCGAGCCCGATGACGTGCACGCCGACGACCCGCTCGTCGGGGCCAACGGTGACGAGCTTCACGACGGTCTTCGGCTTTCGCTCGCTCACGCCGTAGTACAGATTCGTGAAGCGGCGCGAGTAGACCTTCACCGCGGCCCCGTATTCCGCGAGCGCCTCTTCTTCGCTCAGACCCACACTGCCGATCGGAGGATGGCTGAACACGACGGTCGGGACGTTCGTGTAGTCGAGGCGTGCGTCCGACACGCCACCGAACACGCGATCGGCGAGCTTCCGACCCGCGGCGATCGCGACCGGCGTGAGCGAGAGGCGTCCCGTCACGTCGCCGAGCGCGTACACGCTCGGCGTGCTCGTGTTCTGGAACTCGTCGACCACGACGCGACCCATCCCGTCGAGCGCGACGCCGATCTCGTCGAGGCCGAATCCCGAGGTGTTCGGCGTGCGGCCCACTGCCCAGATCACCGCGTCGAACGAACCGAAGCGCCTACCGTCGCAGAGCGACACCTGGACGCCCGACCCTTCGCGGTCGAGCCGTGAAACGTCGCAGGTCTCGGCGAAGACGATGCCCGACGCCTCCATATGTTCCCGCAGCTCTTTCCCGAGCATGTGATCGAAGCCGCGTAAGAGCGCGTCGTGATGAATGAGGAGCGTCACGTTCGTCCCGAGGGCCGCGAGCACGCCGGCGAACTCGACACCGATGTAGCCACCGCCCACGACGGCCGCGCGCGCCGGCCGTCGTTCGATCTCGAAGAACCCGTCGGACGTGATGCCGAGCTCGCCGCCCGGCACCGGTGGACGGATCGGACGGCTACCGGTGGTCACCAGGATGTGCTCGCCGCGAAAGCGTTCGCCGCCGACGTCGAGCGTATGAGCGTCGATGAAGCGGCCGTATCCGGAGATCCGTCGGACGCCCTCGCTCGCCAGATTGCTGCTGTAAATGCCGTTCAGATATTCGACGTACCGATCGCGATGGAGCTTCAGGCGCGCCCAATCGTGCTTCGGTTCGGCAACGTCGAATCCATAAGCGCCCGCGTCGTGGAACGACTCCGCGATCGACGCCGCGCACCACATCACCTTCTTCGGGACGCACCCGACGTTGACGCACGTGCCGCCGATGCGACCGGCTTCGATAAGAGCGACCTTCGCGCCGTGCGCGCGCGCACGCCTGGCCGACGCGACGCCGCCACTTCCGCCGCCCAGAACCAGGTAATCGAAGTGTTCCATCGGTTTCTCGCAAGAGAACACATAGCGCCTTCGGGTGGAACTGCACCCTCCCCCGTTTCTTGTTGGTTTTTCGCGCGGCGTTCTACCGTTTCGATCCGCCGACATGTGGACGCCGTTTTCCGCCGGATCCTTCGCGTCGCCGCCGCCATCGCGCCGGTTGGCCGCGCTCGCGACGGCGCTCGTCGCGTTCGCGTTGAGCGGGTGCGCGCGCGAGGTGTTCCCGCCGGCGCTGCCCGGTTCGCCCACGGCGCGCGACGTCGAGCTCGCGCGGGGCGGAGCGCCGTTGCCGCTCCCGAAGCGACGCGGTCACCGCGGTCTCGCCAGTCTGTCGATTCCGGACGGCGCGGCGTGTCTCTCGTGGCTCACCGAACACGACGTTTCGTATCGGAGCTTGAGCCCGAGACCCGGCGTCGACACTCCCGTCGCGATCACCGGCCCGCTCGGCGGCGTGCGCTACGAGAGCGCGGGCCACACGACACTCATCTGCGATTGCCGTCTCGCCGTCACTCTCGATTGGCTCGCGCCCGAGCTGCGCTCGTTCGGCATCACCGAGGTCCACCACTCCGGCGCCTACGTGTATCGAACGACGAAGAAGGGCGGACCGAGCCTCCACGCGCTCGGCCTCGCGATCGACGTTCACCAGCTCAGGATCGACAACCGCGAATTCGACGTCCAACGCGACTACTCGCGCGGAACCGGCAAATCATGCTCCGAAGACTCACCCACCCTGAATCGGCTCGCCTGCGAGCTCGATCGCTCCGGATTCTTCAGAGAGGTCCTCACTCCCGATGATGATTATGATCATCGCAATCACCTACATCTTGCGATCTCGCCGCTCTAAAGACCCCAACGCGGCGCCCGTCGACGCGGCAGCGACTTAGATTTTGGCGCCCTTTCCGAAGTGAGCGGCGATGAGTCTGGCGGTGAACGTAGCCCGCAGATAGAACCCGCGCGGCAGTGTCGCGAACGGGACGCCGTCGCCGTCGACGCCCCGACGGCGCGCGTGCGAGTCGGCGGCTTTGGGGCGGACTTGTAGAAAGCGGCCGAGGTGACCGGTAACGGCTTCGACGTCGCCGCGGCCGATGATGCCGGCGAGCTCTTCCCAGTCGAACTTCAGGGACGCTTCGTCGTCGGCGCTCGGGCTCCAGAGAAGTGGCGAGCCGATCCGGCGCTGTTCGACGAGGAGGCGTCGATCGCCTTCGACAGGAATGAAGAGGACGCGCGCGAGCTTTTTTCGAACGAGCGACGACTCCCATTCGACGTCGCCGATACGCGAAATGTCGATGGTGCACACGAAGGTCGACTCGCACGGCGTTCCGTCGGCACGAACGGGAATGGTCTTCAGTTCGACGGCGAGGGATTCGAAATCCGGCGCGGGACGCGAGCTCGCCGTCGCGCCGAGCGCGGCTTCGAGGAGCTGCCCGGAGAAGCCTTTTGCGCGCCGGAGATCGATCGGCGCGACCTTGCCGAAACTCGTCGCAAGTTCGCCGAGCGTCATGCCGGCGAGATCTTTCGCGCGCGCGAGGAGCTCGCGTTCCGTCGAGGGCGGCGAAGCATGCGAGGAGCGGGTCATCGCGAACCGAGGAGGCGCGAAATCGGGGTCAGCCGAATCGGATCGAGAATGGCATGAGCGCGAGCACGCGTTCGCTCGAAAAGTGCTCGGCGAGCGACAGCGGCACGAGCAACGTTTCGGCGAGCGCGCCGGGCAATGAAAAGCCGAGCGGCGCGTGCTCCGCGGCGCCCCACGCGAGGCGCACCGGAAAGCGACGTCGCGCCGACGCCGCGCCGGCGAGCGCGAGCGGCGCGGTGACCCCGAGACCGAGAATGGAGCGCACTCTCGCGAGCGCCGAGACGAGACCGCCCGTTTCGTCGACCAGGCCGACGGCGAGCGCTTGGCGTCCGGTGTACACGCGCCCTTGCGCCACCTTGTCGATCTCTTCGACGCTTTTCTCGCGCCCCGCGGCCATGCGGGCGACGAAGTGACGATAGTGCGCGTCGATGTCGCGCTCGAGCTTTTCCACTTCTTCGTCCGAGAGCCCGCGTGATTCGGAGAAAAAGCCGGAGTGCAGCCCGCGCGCGACGACTTCCTTGCGAATACCGAGCTTCTCGTACAGCTCGGCGAGCTCGAATTTGCCGCCGACCACGCCGATCGAGCCGGTGAGCGTCGCGCCCGACGCCAGGATCGGTGTTCCCTTGATGCCCGCGACGAAGTAGCCCCCGGACGCTGCGACGTCGACCATCGAAACGACGATGGGTTTCTTTTCGCGAGCGAGGCTGAGCGCACGCCACATGACGTCGCTCGAGAGCGCGCTGCCGCCGGGAGAATCGACGCGCAGCAAGATCGCGCGCACGCGGGGATCATCGGCGGCGGCTTTGACGTCGCGCACGAAATCGCGCGAACCGGTGGAACGAACGCTGGGGCCCGACCCGTTTGCGCCGCTCTTGATGTGACCTTTGACCTCGAGAAGCGCGATCTTCGTCGGCCTGCCCGAGCCAACGAGGTGCGTCGAGAGCTTCATGTACGAACCGAGCTCGAGGGGGCGAAACGGAACGACCTCGGATTTCAGAGCCGTTTCGATTTCGTCCAGGTAGAGCACGCGATCGACGAAGCCGAGCTCCTTCGCTTCGTCGGCCATGAACGGACCGCGGTCGAGGTGCTCGCGGACGACCTGAGCGTCGAGACGTCGCGACGCGGCGATGGCAAGGACGATTTGCTCGTACAGATCGCCGACCAAGGCCTCGGTCATTTCCCGATTCGCGGGCGTCATGCGCGGCTCGGTAAACGTCTCCCGCATCGACTTGTACTTGCCACGCGCCGAAAACCACGCGCGTACGCCGACTCGATCGAGGAGCCCGCGAACGAGCAGGACCTCGGAACGGATGCCGGTGACGTTCAGGGCGCCGCCCGGCGAGAGCACGATCTCGCTCGCGCCGAGCGCGGCCGCGTATTCGGCGAGCCCGCACTCTTCGAGATAGACGATGACGCGTTTGCCGCCGTCGCGAGCGCGACCGAGCGCTTCACGAAGCTCTTCCGCACGAGCGAGCCCGAGGGCGAGTGGCCCGAGCTCGACGAGAACGACTTTGACCCGCGGATCGCGACGCGCGCGTTCGAGGGCGCCGGTGACGTCGAGAAGCGACGGACCCCCCTGGCCGCGCGCCATGCCGAGAAGCGAACGAGCGCCGCCGCGATCGGGGAGGCTCCCGTGCACCTTGAGACGCAGCACGTTGTAGCCGCGCACGACGAGATAGAGCCGTCGAAGGCTCCACCGGAGCGCGCGAAACGGGAACAGCACGAGTCCGAGAAGAAGCCGAATCACGAGAGCCATGGTACACCTCGAATCGTGCCCGTCGAGCGCGCTCACCGGCATTCGCGGAGTGCTTCGGGGCTCCTTCCGACGCTGCGCGCGCAGGGCGTGCGTTCGGTCGCGGTCGCGCTCCTCGGAGCCGCCTGCGTCACCGACCCGCTCCGTCTCGCGTCGGCCGAGACGCCCGCACCGACCGCCGTGTACGCGAAGACTCGCTTCGTCTGGATCCGGCGCGAGCCGAGCTGGAGCTCGCCGTGGCTCGGATACCTGTGGATCGGCGGTTCCGTCGCGCTTGCGAGTCCGCGCCCCGTCTACGCGCTCGGGTGCGAGCGCTGGTACGCCGTGGTCCCGCGCGGCTTCGTTTGCGTCGACGAACGGCGCGCGACGTTGAACGCCGCGGATCCGGAGTACGTCGCCGTCGCGTCGCACGCGCCGGACTTCGAGTCTCCGACGCCGCACCGGTACGCGGAGTCGCTCGGCACGCCGGTGTATTTTTCGCTTCCGACCGACGGCGAAGAACACGCTCGCGAGCCGGACCTCGGCGTCCGTCAGGGGCTTCTTTCGAGCGCCTCGGCGGGCGGGGTGCGCGACGCGTCGATCGCCGGCGTGGATCTGACCGCAGCGACGGTCGACGCCGTCGCGTTTTCGAGCTTGCCCGCCGACATTCAGATGCAACGGAACGTGCTCCCGCACGGCGCGACCGTCGCGTACACCGACGAATATCGGTACGGCGGTCGGTCCTGGCTCCTCACGTCCGACTTCAGCTGGGTGCCGAAGGATCGCGTGCGGCCGTACGCGCCGTCGCCGTTTCAAGGCGTCACGCTCGACGACGCGACGCGCCTACCGCTCGCTTTTTTTCGCGAACACGATCGACCCGCGTTTCGGCGCACGGATCACGGCGACTTCGCGAGCGTGCAAGAGGGGTTCCGCCGGCTCACGTGGGCCCCTCTCACCGGACGAAAAGAAGCCGTGGGCGGCGCGACGTACCTCGAGACGACGCGCGATGGACTCTGGGTGCTCGCGACGGACGCCGTCGCGCCGGTTCCGTCGGAACGCACGCCGTGGGGCGCGAGAGTCGGAGAACCCGATGACTCACGCGCGCGACCAGCGGGGCGCGCAACATGGCTCGAGGTCAGCGTGTACGGGGGCTGGCTCATCGCGTACGAAGGGACGCGCCCCGTCTTCGCGACGCTGATGTCGCCGGGGCGCGGCGGCGCTGCCACGAAAGACCGCGACACGATCAGGACGGCGTCGACGCCCGTCGGTCGCTTCAGCGTGTCGGGGAAATTCGTGACGGCAACGATGGACGCGCGCGGCGGCCAGAGCCACGCCGAGGTTCCTTGGACGCAAAATTTCTCTGGGCCGCACGCGATCCACACCGCGTACTGGCACGACGCCTGGGGCGAACGTGCGAGCGGAGGCTGCGTCAACGTGTCGCCTCGCGACGGCAAGTGGCTCTTCGATTTCAGCGAACCGGAATTACCGCGCGGCTGGTACGGCGTGCGTTCGGACGCGAGCGCGGGCGGCTCGACTATCGTGATGATTCATCGGTGAATTCGCGGCGATGAGCGAGTGCGACACCGCCGCACCGCGGCTCACAGGGTCCCACGAAAATCGAGTGCGTCACGGCGCGATCACGCCCTGTCGGATAACGTCTATTGGTTGGGCCATCGATCTCAGAACGACGGTGAGCTCCACGACCATCGATGACAGAGCCGCTCGATCCTCAAAAGCTTTTGGACATGCTGTTCGCCCTGCGCGCGGAGCGCGACGCCGCCACGTCGGCCCTCGAGCGCATCGAGCGCGACGCGATGAGCGAACGGAGCCTGCTCGAGGAGGAGCAGAACCGCTTCGTTTCGCGCATCATCGACGCCCACGACCGCGAAGCCACCCGGCTACGCCTCGAGCTCTCGGAGTCGCACGCCACCGTCGAGAAGCTCGAGCAAAAGGTCGAACGTCTGTGGGCCGAGCTCACGCTCGCCCGTTCGATGCTCGGCGATGCGCTCGACACCGCGTCGACGGCACCGGCGCGCTTCGCGAGCGCCGAGCCGCGGACCGCGACGTACGAGCCGCCGACGCCCGTGAGACAGAGTGGTATCGTCCACCGGCGAGGGCCGAGCGTCCGATGGACTGCGCCACCGGCCGCAGCAGCGGGCGTTCTCGGTCGCCACAGTGCAAAAGACGATCCTCCTTCGTCCGAGTAGACGAAGGGGCAAGCCACCCGATAGCTTCTAGAAGCCGAGCTGCTTCTTGCGCTCTTCGGCGCCGGGGAAGGAGTCGCCGGTCTCGTTGATGACCGGAAGCTTCTTCGACTTCTCCGCGTTCACCTGCACCCACTCGCGCTGATTGTCGGGCAACTGGGACTCGTCGTAGATGGCCTCGACGGGGCACTCCGGAACGCAGGCGCCGCAATCGATGCACTCATCGGGGTCGATGTAGAGCATCTCGTCGTCCGCGTGGAAGCAATCCACCGGGCAGACAGCGACACAGTCGGTAAAGCGGCATCTCCTGCAGTTTTCAGTGACGACAAAGGCCATCGGTTCCTCGTGGCACGGCGATTAGCCGGCAATTCGCGCGACCATAATCGCCCCGCGGCATCCAGGCAACCTCCGAAGGAGGACGAATCCGCAGGCAAACAGCGAAAATCCCCACGAGTCGCTGGGCGTGCTATCGGGAGGCGGGGTCGCGCCCGACTCGGTCCCAGTTCCTCCGGAAGCCCATCACGACGTACAGCAGCGCGGGAACGAGCGCGATGAGCCACCAAACGAGGCCGACCTCGGCCCCGTACGGAGCGACGAGGCTCGTCGGGGCATTCATATCGAATTCGGGCGCGAGCGTCGAATGGATGATCGTCGGGTAGAGGCCAGCCGCAGCGGCGCCCAGGATCCCGATCGCCACGAGCGACGACCCGGTGAACGCACGTCGATCTTCGCCCGCACGATACCCGCGCAGCCAGAGCGACGCGCCCACGACGAGCACGGCGATACCGAGCCACCCTGGAAGGCGGTGCAGCATGTTGGCGAGGAGACTGGGGCGGACGAACTGAGTCTCTATCGTGACGACGACGAAGAGCGCCGCGGCGACGAACGCCGAGGTTCGCTCGGCCACCAGACAGCGCGCGCGCAAGGAACCGGCCGTGCGAGCGGCGAGGAACGTCGCGCCGTACGCCGCGAGGAACGCCGACGAGAGGAGCCCGACGCTCAGCGTGTAAAAATCGATGAGCCCCACTTGCCCCGTCGGCAGGAAATCCGTGAAGAACGCGAGCGTGAAGCTTTGCTTCGCATCGATGGGCACGCCGCGCACGACGTTGCCGAGCGCGAGCCCGAATAGGAGCCCGAGCAGCGAGCTCGATCCGGCGAAGACGGCGTCGAAAAACGCGGCCCACAGCGAATCTTCGAGGTGGTTTCTCACTTCGATCGAAATGCCGCGCAAGACGAGGCACCACAGCACGAGGAAGAGCGCGAGGTAGAACGCCGGGAACGCGACCGCGAGGACCGACGGAAACGCGACGAAGAGCACGCCACCGGTCGCGAGCAACCACACTTCGTTGCCGTCCCAAAACGGTCCGATCGCCGCGAGCACCGCGCGACGTTCGTCGTCGGTGCGCGCGACCCACAAGTGTAGGAGGCCCGCGCCGAAGTCGAAACCGTCGAGCGCCGCGTAGAGCACCAAGGTGAGCGCGAGAATCGAAAACCAGATTTCAGCCATGGACCGCGGCGCCCCCGTGGCGGGCTTGGGTCGGCCCGTGGTCGATGTCGCGCAGGACCAAGAACACGTAGAGCAACCCGAGCACGAAATAGAGCCCGCAAAACCCGATCAACGTGAAGAGCGCGTTCCCCGAGCTCACGCTGTCGCTGAAACCGTCGGCGGTTCGAAAGAGCCCGTAGACGAGCCACGGTTGCCGGCCGAGCTCGGCCGTCATCCAGCCCGCCGTGGTGGCGATGTAAGGAAACGGAAAGGCGAGCATGAGCACCCAGAGGAGCGGTCGCCATCGTTCGAGGGCTCCTCTGAAACGAGCGAAATTCGCGAGCGCGAGCAGCGCGATGAACATCGTGCCGAGCCCGGCCATCACGTGGAACGAGTAGTAGAGAAGCTCGATGTTCGTCGGCCAATCCTTCGGGTCGAAGTCGTTCAATCCTTGAACACTTCGACTCGGAGTGCCGTACGCGAGAATACTGAGGAGCATCGGCGCGTGGATGGCGTTGTCGATCCGATGCTCGCGCACGTTGGGCTGCCCGATGAACGTGAGCGACGCCCGCGGACCACTCTCGAAACGCCCTTCCATCGCGGCCAGCGACGCCGGTTGGTAGCGCGCGACGAGCTTTGCTTGATGGTCACCGGTGGGGAACGCGACGACGACGGCGGCGACGAGCCCCACGCCGACCCCGGTGCGGAGAAAAATCCGGGCCTGCTCGGGATGAATCCCTTTCAATGCGTAGAACGCGCCGACCGCCGCGACGACGAACGACGCCGTGACGACGCTCGCCGTCATGTTGTGCGCATATTCCGCGAGCGCCCAGGGGTTCGCGAGGAGTCCCCAAAAATCGGTCAACGACAGACGACCGTCCGCGCCTGTTTGGTAAGCCGCGATCGGGTGCTGCATGAACGCGTTGGTCGCGATGATGAAATAGCCGGAGAGCCAGCTCCCGGCGCAGACGGCGACCGCGGCGGCGAAGTGTTTCCGAGGACCGAGCTTTCGTTCACCCCAGACGAGCGCATACACGAACGCGCTCTCGAGGAAGAACGCAAACATCCCTTCGAGCGCGAGCGTTTGCCCGATGACGCCGCCCGCGTAACTCGAAAAGCGTGCCCAATTCGTACCGAACTGAAACTCCATCGGGAACCCGGTCACGACGCCGAAGGCGAAGTTGATCCCGAAGAGATGCGACCAGAAGCGCGTCGCGACGTCGTAGCCCGCGTTCCCTCGGAGCGCGCGCCACTTGAAAATGACGAGAAACACGCCGAGCCCCATCGTGAGCTGCGGAAATAGGTAGTGATAGACGATGGTGAACGAGAACTGGAGACGGTGCCAAAAGCTCGGGTCCGTCACGTGCGAGGTCTCCGGGGTTCGATGAGCGGCTCGTTCGCGTCGAGCAGCGACGCCGCGAGGGTAGCGCGGTTCATGAACGCGATCACGTCGAGGCCGATCCCCTTCGGACAAGCTTCGTGGCACTCGCCGTGAAGCGTGCACCCGCCGAACCCTTCGCGGTCGGCCGCGACGACCATCGACAAGGCGCGGCGCGACGCCTCCGGCGTGCCCTGCGGCAGTCGCCCGAGGTGCGCGATTTTTGCGCCGACGAACAACGCGGCCGAACCGTTGGGGCACGCAGCGACACAAGCGCCGCAGCCGATGCACGACGCCGCGTCGAGCGCCGTTTCCGCGCGCGCTTTCCCGACGGGAAGCGTGTTCGCCTCGGGAGCGGATCCGGCGCGAACCGACACGTAGCCGCCAGCTTGAATCACGCGGTCGAGCGCGCTGCGATCCACGACGAGATCGCGCACGAGGGGAAACGCGCCGGTCACGAACGGCTCGAGCGTGATCTCGTCGCCGTCGGCGAACGCGCGCAATCTGAGCTCGCACGCCGTCGTGCGAGCGCGCGGGCCGTGCGGAAGGCCGTTCACGACGATGCCGCACGCGCCGCAAATGCCTTCGCGGCAGTCGCTGTCGAACGCGATGGGCGACTCACCGAGGTGGACGAGCCGTTCGTTGACCACGTCGAGCGCCTCGAGGATCGACATTTCCTTTGCGCCTTCTTCGACCGGGTATCGCACGAATTCGCCTCGGGACGCAGGGCCCTCCTGGCGCCACACCTTGAGCACCACTCTCATCGATAATTCCTCCGACCGGGGACGACATTTTCGAAGACCAGCGGCTCGGACGACCGTCTTGCCGGCCGACCCTCGCCGTCGTGCTCGAACACCGCGACTTCCGCGAAGCGCTCATCGTCGCGAACCGGTTCGCCGTCTTCGTCCTGGTGCTCCTCGCGAAAGTGGCATCCACACGATTCTTCGCGCGCGAGCGCGTCGTCGCAGAGCAGCTCGCCGAGCTCGAGAAAATCCGCGACCCGAAGCGCCCGCTCGAGCTCCTGGTTCAACTCGGCGCTCGTGCCGACCATCGCGATCCCGTCGCCGAACTCGGTTCGGAGCGCCGCGATCGCGGCGCGGGCGCTCGTGAGCCCCGACGCGGAGCGACTGAGCCCGCACCCGTCCCAAAGGATTTTCCCGAGCTCCCGATGGATCTCGAGCGCCGTCCGCGCCCCCCGCCGCGAGAGCACGCGCGCGATGCGCGCCGTCGTCTCGTCGACCGCGCTCTGCACTTCCGGCGTCGACTGAGCGACGCTCGGGAGCCTCTCCGACGCGAGGTAACCCGTCACCGACGACGGCACGATGAATGTGCCGTCCGCCAGCGCTTGCATGAGGGCGCTCGCGCCGAGACGGTTCGCGCCGTGATCCGAGAAGTTCGCTTCACCGATTGCAAAGAGACCGGGCAAGGTGGTCATCAGGTCGTAGTCCACCCAGAGCCCTCCCATCGAGTAGTGCGCAGCGGGATAGATCGACATCGCGTCGCGCAGCGGATCGACGCCGGTGATGCCCTCGTACATCTCGAAGAGGTTCCCGTAACGCTCACGCAGCGCCGCTTCCCCGACGCGGCCGATCGCCTCGGAGAAGTCGAGGTAGACGCCGCGTCCCGACGATCCGACGCCGCGCCCGTCGTCGCACACTTCCTTTGCGGCGCGTGAAGCGAGATCGCGCGGCGCGAGGTTCCCGTACCGTGGATAGAGTCGCTCGAGGTAGTAGTCGCGTTCGCTCTCCGGGATGGCCGACGGAAGACGCGCGTCGCCGGGGCTCCGCGGAACCCAGACTCTGCCGTCGTTCCGGAGCGATTCGGACATCAACGTGAGCTTCGACTGATGCTCGCCGCTCACCGGCAAGCACGTCGGATGAAATTGCACGAACGACGGATTCGCGAAGGCCGCCCCGCGACGGAAGGCGCGCACGACGGCGCTCGCGTTCGAGCCGCGCGCGTTCGTGGAGAGAAAAAAGGCGTTCGCGTAGCCGCCCGTCGCGAGCACGACGGCGTCGGCGACGTGCGCTTCGAGCTCGCCGGTGACGAGGTCGCGGCACACGACGCCGCGCGCCCGGCCGTCGACCACGACGAGGTCGAGCACGTCTCGCCTCGGTAACAGCGTCACGCCGCCCGCGGCGACCTCTTTCGAGAGCGACTGATAGGCGCCCAAGAGAAGCTGCTGACCGGTTTGCCCGCGCGCGTAGAACGTGCGCGAGACGAGCGCGCCGCCGAACGACCGATTCGCGAGCTGCCCGCCGTATTCTCGCGCGAAGGGAACGCCGGCCGCGACGGCTTGATCGATGATGTTCGCCGACAGCTCGGCGAGTCGGTACACGTTCGCTTCGCGCGATCGGTAGTCGCCGCCAGAGAGCGTGTCCTTGAAGAGCCGTTCGACGCCGTCGCCGTCGTTCTGGTAGTTCTTCGCGGCGTTGATCCCACCCTGCGCGGCCACGCTGTGCGCGCGTCGCGGCGAGTCTTGAAAACAGAGACACGTCACGCGGTATCCGAGCTCCGAAAGACCGGCCGCAGCCGAGGCGCCGGCGAGCCCCGAACCCACGACGACCACGTGAAAGCGACGCTTCGAAGTCGGACCAACCAAACGCAGCTCGGATCGACGCCGCGTCCATTTCTCGACGAGCGGCCCGGACGGCACGTTCGAACGGAGTGCCCCCTCGTTTCGTTCACCGCGATCGGCGATCGACGGCGCGCGCGCGAGCGACCGCGCGCTCATCGGAGTGCTCCGAAGGCCACCGCGAGCGGCACGGCGGCAAATCCGAGTGCGACGGCGAGCGCGAGCGCGGCGGCGAGCGGACGTCGCGCATTTTCGGCGGACGGGGCGGCGATCCCGAGGCTCGTTCTCGCCGCGTAGAGCGCGTGGTGCAGGTGCAACCCGACGAGCGCGGCGGCGAGGACGTACACGGTCGCGGTCCACGGCGATCTCAGACCCGACACCACGTTTTCGTAGACCCGACCGGCGACGAAATGCGGACTCTGGACGCCGAACGTCAGATGCGCGAGATGAAAGACGAGAAAACCGAGGAGCAGCGGGCCGCCGACGCGAAGCGACCGTGACGCGAAGGTCGCGCTGTGCCGCGGCCGCGCCGTGATGTTCCGAGGCCGCGCCGAGTGCGCGATTTTTGCGAGCGAGAGCGACGAAACCACGTGCAGCGTGACCGCCGCGAACAAAACCAGACGCGACAGCCAGAGCAGCGGCGCGGCATGGCGGAGCGACGCAGCGTAGCCGTTCATCGCGGCCGCGCCGAAGAACGCCGTCAGATTGCCGAGCACGTGCAGGCAGATCCACCCGAAGAACAAGATGCCGGACAGGGACGTCAGCGCCTTTTTTCCGACGGAACTTCGCCACAAGAGGGCGGGGGGCTTCATCTCGAGCTCCTTCTGCCTCGCTTCGTGGAGGCCTCGAGAGAGTGAATAGCGTCCGACCATAGATTAGTCATATTCAATCCGTTCACTCATTTAATAAGTTGCTATTATTAATGGGTGCACCTCGAGACCCTGAAAACCTTCTGCGACCTGGTCGAGACGAAGAGCCTCTCGCGCGCGGCGAAGCTGAACCACGTGACGCAATCGGCGGTGAGTCAGCAGCTCCGCGCGCTCGAAGCGCGCTACAAGCGCAAGCTGATCGACCGAGCTCCGCGCATCGGTGCGCGCCCGACCGAAGCCGGCACGGTGCTCTACGCCGAGGTGAAGCCGTTGCTCGAGCGGTTCTCCGAGGTCGAGCGGCGTCTCCTCGAAGGCCCGAACGCCGTCGCGGGCAGCGTCCGTGTCGCGACGGTGTACAGCGTCGGTCTCCATACGCTCCCGCCGGCGATGAAAAAGTCGCTGTCGCTCCACCCCGGCGTGAATCTACGGCTCGAATACCGGCGCACCGATCTCGTGTACGACGCTTGCCTCGCCGGCGAGGTCGACTTCGGCATCGTCGCGCTCCCGAAGCGACGTCGAGAGCTCGAAATCGTGCCGCTCGGCGAAGACGAGCTCTGGCTCGTGACCGCTCCCGATCATGCCCTCGCGCGCCGAAAGAAAGTCACCCTCGCCGATCTCGACGGCTCGCCGTTCGTCGGATTCGATCGCGACATTCCCACGCGGCGCTTGGTCGATCGCATTCTTCGCGGCAAAGCGAGCGTGTCGTACGTGATGGAGCTCGACAACATCGAGACCATCAAGCGATCGGTCGAAGCCGGCCTCGGTGTTTCCATTCTTCCCGCGCCCGCCCTCGCCGCCGAAGTGCGGGCGGGCACGCTCGCTGCACGCCGTTTCACCGGGCCGCCGCTCAAGCGGTCGTTCGGCGCGATTTACCGAAGAACGCGCGAGCTCTCGACCGCCGCGAGGACGTTCCTCGAGTTACTCAAGGCCGAGCTTTGATTTTTGGGGGGCCGCTCGCAGGGCAGCCGTCTTGTTGGGGGGCCTTGGCCCCCCGCGGCTCGCTTCGCGACCGCTCCCCCCGCCGCCTTCGGCGAGCTCGCTGCGCTCGCAGGCACGGTTCAATTTTGCCCGACGGCGCGAGCGACGTGTTTGCTCCAGTCGGCCATCGCCTTGTCCGCGGACCAACCGGCGATCACGCGCGTCACCGACACCAGCCGGATCGCTTCGCCGCGATTCAAGAGGCGCCCGCTCCGTTCCGTGCTTTGAATCAACGTCTCGACGAGACCGTGGATCGTCTTCACCAGCGGGCCGCGTTCGTGAGCGTCGGCGGCGCGGGCGGCGAGCTCTTCGATCAGCTCGAGGATGTTGCGCTGGGCCTTCGCGGCCGGATCTTCCGGCGCCGGACTCTGTTCGGTCTGCGATTGGTCGCGGCTCACGCGACGCATGACTTCGAGTCGCTCTCCGCCCACTTCGATGACGTCGCCGGCTTCGAGCTTCTGGGATCCCGCGACCTCGCGCCCGTTGACCCGAGTGCCGTTCCGGCTTCCGAGATCTTCCACTTCGACGCCCTGGGCGACGAGCCGCACCACGGCGTGCTCGCGTGAAACCTGTTCGGAGCTCAAGACGAGGAAACAGTGCGGGCTCCGCCCGAGGACGCAGTCACCGCGATGAACCGGGTACGCGGTTCCCCGGTGACGAAGCCAATAGATGACCATCGTTCCCTCAACTCTATGCCGCGTCTCGCGCCGCGGCGAGGTGAAGAAAAACGAAGGCGGCCGCGCACGAACTACGACGTGATGCGTCTTTCGCCCACATCGTCGGCGTTTTGCCGTAGGCGTCGTGGTGCGCTCACGCTCGGTCGCGTTCGGGCACGCTGCGGTGCGGCGTGCGCGGGGACACTTCCTAAGCGCTGCGCGCAGCGGGTCGCGCGGGCGCAATCTCGCGAATGTACGACGCGCGCGGCTCGGGCCGATTCGACGGCGGCGCCGGATAGAGCGAATCGAACACGTCCTTGTACTTCGCCACGACCTTCGAGCGCTTGAGCTTCAAGGTGGGCGTGAGGAGCCCGTTTTCCATGCTCATCAAATCGGTGTCGAGCACGAAGTCCCTGAGACGTTCGAAGCCTTTGAAGTCCTTGCTGTACTTGTCGACCTCGGTCTCGAGCAATCGGCGCACGGTGGGCTCGCCGAGGAGCGCCTCGCCGTCGACGGTGATGCCTTGGGCTTTTGCCCACACCGAAAGCGCCGCCATGTCCGGCACGATCAGCGCGACGTTGTGCGGCTTGTCGGAGCCGAAGATCACGCACTGCGCGATGTAGGGGCTCAAGGTGAGCTTCTCTTCGAGCGGCGCGGGCGCGACGTACTTGCCGTTCTCGAGCTTGTAGAGCTCTTTCACGCGGCCGGTGATGAAGAGGTATCCCTCTTCGTCGATGCGACCGAGGTCGCCCGTGCGCAGGCCGCCGTCGGCGGTCATCGTCTGACGGGTGACCTCTTCGAGGTTGTAGTAGCCGGGCATGACGCCCATGCCGTGCACGATGATCTCGCCGTCTTCACCGTGCGAGCCCGGCGCGGTCTTGTCGATCTCGAGCCGGATGCCGGGGATCGCTTTGCCGACGGACCCGAGCTTCACCTTCCCCATGGGCTGGGCCGTCGTACAGCCGCTGGTCTCGGTCATTCCGTAGCCCTCGTAGACCTCGATGCCGAGGCCCTCCATGAACTCCGCGACCTCGCGCGAGAGCGCCGCGGCGCCGGAGCAGGCAAACCGGAGATTTCCGCCGAACGCCTCGGTGATCTTCGGGAAGACGACCTTGTCGGCCACCCTGATCGCGAAGCGCTCGAGGAGCGACGGCGAATGTCCGGCCTTTCGCTTCTTCTTGGCTCGGAGGGCCGTCGAAAACACCCATTGGATGGCTTTCGGCTGGGTCGCCATCTTCTTCTGGACGCCGTCGTAGATGCGGTTCCATACCCGCGGCACGGCGAACAGGATCGTCGGCTTCACCTTGGGCAAATACTCGACCAGCTTCGTCGGGTCGGCACAGATGACCGTCGACCCGCCCGTCGCGATGCAGAGGTTCATCTCGACGCAGCCGCCGAACACGTGCGCCCAGGGCAAGAACGAGACGCCGCGATCGCCGTTGTTCATGTCGACCATCGTGAGGAGCGCGCTCACGTTGCTCGCCAGGTTGAAATGGGTGAGGCGAACGCCCTTGGGCTTCCCCGTCGTGCCCGACGTGTAGATGAGGCACGCGATGTCCGAGTCGTCGGGTCGGATCGCCGGCACCGCGTGCGTCGCGCCGGAGGCCATCAGCGCCGCGTAGGTGTTCGGATTCGACGCCTCGCCGTCGAAGCACACGACGCGTTCGAGCGAGGGCAGCGCGCTCTCCATTTTACGGATGCGCGCTTCGATTTTCGAATCCGCGACGAGGCACACCTTGGCGCCCGAGTCGGCGAGGATGTACTTCCACTCTTCGTCGAGCTGAGCTTCGTACATCGGCACGTAGCTCGCGCCGAGGCCGTAGCAGGCGTTCGCCCCGACCGCCCATTCGAGGCGATTATTGGAAATCACCGCGACACGATCGCCGCGCCGAACGCCGATGCCGGCGAGCCCGGCGCGGAATTGGTCGACGAGCCGGGCGAATTCACCGAACGTCTTCCATTCGAAACTCCCGTCGTTCTGCGGCACTCCGAAGAGCTGGCGGTCGGCGTAGAGCCCGACCCCATGATTGAGCAGATCCACCAGGTTCCGGAGCTCGGGCTGAAAGTCGTCGGTTAACGTCATGAAAACTCCCACCAGAGCTTTGCACATATCCGCCAGCGGATCGCTGTGCTTCGCGCTGCGATGAGTGAGCTCGCGAATCAATCGGGGCCTGCTCACCCGTGTAGGGGGTGGCGTCGACGCCTCGTGTCAACCACCGGGCGGCGGCGCGTCGAGAGCGAACAGTCGAACTCGTCCGGTGGCAACCAAGCGTCCCTTCTCGTCAGTAATGGACGCTTCCCAGAGCTGCGCCTTCTGACCGACCTGAACCGGCTTGCCGACCGCGCGCAAACGCCCACTCTTGGCCGGGCGCAAAAAGCTAGTGTGGTTTTCGGCTCCGACGACGATCTTTCCGTGTTGCGCGGCGTGGAGCGCGGCGCCGAGGGAGCAAACGGTTTCCACGACGCCCGAGTGCACGCCGCCGTGCACGATGCCGAAGGGCTGCAGATGGCGATGGTCGATCGTCCACTCCGCGACGACTTCCTCGAGATCCATCTTCACGATCTCGATTCCGAGCGCCGCCATCCAACCGTCGGGCAGTTTCGCGGCGCCGATCGCGCTGGATTCGGAGTTGACCACGGGCGCGTCTATACCATGATTGACGCGCTCCGGCCTTAGCCCCATCAGAGAATTGGAAATGGAAGAAAGCACCCGCCAGACGATTCAATCGACTCTCGAAGGCAACGACGTCGTGCTCTTCATGAAAGGCACGCCCGCCGCGCCCCGTTGCGGTTTCTCCGCGCAGGTCGTTCAGATCCTCGGATCGCTCGGCGTCCCGTATTCGACGGTCGACGTGCTCTCGAATCCCGAGATTCGCGAGGGCATCAAGGAGTTCTCGAACTGGCCGACCATCCCTCAGCTCTACGTGCGGCGCGAGTTCGTCGGCGGCTGCGACATCGTGAAAGAGATGTACGGCTCGGGTGAGCTCGAAGAGAAGCTCGGCGTCGAAGTCGCCGAGGTAACGCCGCCGAAGATCACCGTCACGCCGCGAGCGGCGCAAGCGCTCCAGTCCGCGCTCGAGTCACCCGAGGAAGGGGTGCGGTTCGAGGTCGACGCGAAGTTCAATCACGGTCTCTCGATCGGCCCGCAGCAACCGAAAGACATCGTCGTCGAAGCGGGAGTGAAGCTCCTGCTCGATCGCGCGAGCGCCAAGCGCGCGAACGGCACGGTCATCGACTACGTCGAAACGCCCGAGGGTTCCGCGTTCAAGATCGACAACCCGAACGAGCCTCCCAAGGTTCGTCAGATCGCGCCGCGAGATCTCCAACAGCGATTCGACGCCGGCGAAAAGGTCGAGCTCTTCGACGTTCGCTCGCCCGCCGAGCGGGAGATCGCGGCAATCCAGGGCTCGCGTCTGCTCGATCGCGACGTGCAGCAGTACATCCTCGGCCTCTCGAAGGAGACGCCGATCGTGTTTCATTGCCACCACGGCAGCCGCTCGCAGCAAGCCGCCGAGTACTTTCTGCAGCAAGGGTTCAAGAACGTGCAGAACCTCGCGGGCGGCATCGATGCTTGGTCGGTGGAGATAGATCCGACGGTGCCTCGGTACTAAGGCGTTGGTCGTTTGCTTCGAGCACGCGCCTATCTGGGTGCTCTCGGTGCTCAACGTGCCAATGCACGTTTCCGCGCCTCACCCACCCATCTAGGCACGCGGTCTTTGCAACCGACCAACGCCCACTATCCTCGGGCCGATGAAATCGCACAGCGCCGCTCGGCGTGTGGCGATGCTTGGCGTCCATTTTCAGCGTAGAGCGAGCCGGACCAAGGTGCCGATGACTTGCTGAAACAGCGCGGCGATCTCAGGGTCGAGGGGCCCGACCCAGCCGAACGCCTCTGCAGTTTCCCAACAGGCGAGCACTTCGCGCGCAGACGCGAGTGCCGTCTGATAGCGAGCCTCTCGATTTTTGCCGCGCGAGTAAGCGCCTTCCGCGATGTTGAGCGGAACCGAGATGAGAGCTCGCTCCATTTGATCTCCGAGCGCCGAAGAACGTCTACGCAACGAGGGCAATAGCGGCGCCAGCCTACGGACCAACTCGAGCACGACGGGATAGATCTTGAGCGTCATTCGAAACCTCCATGGGGTTGCGTCCCGACCGGGGACGACGCTTCCCCACCCGCGCGCGCAGGCCGGCTCCGGGCTGCTCGTGAGCGAAGCGAACGAGCACCGCCGGCTGCCGGCGGCCCCGGCCTGGAACCGGCCGAGCACGCGGGTAACCTCGAAAGTCCCGGCGAAA
>CAZDNG010000029.1:0-100030 GCA_964506835.1 uncultured Polyangiaceae bacterium
GCGGCTCGCTTCGCGACCGCTCCCCCTGCCGCTTCGCGGGCTCGCTTCGCGAGCGGTGAACGTCGCGCAACGGTTACCTTGAGCGAAGCGAATACCAGGGGGACCGCCCGGAACGGGCGAGGGGGGCGGGCACGCCCCCCAGAAACCAATCTCACGACGTCAAAGTCCACCAGGCAGCGCTGCGGGCACGCCCCCCAAGAACGCCCACCCCTTGCGATATCGCCCGGGTGAGCGCATTTTTCGACGCTCGGAGTCCCGATGAACGACCTAGCCCACGCCAAGGGCGAACCCAACGACGCGCCGAACTTCATTTACGAGCTCATCGATGCCGAGCGAGCCGAAGGCCAGCGCTCGGCCACCGTTCGTACGCGATTTCCGCCGGAGCCGAACGGCTACCTCCACATCGGGCACGCGAAGAGCATCTGCCTCAACTTCGGCATCGCGAAGAAGTACGGCGGCACCTGCAATCTCCGATTCGACGACACGAACCCACTGACGGAAGAGGTGGAGTTCGTCGATTCGATTCAGGCTGACGTTCGCTGGCTCGGCTTCGAGTGGGACAATCTGTATTTCGCGTCCGACTATTTCGAGCAGCTCTACGAGTGGGCCGAACGGCTCATCACGCTGGGAAAAGCGTACGTCGATAGCCGGACCCTCGAAGAAATCCGCGAGACGCGCGGCAATTTCTACAAGCCTGGCACGAACAGCCCGTATCGCGATCGGTCGGTCGAAGAAAATCTGTCGCTCTTCCGGAAAATGCGGGCCGGCGAGTTCGCCGACGGGACGCACGTGCTCCGCGCGAAGATCGACATGGCCTCGCCGAACCAGAACTTCCGCGATCCGGCGATGTATCGGATCCGGAAGGCCGCGCACCATCGGACCGGCGACAAGTGGTGCATCTACCCGATGTACGACTTCGCGCACGGCGAGTGCGACGCCATCGAGAAGATCACGCACTCGATCTGTACGCTCGAGTTCGAAGACCACCGTCCGCTCTATGACTGGTACTTGAAGGAAATTGGCGTCGAAGATCCGCCGCGCCAGACCGAGTTCGCGCGGCTCAACCTGACGTACACGGTCCTCTCGAAGCGGAAATTGCAGGTGCTCGTCGAAGAAGGGCACGTGTCGGGTTGGGACGACCCGCGCATGCCGACGCTCGCCGGCCTCCGACGGCGCGGCTACACGGCCGAAGCGATCCGCGCTTTTTGCGAGCGCATCGGCGTGGCGCGTCGCGACGGCGTCGTCGACGTCGCGCTCCTCGAACACGAGCTCCGCGAGGACTTGAACGCCCGCTGCCCGCGCGTCATGGCCGTGCTCAAGCCGCTCCGGGTCGTCGTCGAGAATTTTCCGGACGGCGAGGTCGAGTGGTTCGAAGCTCAGAATCACCCCGAATTCCCCGATCGCGGAACCCGGAAAGTGCCGTTTTCGCGCGTCCTCTACGTCGAAGAGGACGATTTTCGCGAAGTGCCGCCCAAAGGCTGGTTCCGGCTCTCGCCCGGCGCCGAAGTGCGGCTCCGCAACGCCTGTCTGCTCCGTTGCCAGAGCGTCGTGAAGAACGAGCGCGGAGAGCCCATCGAGCTCCGATGCACGTGGGATCCGGATTCACGCGGCGGCATGCCGAAGGATGGCCGCAAAGTGAAGGGGACCTTGCACTGGGTCTCCGCGGCGCACGCGGTCGACGCCGAGGTTCGCCTCTACGATCGCCTCTTTACGGCCGAAAATCCTTCGGCAGGCGAAGAAGCGGGCGTGTCGTTCACGACGCACCTGAACCCGAATTCGCTCGAAGTCGTGCGCGGCGCGAAGCTCGAGCCGAGCCTCGCCGAAGCCAAGCCCGGCGCGCGCGTGCAGTTCGAGCGCCTGGGTTATTTTTGCTTCGACTCGGTCGACTCTCGTCCCGGCGCCGTCGTCGTCAATCGCACCATCGGCCTTCGCGACACGTGGGCGAAGATCGAGCAGAAGGGCGGCCAGAGCGGTTCGCGTTGAAATGGGCGTCCGCCCATTTTTGGCGCCTCGTCGGCGCCGGGAGCGCGCGCGGGGTCCGGTGCGAGCGGCCTGGAGACGCCGCGGGGCATTTTTTATTGGGGTCCTTTCGACGCTCGCCGCCGGATGCGCGAAAAAGAGTGCCGGTGCGCCCTCGCCGGTCGCGGGTTCGCCGAGTGGCGGAGTCGCGTCGCTCGCGGCGAAAGCGCCCCGAGCCGTCGCGAGCGGCACGGTCGCCGATGCGTCCACGGAACCGTCGTGCAACGCGCCCCGGTGCGCAACCTTCGACGATGCGAAAGCCGCGTTCGCACGGGTGCTCGGCGAAGATCCCGTCGTGCTCGCGATCGGCGAGGCGCACGCGCTTCGCGGCTCGGAACGCGTCGAATCGAGCACGCGGCGCTTCACGCGCGACCTCCTGCCGATGCTGAGCGGCAAAGCGTCCGATCTCGTCGTCGAGCTCCTGCTCCCGAACCCGGCGTGCGCCCCCGCGACGAAGCGCGCAGAGAAAGCCGAGCGCGTCGTCACCGAGCATCAGGCGAGGACCGACCAGAACGAGTACGTCGCGCTCGGAAATGCGGCGCTGACCCTCGGGATCCGCCCGCACGCGCTCGAACCGACGTGTGCCGACCTCCGCCGTATCGCGGGCGGCGGTGACGACGCCGTCACGGTGAGCCTCGACGTCGTCACGCGGCTCGCGCGCGAATCACTCGAGCGATACGCCGCGGCGAACCGAACGGCGCACGACGCGCGGATGGTCGTCGGCTACGGCGGCGCCATGCACAACGACTTGGTGCCGCGCGCCGGGTTCGAGAGATTCACCTTCGGTCCGGTCCTCTCGCGCGGCACGGCGGGCCGTTACGTCGAGCTCGATCTGATCGTCCCCGAGTTCATCGACAAGACGGCGTCTTGGCAGGCGCTCCCGTGGTTCGCCGAGTTCGCGCCCGCTGAGCATCCGGAGCGAGCAACGTTGTTCATGCCGTCGGCGCACTCGTACGCATTGATTTTTCAGCGCAGCCCCGCCCTCACCGCGACGCCGAGAGGCGCGGACGCGGGCCAACCCTAGAAGCCGATGCGAGCTCGGGCGCGCGATGGTAACCGGAGTCGAAGGCGCACCAGTGAGCGCTCGGCGCCAAAAGTGACGATGAACGTCACTTTCCTTGGCGTGGCTTGATCGGCGGCGGGGGGTGCGAGTGGGCCATCGACGACTCTCCGGACCCGTACGACGCATCCGAGGCCTGGCGGTAGAGTTCGTGGGCGCCGGCGAGGTTCGGATTTTTCCGCATCAAAGCCAGGAGGCGGTTCATCGCGAGCTGCGTCGGGATCGATCGGTCCGCGAGCGCGAGCTTCACGTCGAGAAGCTCACGCAGCTCCGGATCGAGGGAGGCGCCCACGGCTGCACGGAGGTCCCGGAGAGCGCTTCGCGCCGCCTCGAGATCATCTCGTTCGATCAGGTCGTCGATTTCGCCGTAAGGCGTCGGCAAGTTGAGGACGGCCATTCGTGCGAGATTACCAGGCCTTTTCGGAGTTGTGTTAACGCTGATGGTAGACTTCCCTTCGTTCCGCTAAAGAACCAAGATTACCGGTACCTTTCGATGGCCAGCTATTCCTGCCTCCTCGTCGAAGACTCGCCCATGATGCGGCAGCTCCTGACGTTTGCGCTCGCCCGAGTGAAAAAGCTTCGTGTCGTCGAGGCAGACGATGGGGTGAGCGGCATTCGCAAGCTCGCCGAAGGTCCTTTCGACCTCATCATCACGGACATCAACATGCCCGTCCTCGACGGGCTCAAGCTCATCCAGCGCGTCCGCACCGATCCCGTGCATCGCGCGACGCCGATCGTCGTGATCACGACCGAAGGCAGCGCGGACGATCGCAGTCGAGCGATCGACCTCGGCGCGAACGCCTACATCACGAAGCCGATCCAGGCGCCGCAGGTGATCGCGACCGTGAAGCAGCTTCTCAAGATCGAGTGACGGCGGCCCGGATGCGCCCGGCTCGCTTCGTGAAGATCTGTGGCATCACCCGCGTCGAGGACGCGGTGTTCGCGGTCGAAGAGGGCGCGACGGCGATCGGCGTGAACCTCGTCCCCGGGTCGAAGCGATTCATCGACGAAGACACGGCCCGTCGCGTGATCGACGGAGTAGCGGGGCGGACGATGATCGTCGCCGTCGTCGCCGATCGCCCGGTGGGCGAGCTCGCCCTGCTGCGGCGGCGCCTCGGCATCGATTGGCTCCAGCTCCACGGCGAAGAATCGCCCGACGACGTGGCCGCGTTGCAGCCGCACGCCATCAAGGCCGCGCAGATCGCGACCGCCGCCGACGCGCACGCCGCCGAAGCCTTCAGCGGCGAATACCTCCTGGTCGACTCGAAACCGGAGGGCGGGCTCGGTGGGGCGGGTCTCGCGTTCGATTGGTCACTGGTTCGCGCGCTCGCTCGCACGCGCCGCATGATCCTCGCCGGCGGATTGAACCCCGACAACGTCGCCGGCGCGATCGCCGCCGTGAATCCGTTCGGCGTCGACGTCGCGAGCGGCGTCGAGACGTCGCCCGGCAAAAAAGATCCGGCGAAGGTCCGCGCCTTCATCGAGGCCGTTCGCCGAACCGGAGCGCCGTGAAGCGCGCGCGGCTCGTCGTGCTGGCGCTCGTGCTCGCGCTCGCGCCCACGGAGACGGCGTGCAGCTCGGCGAAGATCGCCGGGGGCCACACGGTGATGCCGGGCAACGAGCACTCGGGCGTCACCCTCGCGCGGTACACGGTGGGCAAATGCCGCGACGCCGCCGGCCGCCTCCACCCGTCGAGTGGCGCCGAAGTCCGACTGCTTCGCGAGGTCGATGGCAAAGTCGTCCTGGTCGATGCCCGCGACGCCTACGACGTCATCGTCGTCGAGAATGTGAAGAGCGTCCGCGGCGAGCGGATATTCGACTTGGAGCTGAAGAGCGCCGAAAGCGCGCCCTACTTGCGCGAGTATCGCCTGCCCGAAACGGGGACCGGCCCCGGCCGTTTCTTCATCATCGACCGCTTCACCGACAAAAGGGTCGGAAGCAGTTTCGTCGTCGCCTACCGCCGCTTCGCGCTCGATTGCGAGCTCGACCGAACGGCGGGCGTGCAATCGGCGGGCGGCTGATCTAGGTTATGAAGTTATCGTCCGCGTTTTTTCCCCGCGACGTCACGACGCTCATGGATCCAGCCTTCCCACAAGTGGACCGCGCTCCTGGTTCCCCTGCTCCTGTTCGCGCCGCTCGACCGAACGACGATTCGACGAGCTCGAAACGCTCCATCGCAGGGTGGCTCGCCCTCGTCTTCGCCGCCGCGGGTTCGGGGGGCGCAGCCGGGTACCTCTTCAAACCGCCGGCCGTCGACGAGACGCGATTCGTGAACTTCGACGCGGTCTCTCCACCCCCCGCGCCCAGTACGGGATGGTCGGGGTTCGAGGTCGAAAAGGACGGCGAGACGTTCGACTGGTGCGCCGCCACGACGTGCTCGATGAGGATCGAGAACCAGGCCGACGGAGATCGCATCGTGCGCGTGCGGCTCACGCCGTTTCGATTTCCCGACGCGCCGCCGCAGACGCTCACGCTGTTCGTCAACGACACGATGCTCGGCACGAAGCCGCTCGATGATCACCTGTCGACGGTGTCGTTCCGCGCCGCGCGCTCCTACTTCCGAAAGGGCGGAAACGATCTGCGCTTCGAGTTCGCCTACGCGGAGGACCCGAAGAGTAAATTCCCCGGCGCGGCCGACACCCGCAAATTGTCCGCGGCGTTCGATTGGGTCGAGATCGCCGTTCCGCCGAAGTAGGCTCTCCGCGTGAGGTTCCGCACGGAGCTCGAGCGCTGGTGGGCACCGGCGCTCTCGGGCGCATTGCTCGCTCCGTTGCTGTACGGCGTTTTCGAGGAGCTCCGCTCGGTGGCGACGCGCCGCTTTCCGATGGCCGACGTCGCCGTTCTGGAAGACGGGGTGATGCACGTCGGCCGAGAGCTGGTGGGGCCTTATTCGCGGCTCTACTTTCATCACCCGGGGCCGTTCATCTATTGGCTGCTCTGGCCGGCGTACGTCATCAGCGGGCATTCACCGGGCGCTCTCCACGTCGCGGCGTTGCTCTCGAATCTCGGTTGTCTCGGCATCCTGCTCTACGTCTGTTCGTCGACCCGGTTCGGCGCGTTCAGCCGCCCGATTCGCTTCGTCGCGTTGGCGCTCCTCGTGAATTTCATCGGTGGGTTCGTCACGGACGCCATTCCGAGCGCTTACCCGTCGGCGTTCGCCGACATCTGGAATCCAGTCCTTTCTTTGTTTCCCTTCGCGGCGCTGACGGCTTCATGCGTCGCGCTCGCGCTCGGAAGCCGCGCGGCGTTGGTTCTCGTGGTCGTCTTGCACGCGTTCGTGTGCCAATCGCACGTCGGTTACGTTCCGGTCGCCACCGCGTTCGTTCTGTTCGGGCTCGTGCGCTGGAGTCGCCTGGTTCCCAGCGCCGGTCGTCGCAGGACCGAGACCACCGCGGTGGTCGTTCTCGCCGTGCTCTGGTCGGCGCCGTTCTACGACGCGCTCTTCGTCTCGCACAATTTCTCGAAGATCGTGCGCTTCTTCGTGAATCGCCCGACGCACGCGCCGTTCGCCGCGGCGTTGGGGCACGCCGTTCGCCAGGTCGAGGCGCCGATCACGAGCGCGCTCGGCCTGGTAGCCCCCGAGACGCCAGCGACGGGCACCGCGGTCGCAGCGGGTCTCGCCATCGCCGAAGCGGCGTTGCTCGTTGCCGCCGCACGCCGGCCGGCGCTGCGCGACGCGGCCGTGCTCGCGATCATCGGGCTCGTCGGGGCTCTCTCGTCGGCGTTCGCCCTCGAAGCGACCTTGCTGCTCTACGTCACGCTGTGGTTCGGCGTGGTCGGGATCTTCGGCTGGGCCGTCGGCGTCGCCGGCCTCTTCGAGCGGTTCCGCGGCAGAACGGGCCGACCTCTCGAAGAAAGCGGGACGAGCGTCGCCGCGCTCGCCGGCTGCGCGATCGCGGTGGCCTCGGTCGACGCACGCTCGATCCAGAAAACCCACGCCCTGTACGCGGCGTTTCGCGCGGACCCTGGCTTCGGGCCGCCCATGGTGAAGACGCTCGCCGACGCGGCAGAGCGCATCGCGGCAATTCGAAAGGAGCCGGTGACGCTCGCCGCCGGCCGGAACGACGATTGGGGTTATCTCGCGGGCGTCGTGCTCGAGCTCGAGCAGCGGCAGGTGCCGCTGCATATCGACGGGTCGTGGTCGTTCATTTTCGGACGCGTCCACGACTACGCCGTGCCCGACGAGCGGACGCTCATCGTCTCTTCCCAGTCGCTCGGCGATCGGCTCCTCGTCGCTTCCGAAGGCGGCGTCGGCCTGTACGACGGCAGGGCGCCGAAAGCGGGAGCGGCGCCGCCGGACCTCGCGCTGTCGCCGCTCGAACACCACGCGACGACGGGTGACGTGCAGGCGATGCTCGACGCCGAGCCGCCGGCTGATGGCGCGAGCATCGCCGACCCATTCGGGGTGGGGTTCGGTGACGGCGGGTGGATCCTCCTCGGCGCGAGCGGCGCGCTCGTCGAATCGGTGACACTCTTCGCCGACGGAGCGGGACAATATGCGATCGAGGGCTCGGTCGACGGCAAACGGTTCGACGAGCTCGCCCGCGCCGCGAGCGTCGCCGGAAGCGGGTTACGGCAACGGACGCTTCCTCTCGTTCATCCGCGCGCCGATCCGCTCCTGCGCGTCCGATTGCTCCCGGGCGACGGCGGCGTTCACGTGGTGCGCTCCTTCGCGATTCACGCGTCGCGCTTCGGCGTCGCGCTCGTCGGAGCGACGGCGACGAAGGGCGACGTCGGGTCGATCGTCGAAGATCACCGGCTCGCCGACGGCGATCGCTGGAAAGCGGGCCTGGGCGCGAAGCTCCCCGACGTCACCTCGGACGTCACGGTCCTTTTGCCGACGGAGCCGTCGAACGCCGCCGAGCTCATGGTTCGCGGCCCCGCCGAATACGCCATCTTCGGCTCGGTCGATTGTGCGTCGTTCGTTCCGTCGAGCTCGGTCGTCACCGAGCGGGCGGGAATCGCCCGGAGGACGTTCCGATTCGACGATCACCCCGGCTTTCGCTGCTTGCGGATTACCCCGGTCGAGCCTTTCGGCGTGCACGCCGTCGCCGAGGTTCGTCCGCTGGTGGTTCCCGGCGCCGTCACGATCGACGTCGGAACCCTCGCGGGACGAGCGCATCTCGGCGAGGGTTGGTCCGGTGACGAGCGCGACGAGTTCCGCTCCTGGGCGTGGGCGGTCGGCAAGCAGTCGATCGTGAACGCGGCGCTCGAGCCCGGCGTCACTTACCGCCTCGCGTTCGACGCGCAGCCCTTCTTCAATGGAAACGGCGGTCAGCGCGTGCGCGTCGGGCTCAACGGCGTCACCCTCTCCACCGTGCCGCTCGTCGCCGGCGCGAACGAGGTCGAGCTTCGCGTCCCCGCCGCGCTCTCGCGCGCGAACACCCGACTCCAGTTCGACTACGCGCTCGCGGTCTCGCCGCGCGACATCGGCGAGAGCGACGATGCGCGTCCCTTGGCCATTCGCGTCGAACGCATTGCGTTCGTGCCGAGCCGTGACCCCGAGTGACGCGCGCGTCGTGACGTCACTCGTCGTCGGCGCGTAACTTCGCGAGCACCGCGAAGTCTTCCAGGGTCGAGGTATCGCCGGTCGTTTCGCGGCCCGCCGCGACGTCTTTGAGCAAGCGGCGCATGATCTTGCCGCTCCGCGTCTTCGGCAGCCCATCGGCGAAGCGGATTTCGTCGGGCTTCGCGAATTTGCCGATTTCCTTGGCGACGTGATTTTCGAGCGCGGTTCGCATGGCGGCGTCCGCGGCGTGTCCGGGCTTCAACGTCACGAACACGACCAGCGCCTGACCTCTCAGATCGTCGGTGCGGCCCACGGCTGCGGCTTCCGCGACGGCCGCATTCGAAACCAGCGCGCTCTCGATCTCGGCGGTGCCGATGCGATGGCCCGCGACGTTGAGGACATCGTCGATGCGGCCGACGACGGTGAAGTAGCCGTCCTGGTCTCGCCGCGCGCCGTCACCGGTGAAATACACGCCCGGGATTTCCGAGAAATACGTCTTTCGGAATCGCTCGTCGTCGCCCCACACGGTGCGCAAGATGCTCGGCCACGGACGCTTCAGCACGAACATGCCACCGCTCCCGGGCGGCACGCTTTTTCCGTCTTTGCCGACCACGTCCGGTTCGACGCCGAAGAATGGGAGCCCGGTCGAGCCGGGTTTGGCAGCAACGGCGCCGGGAAGCGTGGTCATCATGATCGAACCGGTCTCCGTTTGCCACCACGTGTCGACGACGGGGCATCGCTTCTTGCCGACGTGCTCGTGGTACCAAATCCACGCTTCGGGGTTGATCGGCTCACCGACGCTGCCGAGGAGGCGGAGCGACGAGAGATCGGCGGCGTCGACCCACTCGGTGCCCGCGCGGATGAACGCCCGAATCGCGGTCGGCGCGGTGTACAGGATCGATACGCGGTGTCGATCGATGATGCGCCAGAAGCGACCCCAGTCGGGGAAATTGGGCGCTCCTTCGTACAGGACGCAGGTCGCGCCGTTCGAGAGCGGCCCGTAGACGATATAGCTGTGCCCGGTCACCCAACCGACGTCCGCGGTGCACCAGTACACGTCGTCGTCGCGCAGATCGAAGACGTACTTCGTCGTGACGTGGGCGCCGGCGAGGTAGCCGAGCGTCGTGTGCAAGACGCCCTTCGGCTTTCCGGTGGAGCCCGACGTGTACAGAATGAAGAGCGGATGCTCGGCGTCCACCACTTCGGCGCCGCCGTGTGCCGGGTTCGCGCCGCTCACCGCGTCGCTCCATTCGACGTCGCGGCCCGGTTTCATCTCGATCTTCAGTCTCTCTTCGCCGAGGCGTCGAAATACGACGATTTTTTCGACGGTCGGCGTCTGCGCGACGGCTTCGTCGACCATCGCTTTCAACGGGACGATGGCGCCGCGTCGATACGCGCCGTCTTGCGTGACGACCACCTTGGAGCCCGAGTCGTTGATCCGGTCGCGTAGGGCTTCGGCGGAAAAGCCACCGAAGACCACCGTGTGTGTCGCGCCGACGCGTGCGCACGCGAGCATCGCGACGGCGACTTCCGGGACCATCCCCATGTAGATCGTCACGCGGTCGCCCTTCTTCACGCCGAGCGAACGCAAGACCGCCGAAAACTCGACGACTCGCTGGAAGAGCTCGCCGTAAGTGAGGGTCCGCGTCTCGCCGGGCACACCCTCCGGTTCGCCTTCCCAGACGAGAGCGGCCTTGTCGCGAATCGCCGTCGTTTGGTGACGATCGAGGCAGCTCTCCGTCGCGTTCAGGGTGGCTCCGAGAAACCACTTCGCGTGCGGCAGTTCCCACTCGAACGTCTTTTGCCACGGCGTCCGAAGCACCAGCTCGGCGAGCTCCCGCTTCCAGAACGTGTCCGGCGAAGCGAGGCTTTCCGCGTAGAGACGCTCGTACTCGTCCTTCGACTTGATCCGCGCCCCCTCGACGAAATTTCGCGGTGGGTCGAAGCGGCGCGTCTCGTCGAGGAACGTGCTGATCGCTTGCGAGTCGTTTTTCATGGTCGGTGCCAAACCATCCCATGGACTCGAAGCCCGGGGGAGGGGTGAAACCGTCCCCCGGCGAACCGGAGAAAAACCAGCCTAACTCAGAAGGCGCTGCAACCCACGCCGCCGTTCGGGGCTGGGAAGAAATACATGACCGCCATGCACATCTCGTTCTTGATCGCCGAGATGCCCACCGTGATCGCCTGAGACGTGTCGTTCTGGTAGCTGCAGGCGTAGTAAATCTTCTCGTTCGACGCGAACGTCAGATACGGCGGGGTTTCCCACGTGCCGACGTCCGGGTGCTCCCAGTCCGTCGTGTGCACGAGCTCCTCGCCGATGGCGCCGTTCGTGTAGCGGTGAATCGTCGCCAGGGTCGCGTGCTTGTGCGTGTGCGTGCTCGCGACGAAGAACTGCGCTCCCGACGGCACCGTGCACGTTCCGCTCACCGTCTGCGTGCCGTTCGGCGGCACGTTGATCGACGTGTTGAAGCTGACGAGCGAACCGGCTTTCTGGAAGTTGCCTTGAGCGAACTCGAGATTCAGGAGGATGTGCACCTGCAGCGAATCGGTGCCGGTGTTGATGTAGTGCATGTCGAACAGGATCGGCTGCTTCGCCGCGAACGGCATCGCCACGCCGTCCGGCATGGGCAGCTGATTGTCGACCGACGACGACGCGTACACCCACGTCGAGTCGAGGCCCGCGGTGCATCCGTTCGCATCGAGCGTTCCGTCGGGTTCGCTCGCCGAGCTCGCCTGATAGAGGATGAAGTGGTGGCTCCCCGGCGTCATCTGCGAGACGAACCGGTGCACGTCCGACTCCGCCGCGTTCGGAACCGACGTGTGGTAGCACTTGAACACTTCGTCGCCGGGGTTCAGCGTGAAGGTCGGTGTCTGGATCTGAATGCCCAATGACGGATCCGGCGCGAGCAAGATGCCGTTCGAGTCGTAGTTGACCGGGAGAAATCCGCTCGGCGTCGTCCCGGTGCCTGCAGGGGGAGTGCCCGTGGTCGTCGGCGGAGTGCCGGTCGTCGTGGGCGGCGTGCCGGTGGTCGTGGGCGGCGTGCCGGTCGTCGTGGGCGGCGTGCCGGTGGTCGTGGGCGGCGTGCCGGTGGTCGTGGGCGGCGTGCCGGTCGTCGTGGGCGGCGTGCCGGTCGTCGTTCCCGTTCCCGTGTTTCCGCCGATCGTGGGCGGTTGCTGTTGATTGCCGCCGATCGTCGGCGGCTGCTGCTGGTTGCCGGACGGCGGGAGCCCGGTCTGATCGCCGGTACCACTTCCGCTTCCACCGTTGGCGCCGCATCCGGCAACTCCGATTGCCAGAGGAGCGACGAGCGCAATCAGCACATGGTTTACGGCGTTGTTACGTCTAAACATGATGATTTCCTCCGCCGGCGTCCGGCATAACCGCCCTGGATCTCACTCGAAACTAACACCATCTCCACACTGGTCACTTGACCGTGTAGCTCGATGGGTCGTCAGATTCGCTCACGGATTCTGCCGTTCGAGCGCGATATTTCCGCGACTCCACTTTCCTCGCGACGGAAATATCGCGCCGCGCGGATCTGACCATCCGAGCGGCCGGAACTCGCGCGGGGATCGGGGGACTCGTCAACGCGCGGCGAGTACGCCGAGGTATTCCATGACCACCTGAGCTAGCCCGACGAAGAGCGCGCGCCCCACGATGGCGTGTCCGATCGACACTTCGTCCAGGTACGGCAGCGACCGGAACAGGACGAGGTTCTCGAGGTCGAGGTCGTGACCGGCGTTCACACCGAGGCCGAGCGCGTGAGCTCGCTCCGCAGCCGCGACGTACGTCGCGAAGCTCGCGGCGGCCGCTTCGGGTCCTTGCTCGAACGCCCGCGCGAAGGGCTCGGTGTAGAGCTCCACTCGGTCGGCGTTCATCTCCTTGGCCCATTCGACGGCGTCGAGCACGGGGTCGACGAAGAGGCTGATGCGAATGCCGGCCGCGCGGAGTTTGCTCACCGCGGATTCGAGCACGGGTCGATGCTGCCCGGGTTCCCAGCCGGCGTGACTGGTCACTTCGCCGGGGGCCACGGGAACCAGGGTCGCTTGCTCGGGACGGACCCGGCACACCAGGTCGACCCAGTCCGGGCGCGGATCGCCCTCGACGTTGTATTCGAGAGCGGGCCCCCACTCGCCGGCGAAAGCTCGCTTCAGCTCGACCACGTCGTTCGGCGTGATGTGCCGCTGGTCGGCCCGCGGGTGAACGGTAACGCCTTGGGCGCCAGCGCCGACGGCCACCCTCGCCGCATCGACGACACTCGGAAACGAACCCCCGCGGGAGTTCCTGACCGTCGCGACCTTGTTGACGTTGACGCTGAGCCGGACCGTCATCACCAGAACCTTAGGGCTCGTCCGCCCGTCAAGCCCCGGACTACTCGTCCGATTTACGCCGGTTCAGCTCGCCGACGAGCGCTTCGAGAACGCGGACGTGATCCGCGACGTCGTGCGGGCCGCGGCGTTCCGATGAATCACCCCGGCGCTGGCCGCGCGCGCGAGCGACACGACGGCTTCGGCGATCTTCGTCTTCGCGTCGGCTTCGCCGGCTGCGACCGCTGCGCGAGCCTTCTTCACCGCAGTGCGGAGCGCCGAACGGAGCGTCTTGTTGCGCGCGGTGCGCTTGATGCGCTGGCGGTTTCGTTTTGCTGCGGAAGGATGGTTCGCCATCGAAAATGCTCTCTTCTTGCCGTCGATTGCTAGCTAGCAGCCGGCTTCTTCGCGTCCGCCGCGTTCGCGTCGTAGCCCGGAGGCTGAACGGGGAACACCGGAGTCTGCTCGGTCTTCTTGTTCCAACGGCCCCGCTGCGACGCGCGGAGGCGGCGGCGGCGATTCGTTTGCTTGGTCGATGAAACCACAGGAGTTTCCTTCTGTTCGTAACGCGCGCACGAGGCGCCGTTCGAAGGGGGCGGGAATATGATCGAAGGGTGCGCCCCTGTCAAACCGAACCCGACGCGTTCGGCCCGTTACGGCGGGCGAACGGTGAGGGACAGCGTGTAGGACGGATCCGAAAATGGCGGCACTCGCGCACCCATGAGCGCCGATTTGAGACAGCCTTCCGCGGGCGTGGCCGCCGCGGGGCCGGAAATCGACACCGAGCGGACGCGGCCGTCGGAGCCGAACGTCACCGTCGCCACCGAGCCCGAGTCCTGGCCGGCGAGGCAGCTTCGCGCGCCCATCATCACCGAACCCACCGCGGCCTGGACGAGTCCGACGCTCGGGCGGTTCGGCGTGGGCTCGTCAGCGGGCGCTTTCGGGAGCGCGCTGGGCGCCTTTGCCGCCGGAGCCTCTGTCGTCGCGGCGTTCGAGTCGTCCGTCGGGGCTTCGGCGGCCTCCGGGAGCACGACCTTGCCGGCGCTCGGGCTCGCCTTCTTCGATTTGGTAGGGGCGTCGGTTCGCGACGCGAGCGCCGGAGTGGGGACGGAGGTCGTCCCGGACGATATCGCGGGGGTCGCGGCAGCGGTCCCGGAGTTCGAACTCGGCGTCGCGGGAGCCGTGTCCGTCGGCGTCGGCGCGGCAACCGATGCGACGACCGACGGAGTGGACGGCTGAGCGGTGCGGGCGGCCTGAGCGGGTTCGCTCGTCGGGAACACGACCGCACTCGGCGCGACGTCGTGTCGCGTCGCGAAATACAGCGCGGCCGAAGCGGCCAATGCAACCGCTGCCCCGAGCACCGCGGCTCCGATGGGCGGCCCTTGAGTAGCCGGGGGCATCTCGGAGCGCGCCGTCGCCTCGCGCAGGGGCGCTGGGTCGGCCGGGCCTCGTCTCTCGCTCGGCGGGCGAGGCGGAACGGCCCCCGTTCGCGATGGCGGCACCGGTCGTGCGTCGTTCGCGGGTCGGACCGCGGTTTCAGGGTGCGGGCCCGCGGCGGTCTCCAACTTTGCCGCCTCGGCCGCAGGTCGTCGTCGCGCGGCGGCCATCAAACCCTGCCGCGCCAGCTCTTTGGGGCTCATCGGATCCGAAGCGGCGAGCACCGCGCGCGCCGCCTCCGCGAGATTCGGTGCGTCTTCGACGGGTTCGGGCTCGAGGCTTCCTTCGCCGGGTTCCGCGGGGAGCGGCGCCTCGAACAGCGTCTGGGCAGGCGCGGAAGGGGGCGCGCTATCGATCCGCGCGAGGGTGTCGCTCGAGAACCCTTCCCACGCGAGCGCGCTGCGATCCGGCGCGGGCCACTCGTACAAGAGCGCCTCGGCGTCGTCGGGCAGCCGCGGAAAGCTTCGATCCTGGGGGCTCATGCGTCCTTGTCCGGCAGAGGTCCATGGCCTCGGTTCGCCAGGAACTCCTTCAGCTTCTTTCTCGCTTCGTGGACTCGCCACGCGACGGTGCCCTCGGGGCAGCCGAGGACCTCGCCCGCTTCAGCGTGGCTCAATCCGTCCACCGTGACCAGGATCAGGGTCGTCCGGAGGGTTTCGCTCAGCGAATCGATGCCCGCGGCGAGCGCCGTCGCCAGCTCGCGATCGGCCAGTTGTCGCGATGGATCGGAGTGGCTCGGCCGTCGCTCGACGAGGGCCGCTTCGATGCGCGGGTCGTCGAGAGGTCCCGACCGCGCCGTCTTCCGCGAGCGGAGCGCGTTCAACGAAAGGTTCACCGTGATCCGATAGAGCCACGTGAACGGCTCGCTCCTGCCGTCGAAGCGCTCGAGCGCGCCGTACGCGCGCACGAACGCTTCCTGCGCGATGTCTTCCGCCTCGGCCGCGCTCGTCACCAGGTGAATGGCGAGACGAAAAACGCGGCGTTGGTGTCGCCGAACGAATCGTCCGAATGCCCGACCGTCCCCGGTGCGAGCGGCTTCGATGAGCTCGCGATCGCTCTCTTGGTCCACCATCCGGCGAGGTCGCTCGAGCCGGCGCGCGCCTACTTCAGCTTTCGTGCGAGCAGATCGCCCAGCGTTCCGAAGCCGCCCTCCTGGGCGAGCTTTTGACGGTACTCGCGGTGCGCGCGACGTTCCTCGTCTTCCGCGGCCTGGCGGATGCTGAGCTTCGGCTCGCCGCGGCGCGGATCGACGTCGATGATCTTCGCGTCGAAGAGCATTCCCGGCGGGAATTTCTTCCGGAGATCGGTCCCGCGTGCGGTGCTGGTCTGGCCCGCCGGAATGAACCCGCGAGCGGCGCGTCCGGTGACGCCGAGCAAGCGCACGACGACGCCGGCCGCTTCGCCGCGCACGACCTCGACCTTGACGACGCCGTTCTTCGCGACGCGCTGCGGAGGCTCGGCCGCGTGCTCCGTCGTCGGCGCCGGGTGCAGCGTGATCTTTCGATTGCGGAGGTCGAAATGGTGCACGACCACGTCGAGCGTCTCGCCGACTTTGACGATCTCGTCGGGGTGCTCGATGCGTTTCATCGTGAGATCGCTCACGTGAATCAGTCCTTCGATTCCCGGCGACAACTCGACGAACACGCCGAACTTCTCGACGCGGGTCACCTTGCCGGTGAACCGCGAACCGGGCGGGTGCTGATCGCGCGCGTCCGTCCAGGGGTCGGAGATGAGCGCTCTACGGCTCAGCCAGATCTTTCCCTTGTCGTCGATCTTCGTGATCTTGACGTCGATCTCGTCGCCCGGCTTGAAGAGATCGACGAGTCGCGCGCGTGGATCGTGCGACGCCTCGGTCGCGTGAACGAGCCCTTCGAGGTTCTCCGCTTCGGGCAGCGCGATGAAGATGCCCCACTCGACGATCGTGCGAACGACGCCCTTCATCACCTGACCCTCGGTCAGGAGCTCGAGCGCCTTCTTGCGGCGCACGTGCGCTTCCGCTTCGAGCATCGGCCGTCGCGTCACGACGACGTCGCGGCCGGCCGGGTCGCACTGGAGCACCTTGAAGTCGAGGCGCTGTCCGAGGAGCTCGATGAAATTCGCGTTGTGGGGGTGCAGATCCATCCCCGAGGCCGGCGCGAATGCGCGGAGCCCCTCGATGTCGACCTCGATGCCGCCCTTGATCACGCCCGTCACGAGCCCGAACACCGGTTGGCCCTCCTTCAGGGCTTGCTCGACCTTCGGCCGCGTCTCTTCTTCGCGGAGTGGTTTCCGGGTGAGCACGACGAGCCCGCCGCGCGAGCCGTCTTGGTGCACGCGCGCCACGAAGCGATCGCTCGCCGCGGGAACCAGATCGTCGGGAGCCATTTCCGAGCGGTCGAAGATCGCCAGGGCCTTGCCGGACAGATCCACCATGATGGCGTGGTCGAGCACGGAGGTGACTTTGCCGAACACCTCTTCGCCGACGTGGAACGGCGTGCGCTCCGTCGAAGGCCGATGCGGCTTCTGGGGTCTCTGCGCGGGCGCCGGTTGCGAGCCGCCATCTGCGGCCGCCGCGTCACCTCCGCCGCCTTCCTTCTTCTTGCGGCGGCGTCGCTTGCGTTTGCGCTTCGGCTTTTCCACGCCGTCGGCGCTCGCGGTGCCGTCGGCGTTGGCGGCGCCCTCGGGCGCTTCGCTCGGCGTCTCGCTGTCGCCGCTCTCGTCGGCCTCCACTTCGTCCCCGGGCGCGTCGTGCGCGGACACCTCGGTCGCCGGAGCATCTTCGGCTGACGTATCGGGTGACGCGACGTCGGGCGCGGCGTCGGCATTGCCGTCACCGCTCGCCGTTCGCTGGGCGAACACATCGGGCACGTGACCATCTGCGATCGGCTCGTGAGGAGTCGACTCGATTTTCGCGTTCCCACCGGAGGTTTGTTCGGAAGCCATTTCTTGAGCGCTCTACCGCTTTTCCGAGGCCCCTATAACGCGCCGGAGCGCGGCTGCCAACGCGCGAAGCCGAAGGGTGCCTTCAGCGCGCGATCGGTAGGTGTTTGTTGACGCCGCCGGAGCGATCGATGGTGACGGCGCTGGGGGCGGCAAGCTCCGCTACCCGTGCCACGAGCCGTTCTGCCACCCCGAGGAACGCTTTGGCCGTTTCCGAACCCGGCGAGGCGGCGACGATCGGCGTTCCGGCGTCGCCCCATTCGCGGACGGCCGTGTCGATCGGGATCTGCCCGATGAGCGGCGCTCGAGCGAACGCGGCGACCTTTTCGCCGCCGCCCGTTCCGAAGATTTCGTGGCGCTTGTTGCAGCCGTCGCAGATGAAATAGCTCTCGTTTTCGACGATCCCGAGGATCGGAATGCCGACCTTCTCCGCCATCGACACGGACTTGTAAACGTCCTGGAGCGCGACTTCCTGCGGCGTGGTGACCACGACGGCCCCGGTCGAACGCAGGCGTTGGGAGAGAGTGAGCGCGATGTCCCCGGTCCCTGGCGGCAGGTCGAGCACCAGGTAGTCGAGCTCACCCCAGTCGACGTCCTTCAGGAATTGAAGGAGCGCGCCGTGAAGCATCGGTCCTCGCCACACGATCGCCGCTTTGTCGTCTTCGAGGAGAAACCCGATGCTCATGAGCTTCACATCGAAGCGACTCAAGGGTCGGATGCGTGCGCCGTCGCTGAGGGGCCTTCCCGAGATGCCGAACATCGTGGGAACGCTCGGGCCGTACATGTCGGCATCGAGCAAGCCCACCTTTCTGCCGGAACGAGCGAGCGCGAGCGCGAGGTTCGCCGCGACGGTACTCTTCCCGACGCCGCCCTTGCCGCTCATGACGAGCACGACGTCCTTAACTCCGGGAACGGGATCGTCGGCGGCGATGGCGCGCATGCCGCTCCACTAGGTCAACGCCGCGGCCCCGGCAATGCCCGGCCCGACGAAGAGCGGCTTCCGGCGGCCGTCAGACGAAGTGACAGAGCCAGGCGACGAGGACACCGAGCCCGATCCCCGCTGCGGCGGCCCAGACGGCGCGACGCCAGGGGAACACCGATTTCGCACCGGTGCCGTCGCCCGACGTTCGCGCGCCGAGCAGGGACGTCCCGAGCTCGGGCGGAAACTCCGACAAATCCCCAGGTGGCCGGGACGGTGGGAGCGGCGCATCCGACCAATTCTCGAGGTCGCGGCCCGTCGAGAGCTGGATCTTCGGAGCCGTCGGCGCTCGCGGAAAGACCGGACTTTGCAGGATCGAATCGGCGATGGGCTCTCCGCGTGGCTTCCCCTCGACGCGGGCGAGATGGAGCAACGGAAAATCGCGCGGGGGTCGGCTCGCGAGGGGATCGTCGAAGTCGTCGCCCCCGAACGCGTGGGCAACCAGTGGGAACGCGTCCGCGGAAAGCGGGCCGCCCGGAACCGAGTGAGGCGGGGGCCGAGAGAGATACGGCCCGAGCTGGCGCGCGAAGTCGCGGGCGCTCGCGGTGCGTTCGTCCGGGTCCGTCGCCATCGCGCGCTGGACGGCCAAGGTCAGCAAGCGGGGTACCGCCGGGTTTACCGAGGCGAGCGGCTTCCACCGTCCGGCGATGACCTGCTGCAGGATGCGGGACGTGCTGCCATCGAACGGCGGTTCGCCCGCGAGGAGCTCATACAGGATGATGCCGGCGGCGTAGACGTCGGCGCGTCCGTCGACGTCGCGGCCGAGAGCCTGCTCGGGCGCCATGTAAAGCGGCGTTCCGAAGAGCCCCTCTTGCCCATCGAGGTGACTTCCGAGAACGCCCTTCGCGATCCCGAAGTCGAGCACCTTCACGAGCGGGGCGTCGGGCCGCGGGTGCGTGACCATGATGTTTGCCGGTTTCAGATCCCGGTGAACGATGCCCTGCGCGTGCGCGGCGCCGAGCGCCGAGAGCACCTGGGCCATGAGCTCGCACGCGTAAGCGGGGGCGAGCGCGCCGCGGTGCTCGACGATTTGGTCCAGCGTCTCGCCGTGGAGCAGCTCCATGACGAGGTACGGCGTGCCGTCCGGTGTGACGCCCATGTCGTAGATGTCGACGACGTTCTCGTGATGGATCTGCGATACGGCGCGCGCTTCGAGGACGAACCGATCGCGCAACTCGTCGTCGTCGGTGAGCGAGCGATGAAGAAGCTTCAGCGCCGCGCGCCGGCCCATCACCAGGTGCTCGACTTCGTACACCGTCGCCGCGCTGCCGGCGCCGAGCTCGCGGATCACCGAGTACTTGCCGTCGATGGTCTCGCGACGCGGCGCAACGCCCGAACCACTCGGAAGCGGAGGTGGCCGCGAGCGCACGTTAGTAGTCGCCGTCATGATCTGCCGTTCCAGGAACGAGACGGTCGACCCGCGGCGAGGTTAAGGTATTGCGCGTCAAACACCTTACTTTGACGCAAGTTCGCTCCGAGAAGGAGACCCTGCGTGCCGAATTTCTTGGACGGTCGGCGCGCGGTCGTCGCGGCGCCCACTTTCGCGCACGTCCTGCCACGCCGCATTTCGTTTCGTTTCGTTTCGTTTCGTCCTCCGTCGCGGGCCTTCTCCCGTCGCAGAGTGCCACACAAAAACGACGACGCCGACGGGGCTCTCGTGGGCCGCGTCGGCGTCGTTTCCCTACATGTGAATCAGCTCGACGTAGCCATGCCGCTCACGCTCGCGCTCGCGCTGACGGAGACGCTGACCGACGCGGACGCGGTCGCCGCAGCTCGGAGATTCGCGACGAAGCTCGCGCCGTAGCTCACGGCGCACGTGAGCTCCCCGGCGAGAGCGCCCGCGACGCTGCCGGCACTGGTCACGACGGAACCCGCCGCCTGCGCGGCGAGCTTCGCTTGCGCACCCACCTGCAAGATCGCCGGAAGGTCCGTTTCGAGGGCGGCCTGGAGGCTCGCATTGCCGACGACCGTGACGACGACCTTCGGCGGATCGCACGTGGCCTTGAACGACGCTTGGCCATTGCAGCCCGCTTCGCAGTCGGCGTCGACCTTGCAGCTCGGTGGCTTGAGGGTGCCTTCGCACTGCGGCGCGGTGTACGCCACGGTGCAGCCGCCCTTGCAGTTCACGTTCGCGCCGCAGTTGATGTTCGCGTCGGCAGCGAGCGTGCAATTGCCCGTGCACGTTCCCTTGCACTCCGCGTCGCACTTGCCGGTGCACGTCGCGTCGCAGGTTCCTTCACAGGTTCCCATGCACTTCGTGCCGCTGCTCGTGCTGCCGTCGCACTTGCCCGTGCAATTGCCGCTGCACGTTCCGGTGCAGCTCCCGCCGCAGGTTCCGGTGCAGCTCCCGCCACAGGTTCCTTGGCACTGCGCCGCGACGGTCGCGGTGCCCTCGCAGGTGGCGCTCGCCTTGCAGCTGCCCGAGCACTGCCCGCTGAGCTCGCCCGGATCGCAGCGCACATCGACCGTGCCCGGATCGCACATCGCGCTGCCCGTACAGCTCGCTTCGCAGCTCAACTGAGCCTGCGCGTCCACATGGCACTGTCCGCCTTCGACCGCGACGGCGATCGTGACGTTCGCGGACGCCTTCGCGTTGGCAATCGCGGTCGCCGCCGCGTTGCACACCGTCTGTGCGTCTGCGCCCGAGCCGGCGTCGACCGGCGCCGCGGTGCCGCCGTCTCCACCGCCGCCCGAGCCGAGCTTCGCCACGATGTCGCTGCACGCGGTGACCAGCGACGCGTTCATGCTCGCCGAGACGCTGGTCAGCGCGTCGACCGACGCCTTCAAGGAGTCGGCCTTTGCCGATAGGTCGGCGTCACAGCCGCCGTTCTCCGCGTCTTGGACCGCCTTACATCCCTGCGAGAGCGCGGCAGCGAGGCCGATGAGCGCGACGGCGCTGGTTCCGATTCGAGTGATCTTTCGCATGATGAAGTTCCTTTAGGTTTTTCCGAGTTCAAGACAACCGAGCGCACCGACCCGACGTGAGCCCACACTCCAGCAGGGGATTCTAACCTCTGCTTTTTGCCGTTGTCCCCATCCGAATCGCGCGTACCGCGCGGTACGCCGTGTGGCAGGACGGTACCCACACCTCTTTTATTCTATCTTCACGCGACCCCTACGGGGTCTCGTGGGCGCCTCACTAACGCCTCAACGCGACGACTCTTCACTGCACGGGCCAGCATCCTTCGCTCGATTGCTGTCCGCTTCCGGGGTCGCGGCTCGCGCCGATGCATTTTCCGCCGGCCGCCGACCCGACGTATTGCGACCCGCCGTAACACGTCATCGTGAGCGAGCCCGGCGCAGGGGTCAGCGGGCAGCCTCCGCCGAGACACGTCGTCATCGTGCCGCTCGGGCAGCTGCAATTCGCGGTGAGATCGACGCAGTAGTGCTCACTCGTGAAGGGTTCCTGCTGGCAGAATCCGTTCGGGCAATCCTTCTCGTCGACGCAGGGTTCGCAGCTCTTTCCGGTTCCGTGGCAGCTGCCGAACCGGTGCGAACATGTGGCCACTCCGAGGGCCGGATCCGTCACCGCGCACGACGCCGCGCCGCCCCACGGGCACGAATCGTTCGCGGGGTCGCACACCACGGTGCAAATCTTGGTGCCGGAGGTGTCCTTCGCACACACCTGGCCGGCAATGCCGAGGCAATCCGCGTCGGTCGTGCAGCTGTCGCAGAAGCCACGATACACGCACAGGTTCGTGACCAGCCCAACACCGCCGCATTGAAACGACTTGCCCGCACCGATGTCGCCCGCCGCCACGCAATCGCCGCCGGCCTTTCCGACGAACCCGCAGGCTTCCGTGCAGGGCTGTCGCGCCGACATCTCGCTATGACACGCGAACCCGGTCGGACAATCGGTGTCGCTCGCGCAGTCGAACTTCGTGCAATAGGCGTAGAGGTCGCCCGGGCGCGCGCCTGCGTCCGCAGGACCGATCCCGGCTCCGCTATTTCCGATGTTCGTGCCGACACACGTGAAGCCGCCCGCGGTGTCGCACTCGTCGCCCTGAGGGCACAAAGTTCCATACTGGCCCTTGCCACGCATCGCCGTGTCCGGCGCGCAGAGGTTCACCGATTTGCCAGCCGCGTCGGTCGCCGTTTTCGTGCAGCTCCCGGTCGAGCCGCAATCCGAATGCACGATGCAGGTCGGCGTACACTTTCCGGCGATGCAATCCTGGCCGGAATCCGCCGCACAATCGCTCGCGGTCTTGCACGACGTCGGCGCGGGCGCGGGGCTCGGTCCGTAACAGTAGAGTCCCTTCGCGCCGTAGTCGGTGCGCACCGGGCTACAGGTTTCGGTCGACGGGCAATCGGTGTTCGTCGAGCACGGCGGGCGACACGCGTTTTGAAGGCAGCGAAACGTCGCGGGACACGAGGCGTCCTCGCACGTGGTTTCGCACCGTCCGTCGACTTCGGTGCCGGGGCAGGACGACGAGCAGCCGGAAATGAGGAAGTGGGCTATCGCGGCCAGAAAGAAGCCGGAAAGAAGCTTCTGCACGGCCGGAGCCTCACACGGAGGCAGTAGAGTGGGAAGGGCCATGCGAGCCCGGCCGATCGGGCCGGGCTCGTGGTCACGAACGAGCAGTAGCCGAGACGCGCGCGCTGCCGTAAGCTCGGTCACGCGAATGGCCCGCTCACTATTCGTCGCCGCTGCCTGCCTGATCGGCTGCTCGTCGACCGGTTGCTCGTCGACGGAAAGCCCGGCCGATTTCGATCACGGCGCCACGCAGACGGTGATCGGCACGGCTGAGTCGCATCTGGCGTACCCGCCGGCTCCGTACGGAACCCGCCCGGGTGGCGTCATCGAGAACTTCCAGTTTCTCGGATGGCACCGCCCGGATCTATCGAAGGATCCGACGAAGCTCGAGCCGGTAAGCCTGGCGGAATACTACAACCCGGACGGCACGAAGCCGACGCGGTTCATCGTGATGACGGCGACGGCCGTCTGGTGTTCGGCGTGCAAGCTCGAGTATCGCGACCTCACCTCGAAGCAGATCACCGATTTTCGTTCGCGCGGCGTCGAGTTCATCGGCGCGCTGTTCCAGGACCAAACCAGCAATCCGGCGCAGCCGTCGGATCTTCATACCTGGGCGTCCACGTACGCCGTCTCGTTCCCCTTCGTGCTCGACCCCGAGCTCAAGCTCGGCGTCTTCTTCAGTCTCGAAGCGACGCCCATGGAAATGGTCATCGACACGAAGACCATGCAGATCCTCACCATCACCGACGGGTGGCTGCCCGGAAACGACCCTCTGTGGACTTATCTCGACAAACTGCTCGGCGATTGATCCTCGGTGTCACGGCGGCCTCAGCGCTCCTTCTGGGCGCGTGCGCACCGGCCACCACCGCGAAAGACGGCTCGTCCACGTCCGGCGCGACCCCGCCTGATTTCGAGCTCGAGTCGCTCGCCGGCGATTCGATCCGGCTCGGCGATCATCTCGGCAAAGACGTCGTACTCATCGACTTCTGGGCGACGTATTGCGATCCCTGTCTCGCGTCGATGCCGCACCTCGAAGCCTTGTACGAGAAGTACAAGGCCAAGGGCTTCGTCGTGCTCGGCATCTCCATCGACGGCCCCGACTCGATCGCGCAAGTGCACGCCGAAGTCGACAAGCTCGGCGTGAAGTTTCCGATCTTGCTCGATCAAGAGACGCGCGTGGTCGGTCTGTACAATCCGAAGACCAGCGCGCCGTACAGCGTGCTCATCGGACGCGACGGCCAGATCCGCGCGAAGCGCGAGGGGTATTCGACGGGCGCCGGCGGCGCCCTCGAGACGGACATCGTCGCCGCGCTCGCGAACTGACGGCGCTCACGAATTGACCGGCGCGTCGCGCCGTGGCGAATCGTCACTTTGCGCGGCGCTTTCGGGCGCGTAGCGTCCTTTCTCGGCGGCGCGGCGGATCCGCGACGCCCTCGAGAAGGAGAGCGCCATGGTGAAGTCGATTCCGGAAGGTTACACGTCGGTCACTCCGTACCTGACGTTCCGCGACGCGAAAACCGCGATCGCGTTCTACGAGCGCGCGCTCGGCGCCAAAGAGCTCGTTCGGATGCCCATGCCGGACGGACGCGTCGGGCACGCCGAGCTCCAGATCGGCAACGCGCGCATCATGCTCGCCGACGAATCGCCGATGATGGGCAACAAGAGCCCGCACTCGATCGGCGGCACCCCGATCAACCTCTGTCTCTACACCGACGACGTCGACGCCGTCGCGGCACGCTTCGTCGAAGCCGGCGGCAAAATGAAGCGCGAGCTCACGAATCAATTCTACGGCGATCGCTCCGGCCAGTTCGAAGATCCAGAAGGCTATTCCTGGACCCTGGCCCAGCACATCGAAGACGTCTCACCCGAAGAGATGAAGCGCCGCATGGAAAAGATGGGTTAACGCCGGCGCGCGGCGGCCCGTGCGACCGTCGAGCGAAGGCGCGACCGCGGGTGCAGGGGTTTGTTGGTGCGAATTCGAAGCGCGCGCTCGCGTGCGCCGTCGTGCTGGTTCGCGAGCGATCGATCGCACTTACCGCGGGAACGCGGCGGGGTTGCCGCCGTCGACCGTCACGATCGAGCCCGTCGTGGCTTCGGCGGTCGCGAGGAACGCGAACGCGCGCGCGACGTCGAGGGCGGTCGTCTCGCGGTGCAGTAAATTGTCGCGAAAATATTCGTCGGGCGAGACGCCTCGCGCCTTGGCGCGCGCCTCCACGATGCCGTCGAAGAGCGCCGTGCGGATCCGATCGGCGTTGACGGCGTTGGCGCGGATGCCGTTGACGCCGAGATCGACGGCGTACTGGCGCATCAACGCGACGAGCGCCGCTTTGGGAACCGCGTAGGGCCCGAAATCGCGCCCGGGGTTGAACGCGCTCTTCGACGCGTTGAAGAGGAGGCAACCGCCGAGGCCCTGCGCGAGAAAGACGTCGGTGGCCGCACGCGCGACGCGCTGATGCGCGAGGAGGTTCAGCTCGAGAGACTTTTCGAACGCCGTTTCGCCGGCTTCGGTGTGCAGGAGCCCCGACGGCGCATTGCCGGCGTTGGACACGACCACGTCGAGGCCGCCGAACGCGTCGACGCACCTGCCGACCAGTTCTTCGGCACCGCCGCGCGCGGTGACGTCCGCGGCGGCGTGGGCGACCCGCGTCCCGGAGCGGCGCGACAGCTCGTTCGACGTCCGGGCGAGACCTTCGCCGTCGAGATCCGAGAGCAGCACGTGCGCGCCGAGCTCGAGAAAATGCTCGGCGGTTGCGCGGCCGATACCGCGAGCCGCGCCCGTGACGAGCGCGATCTTCCGGGCGAGGAGACCGCCGGAGGGTTTCGCGTTCGCGAGCTTCGCTTGTTCGAGGCTCCAGTACTCGACGTCGAAGAGATCGGCTCGCGTGACCGGGCGGTAGCGACCGAGGAGCGTCGCGTCGAGGATCACTTCCGCGGTGTGCGCGTACACGTCGCCCGTGATGCGCGCCTCGTCCAAGGTCTTTCCGACGGTGAGCGCACCGACCCCTGGCGCGAGAAAGAGTCGCGGCAGCGCGTCGAGGCGTTTCAGCGCCGCGTAGCGGCCGGCGTTGGCGTCGAAGTACGCCGCGTACTCGGCGGCGAATCGCGACAGCTCGCTCTCCACGGTTCCGCGGATCGCGTCGGAGGCGAGGCCGGAGAGCGAGCCGAGCCATCCCGGCGCCGGCTTGGTCCGGAGCACGTGGTCCGGCGTCATCGGGCCGATCTGGGAGAGCGCGCGACCGTCCGAGTGCGCGGCGAGAGCGAGGATCGCGGGCTCGTCACGCCATTCGAGCACCGGCGCGGGGCCGCCCGACGCGCGCGCGATCGCGCCGCGCACGAGCGGCGTCACCTGCCGCCGCAGCCGTCGCGCCGCCGCGTTGTCGCGCGATGGTGGTGTCGTGTCCGCCGCGTCCCTCGCGACGGGCGTGCGGGCGGCGTTTGCGCGCGAGCGGACGCGCGCGACGTAGTCTTCGGCGCGGGTGACCGCGTCGATCATCGTCGTGTAGCTCTCCTCGGCCGAATCGCCCCAGGTGAAGATGCCGTGCTTGTCGAGCACCATGATGCGGCGCCCGCGGACGCGGTCCCCGAGCTCCGCGACTTTTCGCGCGAGGGCGAACCCCGGCATGACGTAGGGGACGATGATCACGTCGTCGCCCCAGATTTCGCGCGCGCGATCGGGTCCGTCGGGCTGATCGACGACCGTGAGCACGGCATTCGCGTGCGTGTGATCGACCACGCGCCCCGGCAAGAACGCGTGAAGGAGCGCCTCCACGGAAGGCGTCGGGCTCGACGGATCCAGCATCTGACTCCGGAGCGCGCGCACCATGTCTTCGTCGCTGAGCTCCGGGAGCTTCAGGCATTCGAGGAGCGGCGCGAGCCGGCACGCGGGAAACCCCGCCGGCTCGATCGTCGCGAGGTCCCACCCGCTCCCCTTGACGAAGACCACGTCGGTCGTCGCTCCGGCGATCTCGCGTGCGACGGCCTTCACCGACGTGTTGCCGCCGCCGTGAAGCACGAGCGACGGTTCGGCGCCGAGCAAGCGCGACGTGTAGACGCGGAGCGCGAGTGCCTCGCCGTGACCCGCTCCCCACTTCGCGACCGCCGCGCGTGAATCCTCTTTCGAAAAGCGGGACCGCATGCGCGTACGTTACCTCACGTCGCGCCGCCCGGCGCTCGCAGGATCAGAACATGACGCCGAGGTACAGGCGCATGATCTGGGCGGCCGACGTGCTGGAAGATTGACCGGCACCCTGGAGCGCCGTCTTTTGAGCGGGCAAATAGTCGAGGCCCGCGAGCGGAAAGAGCACGCCGTACTCGAGCATCGCGTAGAAGCCGCCCATCTTGTCGGGGTGGTCGTTCAAGCCGCCGTCCTTCGACTGGAAGTACAGGCGCCCGTCGAGCTCGACGCCGAGATCGCGCGCGTGTCCGGGCGCTTGCACGAATTCGCTCGCGCGGCTCCAGACCACCCCGGCTCCGCCGCCGAGGCGCTGTCCCGAGGGCTTTCGCATGAAGTCGTACTCCACGCTGGGCTTGAAGTAGTAGGTGCCCTGCACGCGCTGGAGCAAGTTGCGAAAGAGGATCAGATCGACGCGATACGCCGGGTTGAACCGGAACGTCGAGATCGTGTCGCTGTTGATTTCCGTCTGGTTCGCTGCCGGCACCAGGTTGTTCGTGCTGTCCGGGTTGAACGCGCTCGAATCGCCGGAGGCCCAGCCGAACTGGAACTCGAGGCGGAGCTTGTCTTCGACGAGCTTTTGCTCGAGCTCGGTCGCGAAGCCGAACTGACGGAACTTCCGCGCGAGGTTGTTGTCCGGAATCGTGAACGTCTTCGACTCGATGCCGTTCTGATCGCTGTCCTCGGAACCGAGCACCGCGGCGCCTTCCGCCTCGAAGCGGAACTTGCGATAGCGAAGCTGGACCCAGAGATCAGGGAGCCAGATCGTCGCGTTTCGCCGCGAGAAAAAGCTGGTGCCGGTCGGGGTGGTCGCGATGCTACTCGCGGCCGCCTGGGGCGAGCTCTGGTCGGGCACGTTGGCGCTCGTGCCGCTGGTCGGCGGATCATCGGCGAGGAGCTGCTTCCGGAGGGTCAGGTAGAGGCCGCCGTTCAGCACGAGCTGATCGTGCGAGAGCGCGGTCTTCACGAGCTCGGGGCTCTGCTTCCTCATGATGAGGAGCGACCACTGGTTCACGTCATCGAGCTGCGAAGCGTCGTAGGGCTGCCCGCCCGGCAACGACGCGGGGATGATCGCTCCTTCGTTCGGAAAATCCCAGGAGCCGCCCACGTAGAGGTCGAGCGGCTTGATCGCCGTGATGAACTGAAGCCGATCGATCGTCGTCTGGAAATCGTCGTCGTAGCCGTCGCCCGCGTTGTGGACGATGCCCAGGCCGAAGTGGTCCGGCATCCGGCCGAAGCGCAGGGTGCCGACCGGCGTCGCGTACTCGGCCCACACGCGCTTCACCTGGACGCTGTTCTGAAGCGAGTTCACGCCGGAGTTCGGCGAGACGATCGTGTCGTCGAGGACGCCGTTGTAATAGTAGCCGTTCGGCGAAGTCGTCTGATATCCGCCGCCGGCTGCCGGCTGGAAAGCGTAACCAGAAGGCGTCGAGCCGAGCACGACGTTGTCGAGCAGATCGATCTGCGAGATGACCCGGAGGTTGTCCGAGATGTGCAGTTCCGGGTCGAGCCGGAATCGAAGGTTCGCGCCGGCCTGCGTTTTGTTCCGGCATCCGACGAGCCCGTCCGCGGGGTTATCGTCGTTGCCCTGGCCGGCTTCCTTCGACGTGCACAGTGACGGGCCGATCGTCCCCTTGTTGATCGTCGTGTACGTGTTGTCGGACGGCTGCGGCCAGATCGCGTTGGAGGGCGCGTCGAGCCGGCCGAGCGAGAAGTTGTGAAAGAGCTCGGCTCGCGTCCGGAAATAGCCGTGGATCTCGAAGACCGGGCGCGCGTGTTCCCACCAGTCCTCGGCGAAGACGTCTTCGGTGCTCGGTCGCGCGGGGATCGGTGCGAGCGCGTTCGGCGCCGGCGCGACCTGAGCGTCGGACCGCGGATAAATTCCGATCGGGCGAGGCGTCACCGCTGGCGTCGCCGAGGCCCGGGTCGTCGTGGTCGCGCTGAGGTCGCTCGGTGCGACGTCGCCGCCCGTTAAGGAAGGGACGGTCGCGGCAGGCGGCGTCGCCGACGGCTCGGATGATGATGCCGGCGCCGGACTTCCGGCGTCGGGGGGAGTGGGAGCACCACCGCTAGGCGCCGCGTCCGTGGGCGGCGGCGTGTCGCTCGGCTTCGGCGTGTCGCTTGGCGCCGCGGCGTCTTGCGATTTCTTGTGGCCGTGCCCCTTCGCTGGGGCGGCTTTCGGGGTCGCGTCGGGGTTCGTCGGCTGACCGGACGGTGGCGACGCTTGCGCGCTTGCTATGGCCGACCACGAAACGAGTCCCGCGACGACGGTGACGGCGAAGGAGCCTCGGTGCATTTTTTGGCGGATCTCTCGTGTAGGCGAGCGGCGGTCGGCCGACGTTTTGCACGTCGCGGGAAACAGTGTCAACGGCGTCCGTGATTCGGACAAAGGCTTCGAGCCTCGAGGGGCCGGCCGGGGCCGACGCGGAAGAGGCGAGCGGCGGGCGAGCGTGGGCCTAGTGTGGGCCGAGCGGCGGGCAAGCGAGGGCGAGACAGACCGCGCTCCATATCGCGTCAAACCGTTGCGAAGCGAGGGGGAGTCATGCGAGTCTAAGCTGGGCTCTTTTTCGAGCCTTTCGCTAAATCGTCAGGGACGAGGTCATGCACTACGCTCGCTGTTCTGCTGCTGGGGTCGACGCGCTCGGTTTGGGGGGCCGGCGCTCTCGACGGGCTGGGTCGAAGTTCCTCACCGCGATCGGCCCGCTGGCACTGCTGGGGCTTTTCGTTGCGAATCCGGCAAAAGCGCAGAATGCCTCGAGCGGCGAGTTTTCGGTGCAGCGATTCGACCCTGCGCCGGGGCCTCGCAACTTTTTTACGACGCGCACCCTCCGGACCGACGGGCAAATGGCGTGGAGCGCGGGGCTGTTCCTCAACTACTCGAGCGACCCCTTCGTCATCGCGAGTTGCAAGACGCAGTCGGATTGTTCAGGGGCCAGCAATGTCCCCGGACATAGCCAGGACGTTCACGTCGTCCGGAACCTCGCGACGGCCAACTTGCTCGGCACGCTCACGCCGGTCGAGCGTCTCCAGATCGGCCTCGACATTCCGGTGTCGTACGTGAACGGCGACGGGTTCACTCAGCAAGGTCTTCCGAACTACGACAATCCGATCAGGACGGCCGGGCTCGGCGATGCACTGCTCGAAGCGAAGGTTCGCGCGATCGGTACGTTGAAGGATCCGGTCGTGGTCGGCGGCGCCGCGTTCGTGACCGCGCCGCTCGGTCACGCGACGGCGAAGGGCGATTACATCGGCGACGACACGCCGAGCGGCGGTCTCCGCGGCATCGTGGACGGCAAGGCGGGGCCCTACTCGTTCGCCGCCAACCTCGTGGCCGCGTTTCGCGGCAACGCGCGCGTCGGGTCGACGACGCTCGGCAGCGAGTTTCGCTACAGCGTCGCGGCGGGCTTTCAAGCCAGCCCGCTGGTCCGCGTTCTCCTCGACGGATTCGGTTCGACGAAGTTCAGCTCCGAAGACGGAACGAACACGTTCGAGCTCGACGGCGGCGGCCAGATCACGCCGCTCAATTCCCCGATCAGCGTGATGGTCGGCGTGGGCGCCGGGATCATCCAGGGCATCGGGGTTCCGAAGATCCGCGGGCTCGCCGGTTTCATGTACACCGCCGAGTCGCGCGATCGCGACGGTGACGGAATTCCGGACAACCAGGATCAGTGTCCGACCGAAGCGGAGGACAAGGACGGCTTCGAAGATCAGGACGGCTGTCCCGATCCGGACAACGACGGCGATGGCATTCGCGACAGCGACGACAAGTGCCCGAATCAGCCCGAAGACATGGACGGCTTCCAGGACACCGACGGCTGCCCCGATCCGGACAACGACAACGACGGCGTCGACGACGCGCACGATCAGTGCCCCGACAAGCCCGAGACGAAGAACGGCTACAAGGACGACGACGGGTGTCCCGACGAGCCCGACCGCGACGGTGACGGTGTTCCCGATTCGAAGGACAAGTGCCCCGATCAGCCGGAAGACACCGACGGCTTCCAGGACACCGACGGCTGCCCCGATCCGGACAACGACAACGACGGCATCAAGGACGAAGACGACGAATGCGTCGACGAGCCGGAGACGAAGAACGGCTACCAAGACGAAGACGGTTGTCCCGACACGCCCGGCCAGAAGGCGCCGCCCCCCAAGAAGAAGAAGTGATCGACGAGAATCGCTCTCGGTCGGCCACATCGAGAGCGGTTCGCGATCCGAGCCCGACGCTCCGGCGAGGCGAGGCGCAAAAGTGTTCGGCGTTCGCGGAGATCGCCGATCGACCTTGATCGAGTTTCTCGACTCGACCCCAAATGTAAGTGCATGAGGGGCGCGTGTTCTCGTGTGCGTCCGTCACCGAGGAATCGTTAACGAAGCACGTCGCAAAGGCGCCCGATGCGAGCAAAGTCGGTACACTTCAAATTGGGCCCGCGACTTCATCATGAAACGAATCACCGCTGTCACACTGCTCGGATTCACCCTCTTTCAAGGGCTACCGGCAGCCGGCGCTCCGCCGATCGCGGACTTGGTTCAGAAGCTGTCGCAGTCGTCCGACTTCCGCGTTCGGGTGCAGGCTGCGCTCGAGCTCGGTAAGGCGCGCAGCCGTGAGTCCTGCGTCGCCCTCGAGGCCGGGCTCGACGACGAGAACGCCGCGGTGCGAGCGGCATCGGCAGCGGCCCTGAAAGTTCAGGCCGATCCGGCCGCCATGTCGGCTCTCGTCGAGCATGAGAATGACAGCTCGGCGGCGGTGCGCGCACAGATTCAATCGAGCCTCGCGTCGCTTCGGGCGGCCGAAGCGAGCGCCTCGAAGCCCGTGATCAAGACGGAGCTCATCGTTCAGGTCGGCAAGATCCGGAGCGGCGCCGCGTCGACCTCGGGCGCGGTGCTCGAAGACGTCGCGCGCACGTCGAAGCGGAAGCTGCGAGAGCTCCCCGGTGTCGCGGTCGTCGAAGCGGACGAGCGCGACGAGCGTCACAGTTCGAAGACGCCGGCCGCGCACGGCGCGCTTCCGGTCGTCATGATGACCGGCCGCGTGAAGAAGCTCGAAGAGTCGCGAGAAGGCAAGAGCGTCGTCTGCCTCGCGAGCATCGAGTTCGTCCTGCATCGCATGCCCGGCGAGACCATCAAGGGCGTCGTCTCGGGCAGCGCCCGGGCGAGCGGCTCCGCCGATGAGCTCGCGGACGCCACGGCGCTCGCCGATCTCCGTCGTACGGCGCTCGAAGCCGCGATCGACGGCGCGATGCGCGGCGCGCCGGAAGCGCTCCGCGCCGCCGCGCAGTAGTCGCCCGGGTCCACTAGGCAACATCTGCGGACGGTCGACGCGAGTGGAAACCGCGGTAGGCTCGGCGCCACGTGGACTCGTCGCATTCGTTCTCCATCGCGAGTGAACCGGGTCAGCCGTCGCTCGAGGGCGTCTGGGTCGGCCAGGGAATGCGCGTTGCCGTCGTGGCGCCTCCGCATCCGCTGATGGGCGGCCATCTGTCGAATCCCGTCGTGGAAGCCATCGCCGCGGGGCTCGCGAGCGCCGGCGTTCGTTGTTTGCTCTTCAACTGGCGCGGCGTCGGCGAGAGCGACGGCGATCCGAGTGGCGCGCCGGAAGATGCCGATCGCGACTACGCCCGAGCGATCGCGTTCGCAGCAAGGGCCGCGCCGGTGGACGTTCTGTCCGGGTATTCCTTCGGCGGCGCGACCGCGATTCGAGCCGCTGCATCACGCGCCGGCTTCGACGTCTTCGCCGTTGCGCCCCCGCCGGCGTTATTTGCCGAGTCGGCGCTCGCGCCGCTCGCCGGGCGTCTCACCGTGGTCGCCGCCGGACGCGACGTCTTCGCGGCCTCGGCGGACCTCGAGCTCGCGCTGCGCCGCGCGCCTGGCGCGCGGTTCGAGACGGTCGCTGCCGCGGATCATTTTTTCTCCGCGGGCGCGACTCGGCGTGTTCGAGACCTGGCCGCCGACTTCGCCGCGTCGCTCGGCGAGCAATGAGGTAGTCGGCGCGTCCGCGTCCTGTTACGAGCGACTCGTCTTGTCTTCCGCTCGTCCGCGCGTGCTCTTCGTTTCCAAGCCGGTCGTGCCGCCGTTTCGCGACGGCACGAAGTGCCTCGTTCGCGACGTGTCCCTCCATCTGACGCGCTACGCGCCCTCGGTGATGTCGACGAACGAGCGCCCGCCGTTGTCGGCGTCGGCGAGAGACACGCAGGGCGTCGAGTTGCTTCCGGTCTATCGGGGCGCTGGCTCTTACGCGCCCGCGCTGACGGCCAACGCGCGCGCCGCGGCGTACCTGGTGCTTCGTTCGCGCGCCGATCTCTGGCACTTCGTGTTCGCGCCGAACCCGAAGTCCACCGCGGTCGGTCGCCTCGCCCGCGCGATCCGTCGCGTTCCCGTCGTGCAGACCGTTGCTTCGGCGCCGCGAGTGTTCGTGCCCGACGTGTTCTTCGGCGACGTGGTCGTCGCGCAGAGTCGCGCCACCGAAACGGCGATCCGGGACGCGTTCATCGCCGCGTCGCGCCCCGTGCCGCGGCTCCGGATCGTCCCGCCGCCGCTCGGACCGCTCGAGCCGCGCACGCCGAGCGACGTCGCGAAAACGATCGCGCCGCTCGGCCTCGCGGACGGCGCGCCGCTCTTCGTCTACCCAGGAGACCTCGAAGTCAGCACTGCCGCGGACACCGTCGCCCGCGCCGCGCCGCTCATCGAGCGAGCGTTACCCAGCGCCGTCGTGGTGTTTGCGTGCCGTCAAAAAACGCCGGCAGCCGCGCGCGTCGAAGAAGAGCTCCGGGCGCGACTCGCCGGGCGCAGCGTCCGCTTCGTGCGCGAGACGGATCTTCTGGCGCTGTACGCGCGCACGACCGCGGTGCTGTTCCCCGTCGACGATCTGTGGGGCAAGGTCGATCTGCCCATCGCGATCCTCGAAGCGATGCGGCTCGGCGTGCCGATCATCGCCGCCAACGTGGGCCCGCTCCTCGACCTCGAAGGCGTCGTTCGCGCGGCACCCGGCGACGCGGACGGGCTCGCCGCCGAAGCCGTCGCGCTGGCCACCGATGACGGGCATCGCGCCCGCGTGATCGACGAAGCGCGACGCTACGTCGACGCGCGCCACGACGCGGCCGTCGTCGCGCGCGCTTACGAGGCGGTCTACGACGAGCTTCTCTGAGCCGCGGCCCTCTGCGCGACGGAGGCCCCGCGACGGCCAAAGATGGCCTGTTTCCCCGGGGGACGTTGCACATTTCCGTACCCTCGTTTAGAGCGAGCAGCACCCGGATGAGCCGCACTTCCCACGAGATCAGACAAGCATTCCTCTGTTATTTCGCGAGGAACGACCACGCCGTCGTCGCCAGCGGTCCGCTCGTGCCGCCGAACGACCCGACGCTGCTCTTCGCGAACGCGGGGATGGTCCAGTTCAAGGACGTGTTCACCGGTCGCGATCGGCGCCCGTACCGTCGCGCGACCAGCTCGCAAAAGTGCATTCGCATCAGCGGAAAGCACAACGATCTCGAAAACGTCGGGCCGTCCCCGCGCCACCACACGTTCTTCGAGATGCTCGGCAACTTCAGCTTCGGCGATTACTTCAAAGAGCAAGCGATCGTCTTCGCGTGGGAATTTCTCACCCGAGACCTCGATCTCCCGAAGGAGCGGATGGTCTTCACCTACTTCCGCGGTGAAGCGGGGGTGCCGGCGGACGAGACCGCGCGCGATCTCTGGAAGAAGGTCACCGGCTTCGGCGACGACCGCATCATCGGTCTCGGGATGTCCGACAATTTCTGGCAGATGGGCGACACCGGCCCCTGCGGTCCGTCGAGCGAAATCCACTGGTATCACGGCCCCGACGTCGACCCGTCGGCGTTCGGCACCGAGCAAACGCCGGACGGGCGTGGCTGGATGGAGATCTGGAACCTGGTGTTCATGCAGTTCGAGCGCGACGCTTCGGGGCAGCTCGATCCGCTGCCGGCGCCGAGCATCGACACCGGCGCGGGTCTCGAACGACTCGCGGGAGTCGTGCAAGGCAAGCTCTCGAACTACGACACCGATCTGCTCCGCGGCCTCGTCGATCGCGCGGCGCGCATCGCCGACAAACCATACGGCGGCAGCATGCAGCCCGACGACGTGAGCCTGCGCGTCATCGCCGACCACGCACGCACCACGGCGTTCCTCATCGCCGAGGGCGTCCTTCCCGATCGTACCGGGCGCGAGTACGTGCTCCGTCGCGTGATGCGCCGGGCAATCCGTCACGGGCATCGCCTCGGGATCGAAAAGCCGTTCTTGCACGAGGTGGCCGTCGCCGTCGGCGACCTCATGGGCGACCAATATCCGGAGCTCCGGGAGCGCGCCGATCTCATCGCGTCGGTGTCCGAACAAGAAGAAGTACGCTTCCGCCAGACCATCGAGCGCGGTCTCGGCCTTCTCGAAGAGCGGTTCGAGCGGATGAACCACGAAGGCACGCAGACCCTCGCCGGCGCGGACGCCTTCCAGCTCTACGACACCTACGGCTTCCCCCTCGATCTCACCGAGGTGATCTGCGGCGAGCGCGGCTATGCGGTCGACACTGCCGGGTACGAGCGGGCGCTCGAAGAGGCGCGTCACCGCTCGGAATTCAAGGGCGTCGAAGAGAACGTCGAAGCCGTGTATCGCGAGGCGCTCGACAAGGTTCCCGGTGGCGCCGTGAAATTCACCGGTTACGAACGCATCGAGGATCGCTCGCGCATCGTCGCGCTAATCCACGACGGCGCGCGCGTCGATTCGGCAGCCGTCGGCGACGAGGTCGAGGTCGTCGTGGGGCAGACGCCGTTTTACGGCGAAGCGGGCGGTCAGCTGGGCGATCGCGGCGTCGTGCGGACCGAAACCGGCGTCCTCGACGTCGAGGACACCCAAAAGCCGGTGGCCGGGCTCGTCGTCCACCGCGGTCACGTCACGTCGGGGACGCTCGCGGTCGGCGAAGAAGCGACGCTCGCCGTCGACGCCGTGCGGCGGGACGCGACGCGGCGCAATCACTCCGCGACGCATCTCCTTCATCTCGCGCTCAGAACAGTGCTCGGGCCGCACGTCCAGCAGAAGGGCTCGCTCGTCGGCCCCGATCGACTGCGGTTCGATTTCACGCACGGGAAATCCCTTTCGCCCGAAGAAATTCGACGCGTCGAGAACTTCGTCAACGAGCGGGTCCTCGGCAATTCCAAGGTCGAGACGCAGGTCATGAGCATCGACAAAGCGCGCGAAAGCGGCGCGATGATGATCTTCGAGGAGAAGTACGGCGATGTCGTTCGCATGCTCTCCATCGCCGACTCTCTCGAGCTCTGCGGCGGCACGCACGCGCGCGCGACGGGTGACATCGGCCTCTTCAAGATCGTCGGCGAGCAGGGCGTCGCGGCCGGCGTCCGTCGCATCCTCGCGACGACCGGCGAAAATTCGCTCTCGTACCTGCGCGATCTCGAAGCGCGTCTCGATCGCGCCGCGCGCGCCGCGAAATCGAGCGGCGGCGAGCTCGCCGAGAAAATCGAGAAGCTCGTCTTGCACGAGCGCGCCCTCGAAAAGCAGGTCGAAGATTTGCAGCGCAAGCTGCTCTCCGGCGGCGGCGCGGGCGGTATCGATGAGCTCGTGTCGCGCGCGCGCGACGTGCACGGCGTCCACGTGCTCGGGGTGCGCACCGAAGTGAGCGACCGCGGCGCGCTCCGCGAGCTCGCCGAAAAGTTGCGCGACAAGCTCGGCGACGCCGTCGTGCTCGTCGCGTCCGAAGCCGACGGCAAAGCGCAACTGGTCCTCACCGTCTCGAAGTCGCTCACCGAGCGCTTCAAGGCCGGCGAATTGATTCGCGGCGTGGCGACCCTCGTCGGCGGCTCCGGCGGCGGACGTCCCGACATGGCCCAAGCCGGCGGCACCGACGTCTCGAAGCTAGATGAGGCGATCGAATCGTTGTACGGCGCCGTTCAAGCAGCAGGCTAGGCGTGGTTCGCAGTTCGTTCGTTCGTTCGTTCGTTCGTCCTTGAGTAACCGTCACCGGACGCACGCGAACGGGGGAGGGGCCCCGTGAGCTGCCACGACTCGATCAGTCTTTGGAAGATCAGATCACGATCGGCCACTGAGGCCCGTGTGAGACTACCGGCGAGCCCGGCGCGCGTTGTCGGCAGCGCGGCGGTGTCGTGCAACGCTGCAAACGAATCTCAAGAAATCTCCGCTTGCATGAAGCGAACGCCGCGAGGCGCGTCTCGCGGATCACGAAAAATCTACAACATCGCATCCCGGAACCCCCAGAGCACCGGCTCGGCGACGAGCACCACGCCGAAGCGATCGCGTACGCGGTCGCGAATCTCGCGGGCGAACGTGAGCACGTGGCTCGCCTTTGCGCCGTCATGGCACACGATAGAGAGCGCGTGTCGCGTGGATAGGCCAACCGGGCCGCGGCGCTGGCCCTTGACGAACCCGGCGCGTTCGATGAGCCACGCTGCCGGCAATTTTACCTGGCCGTCGGGCTGCGGGAAGCGCGGTACTTCCACGCCGGCGCCGAGCCGTCGTTCGATGCGCGGCAATTCGTCGGCCACGACGATCGGATTCAGAAAAAAACTGCCGCAGCTTCGTCCGTTGGGATCCTCGCGGTCGAGGAGCATCGATTTGCTCCGACGGAGTGCCATCACGGTGCGGCGAACGTCGTTCAAGCTCGGATTCGCGAGGCCGTCCGCGGCGAGCTTCGCGGCAAGCTCCGGGTAGTGGACCTTCGGTGCGCCGCCTTTGATCAGTCGAAATGTCACGTCGAGGATCACGTAGCGGTCGGGCGAGCTGCTCTTGAACGCGCTGTCGCGATACGAAAAGCCGCACTCCTCGGGGGCGAGCGTGGTCGGCGAGCGCGAGATGCGGTCGTAGGCGCGGATGCGCGAAATGGTCTCGCTGACGTCTTGGCCGTACGCGCCGATGTTCTGAATCGGCGCAGCGCCCACCAGCCCGGGAATGCCGCTCAGGCACTCGACGCCGGCCCAGCCGCGTCCGACGGCGTATTCGACGACGTCGTCCCAGGGCTCGCCCGCCGCGACGGTGAGCTCGACGTCGGGGGTGCCCCCGTCTTCGCGCACCTTGCGTCCGCGAAGACCCACCTTGAGCACGAGGGCGTCGATCACGTCGTCGGAAACGACGACGTTGCTGCCGCCGCCGAGTACGAGACTGCCGACGCCGCCGCTGTCGGCCCACTCGAGGGCTTCGATCAGCGTCTTCTCGTCCTGCGCGCGCACGAAGAAGCGCGCCGCCCCCCCGACCCCGAGCGTGCATCGGGGCGCGAGCGGCACGTAGTGCTCGACGTTCAACGATTCATTCTCCCTGTCGTGTCAGCATGCTCGGACGTTGTCGGGGGACGGCTCGGTGCCGGAGTCGCTTCGGCGCGTCAAGGGGAGCGCGGTCGCATCTGAGCATAGATGTACTCACGCGCCTCCGGTGCGAGATACACGCTTTCGTGATCGAACGTCGCGAGGATGCGCGCGAGCGCCGCGGTCCGATCGAGAATCGGCGACGACGCGTCGATGAGGACGACGGTCTTGCCGAGGACCTTGCAGATGCCGCCCGCGCTGTCGCCCACCGTGAGAAAAGGCTCGACGCGTACGCGAAGGCCGAGCTTCTGCGCGGCTCCGAGAAGCTCCGCCATGAGCCGCTCGTGTTCCACGGAGCAATCGTAGAGACAAAACCCGCCCCCCGCCTCGAGCGGAGAATCCGAAGGCCGTTCGCGGCCTTTTTTCGCCTCGGACGGACTCCGTGAGCTGGCCCTGAAATCCCCTGGGTCGTCGCCAGTTCCGAGCGGGCCGGCGGTGTCGGGTCGCGTCAGCCTGAACATGTAGCAGAATCGCGCTCACTGATTTAGAGTGCCTGTCCGACTGGTGCGCGCATCCTGGCGGAGGGAGCTCGAGTGAGTTTCCCCAGGGTTGTGGCCCGTCGATAGACGGAAAATGCCGTCCTCAAAGGAACACATAAAAGGAAATGACGTTTACGGAAGCTGCGGCGCAGGTCCTGCGCCTCGTAGGAAAGCCCCTACATTACAAGGAGATCACTGACGTCGCGATCGAAAAGGACCTTCTCAGTCACGTGGGCAAAAGCCCCGAGGTGACGATGGGTGCTCGCTTGGCGGCGCTCGTGAAGAAGGGCGACAAGGAAAACCCCCTCGTTCGGATCAAGCCGGGAGTCTTCGCGCTTCGCGAATGGGACCCCCAGCAGATCGAGAAGGGCCTTTTGGATCGCACGCCGGCTCTCAAGATGCTCGAAGGTCAGGATCCTTCGGATTCCGAACCCTCGAGTGACAAGCCCCTCGCGTCCGAGACGGATACGCCGCGCCCGCGCGCCGACGTTGCTGCGTTCGAGTCGGAAGACGAAGACGTTCGCGACATCGACGACGACGAGCGAGAGCGCGCCGAGCTGGCGGCGACCGCGAGCGAGCTCTTCGCGCCGGAAGACGACGACGACGAGCCGATCCTCGGCGCCGACGACGAAGAGGAAGAAGGCGAAGAGCCGGCGCGCGCCGGGGGCGAGCCTCAAGGTGGGGAAGCGGGGCGACGCCGACGACGACGCCGCCGTCGCGGTCGGAGCGGCGGTTCCGACGATCTGCCGACGTACACCGTGTCCGATGCCGTGGTCGAACCCGCGGCTGAGGCCGAGCTCGGCGGCGAAGAGCGGACGCCAGTTCGCGAAGCGCGCGAACCCAGGGAATCCCGCGAGCCGCGCGAGCCCCGCGAAGCGCGTGACGGCCGGGAGCCGCGCGAGCCCCGTGAATCCCGTGATGGCCGCGAACAGCGTGAAGGCCGCGAGCCGCGCGATTTTCGCGACAACCGCGAGACCAACGGCCGCGACAACCACGTCCGCGAAGGGAACGTTCGGGACGGCGGGGCGAACCTCGACGACCTCGACGGGCTCGCGCTCGCCGATGCGGCGGCCGAGCTACTCAGCGGGTTCGAGCGCCAGGGTCTCGTTCCGCTCCGGGCGATTCTCGACGCGGCTCGGCGCCGCGGTCGCCTCCTCGGCGATCCGCAGCAGGCGCAAGCCGCGCTGTCGGCGGCGATTCGCGCCGACAACGCGCGTCGCGGTGCCGAAGGCGTCCGTCCCCGATTCCGATTCTCGGGCGGCCGAGTCGGGTTGACCGACTGGCTCCTCGACGGCGATCTCCGGCGGCTCGAACGCGAGGTCATGTCGGCCGTCGAGCGCTATCGCGAAGCCGCGCGCCGCTCGCTCCTTCGAAAGATACAGGGGCTCCCGCCCCGAGCGATTGGCGAGCTCGCCATGGTGCTCCTCGAGCGCATCGGCATCACGGAGCTACAACCCGTGCGGCGTCCGGGCGCCGCAGGGCCGGAGCTGACGTTGAGCGGCAAAGCGCCGGGCCCCGTTTCGCCGATGCAAACCGCCGTCGTGATCCGTCGTGACGGCCGCGACGTCGGTCGCGAACAGGTCACCGAACTCCGAGGCACCTTGCATCACTATGGCCCGGCCTCGGCGGGGTTCTTGGTGACGACCGGGCAAGTGCTGAGCGGCGCTCGCGAAGAAGCGTCGGCACCGGGGGGTTCACCGGTTCGGCTCGTCGATGGGGGAACCTTCGCTCGGCTCTGCGAGGAACAGGGCATCGCGGTGACGCGGACTCCGCTGTCATTGCCGCTCCCCGACGCCGAGCTCTTCGATGCGCTCCGCAACAACAACGGCGGTTGAGAGCCTCCTGATCATCGCCGCCGGGGTCGTCTCGGCGGCGTGCTCGCGGGCCGCACCACCGTCTCGGTTTCCGACCGCCGCGGACGCGATCGCTCGCATGCGCGCGACCGATGCGTGCAGTCGCGGCGTGTCGGGGGAAGCGAAGGTCGACTATTTCGGCGAGCGCGGTCGTGTGCGCGGCAGCACGCTGTTCGTGATGTCGCGGCCCGAGAAGATCCGATTCGACGTCTTCAGCCCGTTCGGCGTGACGCTCTCGACGTTGACCTCCGACGGGCACGCCTTCGCGCTCCTCGACACGACGTCGAAGCAATATTTCGAGGGGCCGGCGCTCGAGTGCAACGTCGCGCGGTTTCTCCGGGTGCCGGTTCCGCCGTTCGCCCTCGTCGACCTCTTCGCCGGTGAAGCCCCGATCCTCGTGCACCAACCGAACGACGCGACCCTCGACTGGGAGGGCGGCTCGTACGTGATCCGCATTCGCAGCGTGAACGACGCGAGCGAAGAAATTCGACTCGAACCCACCCCGGGCGATTGGCAGCGCGCGTGGAACGAGCAGCGGGTCAGGGTGCTCGAAGTGAGCGTTTCTCAGCGCGGAGTCGGCTTGTATCGCGCCGAGCTCGACGATTTCGAGCGCGCCGGCACCGCGAAGCCCAGGGTCGACCCCGACGGCATCGACGCCGACGTGCCGCCGAGCGGTCCGGCGTGCAGCGCCGAGATCCCGCGGCATTTGCACATCGTCTCGGACGCCTCCGCGCAAGACGTGATCGTCGACTACAAGGACATCGCGCACAATCCGCCGATCGTGCCGGGCCTGTTCCGTCAATCGCTTCCGCGCGGCGTCGCGTTTCGCTACGCGATCTGTCACTGAGCGACGGCCGCGAGGATCTTCCCGGGTTCGTCGCTGATCAACGCGTCGACGCCGAGTCCGGCGAGCCGCGCGCCCTCGTACGGGTCGTTCACCGTCCACACGTTGACGGGAAGACCGGCCCGCTTCCACGGCGCGATCGACGCGGACGTGACGAGGCTCGCCTCGGGATGCACCGCGACGGCGCCGACGAGACGTTCGCGGAAAGAACGACCGGGAACCCCCGACGATTTATCGACGAGCCACCCCGAAGGGATCCACGGCAAGAGCCGCGCGGTCGCCGCGACGAGCCGCGGATCGAACGACGACACGATGAGCCAGTCGGCCGCGCGCGGTTGCACGGCGAGGAGCGCCGCGACCCTCACGGCGAGCGCCGCGCGGTTCGGCACGTCGGCTTTGAGCTCCACGTTGACCTTTGCGCCGCTAGCCCGCGCCCAGCACAGGACGTCCGCGAGTCGCGGGACGCGTTCCCCGCTCCCCAGATCGACGGACGCGAGCTCGCCGCGTCCGAGTCCTTCCGCGTCGCGCGCGTCGTGGCCCCGCGTGACGCGCTCGAGGTTCGTGTCGTGCAAGACGATGACGTCACCGTCGCGGTCGAGCCGGACGTCGAGCTCGACGCCGTCGGCGCCTTCTTCGAGAGCGAGCGCGAACGCCGCCATCGTGTTTTCCGGCGCGCGCCGTCGAGCGCCCCGGTGCCCGAGCACCCACGGCCTCTCGGGCCTTCGGAGCCAGGCGCGGACCCGCATCGGCGACCGCGGTCGCTCTTCGGACCTCACCCCTCGAGCTCCTCCGCGATCGCGTGAGCGACCTCGAGCGCGCGCGGAAGCTCGTCGAGCTTGAACGGCACCGCGCCGACCACGGCGTGACCGCCGCCTCCGTATCGCGCGCAAATGGCGCTGATGTCGGCGTCGAGCGCGACTCCCGACCACGGATTGTAGCCGACCGAGAGCTTCACGGTGTTCTTCAGGCGCCCGATGATCACCGAGTACACGGCCTTCGGATAGAGCGCGTACGTCACGAATTTACCGATCGACTCGAGCTCTTCATTGGTGAGGTCGACGACCACGACGCGCCCTTTGAAGACGGCGCGCTGTTTCACGCGCTCGACGAATCGATCGTGCTGGTCCGAGATTTTCTCGTAGCGCCGGCTCACGTCCGCGGAGCTCGCGACCTCGACGAGGGGCGCCTCCAAGAGGCTCTCGATGAGTCGTCGAAGGAGGCCGTCGTCGCCGTATCGCTCGATGACGGCCGCGAGCCGGCTCACCGGGTTCGTGCGATCCAGGGCTTGCTCGGCGCTCTCGAACTTCGCCGAATCGATGACGTCGGCCCAGCGCACGAGCTCCGAGAGCGGCGTGACGTCGACGCCGAACTTCGTCGTCGCCACGTTCGCGATGAGCTTCGTGCACGACGTGTACTCGGACTCGAAGAAGTAGCGGCCGTTGTCTTTTCGTTCCTCGAAGACGGCGCGATCTTCGGGATTCGCGAACGCGGTCCGGTGATGGTCGAAGTACCAGGTGAGCTTCGGGCTCGGCAGGAAGCGATAGTCGAGGATGGCGTTTTCGTCGCCCTTCAACATTGCCTCGGTCGCCGTCGGTTGACCTTCGCCATACCCGCACCCTCGATACGTGAAGCGGAGGGATGCGCCTTCGATCGCACGAAGCAGGCGCGTGAACACGACGGCGCTCGCCAATCCGTCGAAACAGTGCCCATGCGTGGCGACGACGACGTGCATTTTTTGTTCGATTCGAGGTCTTGGCGGCGACCCCAGGGCCGCGAAGGCCTTCAAACGCCCCGCGGCCATTGTATGCTGGTTCCTCGCAGTCTGAACCACAAGAGGGATTGACCCACGTGCAAGGATCGACGTTCGTGCTCGCCCTCGGGCTCAGCTTCGTTCTTGCCGCATGTGGCAAGAGTGCTGACACTCCGCCCGCGGCGCCGGCGCAACCGTCATCGGGCTACGGACAACCCTACGGGCAGAGTAACTCGCCCGGCGCGACTCCTTACGGGCAACCCGCATCATCGTCGGGCGCGAATGCTCAACTCGCGTCGTACGGCTACGGCCCGGCGCCGGCGCAACCGGCGAGCGCGTCGGGACAGATGGCGCCGCTCGGCGCCGTATTCGCGGACCCCGCCACGTTGCAGAGCATTCTCGCGGGTGCGCTCGCCGGCGGAACCGCCGCGCTCGGAGCGCTCACCGGAGGCCAGCAGGCGCCGATCGAACAAGGCATCGAGATGCAGGCGTCGTCGCAAGCGAAGGGCATGCGTCCCGAGGGTCAACTCCTCTCGGCGACGCTTTCGGCCGACGGGCATGCCGAGGGCTCGCTCACGATGCAGCCCGGGAATTGTTACACCGTGATCGGTTTCGGCGCCCCCGGCGTGTTCGACTATCAGATCAGCGTGACGACGACCGCGCCGATGCCTCCGCAGATCCTCGCGCAGAGCGCCGCCACGGGCGGGGCGCCTGTCGTCGGCGCGAACGATCAATGCGTTCGCAATCCGTACCCCCTGCCGTTCGTCGTGAAGATCGATCTCCATCTCTTGCGAGGGCAGGGGATGGTCGGCGCGCGCGTCTACGTGAGGTAGCGAAGAGCCCGCGCAACCCGCCGGTAGTCGTTGCCGATGGTCGAGGGTGACCGTCGAGATGCGTGCACTCTCCGGCGCGGAGCTGCCCGTCCGATTGCGTGAGCTCGCCCAACCCCCGAGCGTCGTCTACGTCCACGGCGAGGTTCCGACCGATGGGGCCGTCGCGTCCGTCGCGATCGTCGGGACGAGACGACCCACCGCCGAGGGCGCGACGTTCGCGTGCGAGCTCGCGCGGGACCTCGCCGCGCAAGGTGTCGTCATCGTTTCGGGCGGCGCGATGGGCATCGACACCCAAGCGCACCGCGGCGCGCTCGAGGCGGGCGGGCGCACCGTCGTCGTCGCGCCGTCGTCGTTCGACCGTCCTTATCCCGAGGAGAACGCGGAGCTGTTTCGCACCATCGTCGAGAAGGAAGGGGGATTCCTCACGACGTTCCCGCCGGGAACGAGCGCCCGGCTCACTCACTTTTTTTCACGCAACGCGACTCTGGCCGCTTTGGCCGACGCGCTGGTCGTCGTCGAGACGCCGTTCCGTGGGGGCGCTCGCAACGCGGCGAAGGCGGCGCGCGACCTTGGCCGTCCCGTTCTGGTGGTCCCGGGGGCGCCCTGGAACCCCCGCGCCGTCGGCTGCATCCAGGAGATCCAGTGGGGCGCCCAGGCGGTCGGGTCGGCGCGGGACGTCCTTTCGCGCCTGCCCGGGCGAAGTTTTCTCGAAAAGAATTTAGGCGGCCTCGAAGGTGTCAGTGGAGCGGCCCACCCGCCGGGCCGGAAAATTTCTCCGACGCTTCTAAAACCTCCGTCATATCCGCCGAATTCGGACGAGGGCCGCGTCGTCTCGGCGCTCCAAACCGGTCCGGCTTACCCCGACGAACTCGCCCGGAGAGCGGGTCTTGGAGCGCCCCGCGTCCAGGCCTTGCTCTTGACTCTGACCCTCGAAGGAGTCTTAGTCTCCGAACCCTCGGGGCGGATAATCCTCGTAACTTGCTGATTTTGCTAGATATTTTTATTTCGACCCATCGGGACGGGGTTGCACAGCTCCTCCGGACGCCCCAACTCTGGGGTAAAGGTTCACTCCTCTAATGTCCAAGACGCTCGTCGTCGTCGAGTCTCCGGCGAAAGCCAAGACGATCAAAAAGTACCTAGGCGCTGGCTACGAAGTCATGGCGTCCAAGGGACACGTCCGCGACCTTCCCAAGAAGCTGGGCATCGACGTCGCCCACGACTTCCAGGAAACGTTCGAGGTCATCGAGAGCAAAGCGAAGGTGCTCGAAGAGCTGAAGTCGGCGGTGAAGAAGGCCGACTCCCTCATCCTGGCGACCGACCCGGATCGCGAGGGCGAAGCCATTGCCTGGCACATCGCCGACGAGCTCGGCCGCCCCGGCTTGAAGGTGAGTCGCGTCGAGTTCCACGAAATCACCAAGCGCGGCGTCGACCAGGGGGTCTCCCATCCCCGGGCGCTCGACGACCACCTTTATGACGCTCAGCGCGCACGCCGCGTCCTCGATCGGCTCGTGGGCTACGACGTCTCCGCGCTCGTCTGGTCGAAGCTGGCGTTCGGGCTGAGCGCCGGGCGGGTCCAGTCGGTGGCGCTCCGGCTCATCGTCGAACGAGAGCGCGAAATCGAAGCCTTCGTTCCCGAGGAGTACTGGAACATCGGTGCGAGCCTCATCGGCAAGGCGAAGCATGCCTTCTTCGCCCGTCTCGTGAAGGCGGACGGCGAAAAGGTCGAGGTCGGCAGCGGCGAGCACGCTTCGGCGATTCGCCAAGACTTGGAGAGCGCGGCGTTCCGCGTCGCGGACGTCACGCGGCGTGAGCAGAAGCGCAACGCGCCGGCGCCGTACACGACGAGCAAGCTGCAACAAGACGGCACGAGCCATCTCCGGTTCACGACGAAGCGGACGATGAACGTCGCGCAGAAGCTCTACGAAGGCGTCGACCTGAAGAAGGACGGCGGCCAGGTCGGGCTCATCACGTACATGCGCACCGACTCGACTCGCGTGAGCCCCGACGCGATCAACGAAGTGCGGGCGCACATCGAGTCGACTTACGGCAAGAAGCACCTTCCCGAGAAGCCGAATGCTTTCCGTGCGAAGAAGGGCGCGCAAGACGCGCACGAAGCCATTCGACCGACGTCGATCGAGTTCCCTCCGGAGCTCGTGCGGAAGTACCTCTCGGACGAGCAGTTCAAGCTCTACAAGTTGATCTGGGATCGGTTCGTCGCGTCGCAGATGTCTCCGGCCGTCTACGACCAAACCGGCGTCGACATCGAAGCTACCCCGTCGCGCAAGGCACCCAAATACAAGACGCTCGGGCTGCGAGCGAACGGCAAGGTGCTGAAGTTCGGTGGCTGGCTCGACCAGTACCAGCGCAACAAGGACGCCGACGCGCAGACCGAATTCGCTGGTGAAGACGACGACGCCGGTGGCGAGGGTGGGGCGGGCGAAAATGGAAACGGCGCGGCCGCCCATGCGCCGGCGACCAACGGCAACGGCGCGAAACCCAAGGCGAGCTTCGACGACGATACCGAGGGCACGTTGCCCGAGATCGCCGCGAAGGAGGTCGTCACGTTGTCGCCGCCCGGCGTCGTGACGGAGCAGAAGTTCACGCAGCCGCCGCCGCGATTCAACGAAGGCTCTCTCGTGCGAGAGCTCGAGAAGCGCGGCATCGGTCGCCCGAGCACGTACGCCGACATCATCAGCAAGGTGCAAGCGCGCGACTACGTCGAGCGGCTGCCCGGCGGTCAGATGAAGGCGTCCGATCTCGGCAAGCTCGTCGTCGACGGGCTCGTGTCGACCGAGCTCGATTTCATGGACCCCGGGTTCACCGCGAAGATGGAGGAAGACCTCGATCTCGTCGGCGCCGGGAAGCTCGAGCGCGTCGCGCTGCTCAAGCGCTTTTACACGCAGTTCACCAAGGTGCTCGCGAAGGCGAAGAAGGGCGCGCGCTGGGCGCCGACGCCGGAGCCCACCGACTTCATCTGCTCGGACTGCGGTTCGAAGATGCTCAAGCGATGGAGCCGGAACGGCTGGTTCCTCGGCTGCGAGAAATACCCGACCTGCAAGTTCACGCAGAACCTCGACAAGGAAGGCAAGGAGCCCGAAAAGCCCGAGCTGACCAAGTGGAATTGCGACAAGTGCGGGAAGCCGATGATGATCCGCACGGGTCGTTACGGCGAGTTCCTGTCGTGCAGCGGCTACCCGGAGTGCAAGAACGCAAAACCGGTTCCGCTCGGTGTGCCGTGTCCGAAGTGCGGGGGCGACATCGTCGAAGTGCGCTCGAAGAAGCGCGGCGGCAAGGCGTTTTACGGCTGCACGAAGTACCCGACCTGCGACTTCAAGCTGTGGCAAAAGCCGATCGCCGAACCGTGCCCGGCTTGCGCGAACCCGTACCTCATCATCGGTGGCGGCAAGAAGGAACCGAAGATCGTCTGCCCGCGGGGCAAGGACTGCGGTTACTCGCGCGGTTTGAACGATCCGTCGCCGCACGCCCACGGTGACGAGGCCGACTCCGACGCGCGTCCGTCGCTCAGCGTTCGCCCCGATTCCGGGGCAGCCGCGTCGCCATGACGAGCGCGGGAAATCCCGCGGAGGTGGTCATCGTCGGTGCCGGCCTCGCGGGATGCGAGGCCGCCCTCGAGCTCGCTCGACGCGGTCACCGCGTGCGCCTCTTGGAACAAAAGCCCGAGAAGCGCACGCCCGCTCAGCGGACCGACGATCTCGCCGAGCTCGTGTGCTCGAACTCGTTTCGCGGCGCGGCCCTCTCGAACGCCGTCGGTCTGTTGAAAGAAGAGATGCGGCGGCTCGAGTCGTTCGTGATGCGGGCGGCCGATGCCTGTCGCGTGCCGGCCGGAGGTGCGCTCGCCGTCGATCGCGAGCGTTTTTCTGCGACGATGACGGCGTACGTCCGCGCCGAACCGCGCATCACCGTCGAGCCTCACGAAGTCTTGCGCATCCCCGACGAGCGACCGGTCATCGTGGCGACGGGGCCGCTCACGTCGGACGCGCTGGCGAAGGACATCGAAACGCGCGTCGGCAAAGAGCTTGCCTACTACGACGCGATCGCGCCCATCGTCGTGACCGACTCCATCGACTTCGAGCGCGTGTTCGCTGCTTCGCGCTACGACAAGGGCGAGAGCGAAGAAGAACAGCACGCATACCTGAATTGTCCGCTCGATAAGGAAGGCTACGAGCGGTTCGTCGCGGAGCTGGTCGCCGCGCAGAAGGTCGCGCCGCGCGATTTCGAAGACGTCCGTTACTTCGAGGGGTGCTTGCCGATCGAAGTCATGGCCGAGCGCGGCCCGATGACCCTGGCGTTCGGCCCGATGAAACCGGTCGGCCTCGTCGATCCGCGTACCGGACGGCGCCCGCACGCGGTCGTTCAGCTCCGCGCCGAAGACGAGGCGAAGAGCGCGTACAACATCGTCGGGTTTCAGACGCGCATGACCTTCGGCGAGCAAGCGCGCGTGTTTCGGACCATCCCCGGCCTCGAGAACGCCGAGTTCTCTCGGTTCGGCGCGGTGCACCGGAACACGTTCTTGAACGCGCCGAAGGTCCTCGACGGCATGCTCGGACTCCGCGGCGAGCCCGGCGTGTACTTCGCCGGACAGATCGCCGGGTGCGAAGGCTACGTCGAGAGCGCCGCGCTCGGCTTTCTCGCCGCGCACATCGTTGCGGCGCGCCTCGACGGCCGCGAGCCGGTGCTTCCGCCCGCGACGACCGCGCACGGCGGGCTCCTCGCGCACCTCTCGCGCGAGACCAAAGACTACCAGCCGTCGAACATCACGTTCGCTCACTTGCCGCCGCTCGACAATCGCCGCCTCAAAAAGCGCGACCGCTACGAAGCCCTCGCCGTCCGCGCCCTCGCCGATCTCGACGCCTGGATCCGTTCGGCCGCGGTTCTCGCCGCGTAAGCTCGCTGGAACGGCGCGGCCGTTTCAGCGTAGCGCGAGGCGGACCAAGGTGCCGATGACTCGCTGAAACAGCGCGGCGATCTCGGGCTCGAGTGGCCCGACCCAGCCGAATGCTTGCGCGGTTTCCCAGCAAGCGAGCACCTCGCGCGCGGAAGCGAGTGCCGATTGATACCGTGCTTCGCGATTCTTCCCGCGCAAGTAAGCGCCTTCGGCGATATTGAGCGGTACCGAGATGAGCGCGCGCTCCATTTGATCCGCAAGCGGCGAAGAACGCCGCCGCAGCGCGGGCAACAGCGGCGCCAGTCTTCGAACCAGTTCGAGCACGACGGGATAGATCTTGAGCGTCATTCGGAACCTCCATGGGTTTGCTGTCCCGACTGGGGACGACCCGTCCCCACCAGCGCGCGCAGGCCGGCTCCAGGCTGCTCGCGAGCGAAGCGAGCGAGCACCGCTGGCGAAGCCGGCGGCCCCGGCCTGGAACCGGCCGAGCACGCGGGTACGATCAAGCGTCCCGGCGGCGGATCAGCGGCTCCAGCGCACTCCCGCTCCCGGCTGACCCGTTAGCCCTAGCCCGACCCCCTGCCTCTTTCTGCCCCCTCAAGCTGCGACGCGTGGTGAATCGACGAACAGGACTGGTGCACCCGAGCCACCGCGAGGCAGCCCTCTTTCCCCAATGCTCTCCCTCTAGCTCCTGGCTTCCTGGCGCTACCCCGAATCCTCAGATGATCTCGGCGATCGTGCCGTCGGCGAACAGCCAGGCGTCGTGGGGGATCGCAAGGCGAGGGCCGTCTTTGCGGATTCGGCCGCGGGCTTCGAGGCGGTCGACTGCGCGTCGGCGTTCGATGGGCCACGGATCGACGCCGAGATCGCGGGCGGCGGATTCGACGTCGAGGCCGTCGGCAAGACGGAGGCCGAGCATGAGTCGTTCGGAGAACGCGGTCGCGCCAGAGATGGGTTCGTATTCGAGCACGAGCTCCCCCGGGGCGCCGCGGCGGAGGTCGGCCGTGTCCCAGGTTGGTTCGGTGGCGAGATAGCGATCGGGGAGCGTCGTGTTGCGATAGCGAAAGCGTTCGCTCGCGCCTTTCGCGCCGACCTCGACGGTGCCCCACGCGCCGGTGCCGAGCCCGAGGTAGTCGTCGCCGAGCCAGTACGCGAGGTTGTGCCGCGCGCGATGACCCCCCTTCGCGAAGTTGCTCACCTCGTAGTGTTCGAAGCCCCGGCTCGTGAGGGCCTCGTGCACCGCAGTGAACGACTCCGCGACGAGGTCCTCGCCGAGGAGCGGCAGTCGTCCCTTTCGCGCGCGCGCGCCGAACTGCGTGCCCGGCTCGATCGTCAAGGCGTACGCGCTGAGATGCGTGACGCCGAGGTCGGCGACGCGGAGCGCTTCACGCACGGCGTCTTCGGGTGACTCACCGGCGACTCCGAAGATGAGGTCCGCCGAGACGCGAAGGCCGTCGGTACGAAGCGCGGCCTCGACCGCGGCGAGTCCGCCGGCGGCGTCGTGGAGCCGACCCAAGAATTCCAGACGCTTCGCGTCCAAGCTCTGAACGCCGATGCTCACGCGATTCACCCCGGCGTCCACGAGCTCGCGGGCCTTGTCGGCGTCGAAGCTCGACGGGTTGCATTCGACCGAGACCTCGACGTCCGCACCGGGCGATCCGAAAGCGTCGAAGATGCCGTCGAGGACCCGTCGAAGCTCCGTCGTCTTCCAGAGCGACGGCGTTCCGCCCCCGAAGAACACCGTCTCGAGGCGTCGCGAACCGACGTCGCGCGCTCGCCGTTCGAGCTCTCGGAGTACGGCGGACGCGTATGCGTCGTGCGGTACGCACTTCGGCGGCGTCGCGATGCTCAGGAAGTCGCAGTACGGGCACTTCTGCAAACACCAGGGAAAGTGCACGTAGACGCTGAGCTTTTTCGCTTCTGCGCCTTCCGCGGTGGGCGACCGCGCCGCGTTTCCTGCCGATGTTGCGATGGTCTGCACGAGTGTTAGCTTGAAGGAAGGATACGCCGGCGTTCTCCCGTCCGGCTAGGATCGCCACGCCCATGCTGGCACGCGACGTTCTCGTCGACCGCGTTCAGAAGTACCACCCCAGCGCCGATATCGGCTTGATATCGAAGGCGTATGACTATGCGCAGTGGGCGCACCGCGAGCAGAAGCGGAAGAGCGGCGATCCGTACTTCATTCATCCCGCGAGCGTCGCGGGGATCATCACGGACCTGAAGCTCGACACCGCGAGCGTCTGCGCCGGCCTGCTCCACGACGTCGTCGAAGACACCGAGGCGTCCCTCGACGACATCGATCGGGAGTTCGGCGTCGAGATCCGGACGTTGGTCGACGGCGTCACGAAGCTCAACAAGATCAACTTCACCTCGCAGGAAGATCGTCAGGCGGAGAACTTCCGCAAGATGGTCGTCGCGATGAGCAAGGACCTCCGCGTCCTGCTCGTGAAGATCTGCGATCGCCTCGACAACATGCGCACCCTCGAGCACATGAAGGGCGAGTCGCAGGAGCGCATCGCCCGCGAGACGATGGAGATCTACGCGCCGCTCACCAACCGGCTCGGGATCCACAGCCTGAAGAGCGAGCTCGAGGATCTGTCGCTCCAGTATCTCGAACCCGAATCGTATCGCGCCATCCTGAACAAGCTGGCCGCGACGCACAAAGAGCGCGAGCGGTACATCGACGGCGTGTGCCGCACCTTGAAGCAGCACCTGGCCGAGATGGGGTTCGCCGCCGACATCCACGGCCGCGCCAAGCACATCACCAGCATTCACCGGAAGATGAAGGAGCAGCAGTGCGACTTCGAGCGCGTCTACGACGTGCTCGCATTCCGGATTTGCGTCGAGTCGATCACCGAATGCTACGCGGCGCTCGGCGTCGTGCACTCGAAGTGGACGCCGGTCCCGGGGCGCTTCAAGGACTACATCGCGCTCCCGAAGTCGAACATGTACCAGTCGCTGCACACGACCGTCATCGGTCCGGGCGGCAAGCGCGTCGAAGTCCAGATCCGGACCCACGAAATGCATCGGGTCGCCGAGCGCGGCGTCGCCGCGCACTGGCAGTACAAGGAGCGCGCGTCCGGCGTGAGCGCTCGCGACGCGCAGCGGTTCTCGTGGCTCCGCGAACTGACCGATTTCCAGCGCGGTCTGAAGGATCCGGCGGAGTTCCTCGAGAGCGTGAAGATCGACCTCTTTCCCGACGAGGTCTACGTATTCACGCCGAAGGGCGAGGTCCGCGTGCTGCCGCGTGGCGCGACGCCGATCGATTTCGCCTACAGCATTCACAGCGACGTCGGCAATACCTGCTCGGGCGCCCGCGCCAACGGCCAGATCGTCCCGCTCCGGTACAAGCTCCGGAACGGCGACGTCATCGACGTCATGACGTCGACGGTCCAGCACCCGACCAAGGACTGGCTCGACTTCACGATCACCTCGCGGGCGCGAAACCGGATCCGGAGCTACCTCCGCACCGAGCAGCGTGAGAAGAGCGTGAATCTCGGTCGGGAGCTCCTCGAGGCGGAGATGCACCAGAGCGGGATGAGCCTCTCCAAGCTCCAGAAGAGCGACCGGGAACTGAAGCGGGTGCTCGAGGCCCATCACGTCGGGACGGTCGAAGAGCTGTTCCTCGGGATCGGCTACGGCAAGTTGCACGTCGAGGACGTCGTGCAGGTCGTCCGGGGCACGCCGTGGGGCAATGGACCCGAAAGCGAGCAGCCGCGGCCGGGGCTTCGGCCGAGCCCGATCGAGCGCATGGTGCGCAAGGTCACCGGCAAGGACCACAACGGCATCAAGGTGAACGGCGTCGACGACGTGCTCGTTCGCTACGCGAAATGCTGTAATCCGCTGCCCGGGGACGCGATCATCGGGTTCATCACCCGCGGACGCGGCGTGACGATTCATCGCCGCGAGTGTCAGAAGGCGTTCGACACGGACCCGGAGCGGCGCGTCGAGGTCGCCTGGGACCCTGATTCGAAGATCAACCGGCCGGTTCAGCTGAAAGTGACGACGCTGAACCGACCGGGCATCCTCGCGAACGTCAGCCAGGCGTTCAGCGCCCAGAAAATCAACATCAGCGAAGCGAACTGTCGCGCCGGCGACGACGGCCGCGCGTGCAATATTTTCACTTTCCCTTGCGCAGACCTCGGACAGCTGAAGAGCGTGATGCGCGCCTTGTCGCGTGTGAAGGGCGTGGTCGAGGTGGAACGGACCTGGGTGGTGGCGGGGAACGCACGGTCGTAGCCACGCGGATCCGTTCGAAATAAGTCGATCCCGGGGCTTCGGGCGCCGCTTGACAGGGCGAGCGCCGATCGGTACACACCCGAGCGAGCCGCGGGAGTAACTCAGCGGTAGAGTGCAACCTTGCCAAGGTTGACGTCGAGGGTTCGAATCCCTTCTCCCGCTCCACCCACCCCACAAGGGAACATGGGCAAAAGACATAAGCCGGAACCGAGCGATCCTCGTTCCGGCTGAGTCGTTTTTGAGTAGCGGAGACTCGACGGTCAGGAATAAAAGAACCAGGTTCGCGTGTGCGAGGTTCCGGAGTTTGGGGGAACTCCGAGACCGAAGGAAACCGCACTACACACGTGCTTGCGAAGAGCTATTAGCGAGTTCCGATGGCCGAGCCCGATGCGATCACCACAATCATCGAGACGCTGAAAGAGACTGACGAGCAGCCTCGACAGCAGATCCTCGAAATCGTGCAAGCGCTCGGCGACGCCGGCGCGCTCGGCGTACTCGAGGAGGCGCGCCGCGTGCAGGAAGAAGGCGGACTCGACGTCCGTGACGGAACGCGACGTCGCACGCTCGGCGGCGTGTTCTTCAATCTCGCCAAGTCGAAGCTGCCGCGCTCGGAGCGCAACCGGATCTTCCGGGCACGGCCTCCGAAGACCGAGGGAGACGGCGAGACCCCCGAACCCGCGGCCACGCCGGTTGCCGGCTTGGCACCCGCGCCCGCGCCCGCACCGGTCGCGACGATGAGACAACGGGGCGCCGAGGCGCCCGCCGAGGACGATCGTCGCCGAAGAGTCGTCGAGCTTCCTTCCGGCTCACCGCGTCCCCAGGGTACGGGGCCGAGCCCGGCGCTCGGCGGTCGTCGTCGCATGGTCGAAGTCGAGGTCATCCGTCACCCCGGCTTGAAACCCATCACCGAGCCGATCGTGCGTTCGGGGCCCGCCGCGGTGTCGCGCCCGGCCGAGCGCGAGGCTCCGCCGCCTCCACCCCCGCAGCAGGAGTTGCGGCCGCTTCGCCGGATCGTGACGGTGAGCGCACCTCGCGACGAGTCGCCGGCGAACTCGGATGAAGCGGCGGAGCGGGTGCGAGTCGCGATCAAGAACCTCGCTCCCGACGCACAACGGAAGCTCCTCGCGAGCTTGTTCGTCGAGTTCGGCGGCGTGTTTCCCGCGAAGCGAGAGCCCGCACCGCCTCCGCCGCCCCCGCCGCCTCCGAAGGCGCCGGAGTCGAAGCCTAAAGTGGAAGAACGCGGTCTCGGCGAAGGTGGGCGCGAGCGCGTGCTCGCTGCCGTCACCGAAGCGCTCGGGCTCACGCCCGCCGATCTCGCTCGCGCACTTTACGGCGACGACACCGCCGGAACCCGCGCGAAGGCTCGCGCCGTGCTCGAGCGCAGTCGTAAGCGCGACGGCTGAGCGGCGACCCGCGCCGACTGGCTCACTCGGTGCCGCGAAGAAAATCGGCAACGGCGTCGACGGCGCGCGCGCGGATCGACGGATCGACGGCGAGGTCTTGACGCATCTCGAGCTCGAGGGCGCTCCGGCCCTCCGCGCGCGCATGCCGCTCGGCCGCGTAAATGAGACCGCTCTTGCCGGAGTACGGCTCGTTCAACGCGACGACGAAGCCAGCGCGCGAGAGGCGTTCCGCGAGCGCTTCAGCCAGGGTTTGCTCTTCGTCGAAGAGAACGCCGAGCTCGACGGCTCGCTTTGCGCCTTCGTAAACGGGTGTGAAGGTGTGCACGGAAAAGACGATCTTCGCCGGAGACGCGGCCACGGCGCCGGCGACGGCCGCGTGATAGCCCTCGAAGAGGGCGAGCCGGCGCGCGCGCTCCGCGGAGTCGACGGACGCATTCAGCGCGACTCTCTTGCCTTCGGCCGTCGATCGGAACAGGTCGACGGCGTCGGTCGCGCGGTTTGCGTCCACGAGTAAACGGCTGAATCGCGCGAGCACGCCGACCGAGCGGATCGCTCGCGTGAGCTCCAGCGCGACATCGCGGGCGCCGAGGTCATAGGCCCAGTGCGTTCCGACCAGCCAACGGTCTTCGTCGGGCCACGACCACGGCGCGGGAAGACGCGCGGAGGCGTGCTCGCAGGTGACGACCGCAGCGGCACTGACGCCGGCGGTCGCGACTTCGGTCGCTTCGCCAAGGACGACGTCCATCGACCGAACGTAGAGCGAGCCGAGACCAATGGCGAGTGGAACGCGAGCTCAGACCCCGCGCGAGCGCTGCCCGGCGCGCCGCTTCAATCGAAACGCCACCAGGCCGCCGACGAACGCCGAAAGTGCCAGCGACGCCGCGGCGGGGGAGCCGCCTTCGTCGGCGGAGAACGAGCAACCGCTGCTCGAGCTCGCGGGCTTCGACGTGCTTCCGCCGGATCCGCCGTGCGGTCCGGCATCCGGGCCCGGCGTCACGCACCGCGGGCCGTTGATGTAGTCGGTGTCGTAGCCGCCGAATTGGCTCCACGTGTTTTCGCACGCGGTCTGAATCGACGACGTGGCGCCGCAGGTCGTCCCGAACTGGACGTCGCACACCGTCATGATGCCCGTGAACGTCTTGCCCCCATCCGTCGACTTTCCGAACGTGAACTTCGGCTGCGTTCCCGGCGTGAAGTCGTTCGTGCCCGCGTAGAGCGCATCGGGCATCCACGTGAGCCCCCACACTTGGCCGTCGAAGATCTGCGTGAGCGCCGCGCCGCCGCTCGCGGTCACATCGGCGACGGTGGCGCCGCGGATGCCGTCGTTCGGCCCCGCGAGGAGGAGCTGCGTTCCGTCGGGAGAGAACGTGAACCCGGGCAAATCACCTTGTCCGCCGTAGAGCTCCGAGAAGCTCGACGCTCCACTTTTTCCGCCGTCCTTGGTGAACCAGACCTGGTCGTCGACCGTCGTGCCGAGCCCCTCGAGGCCGTCCGCTCGAATGAAAACGAGATCCTCGTTGGTCGGGTGAACGCCTGAGATGCGGATGGTCCAGATCTGCGACGGATCGAGGGTCATGGGGATCGGCGACGACGTCCAGGTGTTGCCGCCGTCGTCCGAGCGCTCGAGCACGGCCGAGTTCGTGTTGATCGTCTGACCCGTGACGTAGATTCGCTTGGAGTCCGAGGGCGCGAACGCGATCTCCTGCGGAGAGAAATCGTCGGGCAAGGGGTTCGCGAACGGAGTCCATGTTTGCCCTTTGTCGCTCGAGCGAAACATCTTTCCGACGATCCCGCCGTCCACGCCACTTCCCGTGAGCATGACGAGATCACTGCCGACCGAGATCAGATCCTCGAGGAAGGTGTTGCTCCCGAAGGTGGCCGGGCTGGTCTGATTCCAGTCGCAGAAGTCGGTCGACGAGTAGAGCGCCGTGATGTTCGCGACGAGGATCTGTCCGCCCGGGAGGATCATCGTCGGCACGTCCTCGGCCTGCGACCAGATCCCGCCGAATACCTCGGAGCAGGCGTACTGCCACGTTGCGCCGCCGTCGTTGGATCTGAAAAATCCCCAGACGTCCGAGCGAAGGATGATGTCCTTTTCGTTCCCCGGCTCGAAGATGACCCCGAATCCGCGTGGAATGCCGCCGTGAGCGCTGGCATTCGACGACCAGAGCACGGTCGAGAACAACGTTCCGGCGAGCGCGAGCGTCGCCCTCCGGCAAAAGGATCCGAATCGCGATTGAGTCATGTGCGCGGCGAAGGCTAGCACCTCTTTCAATGTTCGCGCCTGTCGCGACGAGTCACTACCTGGTAACGATGCACGCCATTCCTTCGGGCGTCGCGAGCGCGCTCATCCGCCGAGCGGACGCGGCGGCTTGGTGTTGCCGATGTGCAGTCCACACTCGCGCTTCGTCGTGTCTTCCCACCACCAGCGGCCCGCGCGTTCGTGCTCGCCGGGAAGGACGGCGCGAGTGCACGGTTCGCATCCGATCGAAATGAACCCGCGTTCATGCAGCGGATTGAACGGAACTCGATTTTCGCGGATGTATGCCCAGGTTTGAGCGGACGTCCATCGCGCGAGCGGATTCAACTTCACGAGCGGCCCGTCCAAGCCGGAAAACGTCCGATCGCGTTCGACGACCGGAATCGCGCCGCGTGTCGCCGGGCTCTGATCGCGACGCTGTCCGGTGGACCAAGCCCGGAGCTTTCCGAGCGCGCGCCGCAGCGGCTCGACTTTGCGGATGCCGCAGCACTCTTCGTGGCCGTCCTCGTAGAAGCTGAAGAGCCCCTTCTTCTTCACGAACGGTTCGAGCGCCGATGGTTCGGGCGACATCAGCGCGATCTCGATGCCGTACACTCTGCGCACTTGATTGACGAACTGAAGCGTCTCCGGGTGCAGCCTTCCGGTGTCGAGCGTGAACACGGAGAACGGCAAGCCGACCTCCGAGGCCATGTGAACGAGCGCAACGTCTTCGGCGCCGCTGAACGCGATGCCGCAATCAGCGCCGTACCGCTCGAGACCCCAGCGCAGAATCTCCGACGGATCGCTTTCGGCAAGCTCCTTCGCGATTGCCTCGAGGTCGGGTTCGCCGATCGGCGGGCTCTGGAGCGTCGGTGAAGCGTCCGAGAGTCGTTCTTTGACGAACTTCAGCGTGCTCTCGTAGACCTCCTCGGTGCCGTCCTCGTCACGCACGATGAAGAACGGCGCGGCGCCGACATCGTGCTTCGCACCGAGCAGCATGCCGGGCGACCTCGCGTCGTTCTCGTCGGCCCACACCACCTCGTCGATTCGGTCCCAGAGGCCTCGGCTGCGAAGGAGATTTTCAGCGTGAAGACATTTTTTGCACGTGTCTCCATTCGCGAGGCGTTTCTTGACCATCGTTACATGCATTGAGGCGCTCCCTCCGAAGGGGATTCCGGGTTCGGATATATAGTCCGCCCGCGGAGAACCGGGTGCCTTTGCGCCGAGATCGCGGTACACCGAAGGATCTGACGACATGAGTGGAACGACGAAACCCGAAGACGAGATTGACCTGGGCTGGGACGACGAAGCCTCCGCCAGCGCGCCTCCTCGGGCGGCATCGTCGGCGTCACCCGCGCCAGATCCGCCAGCGCCCACGCCGGTCTCTGCACCGAAGCCGCCGGCCGCGCCGCCCGACGCGACCGTTGCGAAGGCGGGCGCCGCGAAAGGCAAGGGGATATTCGACGTGGACTCGCTCTCTTCTCGGCCGCCCGCGCCGGCGCCGCTCGAGCCGTCGCGAGCGCCGCTCCCGCCGTCGCCTCCGCGTCCGGTGGCAGAGCGCGTCGTTCAGCCCGAACCGGCGCGCCCCCCGCGTCAGGACCCGCCCGCCACGGACGGCCGCCCGATCACGCCTCAGTCGATTCGCCTGGTCCTCCCTCCGCTCACCCCGAAAGCGACCGCTTCGGCGCCGCAGCAGCCCGCGTCGCCCCGAATCGCGCCACCGGTGGCACCGGCACCCCCAATCAGCGTGCCGAAAGTGGCAGCGACCCCGGCTGCATCGTCAGATACCGCGGCGAAAGTGGCACCTCCGGCGCCGTCCGGAAGCGTGCCGAAAGTGGCACCCTCGCCCGCGCAGCCACCGGCGGAGCGGCCGAAGGCGGCGTCGGTGAGTGCAGTGACCACTACCGAGGTCACTTCTCCGAGCGCGTCCGGGCGATCCAAGAAGAAGGCGAAGCGAGCGGCGGCTTCGAAGGCCGATCGCGCTGCGCGCAAGGCCGAGCGCGTTGCGAAGAAGCGCGCCGCGCGACAGGCCGCGACGCGGATCGCCAACGACACGGCGAACCCCAAGAAGAAAAAGAACGCGCCTCCCGCTACCGCCGCGACCCCTCCCGCTCGATCGCCGGCGCGCGCGGAGCCTCGAGAACGCGCGCGCCCACGGCCCCCGGTAGCAGCAGAGGCGAGCGCGCCTCGTCGCGAGGGATCTTCCGCGCGTCGTTCAGCCGCTGCCGAAAGCAACGCGCGCTCGCAGGGGCGGCGTCCGCCTGCTCAGCGCTTTCCGGCGTGGGCGATCGGCCTTTTGCTCGCTCTCGGACTGATGGTGGGCTTTTGGCTCGTGTTCAAGCTGCCCATCAGCGCTGCGCGCGGCGCCCACTGACGGAAATAGTGGCCCCGCGGCTCCTCCTCGAGAGCCGCGGCGCCGAGCCGCCCACACCCCAATCGCCAGGTCGGGCGGACTTGAAGCACGCATCGTGCCAAGTTGCCCCAGTGCCGGAGCGGCAGTCATCCACGCGGGCATCTGCCGCCTGTTTTCGCGAATGGGCTGGAATTCAGGCCATTCGCGAGCATGGCGCGCTCGGGCGTCAGTGAACGATCGATCGGACGGTGTCTATCCCACGGCACACCTGTGCCATCGCGCGAGACGGCCGTCGTGCGTCGCGCAACGATTTCGGGATGCGGTCACCTGGTCCGGCGCGGAAGCCGGCGGACGGGCGGACGAGACGGCACGAACCGAACCTCCGAGTCGCGCGCGTCGCGCGGCGCTGGGGCCGCCATGGGCAGGGTCACGCGAAACATCGCGCCCTTCCCGGGGGTGCTCTCCACGAAGATGTCTCCCTCGAGATCGTCGACGATGCGTCGGCAAAGCGCGAGCCCGAGTCCGGTGCCTTGATCGACGGGTTTGGTCGTGAAGAACGGTTCGAACACGCGGTCCAGATGCTCGGGGAGGATCCCCGGGCCCGAATCGATCACATCCACCGAGACGCGCCGGTCCGGCTCGTTCCGGGTCACCACGCGAATGAAGTGTTCATTTTGTGGATCGCCCGCGACGGCTTGAGCCGCATTCATGATCAGATTCAGAAAGAGTCGATACAGACGCGACTCGCTTCCGACGACCGGTGGGACCACGTCGAACTCCGTGATGACGCGCGCGCGGTGATCGATCTCGGTGCGCGCGGCCTTGATGCAGGTCAAGAGGACTCGCTGAAGGTCGACCTCTGATGCGCCCTCATCGCGACGACCGAGCGCGGCCATGTCGTGGACTGCGTCGCGAATCCGCGTCGCGCTCGCCACCGCCTCTTGGACGGATTGGCGCAGCTCACTCACTCGTCCCGGGGAGAGTTTATCGTCGTGTCGCATGATTTCTCGGTCCAAAAATTCGAGGTTGCTCACCAGGTATTGAATGGGAGCGACGAGGTCGCGAATGCCACCGGCCGCGAGCACGGCCATCGCGGTGAGACGCTCCGAGTTGGCCCCGGCATCGAGCGCCACGCTCTCTAGTGGCGCGGGTGCTGTTTTGAAGCCCGGCACCGTCGGGGTTTTCTTACGTTCTTGCTCGCTCAATCAGTCGCGCGTCGCAGCAAGTTGCATGCCCGCCGAACTCTTCGAAATGCGGCGGATACGCGCAGGCGCGTGTCAGAAAAAGTGAACTCCGGTCGAAACGACGCTCAATAAATCGGACAGCGTCCGAACCCGCGGCCGAGGCGTTTTTGCGAGTCGTTCACTCTAGCTGACGCTTTTCGTCAACCGGAACGAGCGCACCAAGTTGTAGACGTGAGATCGCGTGAGGTCGAGACGCCGCGCGGTCGCACTGATGTTCCAACCGGTCTGCTCGAGCGCGCTCTTCAAGAGCTCGGCTTGGAAGCGGCGCGTCTCTTCTTGAAAGGTGAGCGGCCCGTTGGTTTGTTCGAGCGGACGCTCGGCAACCCCGAACAGATGCGACGCTTCCACCTGAGCGAGCTCTTGCCCAGCGGCCCGGATCGTCCCGGCCTCGATGACGTGCGCCAGCTCGCGCACGTTGCCTCGCCAGGTCGCGTTGCGGATGGCCCGGAGCGCGCCGAGCGACAGCTCCACGCGCTTCAGGCTGTGTGCGCGCTGGGCGATCTCGCAGAAGTGCCGCGCGAGGAGCTCGATGTCCTCCGTTCTCTCGGCGAGCGACGGAACGCGGATCGGAAGGACTTGAAGGCGGTAGAACAGATCCTCGCGGAAGCGACGCTGTTCGACGGCGGCCCTGAGATCGACGTTCGTCGCCGCGATCAGTCGCACGTCGGCCATTTTCGGTCTCGAGGCGCCCAGCGGGTAGTACTCCTTGGTCTGAAGAACCTGGAGCAGCTTTGCTTGCGCGCTGATCGTCAGCTCGGTGATCTCGTCGAGGACCAACGTTCCGCCGTCCGCCGCGGCGAGCTTGCCCTCCATGCGGTGCGAGGCGGTGGAGTGCGCTCCGGGCATCGCGCCGAACAGCTCGCTCTCCATCAAGGGCTCGGGGATGGTGGCGCAGTTCAAGTCGACGAGCGGGCGGGCGCGGCGAGGACTGTTCTGGTGAATCACGCGTGCGAGGTGGCTCTTGCCGGTGCCGGTATCGCCGGTCAGAAGCACGCTGACGTCGAGGGGAGCGACCAGCGCCACTTCGCGCAAGAGCGTCGCGATCGCTTCGCTTCGCCCCACGATGTCCGAAGCGTCCAGCTTTTCACGAACCGCGAGCGTCGCATCCGACGCTCGCTTTCGGTCGTCGCGCTCAAAGATGCGGTGAACCAGCGGCGCCAAGTGCCGGCCGAACATCTGGGCGCGCGCCAGATCCTCTTCCGTGAAGATGCCGGGTGGGATCCGCCCCTGCAGGTAGACGACGCCGAGCGGAGGATCGGCGCCGATGGGGGCGCAGAGCACTGCTTCGATCTGAGAGCGGCGCACGCTTCCACGGTCGCGGAATCGCGGATCGAGCAGCGCCGAAGGCGTCACGACCGCGTTTCCCGACGCCACCGCCTCGGCGATGATGCCGTGCGAGATCAAGGAGCGAATCTCTTCGAGCTCCGTGTCCGAGACGCCCGCTGCCGTCCACCACCCGGGGTCCTCGGATTCGTCGAACAAGGCCAGGTAACCTTGCGACGCGCCCGCGATGCGCAGCATCAGATCGAGGGCCTGCCGCAGGAACGGTTCGAGCGCGGTCTCGCCGTTCAGATTGAGGAGCCCAAGATACAGATCACGTTCTTGACGAAGCCGAAGCTCGTCTTCCGACTCCGCGGACATCACTCGCATCATGACCAGGAGCGGGCACCGGGGGAAGAAGAACTGTGCAGTCCATTGGACGGTGCAGAGGCCCCTCTTCCCGAAAGTGTCCACTGGAGAATACGCAAATTTCCGTTGTCATCGAGAAATCCCCACGAGCGTGCCGTGGCACGAACTCTGCTCTGGCCGACCTCGACGGCGTCGCCGGCGGGCGCTTGAGAGGGCGCCTCGCGGACGATGCGAGTTCGAACGCGCAGGTCATGCTGGTTCAACTTCCCACACAAAGTTCGCAACGAGGGTGCCGCCGAAATCGGCCTTCCGCGGCGCGCGGCGGCGCCGGGGGTAGGGAAGCTGAGCAAGACTGCGAGTTCGCCGCGGGGACCTGGAGCGCGCGAAGGCTCTGCCTTCGTGTTCCAGTCACGGGCCGGGGAACCTAGCAACGGCGGGGGCCGCCGGCCGGCGCGTAGTCAATCCAAGGGCTACTTGTCGGACGGCGGCGTTAGGTTTGGAGGCTGGCTCATAAACCTACTACGCCCCCTGCTGCGTCGGTCGGCCTCCTCGGAATAGCAGCGTATGCCTGCGTCGGCCTTCCTAGCATCGGGGGGCTCGCTACGGTTTCTGAGGAGCCAGCCTCCGGGCGTCAGGGCGCGCTGCTCGCGGCTGGCGCGGCCGATGCGGCCGGCTCGGCAACGCTTGGTGTAACAGCAGAAGCCACGGCCGACGGAGCGGGCGGAGTCGCTCCCGCTGCGGCACTTCCCATGGGGGGCGCTGCCGCTCCTGCCGTGGCTCGACCCGCGCCGCCCGTACCCGCATCAGCCGCGCCGTGCGGCGTTTGAGCCGCGCGCTCATTGAGCCACGCGGCGATCGAGTCCGACGCGTTCGAGTGCCGGAGTGCATCCATGGGGCCTGCCGACGGCACGGGCACACTCGGCTTCACGCCCGGAATTTGTCGGAGCTGAACGATCACGACGGGGCGCGCTCCGTCGAGCTTCACCTTCTCGGGATAGAACCCTTCGCGCCGCACCTCGACGTCGGCGACTTCGCCGGGGGCGAGGGCAACCGTCACCGGCATGCCGCCGAGGCTCTTGCCGTCGCGAAAAACCTCGCCGTCGATCGGCGAGAACACCAAGGCCACCTGCTTCTTCGGCGGAGACGACTTCGTTTTCGACGGCGCCACGAGCGCGGTCGGTGCCGGCGCGTTCACGGCCTCCTGGCGCGCAGGCGCGGAGGTAGTGTCGTGTCCGAACGACAAGAGAGCGGCCACGGCGCCGACAAGGAAGAACGCGACGAGGGCGGCGAGCCACGATTTCCATCGCGACTCGTGCGTGCCCTTCAAGCCCTGCTTCGCGGCGACCATGAGCTCGCGATCGTCGGTGCGTTCGGCGCGCAGGACGAGATCCGCGAGCGCGAGCGGTGGCGTGCCTTCTTCGACGCGCTCGAGGTCGAGGAGCAACTCCTCCGCGGACCCGTATCGGTCGTCCGGCTTCTTCGCCAGACACTTCAAGACCACCGCGTCGAGCCCCGGCGGGATCGCTTGCGGTGCCCCTTCGAGTCGCGTGAGCGGTAGGGGGTCCGTATAGAGGTGCTGGGTGAGCAAGCCGAGCGGGTTTTCCGCGTCGAACGGGACGCGCCCCGCGAGCATCTCGTAGAGAATGACGCCGATCGCGTACACGTCCGCGCGCTCGTCGACCTCGGCGCCCGCGGCTTGTTCGGGCGACATGTAGTGCGGCGTCCCGAAGATCGTGCCCGCACGCGTGATGCGATGCTGCGCGTGCTGCATCTTCGCGATGCCGAAATCGACGAGCTTGACGAAGTCGTCCTCGCCTTCGCGAGGGGTGAGAAAGATGTTCTCCGGCTTCAGATCGCGATGGACGATGCCGGCGCGGTGCACCGCGCTCATGCCTTCGGCGATCTGCTTGGCGATGCCGATGGCCCGCGCCGGCGCGATGAATCCGTCGGCCTTGATGACCTTCGCGAGGGTGCGCCCCTCGATGTACTCCATCACGAAGTACGTCGAGCCGTCGGGGAGTGCGCCGAAATCGACGGTGTCGACGATGTGCGCGTTTCCGATCGCCGTTGCGGCGCGCGCCTCGTTCACGAATCGTTCGACGACGTCGCCGTCCTCGGTCGGCAAGAGGATCTTGATCGCGACGAGCTTGTCGATCACCTCGTGGCGGGCGCGGTAGACGACGCCCATGCCCCCGCGACCGAGGACGCCCTCGATGCGATACCGCTCGTCGATGATGTAACCGACGTACGTGCTGCCCGGCCCGGCCGCCTCGTCGGATCCTTCGGCCGCGCCGTCGGCGCGCGAAAGACCGACGCGCTTCAGTCGCTTCTCGGAGTCGCGCGGCGCCGGGCTCGGGCCGTTCGGTACCGGGTTCGGGCCGTTCGGCGCGAGCTGCGTCGGTCGCTCGCCGATCACTTCCGCGCTCTCGATGCGCGGCGCCTCGAGTTTCGGAACGCCGCGAAGGGTTTCGATCTGTGGCGCAGCCGCTGGCTCGGCTGCCGGTGAGACCTGCGCCTCGGCGACCGGGTCGAGCACCGGCGACACTCGCGGCGTGGGCGGCATCTCCTCGACTGCCACCGCGGGGATGGCTCGCGAAACCGGTGCCGCTTCTACTTGCGCCTTTTCGTCGACCTTTTCGTCGACCGCGCGCCGTCCGCGCCGTCCTGCATCGCGCCGAGGGAGATTGCTCCGGGGCAAGGGGCCGCGCTCGCGGTCGGGCCGACTCTTGTCACGGGGATCGCTCATGATCGATTGCCGAAGGCACCATCGCAGCGGTCCGCTGTCCAGCGTCCCGCCGGCCGACGTCGCCGCCGGAGCGAGATTTGTAGCCTTCGCACGCGATCGGATCCAGCGACCTCGTCGTCGGACTTCAACCGCAAACCGGGAAGAATAACTCGGTGCAGCTGCAGCTATTTTGGGAAGTGCAACACGCGATGAAGGTCGGAATGCCGCAACTCGGGCAACTGCTCGCGTTGCACTTGCCGCCGCCGCCCGTTCCCCCGGTCCCGCCCGTCGTCGACGTGCAGGTGGACCCGCTCTTCGTGTAGCCCGAGAAACAGTCGAAGTCGCACGCGCCGTTCGTGCACTTCAAGAAGCCGTTGGCCGGCGCGGCGTTCGGACACTTCGTGCAATCGGTGAGGCCGCATCCGACGTTCGGAGTCGGCGAGGTGCAAGAGCCGCTGCAATCCTTCTGGCCAACGGGGCATGCGATGCCGCCGTCGCCGCTGGAGCCGCCGCTGCCGGACATACCGCCCGACGCGGTTCCGCCGGAGCTCGTCGTTCCACCGCTCGCCGTCGTGCCGCCGCTTGCCTTCGTGCCCCCAGAGCTCGTGGTTCCACCGGAGCTCGTCGTTCCACCGCTCGCCGTCGTGCCGCCGCTGCTCGAGCTCGAATCACCGCTGCCGGTGTCGCCACCGCTGCTGGTGAATCCGCCGCTGCTCGACGTGCCGCCGCTGCTCGTGGTGCCACCGCTCGACGCCCCGCCGCTACTCGCCGTGCCCCCAAATCCGGCCGCTCCGAACCCGAGGCCGGCGTCGCCGCTTCCAATCGCAGTGAGCTCGCCGCCATTGGCGCACGAGAACGTGATTATGAGCCCGACGAATCCAACGAACTTCTCGACGCGCATCTTGCTGCTGTCACCCACTAAGGAAAACGACCGCAAGATTAGACTAGCCCGACAGGACGAACGTCACAACCCGAGCGCGCGAAGTACAGAGTACTCGATGAGATCCGGGCACGGAGAGAAGGTGCGATACGCGCACCGCGCGAACGGTTCTAACGGAGACGCATCGCGTTAGGACCGCTCGCGCAGCGAGCTCGTCGACGTCGCTACCCCTTCTTCTTGCGCGCCTTCTTCGCGGGCGCGGCCGCGGGAAGCTCGGCCGGCTCTGCCGCTTTCTTCTTCCTCGGCGCGGCCTTCTTCGCGACAGGCGCCGACTCGGCCTCCGCTTCAGGTTCCGACGCGCTCGTGTACTTGAACGACACCTTCACCTTCGCGCGATACGACGCGATGTTTCCGTCGACGAGGTGCATGTCGAGTTCCGAAATCTCCGCCACGCGAAGATCGCGGAGTGACTTGCTCGCGAGCTTGACGGCCGCTGCCGCTGCCTTCTCCCAAGAAACGGTGCTCGTCCCGACGAGTTCGATGACCTTGTACACGCTTTCCGCCATGTGCTCGCTCCTTCAACAATGAATGGATTCAGCAGGACCGCCAAGAGGGCAGTCCGCTTCAATGCGAGCACGGTATCAAAAAAGAAGTCGCTCGTGCGCGCTACCTAAGGCGCTCCGGCCGACGCGGGTGGCCGCAAGCTCGCTCCGGGCACGTGCTCGCGGACGTAGGCGCCGATCTCCTCGATCGCCGCGCTCCCCTGCGGCGCGATGAACGCGAAGAGCTGCCAGACGTGGATCATGTCTTCCCAGACGCGGAGCCGCACATCGACGCCGGCGTCGCGCGCGCGGGCCGCGATTCGCCTGGAATCGTCGAGGAGCGTCTCGGCCGAGCCGACCTGGATGAGCAGCGGCGGCAACCCGTGGAGGTCGGCGTAGAGCGGCGCGGCGAGCGGGTTACGTAAATCGGCGTCGTCGACGAACCGCTTACTGTACTGAGTCAGCGCGCGACGGCTGATGTAGTCGTAGCGGTCGTTGGCGTCGATGGTCGAGCCACGGACTTCGAGATCGACCCACGGCGACAAGCACACGCTTGCGGCCGGCATGGGCGCTCCGTCGTCGCGCAGCTTCACCAGCAACGACAGCACGAGGGCGCCGCCAGCGGAGTCTCCGGCGACGACGATCCGATTCGGCGGAATGCCCTCAGCCAGCAGGAAGCGATACGCCGCGATCGCGTCCTCGAGCTGGGCGGGGAACCGATGTTCGGGCGCGAGCCGATACTCCACGGAGAGCGCCGTCGCGCGTGCCGCGCGGCACGCGCGGGCGAGCAGGTCGCGATGGGTGTCGATGGAGCCGAGCCCGTAGCCGCCGCCGTGGAAGAACAGAATGACGCGCCCGCCGTCGGCGTCGGCGCGACGAAACCACTCGGCAGGGACGCCACCGGCGTCGACCTTTTCGAATCGCGTCTCCTTGTAAAGCGGTGACGACGGAAACCCGAGCACGACCGTGCCGGTCGCGCGCCGCTGCGCGTCGACCGTGAGCCGGATGATCCGACGCGACCCCTGGTGGAACAGCTCCGCCACCGTCTCGAAGGTCGAATCCCAGGTCGGGCGGAGCGGCCCGCTCATTCGCCGGCGCAGACGCACCGCCGGTCGAGCACTGCGGACGAGCGTCCAGAAAGGCGACACCCACTCCTTCTAGCATCACTCGAACAATGCCGGCCGCCGGTGAAACCTCGCCAATGGCCGATATTTGCCGACCGGCCGGCGGCGAGATTGCCACTTGCTAGAGTGATGATCGCGCGCACGATTCGGGGTCTTTTGCCGCGGCTCCGGGCATGGCGCCCGAAAAATTTCCTGGTTAGTTTGTGATTCTCGGAGCCCTGCCGACATAGAAGCAGGGGAAGGGTCGTCCCGCATGTCGAAGCTTTTCGTCTCGTTCGCAGCCTTGAGCTCGCTCGTTCTCGGTGTCGGGGGCTGTAGCAGCAACGGTAACTCCACTGGCTCCGGCGGCGCGCCGTCGATCGCGAACAACAGCGCCATGGCGACCTGCATGGCACAAAATCCGACGGCTACCTCGTTCCAAGCCAACCTCGCGGGTGACCTTGGCGCGGACGGGGGCGGCATGACGGTCACGATCGAATCTGCAACGCCGAGCACGCCGGTGGTCGGCCCCAACGTGTGGACGTTCCGCATCCTCGATGCCAACGGACAGCCCGTCACCGGCGCGACGCTAGAACTAGCGCAATGGATGCCGTTGCACGGTCATCCCGGCCCGAATTTCCCGACATCCACGGATAACGGCGACGGGACCTACGAGTTGCAGCCCGTCGACTTCAGCATGACCGGCTTCTGGACGAACAAGGTCGAAGTGAAGCAGCCAGCCACGGCAATGGACGTGACCGCGGAGTTCGACTTCTGCGTCGAGTGAGTCGAGCTAGCGCCGCATGAGCGCCGTGGTGACGCATGACGAGGGCGGTCCGGTCGTATTGAAGGCTACGTTCGTCGCGCCGACGCTTGCGACGGTCTGAGGGTTCCAATCGAGGGTGACGGCCTCGGTCGGTGCGGCCCCTGCATCGTCAAAAATCGTGTTGGGCAAGATGGCGAGCGCCGGCTCGTTCGCGAACGCGAGGGTCGCGTTTGCCGACCCACCGTCGACGGCCAATCCGGCGTCTGCGACGTCGGCGCCCCCGATGGAACTCGGCGCCAAGTCGTGCGAGCCGAGCAGAGACTCCAAGACGTCGATGCCGATTGGTTGAATGCGTATCGTCAGCGTCACGCGATCGGGACGCGCCGGTGTTCTGTAAATCCAGTTCGCGACGTTGCCGCCGGTGTGGGACCGAGGGTCACTGCTGTTGGTAGTGAAGGGCACTGCGATCGTCGTTCGGTTCGCGGCCGGAACGCTGGCGACTTGCCAGAACATGTCCACCGGGTTGCCGTTCTTGTCGACCGGCTTGTCCCTCATCAGATCGCACTTCACGGTCGCGTTCTGCGTGTCGTTGCACGAAGTGACGAAGTTCGGGTCGTACAACGGCGAGCTCGAATCGAGCAGTTCGGTCGGCGAATGTCCGGTCGGGACGACACCGGCTTCGAATGTCTGTTGCTGGGCGCGGTAACCTCGGACGTCGAGCCACATTCGCCGGTCCTGGCTCGCTCCGCTCGGGATGTTATGTCCGACGCTGGTGTTTTCGATGACGACACCGATCACGTTCTCGAGATTGGCGACGCAGAGCGTGATCCGTAGCGTCGACGCGAGCATCGTGTCGACGCCCTTCCGCTGCGCGTCCTTCTCGGGGAAATCCGTCAGCGCCAGGTCGACCCCTGGAAAGCCGTGCGGATGCAGGTGCTCGCGCGCCTTAACCCCAGGATTCAGTGTCGCATCGGCGATGGGGACACCGGCGTACGTGGTGTCGAAGTTGGTCGGGCGCGTGTGACAACCGCCGCTGCCGCAGGCATCCGGCGAGCTGAACGGGCCGGTCTGGCCGAAGATCGAGCCCTGCCACTCGGTGTACGTGCGTTCGAGCGCGACGTCCTGCGAGGCGCCCGAAAAATGCGCTGGAACGACGATGTCGTGGCACGCGCCGCAGAGCTTCGAGCTCTCGAGGCCGTTCCCCGATTTCGTGTGCAGTCCGTCCGCGTCGTGGAGTTCGGAGTACGCGCCGAGGTGCGCCTTGTTGGAAACGGGATCGGTGTACTCGCCGCGCATCGTCGTGTCGTTGGCGAGGACGAGCGGGTTGTTGTGCGTGTCGGTAACGTCTTTGACTTGATGGCAGAAGTAGCACGTGATGCCTTGCATCGACTCGGGAAGTGAATCGAGGTCGGCGGCCACCGTGTTCGGATCCTTCAGGTACGCCATCGGGGCGTGGCACTTCACACAGAAACCGCCGAGTGGGCCTTGGGCGTCGTTCGCGGTCTCACGCTGTCCGCGGGCGTCCATCGCGCGAAAGACGGGGTCCTTCGACGCGTACGCATGCATGCTGCCCGACCACTCCTTGTAGTGAGTCTGATGGCACTGCTTGCAGGTTGCGGGGGTCTTCGAGCTGAGCAACGGTCATCGTTTGCTGGGCGCTTTTCTCGCCGCCACAGGCTGCCGCGACGAGCGCGACCGCCGTGATGGTCCGCACCGGAACGCGGCCACGGCGTTGCTCGGACCCTTGATTCGCGAGATCTCCGTCCAAGACTCCCCCCTTTGCGCCCCGCTCTGCACGAGGCGTATTCGACCCTATCCTAAAGCGGCGTCTTGGCCGATTGCACGCACTGCGCTGGGAACCCGTCGAGCGACGACGATTGTCCGACTTTTGCCACCGTGTCGGGGTTCCAATCGACGGTGACCGCGTCGGACGCCACGATCCCGGCGTCGTTCGTCGCGCTATTCGGCGTGATGTCGAGCCCCGGCATGGCGTTCTCGAACGCGAGCGCCGACGGATCGCTCCCCGCGTCGAGCAACGCGGCGCCGGGGACACCCGCGTCCGGCACATCGACGCCACCGAGCAGCGAGCTCGCCTTCAGATCGCCGCTCTTCACAAGATCTTGCAGTACGTCGATGCCCATCGCCTGGATGTGCAACGTCAACGTCACACGATCGAGCGAACCCTGTCCACCTCGATAGAGCCAGCCGACGTAGTCCCCGACCATGTGGTAGCGCGGGTCGGTTCTGTCCGCGGTCACCGGTACGGCCATGGTCTGCCGGTTGGTGACCGGAACCGCGGCCGCTTGCCAGAACATGTGAACGGGGTTCCCGTTCTTGTCGACCGGGGTATCGCGCAGGAGATCGCACTTCACGGTCACGTTCGCCGAGTCGGTGCACGAAAGTGAGAAGTTCTTGTCGTAGAGCGGCGACGACGGGTCGAGAAGCTCGGTCGGTGAGTGTCCCGGTGGAACCTTGCCGGTCGCAAACACTTCCTTGTCCCCCTTGTAACCGCGGACATCGAGCCACATTCGGCGATCCTGACTCGCGCCGCTCGGGATGTTGTGGCCCACGCTTGCGTTCTCGACAGTGATCGAGATCTCGCCGTTCGTGTTGACGCAGAGCCGGGTCAACAGGGACGTGTTCAGCATCGTCTGCACGCCTTTGCGCTGCGCGTCCCTTTCCGGAAAGTCCGTGAGCGCGACGTCGATGCCGGGAAAACCGTGAGGATGGAGATACGCGCGCGTCTTGACGCCGGGGGTCTGCGTCGCGTCGGCGATCGGAACGCCGTCGTAGTTCGTGGTGAAGTTGGTCGGCCGCGTGTGACAACCGACGCTGCCGCATGCATTCGGCGAATTGAGCTTCCCGGTCTGGTCGAAGATCGAACCTTGCCACTCGGTGTACGTGCGCTCGAGCGCGACGTCTTGCGTGGCCCCGGAGAAATGCGCGGGCACGACGATGTCGTGGCACGAGCCGCAGAGCTTCGAGCTCGTGAGACCGTTACCGCTCGTCGTGTAGTAACCGTCCGCGTCGTGGAGCTCGGAGTACGTGCTCTGGTGGGCCTTGTTCGCCACCGGGTCGGTGTATTCGCCGCGCATCGTCGTGTCGTTGGCGAGGACGAGCGGATTATTGTGGGTGTCGGTGACTTCTTTGACTTGATGGCAGAAGTAGCAAGTGATGCCCTGCATCGAGTCGGGGAGCGTGTCGAGATCGGCGCCGACGGTGTTCGGATCTTTCAGGTACGCCATCGGCGCGTGGCACTTCACGCAAAAGCCGCCGAGAGGACCCGCGGGGTCGCTGGCCGTTTCCCGCTGTCCGCGCGCGTCCATCGCGCGGAAGACCGGGTCCTTCGACGCATAGGCGTGCATGCTGCCCGACCACTCTTTGTAATGAGTCTGATGGCACTTGTTGCACGTGGCCGGGTCCTGCAATTGCTCGACCGTGAACGTCGCGGTGGCCGTGCCCGACTTGTCGCCGCCGCACGCGGCCGCAACGATCGCGGCTCCGGCGATCGCCATCCACGCGGGCAATTCTCCGTCGCGTTCGGTACGGGATTTCATTGCGGGGCTCCGTCTGCGATCCAATGCCGGATCGCGCATAGTTCCTGGTCGGTGAGGTGGCCGCCTTGAGGCATCGACCAAGATTCGTTCGCGGTCTCGAGCCGCACGATGAGCTCACCGCAGGTCACGTTGCCCGGGATGACGCGCGCCTCGGTGTGGGCCGCGTTTTCGGCTAACAGATCGGTGTATGCGGTCGCTTCGTCGTCGAGCACGAGTCCGTTTTGCGGATTCATCGAACCGTGGCAACCCGGGTTCGTGCAGGTCCCCTTTATCGTGTTCTCGAAGACGTCGCTGAACGTGGGTTGGAGCTTGCCGTCGTGAACGCCGTACGCGGCGTCGGTGCACGTCGCGTCCGCCGGCTTCGAGAGACAGAGCGGCTCCGGATCCGCTTCCTTGGGTCCCGCGCATCCGGGCAGAGCGACGAGGACGGCGGCGATAAGCCCGAAGGTGTCCCGCGCGAACGCCCGCGCGAAGTAGCAAGTCATCGAATCTCCACGGAGTTCCTACCCGCAGGAAACCCCGCCGTCAAAAGCGATCTCACCGGTTCTTTCTGAGTGGCGACGAAGGCAGGATTCGGTCGGAATGTCCTTTCGGGTCCGACGCCGACCGCTCAATCCGCCTCGCGGGAGCGCGGCTTCGGAGGTGGGTTTTCCTTCATCCAGCGGCTCACGAGATCGCGTTCGCCGGGCGCGAAATCGAGCCCTTCGAAGACGATGCGATCGAGCTCGCTTCGCTCGTCCGGTACAATTCCGGTGTTGCGCACCGCGACGCGAGCTCCGAGCGCGTCGAGGGCCGCACGCGTGGCTTCGTCAGCCAGGTCCGGCAACGCCCTGAGGTGGCCGATCTTGAGTTGCGGCATGCCCTGACGCGCGTCGCGATGACGCACGTAGTGGTACCACCGCGCAACACTCGAGTTGAGGTACGCGACGAGCGCATGCGGCGTCCACTTCGCGGTCGAGAAGCCCGCGAGCACCGAGTTCCGGAACGCCGTGCCGTCGGCGAGCGCCGCGATCGGATAACGCGCGGTCTGCCGGACGAGCACGCGCACGGTCTTCCATTCGGCGTCGGGACGCCATTTGCCGGCGAGGTTCGTCGGATCGAGAAACGTGCGCGGCGCGCGAGCGCGAAACTCCGCGATGTCGACGCCCTCGCGAATCGGTACCACGAAGGGCGCGCGCGCGGCCGCGAGTCGGCAGAGCCGTGAGGCGTCGCTCGCCGTCGATTGGAAGCCGCGCTCGCCGAAGAGCGATTCGTCGAGCTTCGGGAACGCGTCGAGCCGGGCGAGGAGCGATGCGGCCAGGTCGTCGAGATCGGTGCGCGCCAGCGCCCACGGAGCGCCTTTGTTTTTTTGGGGCACACTGTTCGAGCGGCGCGTCGAAGTGAGGGCCATGCTCGGCTGAAAAACACCGCGAAATGCGCCATCCCCGAAGTCGTAGAGCGCCCGGTCGGCGTCCGCGAGCGCGTCGTGAGCGCTCCGCGTCGGCCCGTAGCCGTCGAGGTCCGCGACCGACGTCGGGAGCACGAGCCCGATACGGCCGCCCGCGCGCACGAGCTCCGCGGCGCGGCGTACGAAGAGGCCGTGCAAGGTGCGGTAGCCGTGAAACGCCGGATTCACCTGCTCGTAGTAGCGCGCGAGCTCGGGCGCGAGCGGTTGCGCCGCGCGCCCCACGTACGCGACCCACGGCGGATTGCCGACGCACGCGTCGAACCCCGGCCGGTCGCTGCCGAACACGTCGGCGAACTCGACGGGCCAATGGAAGCGCGCCAGCGTCGAGGGCACGAGTTCGCGCTGCTCGGCGACGCGATATTCGCCGGGCACGTCGCCGAGCAGCGCGTCGCCGCATTTCAAATGAGACGACAGATCCGGCGGCGGCTCGCCGTCGCTCGTCGTGAGCCGAGCGAGCGCGATCCGGGCGAGGTCGACGGCTACCGGATCGACGTCGACGCCGAAGAGACAGCGCTCGACGACCGTGCGAAGCGCCGTGCCGTTCGCGGCAAGGACGCCTTCGGCGTTCCACGCCGCTTCGAGCCGTTCGGCGAGCAGCGTCGCGGCCTCGACGAGAAACGCGCCGGAGCCCATCGCGGGATCGCACACGCGAAGCGCAGCGATTGCGGCGGAGTTCGCCGAAGTGTCGAACAACGGCGCGAGCGTCCGTTCGAGCACGAGCCGCGACAGCGGGCGCGGCGTGTAGTGCGAACCGGAGCGCCGTCGCGCGAGACTCGGCTCGACGACGACCTCGCCCGGCACGCCGAGGGCGCGAAGCGCGAAGGGCCGGAGCACCTCGAGCGCCGTCTCTTCGGTTTTCGCGCGCGCGAGCGGCGTCGCGACCCGCGTCACGTCGCGACGCGACAGTTCCGCCACGCGCGCCACGAAGGAGGCCCGATCGCCCGGAGCTTGGGCGAGCACGTCACGCGCGGAACACCACGAGCGCGTCGTGCGAAAGCACACCGACGGAGCGTCGAGCTTGCGGACGTGCACCTCGAGCAACGCCTCGTAGATCGAGCCCACGTCGCGGACGCGCGGCGGGGCGTCCGGGTCGTCTTCGAAAATGGCGTCGAGGAGTGCCGCGACGGCCTCGCCGTCGGCCCAGGCGGAAAAGCTTTCCGTCGCGACGAACGACCACGCCGGAGGATCGCGAAACGGTCGCGAACCGAGCGCGGCGGCGCGTCGCCACGCAGCGTCCTGGTCGACGGCAGCGCCGATCGCGGCGCCGAGCTCGGCGGGCACGGGACGCTTCGCCGTTCTCGCCGCCAAAACGGCGTTCCGGGCTTCGTGAATCGGGCGAGGTCGCGGCGTTCCCCCTGCTCGTACGCTCGCGCCGTCGACGACGTCGTCCGTCGCGGCTTCGAGCGCGGCCGACACCGACACCCGGAGAACGACGGCGATCAGCGCCTCGCGAATGTCGTCGGCGTTCCCCTCGAGCGCCGCGGTGACCGCGCTGTCGATGCGCGCACGGGACGAAAGGGCCCGGAGAAGCTCCCGAACGGAGTTCTCGACGTCGAGGGAGCGGTGACGCGGCTCAGCCGTGCTTGTCGCCGCGGCCCTTCTTGGGCGTCGAGAGGATGAGCAGGAGCGGGATCGTGCCGCACAGGAGAATGATCGTGCTGACGATCGCGGCGAGGTTCACGAGACCGTTATCTAGACTCATGGCGTCGGGGCGCGACCATACAACGGATGCCCTGGGGCGCAAGGGGAACCGACGGGCAAGTCACGGCCTCGAAATCGCGTTTCGCGCGCCGGGCCCGCCCCTCATGCCCATGATATAGATGCCCCGATGTTTCGCGGTTCGAAGGAGAGCCCATGATTGACGAAGTCCTGCGCGATCTCGCCGAAAGCGTCGAAAAAGCGCACGCGGCGTTGAAGCGCGACCTCACGAAGCTCCGCACCGGCAGGGCGCACCCCTCGATGCTCGACGGGATTCGCGTCGACTACTACGGGCAGGTGACCCCCATGACTCAGATGGCGACGGTGTCGTCGCCCGAGCCACGGCTCCTCACGGTCAAGCCGTGGGACAAGTCGCAGGTCAAGGCCGTCGAGAAGGCCCTTAAGGAGAGCGACCTCGGTTTGAACCCCTCCGTGGACGGCGATCTCATCCGCATTCCGGTACCGCCTCTCAGCGAGCAGCGCCGGAAGGAGCTCGTGAAGCTCGCCCGTAACAAGGGGGAGGAGTGCAAGGTTGTCATCCGAAAAGCACGCCACGAGGCCCTGGACTTGCTGGCGGAGATCAAAAAGGACGGCGGCGCGAGCGAGGACGACGTCGAGCGGGGGAAGAAAAAAGCCGAGGAAATCATCCTCGAGGCCGGCCGCGGGGTAGACGGCATCATCCAAGCCAAGGAAAAGGACATTCTCGAGATTTGAGGCGTTCTTGCCCCCGACTCTTGAAAAGCGGTTCACCTCGGCAGTTGTGGTAGAGTTTTTCGTCGGATGCGTGCCGTAGCCCACGGAATCAGTGACGTCGGCTTGCAGCGTGAGCACAACGAAGACAGCTTCGCCGTGCTCTCTGACTACGGGCTTTCCATCGTGGCCGATGGAATGGGCGGGCATCGCGCCGGAGACGTCGCGAGCCGACTCGCCACCGAAGCCATCGGCGAGTTCTTCGAGAAGACCGCGAGCGAAGACGCCACGTGGCCGTTTCATTTCGATCCGAACCTCTCGGACGAGGAGAACAAGCTCCTCACGTCCATCCGGCTCGCGAATCGTCAGATCTACGAGCACAGCACGCGCTCGCAAGATCTTCGCGGCATGGGGACCACGGTCGTCGGGGCCCTTTACTCGAAGAAAAAGGGCCGCATGTACATCGGTCACGTCGGCGACAGCCGCGCGTACCGGGTTCGAGAAGCGAAGATCGATCAGCTCACGCGCGATCACTCGCTGGTGAACGACTATCTCGCGGCGATGCCGGACATGACGGACGAGCAGCGGAGCGAGCTGCCGAAGAACGTGATCACGCGCGCGCTCGGCATGCAGGACAACGTCGAGGTCGACATTCAGAGCGACGAGTCGCGCCCGGGCGACACGTACATCCTGTGCTCCGACGGCCTGAGCGGGATGATCACCGACCAGGAAATTCTCGAAGTGATCACCGGTAGCTCGACGCTCGAGGACGCTTGCCGGAAGCTCATCACGATGGCCAACGAGCACGGCGGCGAAGACAACATCACCGCCGTCGTGATCCGCGTCGAAGAGGACGGCGGGCGCCGCAATCTCGAGCTGTCGAAGACGCTGCCCTTCGGTGCCAAGCCGTCGTCGGAAGCCGAGGGCGACGCCGATTCCGACACGCCGCCCGCGGTCGTCGCTTCGACGGATCAGTCGCCGCCGTCACGGCCTTGAGCCCGACCCCCGAACGGCGCCGCGTCGCGCGCGCTCCGGGTTGAAACGGGCCCGTCGCGTTGCTTACTTGCTGCAGTTCTCGAACAAGAACGAGCCCGTCGCTTCACAGCGGGCATTCGGGTCGCCCGTATTCGGGTCCTTGAAGTTCAAGCAATCGAAGTCGGCCCAGATCGCGCCGGGCTTCAGCACGCTGACGTTCGGCTTGATCGTGATGTTGCAGGCCGGGTCCTTCTGAAGCGTGGGATTCGCGGTGTCCGTCTCCGAGAGGCTCACCGGGCCGCCGGTGGTCGTGATGCCGCCTTGTATGGCGAGGCCCATCTGCGCGCTCGTGAGGCTGAGTTGAATCGCGTACTCGCTCGAGCTCGTGCTCTGCACGGAGCACTGCACCTGAGCACCCTGATCGCCGTCGACGACCACGTACTGATCGGGGTGACAACCCGACGTCAGGTTGCAGCCCTGGAGGTCATTGTACGTTCCGGGATTGTCGGGCTCGTTCGTGATGGTGCCGTCGGTGTCGCAGTTGAAGCTTCCGGTGTGCTTCACCGAGACCGACGCCGCGGCTTGCGGGGGCGGGGCCGGTGGACTGCTGCATCCGAACACGAGTCCAAGGGTCAAGCTCAAGGGCGCGGCGATCACGCGTGCACGGTTCATCGTTGGATTCCTTAATCCAGCCTTCTACTCCACGCGCAGCACGCCGCGCAAACTCGCACGCGCGCGCCGTGCGGTGCCGCGGACGACGCGGCGCGCATCGAGGTAGTCTCGGCGGATCGATCCGTTTTCGACAGAATATGAACGGGACGCGGGGTGAGTGACGGGGCTCGAACCCGCGACAACAGGAGCCACAGTCCTGTGCTCTACCAACTGAGCTACACCCACCGTGATCGGGGCCCCGGATCTAGTCCAGCTCCGGCCGTCAGTCGAGAGCCCAGTGACGTCGCGCGACGGCCTCCGCCGCCTCCAGGTCGGCGGGATGAGCAGGCTCGGAGCCGTCGTCGACGATCGCCGGCCCGTCGAGTGCCTCGAGTGTCGCCTGGAGCGACGTTTCCAGGCCGATGAGGTCGTAGCCCCCTTCGAGGACGATGGCGAGCCGGCCCTCGGCGCCGCGGGGGAGCGCGCCCGAGATCCGTTTCAGCATTCTGGCGTACCCGCGCTCCGTGACCTGCATCGATGCGAGGGGATCGCGGACGTGGGCGTCGAAACCGGCGCTCACCAAGACGAGGCCCGGATCGAACTCGGCGAGGATGGGCGAGATGATCCGGTCGAACGCGGCGACATAGTCCGCGTCTCCGGCGCCCGCCGACAAGGGAACGTTCACGGTGAAGCCGGTGCCGTCCCCCGCGCCCGTTTCGCGCACGCTCCCGGTGCCAGGATAAAACGGATACTGGTGGAGCGAGACGTAGAGCACCGACGGATCTTCGTAGAATATCTCTTGCGTGCCGTTGCCGTGATGCACGTCCCAATCGACGATGGCGACGCGCTCCGTCCCTCGGGCGCGCGCGTGCGCCGCTGCCACCGCGACGTTGTTCAAGAGACAGAACCCCATGGCACGGTCGGGGCGCGCGTGGTGTCCCGGAGGTCGAACGAGACCCAGCCCGTAGCGCGCGCGACCGTCGAGGAGCGCGTCGACGAGGGCCACCGAGCCGCCCGCCGCGCGGCGTGCAGCGTCGCACGACGCCGGCGTGAAAAACGTGTCGGCGTCGAGATACCCCGACCGACCGCGGATCGTCCGGAGCTCGTCTATGTAAGCGGCCGAGTGGACTCTGCCGAGCTCGTCGTCGGAAGCGTCCCGGCTCGAAAGCGGAAGGAGAGGCGAGGCGAGTGTCGCTCGAGCCACGGCTTTTTGAGCTGCGGCGAGCCGTTCGGGGCGTTCGGGATGCCCTTCCGGAGCTTGGTGGCGTCCAAAGAGCGGGTCGTCCACCACGGCAATGGTGTTTTCCATCGGGTTTCGCTAACGTAGCGCACTATACCTTCACCCGGCGAACGCGGACCGATGGCCATGGGTCGAGTGCTCTTTCGGCACTCGTGGCGGCGTGCTGGGTAGCAAGGGGGCTCACCATGCGCTCAAAAATCATCATCGTTAATGCGGGCATCGTGGTCATCGTGGCGGTGCTGTCGTTCGTGCTGCTGTCGACGTCGCTCCGCGGCGTGCTAGCCGATCCGACCGCGCGCAAATCCGAGGTGGAGCGCGCGCTGCACAGCGCGAACGCCCAGCTCGAGCTCGACGGGCTCCTCCTCGAGCGCTGGCTCGCGGAAGAGGCGACGCGGCCCGAGGTGCGCGAGGTGTTCACCGGCGGCACCGAGCGGGCGCGCAGCGACAGCGCAACGACCCAGGCCGACAAGATTCGCGAGCTCGCGATAGCAAATCCGGCTTTCGCGCGGATCGCGCCGTCGCTGGTGCTCTTCGTCGACGTTCAGGGGGTGGCCGTCGGTCGAAACGGCTCGAACCTGATGCGCGGCGACAAGATGGCCGACGCCTACCCGTCTCTCGCCGAGTCCTTGAAGACCGGGCACACGAAGAGCGACGTATGGCTGGACCGGGTCCGTCAGGAGCAGCTCCTCTCGAGCTACGCGCCGGTGCACGGTGAAGACGGCACGGTCGTCGGTGCGCTGGTCATCGGCACGCCACTCAATGACGAACGGCTGAGCCGCACGAGCGACATCACCGCCGGCAGTGCGCTCGTCCTCACCGTGAAGGGGCAATCGGCGAAGCTCGAAATCGTCGCGAAGAGCGATCAGGCCAACGGCGACGTGCTCGGGTTGGTGCAATCGCAGCCGGTGCTCGACGGCGCGAGCTCCGCTCTTTCTAGCGGAAACATCTTCCAGTTCACGCTGCCCACGTCCGATTACGTGGGCGCGGCGACGCCGCTCACCGGATACGGCACCGAAACCAACGCTGCGTTGATCGCCGTGGTGCCGGCCTCGCTCATTCCGAGCGTCACCAACATTCTCTGGCCGGTTTTTGCGGTCGCCGGGCTGGGGATCCTCCTGGTCATCGCCGGTGGCATCGTGCTCGGCAACTACATCTCGCAGCCCATCTCCGAGGTGGAAGAGGGGCTCTTGCAGATCATCAACGGCAAGACCGACCTGCGCTTCGAGCTCGAGCACGAAGAGCTCGGCGGCCTCATCTCACGCATCAATTCGCTCTTGAACGCGCTCATGGGCGTGCCCGAGACGGACGAGGAGGGGCGGACCTCCGCCGCTCCCGAGCAGCCGTACCAGGAGTGAGTGACGGCGGTTCCCGCTTGAGTTGACGGTCCGTCCCGCACGGGTCGACCGGTCCGATTCTCGCCGTCGCGTGCTCGCCCGGCGCGGAACGGTGCTATCTATGCGCCGCTCTGCGCGAGAGCTCGCCCTCCGGGCGTTTTGCCGCGAGGAAAAGGATTCATGGGTCTCTTCGATTTCCTGAACAAGAACAAGCAGGAAGACGCGCCGAAAAAGCCGAGCATGAAGGAGCTTCCGCGCCTCGCCCGGCTCGCGGGCGACAAGATGGCGCAGAACTACGACCGCCAGCAGGCGATCGAAGAACTCGGCAAGATGCACTCGTCGTCCGCCGCGGATGCATTGCTGCGTCGCTTCGGCTTCACGATGGAGCCGTCCATCACCGACCAAGACGAGAAGGAAGCGGCCGCCGAGGGGATCGTGGCCGCCGGTGAAGCGGCGATCGATCCGATCCGGAAATACTGCGCGAGAGCCGAGAGCCTCACCTGGCCGCTGAAGGTGCTCCGGCGGATCGTTCCCGAAGAGCAAATGTCGACCGAGCTGCTCAAGTTGCTCGAGGAGTTCGACACCGAGTACATGCGCAACCCCGAGCCCAAGATCCAGCTCGTGAGCGCCCTCGAAGAGTATCCGTCCGACGCGGTCCGCACCGCGGTGGAGCCGTTCCTCACCGACGTGAACGAAACCGTGCGGTTCCACGCCGCGGTCACGATCTTCGGCATGAACGACGAGCAGAGCGTGCCCGCGCTCGTGCGCGCGCTGAAAGAAGAGGAATCGCTGCGGGTCAAAAACCGAATCGCGGCCGGTCTCTCCGACAAGCGATGGAAGATCGGCCCCGAACTCGCCGACGACTGCCGTTCGGCGCTTCCGCCCGGCTCGAAGCTCGAAGGCGACGTGGTGAAGCGGGCCTAGGGAATTCTCGGGATCCGCTCGCAGCGTCGCTCGTTCGACGTTCGTGCGCTGCGAGCGATCCGCGCCGCCCTCTTACTCACTCACGTGATGCATCGTCGGGAAGAAGAACCCGTACGAGACGGTCACCATCTGATTGAACTTGAACTCGCGGTCGTTGCTGTCGACCTTGTAGTCGGGGAACTTGTTGTCGGGGCCGCCACCGTGGTTGTCGAAGCCGCCGGTGTTTCGCGAGAAGGGAAGCCCGCGCCATTCGAGGCCGAAGGCGTTCCACTTGTTCACGTAGAACGAGAGCCCGAGACCGAACGTCGGCGCGATCGCGACGCGGCTCGCCGTGGCGAAAGACGCCGCGCCACGACACCCGAGGCCGCCCGCGCTACCGGAGTTGCAATCACCGCGTTCGGTGACGCCGACGAACGCCGGTCCGCCGAAGACGTAGAGATCCGTGTCGGCGTAGATGCTCTGGAACAAAGCGATCTTGCCGCGGAACGGAACCAGGGTGACTTCGGGCGCGACGATCCAGTCGATCGTGCCGAGTTGCTTCGTGAAGCCGGGGCACGATTGGGTCTGCGGCCGCCCGTTGACGTACGCGTATTCGGTCTGACAGATGTTGTCGGCCGTGAGCTGCGACGCGAGCGCCGGACCCTGGCCTTGCGCTAGGCGGTTCCTGCTGTCGGTCTGACGAGCGCTGTTCACGCCCTGAATGTCGTCGGCGAGCTGAGTGTCGATCTTCAGGGGCCCGAAGCTGCCCGCGCCCCATGCACCGATCGCGATCCAGTCGGTGAGGTTGTAGTTGAGCCGGAGGCCCACGTAGATCTGTCGCTGATACTCGTCGAGCAGCGAGAACGAGACCGTCGGGGCGATCTCGAATCGATTCTCACGATAGAGCTTCTGCTTGCGGACGGAGGCGGCTCCGGCAAGCGGGCCGGTCAGAAGAATTTCCTGCGCCTCGGCGCGCTCCGTCGCGAAAACCAGCGAGAGACTTGCCGCGAGGCCGGCCCACGCCGCCCGCCGCACAGTGCTCAGGATCTTCCTGGTCATGCCCATTTTTCCGCGTCCTCGCCTTTGAACCATCATTTCGGCAACCGGTAGTCGAAGGAGAACGGAATGAAGACCGAGACGCCGACCTGCGCCTGGACGTCGTTCGTGAGCCTCGTCGACTTGTCGTACCAGGTGCTCGGATCCGTCGGATTCGCCGAGTTGATCGTCGTTGATTCGATCTTGTCGTTGAACACGTAGTCGCGGACCTCGAGATCCGCCGCGAACCAGCGATTGAAGAAGATGCGGAGTCCGACGCCCGCGTTGAACGCGAGCTTCGTGCCCCAATCGAAGGTTCGGTTATCGGGATCGATCGTCGGGATCGGGCGAGTCGAAATCGCGCCGACGCCACCCAGCACGTACGCATCGTACTGGAAGATGAAGTCGCCGAATCCGGAGAACTTTCCGGCGATCGGCACGTAGGTGAAGTCGACGGCCGCCGACCACTGATATTCGGTGAGCGGCACTGCGACGCGAGTGGCGCGGCGCGTCTCGAAGTTGAACTCGCTGTCGCTGTTGAACGGCTCGTAATAGTTGCCGTTCACGCCGATCGCCAGGACCTGGGAGATCCAGTAGTTGAGCGAGAGCCCCGCCGAGTCGTGCGACACGAACTGATCGTTCAAAGTGAACGCCCAGTACGGCATGAGCTCGAAGCGGCGCACGCGCAGTGCGAACACCTGCTGCACCGCGTAGACCTGCTCTTTGATGTCTTTCGCCGCTTCCTTGTCCATGTTCAGCTTGGGACAAGCGTCGGGATCGACTTTGCAGATGCCCTCGAGGTCGCTGTCCGACTTGGGCGGTGGTTCGCCTTCGTCGCCTTCGTCGGCGGCCTCGCCGCCTTCGCCTGCAGCGGCCTCGCCGGTATCTCCTCCGGCAGCATCGCCGGTATCGCCGCCTTGATCTGCGCCCTTGTCAGGACCAGCCGCGGGCGGAAGCGGCTTGTCTCCAGTACCAGCGCTGTCGTCGCTCGGCTTATCGCCGCTCGCGTCGTCGCCGGCCGGCGGTGTGTCCGCCTTTTTAGTTGCTGCTGCCTTGTGCTTCCCTTTGCCCGCTGCCTCTGCGACGAGCGGGTACTGACAAACTGCTAGGGCAGCGAGGAGCGCTATGCGGACCTTCATCATGCTTCTTCCGCTTTCCCCTGGCGATAACGACCCATTTCGACCGCAGGCGGTGTAACTCTTCACGCCGGGTGCAACCTGTTGGAACTACTTAGAAAAAAGGCCAATCACAAGGGCCGCGCGACTATATCACGCCAAATTTGGCGCAATCAACAACCAAAAAGCCGACCACACCTTCAATTCAGCATCACTTTGCGCCTCGCGTCGTACACGACGCGTGCAGACTTCGCGCGAGCGATCGAATTGAGTGTGAAGAAGATCGATTCATGCCGCGTTCGCTTCGGTATCTTTGCCGAGCAACGCTTCCACGAAGTCCGCCGGCGAGAACTCGTGCAAGTCATCGGGTCGCTCGCCGAGTCCGACGAAGCGCACAGGTAAGCCGAGCTCGTCGGCGATGCCGAGAATCACGCCGCCCTTCGCGGTGCCGTCGAGCTTCGTGAGCACGATGCCGGTCAACTCGAGCGCGGCTTTGAACTCGGCGGCCTGCGCGAGAGCGTTCTGTCCGTTCGTCGCGTCGATGACGAGCAACGTCTCGTGCGGCGCACCTTCGAGCGCTTTGCTCGCGGTACGAGCGATCTTTTGCATCTCGCTCATCAAGTTCGCCTTCGTGTGAAGTCGACCTGCGGTATCGGCCAGCACGACGTCGGCGCCGGTCTCCTGCGCCTTTTTTATCGCGTCGAACACGACGCTGCCCGGATCGCCGCCGTCCTTGCCGCGGACGACCTCGCATCCGACGCGGTTCGCCCACACGGTGAGTTGCTGAACCGCCGCCGCGCGGAAGGTGTCGCCCGCCGCGAGCACGGTCTGGGTTCCGTCTTCCTTCAGCTTCGTGGCGAGCTTGCCGATCGTCGTGGTTTTGCCGGCCCCGTTCACGCCGACGAAGAGCACGACCGTCGGTTTGGTCCGCAGCTCGAGCGCGCGCGCCTTGCCGCCCACCTCGAGAATTCGCAGGGCTTCGGCGCGGAGCGCGTCCCACACGCGCGCCGGATCCACGAGCTCGCTCTTGTCGAGCGAGTCGCGAACGCGCGCCAAAATCGTGTTCGTCGTCTTCACGCCGACGTCGGACGCGAGCAAGACTTCCTCGATTTCGGTGACGATATCCGGACGGATCTCGGATTTGCCGCCGAATAGGCTCTTCAACTTACCGAAGAACCCTTCCGGCTCGCGCGAACGGGCGAGCCCACGACGAAGCCGCTCGACGTCAGCCGATCGCGAAAACATCGGCCGTGACGCGCGGCTCGGGCGATCCGCCGCTACTTGTGCATCGGGAGCGGGCGTGGGGCTCGGCTTTGCCCCAGTCTCCGATGGGGGCGGCGGCGCCTTCGACGTTCGTCGTGAGTCGGGCTTCGGCGGCGGAACGCTTCGACGCGGTGGCGGTAGCGGCGCCTGGCTCGGCTCGGGCGCGGAAGCGCCGGTCGCCGCTCCCTTTCGCATGAAGAGGAAGTAGACGAGGAGAAGCGCGATGATTCCGAGGACGACGTAGGTCATTGTCGTGTCGCCTGAGTCGACGACGGAGCGCGCACTATTAAACGCACGCTCTTCTACGTCAACGTTCGTCGCGTCCGCCGTCGTGACGGCTTGGAGACGGCTCTTTCGCGATGATTTCGGCTTCGCGTCGCTCATCCGGCGACGCTGGCCCGTACGCCGCTTCCTCGACGGCCGCGGCCCAAGCAAGCACGTCGCCGTGGCGCGCGCCGCGCGCGAGGGCCGACACCTCTTGTGGCGTCGGTTCTTTTTTTCGTGACCAGGGCCGGCCGGCCTCACGTGTCCACCCGACGAGCCGATCGAGAATCGCCCGTCGCCGCGAAACCAGGTTCACGACGAGAACCCCATCGGATGGGGCCTGCTTCTCGAGCGTGCTGTGATGCGGCGCGGCGACCACCAGCCGAGCCCCTTCGTTGCGCGCCGCTGCCACGTGCGCGATCGCGAAGGTGCCGTCCGCACCGGTCGTGAACGACGCCGCCACGCCCTCGCCGTCGAACACCGGGACGACGATCTTGAGCCGGGCGAGCGCGATCGGCGTCCCGTCGTGCGCGTCGAGCACTCGACCCTTCCAGCCGGATTGCGAGGCGTCGCGTTCGACGAGTTCGACGGAGGCGCGCCCTGACGTCGCGTCGCCGGGTCGTGTCGGGGCGCGCGGCGACCGCACCGGTCGGCGCCAGGCGCGTACCACCCAGTACGCGATCCCGATTGCGGCCAAAAGCCACGGTAGCCCGGTCCAAGGGTTCGGTGGTCGCACCGGTACGTCGACGACCAGCGGCGCTCCGGCGACGAAGCCGTCGCCATCGGCGATGTAGCGGAGTGCGATCTGCGCCGGTCTTCCTCGAGGAGGAGCGAAGGTCGCGACGACTCGGCTCGCCCCGGCGCTGACTTCCGCGACGCCCACTGGTTGTCCATCGAGGAGCGCTTCGACCCAGCCGTTCGGCACTGCGCCGGCTGCCCAGCCGACCGCGACGGCGAGCTCGACGCCATCGGTCGGGTCGGAAGGGGACAAGGTCGTCGCGATGCCGAGATGCGCCGTCGCGTGCCGCTCGAGGAGCACCCATTCCTCGGCCTTCGCCAGCGAGGATGACCCGGCGAACCGGACCACCAGCTTGCCGACGCCCGGCGGCGCGAGCAGTCGCGACTCGATGTCGAATTTCGCCGTGCTCCCGAGTTCGACGTCCGTGGCCCCGACTTCGCTTTCCGGGCCCCCTTCCGTTCGCGGCCGGAACGAAAGGACGAGGCGCACCGGTTCGGGGCTGCCGCCGCCTTCGACAATCCGAGTGGTCACTCGAATCACCACCGAAGGGGCGTCGAGTGACGCGGTGAGCTCGCGATCCTCGAAGGCGAGTCCGATCGGTCGCCGCCCGACGTCGCTCGAAATCGTCGCCGTGACGGTGCCGTGGTAGGTGTCGCCGTCATAGCGAACGACTCTTCCGGCGAGTGAGGCCGTCCTGGGAAGCCGTGCGCAGAAAAATCCGCCCGGGTCAGTTCGCATCACCACGCCATCGGGTTCGGCGACGACGGTGTCACCGGAGCGGCATGCGGACGCCGCAACCGCCTCGTCGCGCGTCGCGGTAACGACGACACGAGCGCCGGCGATGGGCTGACCGGTGTCGTCCCTGAGAGTGCCCGAGACATCGACTGACGTGTCGGTCGGTATGGCGCCAACCCCCGACATCTCCGAGTCGGCGCGTACGCGAAGGAGTCCTCGTGCTTCCGCCGTGACGGAAAGCGTGACGGAAAGGCTGACGGAAATGACGGAGAGAGCGATGACGACGGAGCAGGCGGCTCGGCTTGCACCCACGCGCAGCCGGTGCGGCAAACGCGTTCCGCGAGAGGCGACCGTGAGAAAGAAGCGCATGTACACTCCGAGCGTACCTCCTCCTTGCGAGGAGCGCGCGGGGTGCAAGCTCGAGGGAACGGGAGAACGGGAGAACGGGAGAGACGCGGGAGATTCGCGATCCCCAAGAACTGCATCGAACGTCGCTCGGAATCCGTCGAACCCGCTGAGCTCGCGAACGCGCGGGGACGATGCAAGGGGAAGAGGGAAGACGGAAGAGAACGATGACGGCGCGCGCTGACGCGCTCGGCTGCTTGACAATAGAAGCCAGGAAGTAAAAGGTTACGGTTGGTGGTGTTGGGCACTCCGTCGCGCGCCGGGTTGGTCGTCATCGCTCTCTCGATGCTGCTATCGACGTGGTTCTGCGCGCGGCCGGCGCGAGCCGACGATCGCTTCGACAAGACGACGTCGGAGCTCGCGAACAACTCCGATTTCCGGGTTCGCACGCAAGCGGCGCTCGCGCTCGGTGCGACCAAGGACAAGCGCGCGGTGACGCCGCTCTGTGGCGCGCTCGACGACTCGAACACCACCGTGCGCGCGGCGGCGGCCGCAGCGCTCGGAAAATTATCGCTCGGCGGGCTGTCTTGCCTGAAGGCTCACCTCGACGGTGAATCGAGCGACTCGGTCAAAGCCGTCCTGGTGAAGGCGATCTCGCAGGTGAAGGCCGGTCAGCGTCCCGCCGTTTCGAGCGAGACGAAATATTACGTGGCGTTCGGTCCCACGACGGACAAGACCGGCCGCTCCGGCTCCGACGTGGACGACCGGGTGCGCACCGCGATGGAGCAAGCGTCGTCGGAGCTCGACGGGTGCGTCGTGGCGCCGCGCGACGAGACCGTCTCCGACGCGAACGCCGTGGTCGCGAAGTGGAAGAAGCTGCACGCGTTCTTCCTGTGGCCGAAGGTCATGGCGCCGGACTACAGCGGCCAGAAACTCGTCGTTCGCGTCGAAGTCACGGTGTTTACGTATCCGGGCAAAGCGATGAAGGGGACCATTCCCCTGAAGCTGACGATGCCGGACGTCACCTCGGTCGACAAAGACTCGGAAAACGACCTGATCAATCGCGCCGCGGCCTCGGCGTTCGAGCGCTTCGCCGAGAACGTGGATCGGTTCCAATGAACCTCGGTTACGCGGCTTTCGCGCTCCTGGGCCGGCTTGCTCGCGCCGGCTCGCTTAACGAAAAGCGCGACTTTTTCGGGCCCTGAGCTTGCGCGAGCCCCGGATGAACCCGTACGATTAACGATAATAGCGAGTTCCTCGCCCCATTTTCCTCGGTGTGGGCTCGCTCGGAAGAACCTCGTCATGGCAGAAGCGACCACCGCGTCCGTAGCTCCGGGGCGACACCAGCGAAAGCTCCGCAACTACCTCCTCGACGCGCATTTCCAGCTCAAATACGCGAGCTACCTCGTCGTGATCGCCTTCGTACTGAGCTCGTCTTTGGGTTTCATTCTCTACCGGACGAGCAACGCAGTGCTCGCCGAGAGCCGCGAATCGGTCTCCATCGGCGAGCAGGTCGTCGATCGCGGGCGCCTGGTCGTCGAGGAGAGCAAGAAGGTCAACGCGGTCGTTCAGATGAACATCGTGCGCGACCCCGCGTACGGCGACAATCCAGCCCTCCTCACCGCGTTTCAGGCGGACGCCAAGGACCAGGACGATCGATTGAGCCTCCAGCAAGCGCGCCTCGAAGAGCAGTCGCGCAACCTGAAGCTCGAGTCGGTCAAAATCAGCGAGCGGCAGCGAGCGGTCGGAACGGCCCTGGTCGTCGTGCTCGCGCTCCTCGTCGTCGGCGTCGGGCTCGGCGGCATCGTCGTCACTCACCGCGTCGCCGGTCCGATTTACAAGATGAAGCGCCAGCTCCGCGATCTCGGGAACGGCAATTTCCAGATCCCGTTTCCGCTCCGCAAAGGCGACGAGCTCGTGGACTTTTTCGAGGCCTTCCGCACGATGGTGAAGCAACTCCGCGAGCGTCAAGAGGCAGAGATCGCCCTCCTCGACCGCGCCATCGCGAACCTCGCCGAGAAAGCCGATCAAAACGACGTGACCGAACTCCGCAGCCTCCGCGAAAAGATGCAGCGCTCGCTCGAGGTCTGAACGGCCCGTGCGCGAGCGGCGCTTTCCGGACGCGACTCGCGTCCTCGGACTGTTCACGGTCGTCGGTGCCGTCCTGTACACGGCGGCGGTCCTCCGGTTCTCGTGGACCCAAAGCTTTTTCGTCGGCGACGACTACTCGGCGTTCTACATGGCCGCGACCGAGCCGCTCGGCAAAGCGCTGCTCTCGCCCCTCGGCTCGCAGATCGTCCCGCTACACCGTGCGCTGACCTTTCTCACCTGGCGCGTCCTGCCGATGAACTTTGCGTTCGCGCTCGTCGTGCTCGCGTCCTTCCACGCGCTCGCGGCGTGGTTTCTCTATCGGACGCTCGGGCTCATTCGCAAGAGCCGGCTCAACGCGGTCTTCGTCGCGTTCTACGCGACGTACGTTTTCGTGGGGGTGAACCTCACCTGGTACTCGTCGGGCATGACGCGATTTCCCTATATCGCGCTCTGCCTCGTCGCGATTCACGAGTATTTGCTCTTTTGCCAAACCGGTCAGCGTCGGCGACTCGTCGCGGTCGTCTTCTGTTACGTCCTGGCCGTCGGGTTCTATTCGAAGGCGATTTTTCTCCCCCTCTACTGCGCCGGAATCGACCTGGCCCGCGATCGCCGTGGTGAAGAAAAAGACCCACGTCGCGAGCGAACGAAGTGGGCGACGCTCGCGGCGCTCGTCGCTCTCGGCGCGGTCTACGTGCCCGTCGCGCGAAGCCTGCTCGACGCGGCGTCACGGCAGACGAACACCGACGTCCCGTTCCTGCTCGTTTTCGTGAAGAACGCTGGAGCCGTGTTCGGCTATAGCCTCGTCGACGTGGTCGTCGGTCTTCTGGATTTCGCGCCGGCTTGGCCCGTCGCGCTCGTCGTGCTCGCGATCGTCGCGTATTCGTCGATGCGCGCTCGTCGCTCGCTCGCGGCGTGGTCGGCGCTGGCCGCGGTCTTGTGTGCCAATTTCCTGATCGTCGGCGTGTCGAACCGCACCGTGGTCTGGGGCGGTCTCATGGTCTTCGAATATCGTCACTACTTCGAGCTGTGCTTCCTCACGACCTTGTTCGTCGCGATCGTCGTTCATCGGGTTCGCGACGACGCCCCGGAGTTCGGGGTCTTCGAGCGCTCGACGCGAGCCCGCGAAGCGGCCGCGCTGGCGATCGGCGCCTTGTTCATCGGTCACGCCGTGCTGTCGTATCGCGGTTTTTACCGGATCCAGGCGAGTCCCACCGGCGACATGCAACAGTCGCGTCGCTACATGCGGACGCTCATCGCCGATCTAGACCGGCTCGGTCCGCTCACGCGCCCCGGTATCACCTTCGCCGACGGATACTTCCCGCGCTACCTGGACCAAATGGCGATGGATTTCACGCAGAAGTCTCAGCTCTTCGCGGCGATGGCCGTCCCCGCCGTGTTCGTTCCCCTCGCGCAGGCGACCTACAAAGTCGGGAGTGACGGCCACGTGTTTCGGCTCGCGCGCTCGCGGCGTCCGTGACGGCGCGCCGAGTCCGAGATCACCGTGGCGTCGAACACCGGAGCTCGTGAAGAGGCGCTCGTCGCGGCGACGAGGCGCGCGGCGGGTTGGGTCTTCGCCGCGGTGCCGCTCGGCGTGGCGCTGTGGTTCGTGTCCGGCTTCAGTCTGGTGATGCCCCTGTTCGATCACTGGACGCTGTTTCCGATCTTCGCGCGGTTTTCGTCGGGTGCCCCCCGCTGGTCGGATTTTTTTCTTCCGCACAATCGGCTTCATGTCGCGCCGCTCGTGAAACTCATCCTCGCGGTGCTCGCGACGGCCACCGGTTGGAGCTTTCGTGCGGAGATGGCCCTCGGGCTCCTGCTCATCGCGTATACCGGCGTGATCCTTCACCGTGCGTTCTCGGCGTCGCTGCCGGGACCGTCGCACCGCGTGGCGCGCGCGCTCGCGCTGTTCCTCACGATGGCGCTCCTCTATTCGCCGGCCCAGGACTGGATTTGGACCTGGTCGATCGGCTTTTTTCACTACTTCGAGAACGCCGCCGTCGCGACCACGGTCTACGCGTTCGCGAAACGCAAGCCGAGCGTCGGCCTCGCCGTTCTCGGTTGCGTGGCGGCGACGTTCAACCGGTTCGAGGGCATGTTCACGTGGGTCGTTTTTCTGCCGGCGCTGCTCGTCGTCGCGCAACGGCCGCCGCGCCCGCGTCCGCGTCGAGGCTCGCCCCTCTGGCTCGCGTGGGGCGTCGCCGCGGCGGTGTCGTGCGGAACGTGCGCGACGCTGATCGCGGTAGCGCGCCCCGTCGAGTTTTCGCTGATGGGCGGCAGCATGACCAGCGGCATGGTCGATCGACTGAAGGCGGCGACGAGCTTGCTCGGCATGTCCGCCGGGTTGTTCACCGAGTCGCACGGTGCCGACGCGCTCCGGGCCGCCGCATTCTTCCCCGCGGGCATCGTGCTGATCGCCCTCTTCGCCGGAGTCGCCGTTGCGCTTCTCCGTGGCGGGCCGCGCGACGGAGCGCGCGACCGCGCTTGGCCGTGGGTTTGCCTCGGCGCGTTCGCGGTGGCCTTTGCCGCGGCGACGGCCGCGGCGCGGGAAGAAGTCGCCACTCCCGACTCGCTGTGGCTCCTCAGGTGTTATCTGTCCGCGTATTCGTCGACCGCGTCGTTGTTCGCCGTCGCGACGGTGCACCTCGTCGTGTTGTTCCTCGCCCAACGACCGGCGCGCTTCGGCGTGTCGGCGCGGCGACTCGGTCGAGCCGCCGCGGCGCTGTCGCTCGTCGTCGTTGCGCTCGACTACGCGCACGCGTTTCCGCGCCTCGCGGCGCGTCGCGCCGAAGGCCACTGGGACCGCTACTGCGTCGAGCTCGCGCCGTACTTCGCGGCGAAAAGTACCTGTTACATGCCCCCGGGCGGCGGGGAAGCGCTCGAACACGCCGGCTTCGGCACCATGGCGCGGCACGTCGCCTACGCTCCGGAGGGCGCGCGCGCCGGCACCGTCGAAACGGCGTTCACGGCGGTCGAGCCGATCGGCGGCGCGGGCATCGCCGCCATTTCCGGCCACGTCTCGCTCGGAGACGACTCCGAGGGAACGGTGCTCGTCGCGTTCGGCGACGACCGCGCCTTCGTCGCCGAAGCGAGGCAGCTCCGAGCGAGTCCGCACGGAACGGAATGGATCGCGACGCTTCCGTGGGGGGTCGTCGAATCGGATCCACGCCCGCTCAGCGCCTGGGCGTACGACCGCGCTCACCGGCTCTTTCGCCGCCTCGACGGCCAAGCGCGGCCTCGCCGTCAGTAGGCGTCGAAATCGAACACTTCGTAACGAACGCGACTCGGATCGAAGCGGCGTTTCTGATCGGTCAAATCGTAGAACAGCAAATTCAGCGGCGAGGGCCGGAGCCGCATCGGGACGTCGACGTACGCCGAGCGTGAGAACTTCCGGCTCTTGTCGGCGGCCACGTAAAGGCGGAGCGGGCTCGGCGTCGTGAGACGCGGCAGACCTTCGGGCAGAAGCGCGCGCGGAAACGCGCCCACTTGCACGACGATTCCCGGCTTCCCCGACGGCGCGAAGAGATGTCCCACGTCGTTTCGGTACGACACGCGGTACGGCGCGGCGGGGTGCTGGAGGCGCCACGCGACGCCCTCGCGATCCCACGTCCGCACGAACTCGGCCTCGTCGCCGAACGCGGTCTCCGGAATCGGACCCACGCCGAGCTTCACGTCGAGCGGGCACACCAGCTGAAAGCCCCATTTTCCAACGAAGAGCGGTGTGCTGTTCGCGTTGCCGACTCCCGAGAAGAACGTGAACCCCAGGTCGCGCGCCGCGCCGAACGATTGCTCGACGAGCGCGGTGAACAGCCCCTTGCCGCGAAATCCGGGGTGCGTGGCAAGCTGGAACGGCCAGATCCCTCGGTCTGCCTTGCCGAAGATCTTCGCCGCGATCGGAATCATCAAGTAATGCCCGACGAGCTCGCCGTCGACGAACGCGCTGAACCCGAACGTCGGACCGAGTGGATTGCCGTTGTACAGCCGATCGAGATACGCGGGTGTCAGATGGCGCGCGTGCGGGAACACGACGTTCAAGAGTCGGCAGGTACGCTCGAGGCCCGGGGGCGTGAGATCAACGGGACGAATTTCCATGTTACGCGACGCTCGCCTCCGGACGAGCCGGACGAACGCCGAGCCGTCGCTTCTGATGGGCCGCGTACTCCGCGTACGGCATGACCCGGACCCCGAGCTCGAGGAGGCGCTCCAAGCGCGGGAACACGGCATTGCGATTCTGAAACATGAGCCAGCTGAACAACGGGTTCATGTCGGGAAACGGGAAGCGCTGCTCGCGTGAATCGACGTCGAACGGATGCAGATACCCGGCGACCGGTTCGCCGTTCGCGAGGCGTCGTCGAAAGATCCGCCGAATGAGGGGGAAGGGAAGCAGGCGAAAATAAATCCCGCCGACCAAGGGAACGTTGAGTCCCGGCAGATGCGTCAGGGTAACCGGCACTTCGAGGAGGCCGTCGAGCATTCGCGGCCGATCGGGGCCGAACTCCGGCCAGCCGTAGAGCGGGTTTCTCGCGGGGAGCACCGACGCCGAATACTCGAACCCGAGCTCCCCGAGCACCCGATACGCCCATGCGGTTCGCGCCGTCATCGAGCCGTAGGGAGCACGAAAGCCGATCGAGCGCGTCACGCCGGCCCGCTCGAAGATCTCCTGACAACGCTGGATGTCACTTCGGAAGCTGTCCGCGTCGTGCCGGTCGAGCGCGGTGTGGTCGGTGGTGTGGCAGGCGATTTCGTGTCCGGCCGCCGCGACGGTGCGCACCAGCGACGGATAGCGACGTGCGACGTCACCGGTCGTGAAGAACGTGCAGTGAATCCGATGGCGGTCGAGAAACGTGAGAAAGCGCTCGGTGTTTTCCGGCACCCGTTCGGCGAGTCGCTCTCCGCCGGGAAACAGCGAGCGGACGTCCTCCAGGTCCACGCTGAAGAGATACGTGGGCCCGAGCTCGTCCCTCTCGTCCGAGGACGCCGTCGCTCGAGTCTCCGGGTTCGTCACGGTCGAACCCTCGCGCGAAATTCGAGCCGCCGGAAGACCCTTCGCGTTCGTCGTCGCGAAGCCCCGGTCGAGCCGTCTCGGTGTACCCTCCGCGCACCGGATGAAACCGACGTTCGCCAGGGTGATCGCGCCGTCGTTGGTCGCCCTCTCGATCGCCCTGTACTTCACCGTGTTCATCGCGCCGAGCCTCGTGGACGCGGGCCCCGGACGGGTGTGGGCCGACTACGACTACCAGAGCTATTTCTTGCCGCGCTTCGTGATGGGCTCGAAGGCGCTGCTCGCGGGGCGACTTCCGCTCTGGAACCCGTACGAGTTCGGTGGGCTGCCGTTCCTCGCGACGGGACAGCCCGCCGTGTTCTACCCGCCGATGGTGCTCACGTACGGCCTGCTCTCGCCGGTGACGGCGCACTGGGTGTTCCTCGTCGTCCACTACCTGGTGCTCGCCGGCGGGTTCCTCTTGTTTCTGCGGAACCGCGGCCTGGTCGGTGTTCCGGCGTTCATCGGGACGGCGATCTGGGTCTTTTCGGTGCCGCTCCTGAACTCGAACTACCACCCGAATCGCATCGCAAGCATGGTCTGGGTTCCGTTCCTGTTCTTGCTCGCCGATCGCGCGGCGGCGGGTTCGAAGAAGGCGCTCGGGTTACTCGCGCTCGTGGTCGCCGTGATGCTGACCGCGGGTTACCCGGTGCTCACGATCCACGTCGCGCTCTTGCTCGGGGTCCACGCGGTCGTGTGTTTCGCCGTGGGCGAGGTGCGCTCGCCGCCGTGGCGCACGCTCCCCGTGCTCGCCGGAGCGTTCTTGCTCGGCGCCATCGCCGCGGCCGCTCAGTTGCTTCCCCTCGCCGAGCTCGGGCGCGTCGCGGCGCGCACGGAGATGGCGAACCTGCCAAGCACGGTCGACTTGACGGAATTGCCGCATCCGCTCCTCAGCATCGTGCCCGCGCTGCTCGTCTTTGCGCTCGTCGGATTGCCGCTCGTGCGCGCGCGTGCGGCGGTCGTGAACTGGGCCGTCTGCGTCGCTCTTGGCGACGGGGGGTGGAAGCTCCTTCGCGCGCTCCCGGGGTTCAGCATGACGCGCTTTCCGTTCGCGTGGCTGTTCCTGATCCCGTTCTTCGCGGGCTGGACCGCGGCGGTCGGAGCCGACGCGCTCTTTTCGAGCACGTACGGCGCTCGGGCGCGTGGAATCGCGCTCGGCGTCGTCGCGGGCGGCGCGTTCGCCTTCGCGATCGCGTACACGGTGACGCTCGTCGCGCCGAGCATTCTCGATGCTTCGCACGGGCTTTCGCTCTTTCGATACAACGCGAAGACGACGTTCTCGGCGCTCCTCGGCGTCGCCGCGTGCGTCGCGCTGATCGCGCTTTCGTTCGCCGAGCGTCGGGGGCGCGCTCCGCCTTCGGCGTGGCTCGCCGCGAGCTTTTGCGCGGTCGTCTCGCACCTCGGTTCCGCTCCGTTCGCGTCGCTGTCGGCGCCGTTCACCCGGCCGGCGCCGGTAGGCGCCGTCGAAGGTTTGTACGGCCGATCGCGTCCGGTCGAAGGGCGCGCGCTGTCGCTCTTCGATCTTCGGTTCGGCTACGAAATCACCGACGAGCTCCCGAGTCCGCTCGGTGTCGAATCGAGCTTTCTGCCGGTTCGGTACGCGCAGATCCTCGAGAAGCTCGACGTCATGGTGCCGCTTCAAACCCTGGGGTGGACCGCGCTCGCTCGCGCGCCAGGGTTTCTCGACGCGATGAACGTCGAGCTGTTGCTCGTCCCCGACGAGGCAGCGCCGCTCTTCATGCGGCAAGGGTTCACGAGCGTGCGCCACGCCGACCGCTCGTCGCTCCTTCGGAAGCGCGATCGGCTCGGTCCGGCCTGGGTCAATTACGCGGTGTATCGCGCGGGCTCGGGAAAGGACGCGCTCGACACCGTCTTCGGCGAGGGCTTCGATCCTCGGCGGCAAGTCGTCGTGGAAGACGCCCTTCGCCACGATTTTCCGGCGGCCACCGACGACCTCGCGACCCCGGCCTTCGCGCGTCCGACGACGGATCCGAATCACACCGAGTTCGACGTAGAGCTCGACAAACCCGGCGTGTTCGTCGTCTCCGAGTCGGCGTATCCCGGCTTTCGCGCGACGGTCGACGGTGCGCCGGTGGACTGGAAAACGGCGGACTTCGTCTTGCGCGCCGTCGAGCTCGAACCGGGGCATCACGTCGTCGCGTTCGACTATCGCCCGGCCTCGGTTCGTCGCGGACTCTGGTACAGCGCCTTCGGGCTCGCCGCGATCGCCGCGCTACTGTTCATCGCGTGGCGGCCGCCACGATCGCCGATCAGAACGCAGCTTTGACGTATTCGACGCGCGCGCGTCCCTCGTCGAACGTGACGCTCGCCGCGTCGAAGCGCATCCGTTCGACGCTCGGATCGTGCGCGTAGCGGTGACGCCAGAGCCGCTCGCCCGCGCGGCGGAGGCGGAGGCGCTTCTTGCCGTCGATGCTGCCGAACGCTCGCGTCCACGCCCCTTTGCCCCGCGTCCGAACTTCGACGACGACCACGACGGCGCCGTCTCGAGCGACCACGTCGAGCTCGAAATGCCCGACGTGCAGGTTCGTCGCGACGATGACGAGCCCAGCGCGCCGGAGATGTTCGACGACCGCCGCTTCGGCGAGCGCGCCGCTTCGGCGCCGGGCCTCCGCCGCCCAGAGACGAAAAGCCGTGGACCCGCGCATGCCGCGGGATCCATCGGTGCGGACGAACCGCGAATTGCTACGCGGGCTCCCGCTCCGCCCGAACCGGACCTAGTTCAGGCCGTCGGGGTGCGGGACGCCGCAATTCGCCGGGGGGCCCTCGCTGCACGGGTTCGCGGCGATTCGGTTCGGGTCGGTCACCTGCGTGCCGTCCTTGATGCAGTACGAACCGGCGAGCTCCGTCGACGACTTGCTGAGGCCCGTCGGCACCAGATTCTGGCAAACGAAGCCGCTCGGGCACGAGCAGTACTTGGCATTCGAGTCGGAGCCGGCACAGCGGCACGAGCAGTACACGGCCGAATCGGGGCGCCGTGTGAAGAGCTGTGGGTTCACCGGGACGGTCACCTCGTTCGCGTCGGCGGCGGCGGTTCCTGGCAAATAACAGCGCTGGTCCGGGCCGAGACCCGAGCTGACGATGCCGGTGGTCGGATCGCCGGCTTGACCGTACGGGCAGCTGACGCGACCCTTGAAGTTCGCCACCAGGCAGACGCGGGTCTCGCACTGGAACGACTTGCTCTCGACGTTCACCTCGGTCTCGCTGTAGCCCGAGAAAGTCGGAAAGTACTCGTCTTCAGGGATGCACGGATCACCGACACCGCCGCTCTGGCATGCCGATCCGGCAAGCCCCGCGAGGGAGATCAGGAACAGACTGAGTTTGCTCGAAGTCCAACGCACGATGATCGCCTCGCCCAGGTTCGCGGTGACGCTCTCGGAATCCCGAGCGTCACGCCGTGGTTAAGCTAGTCCCTCGGTCGGAAATCCGTCAACGTCAAAACGCCCAAGCGACGCCGCTCGGACGTGTCGAACACAAATGCCCGTCTTCTTGATGTCGACAAAAGACTCGCGGTGAACGATGACGCGTCGCTCGCGTTGCTGCCCGTGCGCTTGCGACGCGTCGAGTCGGTCGCGCGGGCCCGTGCGCTCCGTTTGCTCGTCGCATCGTCGCACGTGTCTCACACGAGACGTCGACCGCGATGCTTCGATCGATTCATCCGTCATGAGCCTTCGATCGTGAGAGGCGATGTGGCACGCGATCGGCTCACTTGCACCGTCCGCATCGAGTTCTCTCGCATTTCAAATTTCTCGCGCTGAGAAAACTACGAAGTCAGCGCGATTTCTGCTTCGGCGCCAGTCCTTGACAAGGTAAACGTCAGGTATCTAACATCGCGGCTAGCCACGAGTAGCTATCTGTTGATTCTCATTGGCTTTTTAGGTTTTGCGCGGGCTCGGGGAACACGAGCCGCGGGTGCGGACGCCGCGAAAGTCGCGCGGCGCTAGGAGAAAACTCATGTTGCGAAAGCGCCTGGTCGGAGCTTGTCTCGTTGCCGCCGCGTATCTCGGTGGAAGCGCCATTATGGCTCCGCGCATCGCTCACGCTCAGGACGTGATCGATTTGGACGAGGACGCGAGTGCCACTCCCGCGAAGGGCGGGAAAGACAAGAAAGCAGCCAAGGGGAAGAAGGGCTCCGTCGACATCGATCTCGACGAAGGCTCGGGTGACAAAGGTGCGACCGCGAACGCGGGACAGATGACGGAAGAAGCCGCCGCTGCGAAGCGGCTCTTCGACAAGGAGCGCTGGTCGGAAGCGTCGGTCGCGCTCTTCCGCGTCGTCGCGGGCCAGACCGGCGACGATCCGGGTAATCAACAGCTCGCCCAGTACTACCTGGCCGTCTCGCTCTATCGCTTGAAGTTCTACCAAGCGAGCTACGCGCTCTTCAGCCTCATCTCGACGCAGAAGTCGCACCTCAAGTTCAAGGAGTGCCTGCTGTGGCTCGCGAAGCTCGCGACCCAGCTGCCGGAACCCGCCGACATCATCGAGCGCGTCGGCAAGTACTCGGACGAAGAGGTCGCGCGCTTCGACAACGCGCAGCAAAAAGATCTCTTCTGGCAGCTGAACTACATGCTCGGCCGCTACAAGTACCGAAACCTCCAGTACGAGGATGCGATCCGCCTCTTCCAGAAGGTCGACGAGAAGAGCCCGTACTACGTCCAGTCTCAGTTTTTCTCGGGCATCAGCTACGTCCAGCTCCGTAAGTCGATCCCGGCGATCAAGTCGTTCCAGCGCGTCGAGAAAGCCGTCGACGAGGGCGCCGAAGGCGTCGAGGACGAGGCGCGCATGCGCGACCTCGCGTACCTGTCGATGGCTCGCACGTACTACTCGTCGTCGATCAAGCTCGACCCCGAGACGAACGCGCCGACCGTGAACGGCGAGAAGCTCTCCGCGGCGGTGAAGTACTGGAACCAGGTCGACGAGGGCAGCGAGTACTGGCTCGACGCGCTCTTCGAGGAGTCGTGGGCGTACTTCATGGCCGGCGACTATCCGCGCGCGCTCGGGAACATCCACACCATCGAGGCGCCGTACTTCCCCGGGTCGTTCTATCCGGAAGCGCAGATCTTGAAGGCGGTCATCTACTTCTCGAACTGCAACTACGAAGCGGCCACCACGGTGGTCGCACGGTTCAACAAGAAGTATCAGCCGCTACGTGCCGAGCTCGCCAAGGTGCTCGAGCACGTGAGAGGGAACCCGGAAGAGGCCTACAAGTTCCTGCTCTCGGTGCGCGAGGGAACCGCATCGCTCGACCCGAGCATCAAGGGCATCGTCGAAGCGTCGCTTTCCGACCGCCAGCTCCTCAGGAACATCGAGTACGTGAAGGTGCTCGACGACGAGGTGGGCCGGTTCAAGAAGGCGCCGAGCGCGTTCCAGACGTCCGGTCTCGGTCAACAGGTGCAAGACGCGCTGAAGTTCGCGCGCAGCATCGCGGTGCAGAACGCCGGCAAGCTCGCGAAGTCGCGCTACACGCGCAACCTCGACGATCTCGACGAGCATCTCAGGAACGGACAGAAGATCCTCATCGACATCACGGCCGCCCAACGAAACCTGCTCGATGAGAAGTTGCAGCAGGGTCAGGTGTCCAAGGTCGAGTCCAAGATCTTCGGTGTGGTGAAACCCGACCAGGAACACCTCCTCTGGCCTTTCCAGGGAGAATACTGGCGCGACGAGCTCGGCTACTACCGACAGGTCGTTGAATCCGCGTGCGGGAGATAGTTTCGATGAAGTCGCGAGTGCATCCGTTCCTGGCCGTTCTCTGTCTCCTGTCCGTCGCATCGATCGCCGGGGCCGCCGCTCCGGAGTTGAAGGCGAAGGTCAACGAGTCGCTCTCCAAAGAATGCGTGCTGCCCGAAGCCGACAAGACACTCAACGAGTGCCCGAGCGGTCCGAAGCAGTTCGACATCAAGAAGAAGCGCGACGCCGCGTTCAAGAGCGCGCCTCCGCTGCCGCAAAAGAAGGATCGGCAGGACGAAAGCAAGCCGCAAAATCCGGACATTGCGTCGCAGACGGCGTTCCGCGACGCGCGCACGACGCGCCTCAAGGCGCGCGCCCGCGCCCTCCTCATCACCGAGATCAGCGGTCTCGAGAGTCTCTACGGAACGACTCGCAAGAAGTCGCCCGATCGCCCGCAGCTCGTGCGGCGTCTGGCGGAAGGCTACGTCGAGCTCGAGAGCGCGGCCGATCGCGACAAGATCCAGGCCGAGGTGAACGCCGACGACGCGAAGAAGGCGAAGAACAAGCCCAAGTACGACCACGCCCGCGCGGAGGCGTCGAAGGCCAAGAAGATCCTCGATTCGGCACGTCAGAACGCGATCAAGTTCTACAACGTGATGAAGAAGGATTACCCGAACTACTCGAAGCTCGACGAGGTGCTCTACTACCTCGCGTACGAGTACGAGCAGGCGGGCGACCTCGATAACGCGCGCAAGGTCTACTACGAGCTCATCCAGAACTCGCCGAAGTCCAAGTACATCCCGAACGCCTACCTCGCGTTCGGCGAATTGTTCTTCCAGGACGCGATGGCCGATCCGTCCAAGTGGGCGCTCGCGGGCGAGGCGTACAAGCAGGTGCAGAAGTACCCGCCGCCCGACAACAAGGTGTGGGGCTACTCGCACTACAAGCTCGGGTACGTCTACTGGAACACCGGCGACTACGCGAAGGCGATGAATGAGTTCAAGGCGGTCATCGAGTACGGCGATCAGTACTCGGACCAGCCGAACGCGACGCAGCTCCAGAAGGCGGCGCGGCGCGACTTGATCCCCGTCTACGCGGTGTCGGGTCGTCCCGACAAGGCGTTCAACTTCTTCAAGCCGCTCTCGGGTGACAAGGGCGGCAGCGACGACAAGACGCTCGACATGTTGAACGAGCTCGGCACGTCGTACCTCGACACCGGTCACTACGA
>CAZDNG010000030.1:0-83847 GCA_964506835.1 uncultured Polyangiaceae bacterium
GCGTGAACGCGCCCGTGGCCGCCGAGCTCCGGTTGGCCACGTGGATCTCATAGATCACGGCGCCGCCGGGAGACGTCGGGTCGGGTGAACGGACGACCGACAACGACAGCGGCACCGTCGAAGCGACGAGCTCCGCGCTCGTGCGACGAACCAGCGTCGTGCCGCTTGTCGGATCGAGGAGCTCCGCGCGGGCCGCGACGAGAGCGCCCGCGGGAACGCCGGAGTCGACTTCGAAAATCACGTGCCGTTCGTCGGCGAAGTTCGCCGAAATGGCGCCGAGGCTCCACTTCACCGCACCGGCGTCGAGCTTGCCTCCGCCGCTCGCCGAGACGAACGTCGTCCCGACCGGTACCGGAACGGCGAGCGTTGCCGCGGCGCTCGAGTTGCCGGAGTTGCCGAAGCTGACGACGTATTCGAGGTTGCCGCCCGGGGCGACGCGATCGGGAGCGCCCGCCAGAGCGAGCTCGAGGTGGCTGTCGTGCTCGACGAACACGACCTGGCGAGCGCGCACGCCGCCGAACGCCGTCGCCGTGACGTCGTTGAAGAGCAAGGAGCCGTCCGACGGCGCGGGCTCGTTGCTCGCGCCTTTGTCGACGGTGAGATCCACGTCGACGACGGTGCTCTCTCCCGGTCCGAGCGACGGCAGGTTCCAGCTCATGGGCTCGCCGAAACGACAGCCGTTTGCCGGCGTGAAATTCGCGCAAACGGCTTGCGGCGACGTCTGGGTCACGGTCGCGAACGCCGGGACGTTCGCCTGGAGCGTAAACGCCCCGGTCGCGTCGGTCGCGCTCGCGTTGGCGACGCGGAGCCGCCACACGACGTTGCCGCCTGGGCCGACCGGGTCGGGCCGTGCAGTCGCGACGAGGGAGAGCAGTGACGTCGATGCGACGAGGTTCGTCGTCCAGTGCCGCACGAGGCTCGCCTGGGTCGACGGATCGAGCAGCTCCGCGCGCGTCGCGAGCAACGTGCCGGGTGCCGTGCCCGACGCGACGTTCAGGGTGACGTGGCGCACGTCGGCTGAACCCGCCGCGACAGTGCCCAGGTTCCACTGCACGACCCCGCCGCTCTCGGTACCGCCGCCCGTGGCGGAGACGAAGGTCGTCCCCGAAGGAATCGGGACGCTCAGAATCGCCGGAACGCCAGCGCTCCCCGAATTTCCGAACGCCACCGTGTAGTCGACGGAAGCACCGGCGGCGACGCGATCCGGCGTGCCGACGAGGGTGACGCCGAGAGCCGGATTGCCGACGGTGACGCTGATCGAGACAGGCACCGTCGCGCTTCCAATGCCCACGCGCAGAGCGGTCACGAGCGTCGTGCCATCGGCGGGAGCGGGGTTCGCGGCAGAGTCGTCGACGGTGACGGTGTACTGCAGATACGTCGCGGCTCCCGGCGCGATCGACGCGACGTTCATCTTCATGAGCTGCCCCGCGCGACAGCCCGTCGCGGGTGCGAAGCTCGCGCAGCTCGAGCTCGGGGGCGGCACGATCACGGAAACCGAGGGCGGCAGATCCACCTGCAAGGCGAGCGGCCCCGTCGCGCTGGGACCGGGGTTCGCTAGCGCGATTTCGAAGACGACGTTGCCACCCGCCGCCACCGGATCCGGCGTCGCGGTGAACACGACGGAAAGGGCGGGCGCGGTTTGCGCCCGAGCCGCGGACCCTGACCACGACAACGCGCAGACGATGCAGGCGGCCAGGAGGAAGAGACGCACTGCGCGGCGGACTGTCGCCGAGTGGTCTAGAAAGCTCGAGCGGTTCGACATGGGCTCCACGCGCGGGCTCTCTCGTCACTGCCCCGCGCGCCTTGCTTTTACAGGCACTCCCCGCGCCGGCGCTGGACGTCCTTGCTGAAATGAGCGGGCTTCGCTCGCACAAATCTTCAGCGTGCCCACGTTGAGGACCGCGATCGCGCTTTGCTCGTGCATTTGGGGAGCTTTGGAGATGTGGGGACGCGACGGTCTGTTCTGACGATGCGTGCGGCGGGCTTCGCCTCGGATAACGATCGTCCCGACTCCCTGGCCTCGTCACCGTTCCGCCATCAATGAGGTCGGAGAACGAGCCCCCAATCGCAGGAAAGTCGCGTCGTACGTCAAGAAGGCGCGCATCAGGAAATGAACGGTGACACGGGAGGGTCGCCATTCGACGCCAACACGGCTTGCCGGACGGATAAGCTTCCGAGCGTGAGCAAGAACCGCGTGAGAGCCGCAATCAAAGGTCGCCATGGGCAAAACGACAGACCGCCAATTCAACGACTTCGGCCCCACGTGCTCCACTTCTTTGATACGAATTTTCTAGTTCTACCCGAAGAATCCCTTCCGCTGCTCAAGCACGTACCAGAGCGCCCACGCTGGATTACGGAAACTGTCCGAGAAGAAGTCCTCGAAAAACTGGGCATCGATGAAGTGGAAAAGGCGATCACTCCGCGATTCAATACACTTCGATTTGACGACCTGTATCGCAAAAGCCCCGATGTGTGCCCGGTATACTATTGGTACATCCTCGCAATGTACAATCCAGCCAATGTGGGTGGAAGGGAATTCTTCGAGGAATTATTTGGATCACGACTGATCAAAAACAATGTGACGGCGGAGGATCGAAAACAATATCAAGATCTGAGGCGCCGCTCGCCGCTGAACATTACCCATTACATCCCGAATCCGGAACCCGATTCACTCAAGTTCCTTCAAGAAGTGACCTCGCGAACACGGAAAAAAGCAAGGCGCGCACTCCAAGATCGGCACCCCTCATACATTCGAGATATCAAGAGCCTTGCAATATCCCTGTACCACTGTCTTTCATCGAGACAAAATCTGATTTATTACACGTGCGACGGAGACCTAATATCTGTTTTTCTCAAGTGGATGGATTCAATTACCATGTGGATGACACTCAATCATTTTGTGCTTCCAAAGTTGGGCATCATTGAGAAGCGATCCCTGATGGAAGGCTACACGGTGGACATGGTGCTCAGCGCTGCGGAATTCATTGGACATCGGGTCAAACTATTCGGAGGATTTCTTGACGATCGCCGCAAGGAAAAGGCGTGTCGGTTTACGATAAAGCACTGGGATCAGAACGAGCGAAAATTTCATGAGGACGTGTACCTGTGGTTTGAGGATGTCGTCGCCAACGGCCTCTCGAACGCACATGGCCCCCTCTCCTGCTATTTCACACGGAATTCAGAATTCGGTAACTGGTTGCACTTGCACTACCATTGGCCCCCCGCCGATGGTGACGAGGGAGGTCTGCGTGTACAGGTGACGCAGAAGAGGATCGTCAATCGGGCGTCGACGTTTGTTGCCCCGGATGAGCACGCCCGGTTATGTCGCTACCGTCTGGACGACGCCAGCGGCGACATGAGTGCCTGGTCGCAATTTGTCTAGGTAGTGCAGTGAACGGCAGCACGGCCACAACCGGCGGCGGAATGAATCTCCCTGAAGCGGTCAGCGTCGGCCGCCTGAATTGCCCAACGGCACGCGCCCTCACGACGGCAAGAGTGCTTGGCAAAGAAAATCTCTCTTTGCACCACCATATCGAAAATGGGTTAGTTGTCGACGCCCATTCGCAGGCGATCCCTCTCCCCCACCAATCTTGGGTCGTGGTGCGGTGCGGTTGCGTGGACAAGCTGTCACAGGGAGTACCGAACTCGACCGTCGGTGGGGTGCAACGTTATGGCGATGCTGTCGCCATGGTAACGCAGCCGCTGCGCGTCGAACAGCGATCACCCCCGTCCCCTCACCTCCTCACGGCATCGTTTCGCGCGATCGCTGAACACGGACGGCTCCGTATCTTGCGTCGAAAGGCGGAAGTGGACAGCGCGTGATCGACTATTCATGCTGCCATTCAACAGAGCGTGGCACAGAGTGTGCGCGCTTCGCGACCCCGGCCGAACGACGGGCGAGGAAGACGCGCCAACACCAGCCGGCGTTCGCGCACCGAAGGTTCGTTCAAGACCGACTCCTGATGCATCGAGGACGCTCCGCGTCGGACGGACCTCCTCCGGTCGCGCGGAGCTTCCGACCACTTGCTCCGCCGAACATCGACCCGCCGAGGAGGCGCGGGTGGAGGCACCCCTTGGACGTGATGGGCGTCTGGCTCTGCATGAAGTACGAGACACAGGATCCACCGTGACCGACGCATCTCCCCTCTTCGAACCGTTCAAAGTCCGCGGCCTCGAGCTCGCGAACCGAATCGTGATGGCGCCGATGACGCGAGCGCACTCGCCGGGAGGGTTTCCCAACGACGAGAACGTGGCGTACTACCGACGGCGCGCGGCGGCGCACGTCGGGCTCATTCTGTCGGAAGGGACGATCACGCGGCGGAAGGGCGGCTCGGACGACCCGAACGTTCCGCTCTTCTGGGGAGAGACGGCACTTGCCGGATGGAAGCGCGTCATCGACGCGGTGCACGCGGCGGGCGGCAAGATGGGACCGCAGCTCTGGCATCAAGGGATGAGTCGAAAGCCCAACCACGGTCACTTCCCCGATGCGCCTTCGGATGGACCCTCGGGCCTCACGCTACGCGGGAAGAAGGTCGCCGACGAGCCAAGCGAAGCGGAAGTGCTCGACATGGCGCAGGCGTACGCCGACGGCGCGCGCGACGCGAAAGAGCTCGGCTTCGACTGCGTCGAGCTGCACGGCGCCCATGCCTATCTCATCGACGAGTTCTTCTGGGAGGTCACCAATCAACGGACCGATCGCTTCGGCGGCTCGATCGAGCGACGTGCGGAGTTCGCCGCGGAGGCCCTTCGCCGCTGCCGCGCCGCCGTCGGAAATATGCCGATCATCATCCGCATCTCGCAGTGGAAGTCGGTGGACTACGCGGCGAAGGTCGCGAAAAATCCCGACGAGCTCGCGCGCTGGGTGCGCGTCCTCCGCGACGCGGGCGCCGACATGATCCACTGCTCGCAGCGCCGCATCCTCGAGCCGGAGTTCCCCGACGTCGACGGCCCGAAGGGTTTGAACCTCGCCGGCTGGACGAAGAAGCTCTCCGGTCTGCCGACCATCAGCGTCGGTTCGGTCGGGCTCTCGTCCGAATTCACCGGCGCGTTCCGCGGTGAAGGTTCCAAAGCGGGCAAGCTCGACGAAATCGCCGAGCGACTCGACCGCGGCGAGTTCGATCTGGTCGCGGTCGGCCGCGCGCTCTTGCAAGATCCGGAGTGGGCTCTCAAGGTCCAAGAAGGGCGCCTCGACGAACTCCGCGACTATGACGCGAGCGCGCTGTCGAAATACTATTGAGTCGACGCGCTGCGCGATGCCCGGAGTGCGTGATCGCTACCGCGCGACCTTGGTGCACGTGGGGCAGACGGCGGGCGAGCTGAGCACACGAGTGACCGGAACGCTGGCGACGCCGTGGCTAGCGAGATCGAATGCGACCAGTCGCAGGTCCTGGGAGAGCAGATAGAAAACCCGAGCAGCCGAATCGAACGCGGCAAAGTGATCGCGGAATACCTTGTCCTCCGGTTCACCGTGGGCAATGAGCGACGTTGCTCCCGTGGCGGGATCGAGCGAGGCGAGCGCCGCCTGTCCCGCGCTCTCGACCGGTACGACGACGGTTCCGCCCTCGTCGACTCCGAGCGCAGCCAATGGATCGACGAGACTGACCTGATGAACGATGTCACCCGTCGCGAGATCCATCGTTAGCAACGAGGTAACCGAATAGCTTGGGTCCGCCCCCCTTCTGCCGAGCGCGAATTGATAAAATCGGCCGCGAGCAATGTCGATCGCACTTCCGCCATTGAACACAATATTTTGCGAGGACGTCGACAAAGCTGCAAAGTGACCGGAGTGGGGATCCAACGTGCCGAATACCATGGGGGACGGGATTCCATTTTGGCGGCGTAGGGCGACCAGCCGATCGCCACCAACCCAGGCGACTTCGTCCACTTGATCGGCGTCGATCGCCGGAGACGAAGAAAGGACCGCGCCGGTATTTGCGTCTATTGTGAGAAGGTACTGGGCGGGGCCTATGTTGCCTTCAGAAACAGCAATGAAGAACCGACCCGTCGCGGCGTCCAGCGTTCCCGTGCCGGCGGGTCCTATGCCGGCGGGTCCTATGCCGTCCGGTAAGCGGACACTCATTACTTCTGCTCCGGTGCTGGGATCGATTTTCACCCAATATGTGGCGTTCGTTTGGTCTTCACCACCGAGTCCGACGATGGGCGAGAGCCCCACAGGGAGCGATCCCGACCCACGCGAAGCCGTCGCGCCACCCGCGTCACTCGATCCGCCTGTAGACTGCGGGCTTGCGTCGCCGAGAGGGTTTGGGGTCGCCCGCTCGTCCGTCGGCATGATCGCGACACATTGCCGTTCGAAGCAATAGGGTCGACTCGTGTGAACCGTGCAATCTCGGTCGCTCTTGCAGAGAAAATGGGACTCGCTGTCGAAGCCGCCGGCTTGTGCGGCGCACCCTGCGAGTCCGAGCGCAATCGGCAAAAGCCCGATGAGCCCTACGCGACGATTATTCCTCGGCATCGGTATTCTCCTCCCAAGCGCACTGACCGCCGTAAATGACGACGCGCCGAGTCTGCTGCGGCGCTTCGTGTCCTTCGTTGTATTCGCGCACTCGCTTTCGAAGGTCCGAATACTCGGCGCGAAATCGCTTGAGCGCCGACAGCACGTCGCTCTCTAGCGGGTGGCCAAGCCAGACTTCGAACGAGTACGTACTGCCGCCGATCGCATCGTCACCCGAAGAGCGACCGCCGCTTTCGCGGAGCTTCGCGCACACTGTACGGACGACGGCGTGGTAGTGGTCGAACACGGCGGCCTCCCAGCCCGACGGAGTGCCGATCGGGACGAAGAAATGGCTCGCGGCATAGATGGGTTCGCCCTTGTCGGCAGGTTCTTGGCGAATCCTTCCGGAGAAAACGAGCCGTTCGACTGACGCGGCGAGCGCGGCCTTGTCGAGACCGCCGAGCATCGTCAGCGCCGATAGCTTGACCGGGCCCATACGAAACAAGAGCGCCCACACCAGCTCGTCGACGTCGCGGCTCTGCCCTTCCGCCATGCGGCCGAGCTCGGCATTCGTCGCGGCGCGAAACGACGCGAGCTGGGAGCCCGTCGTGAAGACGAGGCCGCTCTCGACGAGATCGTGCAGCACGCCGCGAACCAACGCCTCTTCTTCGCCTTGGAAAGCGTCGAGCACCGAGCGGCGGTCCACGAGATCGCGCGCTCGAATGAAGTCGTACACGGCCTCCCAGAGCGACCTGCCGCGCACCGTCCGGGCCTCGCCGACGCGTTGCACTTTCCGTTGGTAGGAGCGGAGCGCCATGCCGAACATGTCGGCCGTTACTTTGCGGCTCAGCCCTTGGGACTCGAGCTCCGTCGCGAGCTCGACGAACACCTGGTTGGCAACATGCGCGAGGGGAGCGCGGAGGCCGCCGCTCGTCGCGAGCTCCGCGATGAGGACGGTGGTTTGTTTGACGATGGCGTCGATGAGGAGGGCGACGTTCACGCGAGGTTCTCCGAGCCCGGAACGCGGTCCGGACCCCCTCACGCTAGCGTGCCCGGAGGTCCTGAGGAGATGGCAAGTTTGCCGCCCCACCGTGGCGCGCAGAACGGATGCAGCGCAGGCCGCCGACCCGGCCGCTCTTCTTAATCGAAATTGCGCACCGCGTGTCCGCTGGACGCTGCCCCGACGCCCGTGCGCGGCCCGTCGGCGCTCCGAGCCAAGCGCTTCGACGTGCGCATCGACCGCGCACACAAGCAAGATCCCTTGCACCGCCCCTCGGAGACTCTCCTCGTGGTGGACCTCGTGCACAACATCGGACGACTTGCCGACAGGTGGACCGCGCTTTGTGCGACGGGCTATCACGTGAAGCGGGCACGTACCCTCAGAAGGACTTCCCAATGAAACGGATCATCTTCCTCGTTGTTGCAGTTGTAACCGGCGTTGGCGTCTTCGTCTCCACAGCTCCTGCATCAGGACAAGGTGGTGGAGAAGCCGTCCCGATCTTTGGAATCAAGATGCCCCACGGGTATCGAGACTGGAGGTTGGTCTCCGTAGCCCACGAAGAAGGCGACTTGCACAGTTTCGCTGCCCTATTGGGCAACGATATAGCGATCAAGGCCTACCGCGAAGGAAAGCTACCCTTTCCCGACGGCTCGATCATTGCCGCTTTGCACTACAGTCACGTCGCGTCGGATGAAAACAACAAAGTCTTCGGCCGTTCCCAATCGTTCGTTCCCGGGCCGCCCACCAACGTTCAGTATATGGTCAAGGATTCGAAAAAATACGCAACGACGGGTGGATGGGGTTTCGCTCACTTCGACAAGGACGGTAAGCCGGGTAGCGAGACGTTGCTCAAGACCTGCTCCCCCTGTCACGCGAAAGCTTACCGCGACTTCGTCTTCACCCAATATGCACCCTGAAGCCGTAAGTGGGGAGGCGTCCACAAGCGATCTTAGTAGTCGGAGCCGTCCGCCTGGAAACCGATTTTTGCGTGCGTGCCGTCGCAGAACGGCTTGTTTGCAGAACCGCCGCAGCGGCAGAGTTTCGCGCCGTTCGTCCGGCGCACCGTTCGCCCGGTGCCGGTGATCACTTCGAGTGGCCCGCGAACGCCGAGCGGCCCGTTCTCGAGCGGCGTGACCACTAGCGGTCCGCCGCGAACGGGGAGCGGATCGGTCGGCGTCGTGTCCGGCTCTCCCGATGCGGCAAACCCGATGGTCACATGCGAACCGTCGCAGAACGGCTTGTTCTTGGACGCTCCGCAGCGGCAGAGCGTCGCGCGGTAGCGAGGTTTCTGCCCTTCGACGTGGAGGTCCGCCAAGAACGCGAGCGGCCCTCGCTCCCGCGTCCGCACGAGATTCACGGGCGGCGCATCTTCGGGCTCTCCGCCGTCCAATCGTTCGTAGGTGATGGCGCCCGACGGACAAGTCCGCGCCACGTGTACGAGTCGGTCGATCGGCGCGAGGTCGGGGTGAATCCACGGCCCCTTCACGTTGGCGAGGAACACCTCGGGCGTTTCGAGCACGCAGTGCCTCGAGTGGATGCAGCGCTTCGCGTCGAAGCGGATCACGAGGTGCTTGCCCGGAACCACCTCGACGCCCGGCTCGGCCGACGCCGAGTCCGCCGGTCCGGCCGCTATCGACGCCGGGACCGCGCTCGGTTCGTTGGGTGGGGGCACGCTCTTCGGCGCGGCCGCCGCGGGTGCGGGCAAGGGGCGGGAGGCGAGCTTTGCGAGCCTCGTGGCGAGATCCTTCACGCGGTCCCGCGCGCCGGCGAATTTCGGGTCGAGCGGAACCGCGACGCGATCGTACGCTTCGCCGATGAGCGTCGCGCGTTCGCTGAGACGCGCGAGCGTGCGCTGCGCGTCGGGCACGGAATGGCCCTCCCCCCGCGACATGGTGAAGGTCATTCCCGCGCGCGGTCCGTCGTCGTCGTCCGTCGCGGGAAGCCGCGGCAAGTACGACGAGGCCTGTGCGAGTATATGCATGGGCAAGAGCGTGGCATCGACGATCGTGCTCCGGAGCTCCGAATCTTCCGTTGGACAGGAAAACAAAAGGTCGAGCGACGCGAGCATCATGGCGTAGATCGCGTTTGCGAGATCGAGCAACGACGCGGCCGGCTCTCGCGTGACCCAGACTCGGTTCTCGAAGCTGGTCGGGCGGCGCATGACGGGGTTTCGCGCCGCGGGGTGCGCCGGACGGAAGCTCGGGTTCTTCGCTTGGAGGCGCACGAGCTCTTCGCGCACTTTCAAGAATCGCTGAAAGTGCGACGTCTCGTGATGCGCCGGCGAGCCTTCCCCCTGCGTGACGATGGTCTCGATCGCTTGCACGGCGGAGCGCAGATCCGTGACGGCGATGAGCCCCGGCAGGGTGATGAGGTCCGGCCCCACCTGCACCCGCGGGTCGCCGCAAAAGAAGCTATTTTCGCCGTATTTCTCGGCGAGCGCGACGAAGCCATTCTTGATGGCGCGATAGAGATGCCCGACGGTTCGATAGTCCTGCGCGCTCGCCACGAGCCGCCCGCGCGTGAGCACGCGCTCGTACTCTTGTTCCGACTCGAAGCCGGCGCCGTCGGGAATGTCGGTCCCTTCCGGGCGCTCGAGAAAAAGAAAATGATCGAGCGTCGCGACGTCGAACGGCGCGAGCGACACGACGATGCCCGCCGGATGGTACAGGGGTGACACCGGAAAGTTCGAACGCCCCCAATGCGGCGCAGTGCCTATGGCGCTCATCAGATTGCAGACCAGAGCGAGGTGCACCATTTCCTCGCGAGCGATGTCGACGATGGTGGCGCGAAAGCGCGCGGTCGCTTCGGCTTCCTCGCCCGACAGCCCGTCGCGCTCGCCGTCTTTCAAGCTGAACGCGGCATACAAATAGCAGCACATGAGACCATGCTCGATCTCCGCGGCCTCCGTCAGCAGGTAGTCGAGCTCCGTTCGGTGATCGACGACGATTTCCGGTTCGTTCATGGATCGTCCTTCTGCCGTTTCGAGGTCTCGGCGAACGCGCGCATCGGAAGGTCGTTTTCACAGATCGACCACGACATCGCCCCTCGGCCGCGAACAGCACACGAGAAGGTTGCCGTCGGCGGGTGGTTCGAGCGGGTCCGGTCCGTACGTGACTTCGCCCGAAACCAGCCCGCTCTCACAGTTGTGACAAACACCGGTCCGGCAAGACCAGCGAACTGGGACGTCGCAAGCTTCCGCCAGTTCCAGGAGGCTCTGATACGCCGACGGGTTCCAGTGCGCTGCGACGCCGCTGCGCGCGAACGACACCAGCGGACCAGCGGCGGAATCGTCAGCGGGCGGATGCGGAGCGCGCGTCGGTGCGCTGATCACACCCGGGGTCATCGCCTCGCCGCCGCTGAAAATTTCGACGTGGACCCGTTCGCGCGCCACACCCAAGTCGCCGAGCGCCTCCTTCATATCGGCCATGAAACGAGTCGGCCCACAGACGTAAACCTCCGCGTCGCGCGGGACGCCGACCTCGTCGAGCACCGACCGCGAGAGGTGACCTGGAGCGTCGAAGTCTTCACCGATCTTATCCGCCGGCCCCGGACGGCTGTAGCAGACGTGGCTATGGCCGTGCGGAAGCGCGAGCATCAGACCGCGGACCTCGGCGGCGAAGGGATGATGCTGCCGATCGCGCGCCGAGTGGATCCACGAGACCGACCGCGTGGAGCGGTCCCGAGCCAGTTCGTGCAGGATCGCCAGAACGGGCGTTGCCCCGATCCCCGCGCTGAGCAGCACCACGGGCCGCTGTCCAGATTCGAGGACGAAGCTTCCACGCGGCGCGCTGACGTCGAGCGCATCGCCCACCCGGACATGATCGCGCAAGTAGTCTCCAGCCGCACCGTTGGGCTCACTCTTCACTGTGATTCGCCAGCGCTCCGCCGAGAGAGGTCCCGAAAGCGAGTAGCTGCGAAAAATCGAACGAGCGCCCGTCGCGTGGACAAGACGTAAGACGACGTACTGGCCCGGCAGAGCCGCTCGCAGCGGTTGACCGTCCGTGCTCTGCATCGTGAACGAGAGCACGTCCGCACATTCCTGCTCTATCGCACTCACCGTGAGCGATCGAAATCCGGGCGGAGCCGCGTGCGCCGCGGCAGCCGCGTTGAGCCCCGCGTTACCCGCGTCATGATCCGCTGCCCGACTCTGCAGCAACGCTTCGAACGACGAACGCCACCCCGGCGAGAGGGCTTCGATCCTCAGGGCGTGTTCCAATCGATCGGGCGCGTGATGGGGCAAATAGAGGAGCGCGTTGATCTCCGCGACCGACATCCGCTCCTTCGCCTCTCCGGTCTTCACGATTTCGTCGCCGGCACCTACCTCGCCCTCCCTCAGAACGCGGAAGTAAAACCCTGGCCTCCCGCTGGAGGTCAGCAAGGACGCCATGCGAGGCTCGTCCGTTCGAATGCCAACTCGATAGCAAGTAACGCGAGGTTGGGTGATCTCGAACAGGGCGCTGCCGATTTGAAAACGGTCGCCGATGCACACCACGTCATCGGGCAATCCTTCAATCGTAAAGTTCTCTCCGAACTGTCCGTGGACGAAGTCCGTCCTCTTCAGTTGCTCCTGCCAATGGCGATATGAGTCGAGCTGGTAGACGAAGACCGCGCGGTTTTCACCCCCGTGTCCTGCCAGGTCTCCTTGACCATCTCCCTCGATGTTCAGTCGACCGACGCGGCAGCGGCCATTCACGGGTTCCTTCCAGATCCCAGTGTGGACCGTCCGCCCTTTCCACACGATGTCGCGCGGAAGCCCGACGTTCACCGACACGAGTCGAGCCATTTCACCCCGAATGCGTTGGAAGGGATCGACCGGAGCGTCCGCGCGGCGTCACGCGCTTGATGATTGGGCGCACCCGATGGCAACGCCATCTATACTTTGGTATCGGTTCTGGCTCGATAGCGGCGTCGGGGAGAGCCGAGAAGTCGTCGCGGCGCGCGAGCTCACGCGGCTTTCGCGACGGTCGAGCTTTCGGCGAGGAGCGCCGCGGCGCACGGCCGGACGATCTCGGCGACGACGCGGCGCGCGAGCTCCCGGCGCAATGAAGCGGGAAGCACTCCGTGGGAAGCGACCGACTCCTCGTCCCCGCCGTGCGCGCGCGTTCCGTCGCGGGCCATGTCGTTCCCGGCCTCGGGCGGTTCGACGGTCCTCGTCGCCGCTTCCGCGAGTCCGACGCGAGCGGCAAGCTGGAGCTCCGGCGTTCCGTATTCGAATGCCCATCGAACGAATCGCCACGCGAGCTCCGCGTGCCGGCGTTCGTCGTTCATGATCCGCGTCAGCAGCGCGCGGACCGCGGGATCGGTCGTGTGCTCGAGCGACTCGGCGGCTTCGGCGGCCGCAACGGTTTCACCGACGCACCCCTCGATGATCGCGGACCGGACGATGCCGAGCGGGTTTTCGCCGCCGAGCGTCCCCCGAACGTCGAGCGGTCCGGGCCCGACGACCCTGTCGCGATAGGCGCTCGCCAGACCGAACGCGAGGCGCGCGTGCTCCGTTTCGTCCGACAGGGCGCGCTGCGACGCTTCGACGAGCTCCGGGGGCGCTCCGAGCGACAGGAGCTCGAGCGTGAAGCGTGCGAACGCCGCGATCGAGGCGTGTTCCATCAGCGCGATGCGCGTCCAAGCATCGCCGAGTCGCTCGCGATCGCGCGCGGTGAGGGCGTCGAGGCGAGGCGCGAAGGGCGCTCTCGCCCAATCGCCGCGAGATTCGATTTCCGCCGTCCGGCACTCCCCGCCCACGAGGAAGGGACGGCCGGTCGTGCAGGCCAGCGTCGCGCAACTTCGCGCTCCGCCGCCGGATGGAAGGAAACATTGCCCGCTGCCAGAACAATCGCCATCGCTCGCGCAGGTGTCGCTCGCCGTCTGGCAGGCGAACATGGGGTCGCCGCATCCCGAGATTGGCGGCATCATCGCGCTCGTGCAGAGAAGCCCGTTGCAGTCGGCGTCGCCCGTGCATTGCGCGGGCACGCACGCGCCGATCGGAAAGCCGCTCGTCTGCGGCCCGCACTGGCAAACACTGCCGCCACCGGTACAATCGGCGTCGTTACGGCAACCGTTCCAGCACTGGCACGCGCCGGTGCTGTCGGGGAGGCAGCGGCTGAATCCTCCGACCGCACAATCCGCGTCCGCGTGGCACGTGCTGCCCGTGCCGCACGCAGTGAGAGCGGGAATCACCGGGCAATCTTCGGGCGCCTGACGATGAACGAACCGCCCCGCGCACCCGAAAAACCCTCCGCCGAGTGGTTGCGGGTCGTTGCACGGGAACGGATCGACGGGGGTGCTGCCGCCTACCCCGCCCGTGCCGTGACCTGATCCGCCGGTCGCTGATCCACCGGTCGCTGATCCACCGGTCCCGCCGCTGGCTCCCCCGCTTCCGCTCGTCGTTCCCCCGGTTGCGCCGCTCGAGCCGCCGGTGTCGAGGCGTCCCGCGTCGTTGTCGGCGCCGCCTTCGGACGGGGCAGCTTGCCCATTCGTCGACTGCGTCGCGCTGCCGCATCCCGCGACGGGAACTAGTCCCAGCGTTGCGAGAAGAGCGGCACTCCAAGTCTCGAGAGACGTTCGCATTCTCATCGGATTCCCGCTCCTCGATCGGTGACCCAAGCGCTCGCGTCGAGCCGCATGGCACAACCCGGCACAAGATCCGATCTTCCTCGATGAGAAAGCAATTCACACGCCACGCCCTCGTTCGCGCGCGCTCAGCCCGAAGCGAGCCTCTTGCACACCTCTTCGGTGTTCGAATCGACGGGGAAGTAGCTTTCGATGCGGAGCTCGTCGAGGGTCACGTTACCGGGCGCGCTGAACACGGTCATCGTGGTGATGAACGCGACTTCGAGCTCCTCGCGCCGCATGCGAAAGGTGAGGATGAAGTCGTTCGGCACCGAGAAGTCCGGGTGGCGCCACGTTTCGGGGACGCCGGGGTATTCGAGGAGCTGGTCGATGAGCTGCGCGAGGCCCGGATCGCTCGGATGCGCCAGCGCTTCGAGCTGCAGCCGTGACAGGAGATTTCGCGCCGCGCGCCCCCAGTCGACGACGAAAGGCCGGCCGAGCCGCGGGTCGAACATCAAGCGGAAGGCGTTGAGCGGCGGGGTCAGCGCGCTCGGATCGGCCACGAAAAGCGGCAGCAGGCGCGTCGCGGACCGATTGGCGAGCTGCACGTCGTAGTACCGGTTCATGACCACGAGTGGAAACGGTTCGTGCTGCGCCAGCATGCGGTCGATCGCGTGCCGGACAGGTTCGGGCAATCCCTCTGCGACGTCGGGCTCGGGAAACTCATCCTCGAACCCCGCCGCGTGCAACATCGTGTTGCGATCGCGGAGCGGCACTCGCAAGGCCGCTGCGAGGCGCAGCACCATCTCGCGACTGGGCTGCGCGCGCCCCGTCTCGAGAAAGCTCACGTGCCGAGACGAGACGTCGGCCGTGAGGGCCACGTCGAGCTGGCTCATGCCGCAACGGTTGCGCCAGTAGCGAAGAAGCGCCGGGAAGAGCGCCCGTTTGGTACGCATTTTTTCCGAGTCTAAACGCGACTCGGCGGCTCGTCGCTTACCTCGCGAGGTAATTGAGCGGGGTCCGAAGGGAGCCTAACGATGTGCTCATGACGAACACACTCCCCTTCGGCGCCCCGTCGCGATTCCTCGACGTCGGGCATAGCCAGGTTCCTTACTTCCGCGTCGGGCGCGGCCCCGACGTGCTCTTCATCCACGGGTGGCCGCTCCACGCCGCCACGTTCAGGGACAGCGTTCCCCTCCTGTCCGACCGGTTCACTTGCCATTTGATCGATCTGCCGGGAAGCGGAGAGAGCAAATGGGACGCGAGCTCGAAGATCAGCCTCTCGGATCACGCCCGCACCGTACGAGCCGTAGTCGATCAGCTGAAGCTATCGCGTTACGCCGTGGTGGCGCACGACAGCGGCGCCGTGATCGCGCGGCTCCTGGCGGCGGAGGACGATCGGATCACGGGCCTCGTCCTCGGCAATAGCGAGATCCCCGGTCATCGGCCCTGGCAGCTCGGGCTTTATCTCGCGCTCAATCGGGTGCCGTTCGGTGCGACGTTGTTCGGTCTCGGCCTGCGCTTCCGCGCGCTCCGGCACTCCGCGCTGGCCTTCGGCGGCTGCTTTCACGATCCGCGCGTGGCCGACGGCGAGTTTCGCGATCTCTTTCTGCGCCCGCTCCAATCGCCTCGTGTCTTCGCGGGTGAACGGCGGCTTCTCTCGAGCTTCGATTGGCGCGTGATCGACGGTTTGGCGGACGTACACGCGCGCATCCGCGCCCCCGTGAAGCTCGTCTGGGGTGCCCAGGATCCGTACTTCCCGCTCGAAAAGGTGCGCTCGACCCTGAATCAGTTCGCAGGAGGGGCGACGTTGAGCGTGATCGATCCGGGTAAGCTGTTTTGGCACGAGGAATTCGCGGAACGCTTCGCGCGCGAAACCGAGGCGTTCCTGGAAGTGTGCGCGGCCGAGGCATCACGAGCGATGCTGTCGACCGCGTAGCGCTTCAGACGCGAACCCCGAGGGCGCGGAGTACGAGGCCCGCGCCGAGCGACGCGCCATTGGCGAGGGCGCTCGTGCCGAACGCGCGCGTTGCTCCGAGTGCGGGCCACACGAGAAAATACGTCGCTGCTTCGATCGCGACGGCCCACGCTTCCGATGCAACGAGCCGCTCCGACGCGGTCAAGGCGAGTCCCGGCAGGACGAACCACACGATCGGGTGACTCGCCAGGTTCGATACCGCGACGATTCCTGCGCGGCGCGGCCAGCTCGCGCGACTTCTTGCGAGGAGCGGCGTCGCGACAGCAATCTCGACCGCGACCGTCAGGAAGAACGCCGTGAGCCAGGCTCTTGCGTACGACGTCATGAGGACGCTCGAGCCGCGCCTCGGCCACGCAAGGCGAAATACGCGAGCGCCCCGAACTCGAGCCAGAGGTGAAAGCTCGCGAGCGAGAGATAGGCGTTTCGCGTCGCTAGCGGCGATCTCGCTCCGAGCGCGAGAACGAGTAGCCACGCGAGCAACGCCAGCATCAATCCCGAAGCGCCGAGGTCTCGACGGAGCGCGCGAAAGCTTTGACGAAACGAGGTGGCTCCGCTTCCAGGACCGTGGTCCGTCGGGACGAGCACGAGCCACACGAGGTAGTGTACGGACTGAAGGAAGATCCAGCTCGATGCGAGGCCCACCGCGAGGGAGTCGGGCAGCCCGGGGGCGAGCCAGTCGGCGGCCGCGAGCAGACTGGTGCCGAAGCCCCGCCACGCGCCGACGCGAAGCGTGAGAGGAATCAGCAAGCCCGCCGCCAGAAGGCCTGCTGAGGCGAACACCAACAGGAGCGACGGAAGCACTGCGCGGATGCGTCCGCGAAAGAGCCACAGCCAGAGGGCCAGCGCCACGAGGTTGTGCAGGTGCAATGCGACAATCAGCGTTCGGGTCGGTGCGATGAGCGCTACCCTCGCCAACGCGAAGAGGACGACGAAGACGACGGGAGTCCAGACCCGCACCGCGACGCTTGTGGGCTCTCGTCGGGCGTTGACACCCATCAGCGCGGCGACGAGGGTGCCGAGCACGCCGAGCGACACTTCGACGCGCGCCACGTCGAATCGAACGCCGAACAGTGCGACGGCATTGACGCACAACAGGAGCCCACACCCGGAGAGCGCCAGCGCACGACCCCGCACGTCCGCAATGCGTCCGAGGACGAGGTATCGAAGATCCGCGACGACGTGGGGTACGCCGAGCGCGAGCGGCAACAGAACGAGGAGGGGCACCGGAAAAAGCGCCGTCAACCCGAGCGCGACGCATGCGTGAGCGCCAATAATCACCGCTACTCGCCGATCCCGCGTCGCTAGCAACGCGCGAACGGCACCATTCCGAAACGTCACCCCGAGCGCCGCGCGACGAAAGCCGTCGAGCGGTGCCGCAACGCGATCCGTCCAGGCGAGCCCGCTCATCAGCGTCGAGGTCGCCGTCGCGATCGACGATCGACGAGGAGAGCCAGGGCGCCCGCGCCGAGCATGAACGCGGCGACGGCTCCTCCGCGACGCAATGGGCTCACCGCGCAGCCCGAGTCGTCCTTGTTGCCGTTGTTGCCGGTGGTCCCACCGGTCGCGGTTGCTCCGCCTGAGCCCGTTCCGCCACCCGCAGCACAGAGCGTGCACGTATAGGTGTGCGTTTGCAGGCCACCGTCGGGAGACGGCAGCGTTTTATTGCACTCCGTCGACTTGCAAATCCCCTTCGTGGCGTAGTCGGGCGGCGCGTTCGCACAGCTTTGTCCGACCGTATCGCAGCTGTCCTCAGGCGCGACGTCGGCGCGCGCCACGCCCGGCGCGAGCACGCCGATCCCCCATGCGAATGCGATCGCGGTCCAACGTTGGCGCAACATCGGGCGACTATGCTCGCGACCGCGACGCATTTCAATGCACGAGAGCTCCGAGGCCGAGCCGACGAGCAGGAGACGCGAAGCGATGATCGAGCCGAAGTGCAGCGCGAAGAATTCTCGCTTTGTGCCGAGTCACCCCGCCCCTTTGGCCTCTTCGAGAAAGAACTTCTCCAAAAGCGCGCTCTCGTGCTTCTCGTGAGCTTCGAATCGCTCGACGAACCGGGCGACCTCCGCCCTGAACTCGCTCGAACGCGGGGACGTCCCCGCGACCGCGCGAAGCCGTTTGAGCTGTTCCCTCATCGCTCGGTGCTCCCCCTTGAGGTGGGCGATCTGATCCGCGAGCTCGGGGGAATCGTGCGCGACCGCACCGAAATAGCTGCCCCCCTCCTCGAGCGGGCATTGGTCGGTGCGCGTGCCGTGATTCTCAGGGTCCAAGTGTGCTGCCGATCAACATGCCCGCGGCGAAGTAGGTGCCGCCCTTGGAAGCCGTGAGAATGTCGTAGGTCGCGGCATGCCGATAAGGAACGACCTCGACGGACTCGATCCGTTGACCGTCGAGCATCGTTCCCTGACGCAAGTCGCCGAAGAGTCTGCCATCTGCCGTGGGATGGCCGGCGCTGATCTCCAGGGTGCGTCCATTCGCCATCTTCACGCGCATCACGGAGTGATGACTGACCGGCGTGTGACCCACGCGAATGACGGGAACCGGTTCGATGCTCTGACCGACGACGCTGTAGACGAGATCGCCAACCTTGATTGTCGCGATCGCGCGTTCGCCATCGGGCGTCGCGATGGGCGTGTCGGGCGACGCACAAACGGGACACCCCGTGAATGGATGCGACCAGACCCATCTACCGTCGACGCACGCGACGTCCAATCGATAGCAGAGGCCCCACGGGCAATGGACGTTCGGATCGATTTCGCAGGGCGTTCCCTCGTTCGGTACTAGGGTGGGGCAGGGCGGAGTCAATGTTGGGGGTGGACTGCACGACCACTCGAGCGTCCCAACCGGCGGCGCCGTACCGCCATCCGGGTCGTAGCAATACAAATTGCATGGTCCCGGTGGCCCTGGCCCGCAATCGCAAGCGCTGCATGTGCAAATGGTGTCGTCCTGGTATGCACAGGCGAGTCCCGCGTTCGAGCATCTGCCGCCTCTGGGAGCCGAACCAGGACACGCCGACGGCAGCTCGTTGCAGTACTCGGGCTCCGGAGAGATCTGCCATTTCCCGTTCACGCATTCGCCCTGAGTTCGACAATCAGGCTGCGGATGCTCGCCCCATGTGCACGACAAGGACCCTGCATCGATTGCGCAAGCTGCGCCATCAGCGGGAGCGATTGGAGGGCAACCACCGCCGGTAGCGCCGCCGCTGCTCGCGCCCGAACCGCCTGAACTGGCGCCGCCAGCGCCACCCGAACTGACTCCGCCTGAACTGGCGCCGCCCGCACCATCGGAGCTGACTCCGCCCGAACTGGCGCCGCCGGTCGCGCTAGTCCCTCCGGTCCCACCATCGCCGCCCGTGTTCGAGCTCGCTCCGCTCGAACCGCCGACACCGCCAGACGCCGAACCACCGCTGCTCGTGCTGCTCGGAGACGGAGCGTTCGTCGAGCTTTCGCATGCGACGACAGCGAAGGCCACGAGCGTGCCAGTCCCCCAACGAAGTCCCGTTCTCAATTCAAAGACCCTCGTAGGACTTGGGCGTCGCAGAATGCCCACCGGTCAGCATCGATGACCTCCTCATCCACGTGAGCTTTGCCATGTCCAGGCGCGGATATCGAGCGCGCACTCGCGAGAGGTGGCGCTCGCCGCATCGGGCGCGGACGGATGCCGCTATCAGAATCGTCTCGGCCAACTACTTGAGCCCCACCGCAAAGCACGTCGCGCTCTGGCGTGTCGACGCGCGCGATGGACCGTCTTGCGAAGCGACCACTCGGCGCGCCGCGCTCTTCCGAGCCGCGGAACAGGTCCGCGAACCCTTCGCGCCCGAAGACGTCCGCGTGGCACACGCTGAGCCACACGGGCGGCTGTTACGTGCTGGAAAACACGGGGTCTCGTAGTGGCTCGCGGGTTGCTTATAGTCGAATCATGAGCGGAGCCTTGGGGACCCTAGGCGCTCGGCAATGGGCGGCCGTTTCGCTGCTAGTCGGAACTGCGATCGCCTGCTCGTCGAGCTCCAGTTCGTCGTCGACGAACGTTTTCGACGGATCGACGATGGCAACGGGCGGCTCGACTGAGAGCGGCGGGGCGGGCGGCGCCGCGGGATCATTGTCGTCGGGCGGCACTGCGGGATCATCTCCTTCGGGCGGCACCGCAGGTGCCGGCGGGAACGAAGTCTGTTTGGTTTGCGGCGGTGCATCCGGAGCCGGCGGGAAGATCGGGAGCGGCGGTGTCTCGAGTGGTGGATCAGGCGGGTCGAGCACTGGAGGCGTGCCCGCGTTCTGCGCGACGCCGACGACCAACTGGCTACCGTCGATGAAGACCTGTCAGAGCGACGCCGATTGCAAGGTCGTTCCGACGTACAGCTGTTGCGGCCCCGGGACGATCTACGGCGTCGCGACATCATCGGTACCCCAGTTCTCACAGTGCTTCATGACGTCGCCTCCGCAGGGCTGCCCGCCGCTCGGCTGCGCAAGCGAGGCGCGGACCGAGGACAATCAGCCCTACACGCCCGCGAGCTTCGGGGACCTGTCGGGCGTCGAGGCTCGCTGCGTCGACAACGGCGGGGGAACCAAGGAGTGCACATCGACATTGCGGGGCTCGTGCACCCACAACGTGACTCGCTGCGCGGCAGGCGACGTCTGCTCGAACCCCTGCGGAGCGAGCTGCGCGTGCCAGAGCGGCTATGTCAACTGCCCGCGTCCGACGGGGACTTGCACGTCGACGTCCGCCGTATGCGAGTACGCGGCGACTCCCGGCAGCCAGACGGTGACGAGTTGCACGTGCCCCTCGCCTGGCGCGCCCTGGTCGTGCGCACCGTGATGGATCCCGGAGGTCGGCGGGGAGTCGCAGCTTTCGCTATTCGTTCCGCTAGCCGCCGAGCAGCGCCCGCTTCTCGTCTTCCGAAACCGGGAAACCCATGGCGGCGAGATGCGGCAAGATCTCGTCTCGCACCGCGCTCCGCGCGAGAGGCGCATACCGCGACGGTTCGATCCATCCGAGCTCGTGCGCGTCAGCCGGAGTCCAACCAAGCTCGCGCGTCGACGCCGTTTCGACGCGCTGCCACAGCGACGCATAGGAGGACAGCGCGGACGCCGCGACGTGCCCGAGGCGCTCTTTTTCCGAGGCGTTCAGCTTGTCATTGGCCCAGTCGAAGTAAAGGCGACCGAATCGGCCGTGGCGGGCTTCGTCGCGCAAAATCGTCTCGTACACTTTGCGCACGAGCGGATGCGTCGTCTCGCGCATCATCGGCACCGCCGTCGCGCTCGCGAACGGTTCGGCGATGCATCCGACGCGCAGCGCGAGCTCGTTCGCGCGCTCGAGCGGAGTGAGCCCGGGCGCCGTTCGCGGCGCGAGCTCCGTAGGCTCGAAGGTCCGCGGCGCCGCGCCGCCGAGCTGCATGAGGAGACGGCTCGCCAGCTCGACGTGGTACACCTCGTCGGCGAGGAAATCGCTCGTCATTCCGATCAAATCGAGCGGCGCACGCGCGGCCACGAGCGCGCCGACGACTTCGGAGAATGCCGCGATGGCCGCGTATTCACTCAGCGCGACTCCGGTCCATACTTCGCGAGCTGCCGCGAGCAGCTCCGCCGAATACTTTCGCGCGTCGAGCGATTCCCACGGCAGCTCGTCGTCGGGACGCGCCCTTCGAAAGTGATGCTCCGCAACGCCGCCGGACCACTCGAGCGCGAAGAGCTCGCTCATGTCTTACCAGGAGGCGGTCGAATGATGATGCCAGGAAACGGAATCGTTCCCCCGTCGGGCGGGCGCACGACGACGCCGCAAACGTGGCCACCGCAGGGACCGCCGCCGCCGCCCGACGGAATCGGGACGACGCCACACGGATGACAAGGGTGCACGCCGGGGTCCCCACCGAATCCGCTGTCGGAGCCCGCGTCCGGGTGAGCAACCAAGCCGCAAAATTGTCCGTTGCACGGGCCGGAGCCGCCGCTGCCCGGCGGAACCACGACGACGCCACACACGCCCCCGTTGCACGGCCCGGTCGCGCCGCCGGTGCCCGGCGGAACCACGACGACGCCACACACGCCTCCGTTGCACGGCCCGGTTGTGCCGCCCGTACCCGGCGGTTTCACGACAACGCCGCACACCTGACCGCCGCAGGGGCCGGCGCTCGTCGTGCCGCCGTAACCCGCTGCACCACCAGTATTTTCTACGCCCTGCAGGCCGCTATCCGCGGATCCCGTGTCCTTTACGTCGCCGGAACACGCCGGCACTACCGCGGCCGATGACGCAACTGAAAGAAGCCAATAAGAAGTCGCACGCTTGGCCATTGAGCCCTCCTTGCAGCAAACAAAGTAACCGCATCTCGAGCGCAGCAGTCACGAATTCGGTCCGCGGACGCGTGTCTCACATCTTGGTCTCATAAACCGGGACCGTTCACGGATCGGCGCGGAGAGACGAAGAGCTCGCCGCGGATCCTTTGGCCCGCGAGAGCTCGCTGCGAAGCGCGCGCATGGCGCAGATGGAGCACGCTTCCATCGCCGCGTTCGCGAGCTTCTCGCTCGAGCTCCTCGCGCTCGGTGCGCCGGCCGAGCTCGTAGGCGAGGCCACCCGCGCCATGAGCGACGAGCAGCGGCACGCGATGCGATGCTTCGCCCTGGCGAGCGCGTACGCGGAGCAGGCGCTCGGACCGGACGCGCTCTGCATCGACGGCTCGCTCGCGGCGCCGACGCTCGAGTCCATCCTCGAGACGACGTTGTTGGAGGGGTGCATCGGCGAGCTCGTCGCGGCCGCGGAGGCGCGCGAGTCGGCTAGCCTCACCAGGGACCACTTCGTGCACAGGACCCTCTGCGAGATCGCGGACGACGAGTCGAGGCATGCGACGCTCGCGTGGAGATTCCTGAGCTGGGCGATCGAACGCGGCGGCGCAGGCTTGCTCGACCGCGCGCGCCGCGTCGCCTCGCTGGAGCTGCGGTGCGCTCGCGGAGCAGCGGAGCAGGCGTCCTTGCAACCGACCGGTGACGATTCGACGGCGCTCGGGATCCTGCCGGAAACGCTCCGGGCTCAGCTGCGAGCGGAGGTCATCGCACGCGTGTGGTCGTTCCGGCCCTCGACGCGATGCGCGCCAGCCGAATGGCGGCGTGAGCAATGGGACATTTGACCCGCCGAGGAGGCGCGCGTGGGGGCATCTATCCACCTGGGACCGAATCGTCGTATTCTGTCTCCATGCGCCTATCACTTCTCGTCGCGGGCCTCGTCCTTGGTTTGGTGTTCACCGGGTGCGGTAGTGACGGCTCGGGAGGGGCGAAGACCGGCGATGGCGGTGCGAGCACGGGAAGCATCGATTGCAACGCCGTGTGTCCGGGCGTGGTCGCCGCGAAATGCTCGAGCGGCCCTCCCGACGAGAGCGGATGCGTGAGCGGTTGCCAGACCATTCTCGCGGGCTCATGCGCGGCGAAGTACGAGACCCTCTACCAGTGCGCTGGGAAGAGTCCGACGTACGGCTGCGACACCTCGGGCGAAGTGACGGTAACGGGGTGCGAGACCGAAGCAACGGCTCTCTACACCTGCCTCGCCGGCACCTGAGACTCGTTCGAGAGAGCCGCAGCGCCGAGGAAATCGGACTCGAGCACGATGTCCTTGAGGAAGGTCTGGTATTCGACGTGGGTCGAGTGCTCGCGCGTGCGAAAGAGCGTGCCCTCGTTCCGTTTCATGAACGCGTGATACTCGGGCGCGCCGGGCACCTTCACGTTGTCCGCGACGACGACGGAGCCCCGGTGCAACCAGCGCTCGCGCAGGATGAGCTCCAGATCCGGCAGGTACGCGTCCTTGGCGTGATCGATGAACGCGAAGTCGAGCTGCTCCGCGGCGAATCCGTGCCTCTCGGTCAGCGTCTGGACCGTCTTTCCGCCGTCGCCGAGCGTCCCGTGGACGATGGTCACCCGATGCGCGACGCCCGCGTGCTCGAAGATGGCGCGAGCGATGGCCGCATTCTCGGCGTTGAATTCGATGGAAACGAGGCGGGCCCCCGGAGGCGCCGCCCGGAGCGTGCGGAGGGCCGAGTAGCCGCAATAGGTTCCGAGCTCGAGGAGCAGCTTGGGGTTCGCGCGGGTGACCGCGGCGTCGAGGATGGCGCCCTTCTCGTCGCCGACGTTGATGAGAAAGCTGCGGCTATACGCGAAGCGATCGATCGTGTGGATTGCGTCGTCGATGTTGCCGCGCTGCGCGTTCGCCAGGACGAAGTCACGGAGTGCGGCTTCACGCCCGTCGCCGACCTGCCAGTCGCGCAGTAGCGTGCGCGCGCCGAGCCCCATGCGGAGCACGGACCATCGCGCGAACGGGAACGCTCTTCCGATCGCTTCTCGCAGGCCCATGCCCGCACGTTCGCCCGGGTGGGGCGGGCTTGCAATAGCGCCGTCAGATGTGCGAGCACGTCATGAGCACGCACGTCGTGTCTTGACCCGACTCGGAGTAGCAACGGTCGAGCGCGTCGTCTTCGACGTCGGTCATGTTCGCGAAGGTGAAGCCGGGTGCGGCGGCTTCGCTCACCGGATATTGATCGCCGTACGAATCTTCGGCGACGCAGGTGACGGTGTGCACGTGGGGCCAGTCCCAGTAATAGGCGGGCCGCGCGAATTCGGGGTGCTCCCAATGCGCCCAGCCACTCCGGCCATGGACCACCGCGCGCGGCGCGAGCACGCGGATCGGGTGCTGATGCACCGTCGCGCCACGCGGATGAACGCCGGCCGGATGCCCCACGAAGGGCGGCGGCGCGCGCCGTTCGACGCGAGCCGCACGCGGAGGCGGGTGTCCGCGTTCTTCGCCGGAGGCGACCATGCACAGCGACGCCGAACCGAGGAGCACGGCGATGACGAGGGGTGCTTCGAGTTTCATAGAGTCTCCGTCGCGTGAGTCGTGAGCGACGCGTCTCGTGACGCGTGCGTCATCGGACGAATGGCACAGCGGATCTCCTACTGACGCGGCCGAAGATGAACGAAACTTCGACGGGCGCCCGCGAAGCGCGTTCGGAATTCGGGGAAAAATGCCACTCTTTTCAGCGGGCGAGTGAGCACCGAGCCCGCGGAGCGCGCGTCACTCTGCGACGGTGAACGTCGGACTCGTCGCCTTGTCGGACATCGTTCCGGAAGTGCGGAGCTCCACGTCCCAAAGACCAGGCATCGTGGGATCCAGCTTCTCGACGAGACCCCACGACGATCCGTCGCTCCTCTCCATTCGCGCGCAAGCCGACTACGTCGGCACCGAGTTCCTCGACGACCTCTATGTGAAGTCGCGGGGCAGCGTGCTCGGCGTCGTGGGCATCGACGGGGAGTTCCAATGATGGGCCGCTTATTTTGGGGGGCACCCTGGCCGGCATCGTCGCCTGCGTGCGGCACCCCGACGACTCCGCCGAAGTCGAAGTCGAAGTCGACTATCGCTCGGTCGTCGCGCTCGAACCCGAAAAAATGGCCGCGGTCGTCGACGATCACGCCGCTCCGGCCACCCTCACCTTGGTTCGCAAAGCGCGCGGCGCCGAGTCTCACAAGGGCGGCGCGGTATTTCCCGAGGGAAGCCCCGGAGACGTCTGCATCACGAGCTGGCTCGTCGGCTCGGACGACCCTTCCGCGTGCAACACCGCGTTCAATCCGGGAGATCCGAAAGTCGCATGTCCGTGACGAGTTCGACCCGAGTTCGGACGCTCGCGTGGTGCGCGTTCGCCGTTCTCTTTTCCGTCGCCTGCTCGGACCCTGTCCACGACCAGGCCGTGGACTCGCTCGGACCGGAAGCACCGGGAGTGCCGCCGGGACCCAATCATCGTCCCGGACAACCTTGCTTGACGTGCCATAGACCGGACGGACCGTCTTCGTTTTCGATGTCGTTCGGCGGAACGACATACGCTTATCTCGCCTCGAATGAGCCCGCGGGCGGCGTCACTATTCGAATTCTCAACGGCGATCAACGCACCTTCGAGACACGCACGAACTGCGTCGGGAACTTCTGGGTGTCCGCGAAAGCATTCGCGCCCGTATATCCCGTGCAAGCGGGCGTTCAATGGGGCACGGCGACGGACATCATGCGCACCGAAATGCGCCTCGACGGCTCGTGCAACGAATGCCCTGTACAGCCAGAGAGCGCGTCGTCTCCAGGACACGTTTGGTTGCTCCCTCCGTCCGGAACGATTCCGGAGGTCACGTGTCAATAAAGACAACCCAGTTCTTACAGCGCGACTCGGTTGACCTGATCGAGAGAGACCACGGCGGTCGATCGATTCGAACGAGCACCGCTATTGCGTGCCTAGCCTGGGTGGCCGTCGCGTGCTCGAGCCAAAACCAGGGCGATGGCACGGGATACTCGGGCGGCGAAGCTGGAGTCGTGGCGTGCCCTGTTCGACACGGCAAGTGTTCCGGACCTGCGCCCAGCTATGCCACGGACGTCGCACCGATTTTGGACAGTCATTGCGTCGGATGATAGTGCGCGCCCAAGGCCTCGTCTTCTTGCCTATCGGTGCTAGTATTCGAGCTCGCCGAGGAGGGCGGGGCCGATACCCGCGGCTTGGACGCCGTAGGCGCAGTTCGTCGGGTCGTTGGTGCCGTTTTGAATGATGGGGCCGTAAGAGCCGACGGAGATCTGCGTGGACTGATCGTAGCTGTTCCAGCTCGGGACGGGCTGGTACCACTCGGAGAGGAACCCCAACCCGCTGTTGCTGGGAAGGGCGTTGCAGGTACCGAGCTGATACCCCTCGAGCGACTGGAAGATCGCGTCGTTGGGTTTCGCGGGGACGGTCGGGGTGACCCCGTAGTAGGTTGTGTTATTGTACACGTAGGCGACGAGCCAGTTGCAATTGACGCCTGAATTGTCGGGACACGAAATCGCTAGGGTGTATTCGGTGATGGTGTCGCCAGGGTTCACCGCGGTCTGCTCCCAGCAGAACCCGTTGTTGTTCACGTCGATGAAGTAGTCTTCCATCTCCCAGTTCGACCAACCCGTGCTGCACGCCGCGGCAGGAAGTCCGTATTGGAGCACGGGCTGGATCACGAGGTTCGCAGTGCCGTCGGCGACGAGGCCGGACCAAAGGAAGAGCTGGTCGTCGAGGAAACCGCTCGGCGACGGCGGCACGGTCACCTGTGTCACCACGCCGTCGAACCACGACGCACTGTCGGGTAGCCCGTAGAGGTACTCGATGTTGCCGTTCGCGTCGGGTTGGTGCGCGCCGGTCGGCGCGTGAGGCTCCAGGATAGGCTCGTACTGGCACGGCGCGACGTGCTGAATGACATCTCCGTTCGTGCCGACAACGTCACCGTTGTCCGTGACGCGCGCGCCGTTAGGCAACGCATGCACGCACGACTGATGCAAGAGCTTGCCGCCCGGAAACCGTACGTATTCGGAGATCGGCGCGGTGAGCTTCGCCGCCGTCGCGATCGAGGGGCGCGCGGCGGGCGCGCTCGCAACGCTCGAGAGTCGCGCACCGGCGCCGACGGTGCGAGCGATGATCTCCTGCGGGGTGGGGATCGCGGCGAGTTTCGCCTTCGCTGCTCCCTGGTCTCCCTTCGCCGGCTCGAGCGAGCTCGCCGATGAAGGATCACCGCCACCGCAAGCAGTCATGAACAGACCTAGAAGATATACGCACTGCTTCGAATTCATGACCCACCTTCCTTTCGATCGCGGCGAGAAAGTCGCCGCGACTCCAGTGGTCGTCGGTCGAGATTCGCCGCGCAATTTTCGGCGCGGTGATGCAGAGGGCATGCCATTGGCCGATGCAATCCGTCGTGCGCCCGTCCAGTTCGATTGCCGGATCTCCTGAAGCGAGGAATCGTCGGCGACTCGGAGGCGCAGCATTCGTTCGTGGGCACTGCCGCGCCCATCGCAACCCGATCGTCCGGCGCGCCAGTCCATGCACGGCCTTGCACGACGCGCGAGCCCTCTGTGCAACCACATTTACAGAGCTGTCAGCGCAGGGCGGCCAGGGCGCACGCGACCGGTGATGGACGCGAAGGTGGTCCCTCACCACATCGACATCCGCATCTCGTGCTCAGGGGGACGCGCTGGACATTTGCCGGAACGAATCGAATTCGTGGCGTCGTCGGTGTAGGGTCCGTTCATGACCGCGAGCGATCTCGACGGTGATACGCGGGTGACCGGCGAGCGAGGCGTGTACAGCGCAACCCTGTCACGCGCCTGGGAAATCTGGGGACCGAACGGGGGCTATCTCGCGACGATCGCGCTGCGCGCCGCGGGCGCCGAAGCGACGATTCCTACGCCGGCGTCCATCTATTGTCAGTTCCTTCGCGTCGCGAAGTTCGAGCACGTCGAAGCGCGGGTCACGGTGCTCCAGAGCGGGCGCCGCTCGGAGTCGATTCGCGTCACGTTGATTCAAGACGACAAGCCCGTGCTCGAAGGGTTGGTCCGAACGGCGCTTCGTGGACCTGGCCTCGAGCACGACGAACGCCGCGCGCCCGACGTACCGCGTCCCGAGACGCTCGCGACGGCCGACGAGCTCCGCCAACCGGGTGCCCCGCACTTCGCGTTCTGGGACAACATCGAGGCGCGTGTGATCTCACCAGAGCGCTTCGATCCGGACCGCGGCGGTCTTCCCGCCCACTGGCTCGAGTGGTACCGATATCGGCCGGTCGCGACGTTCACCGATTCGTTTCTCGACGCCGGGCGTGCCCTCATCTTGATCGATACGCTCGGGTGGCCCGCCGTCTGGCTGCGGCATCCGAAGCCGGCCTATCTCGCGCCGAGCCTCGACGTCGCGGTGTTCTTCCACTCGCCGCTCGCCGACAGCGAGTGGCTCCTCGCCGAACAAGAGAGCCCGATCGGCAGCGGTGGTCTCATCGCCTCCACGGGCCGCGTCTTCGCGCACGATGGACGTCTCGTCGCCTCGGGCGGCGCGCAGCTCCTCTGCGTGGACGCTCCGCGCGGCTGAGGGATCAAGCGCCGAGGGCGGCGGTCCATCGCGCGACGGTCGCTTGTCGCTGCAGGCGAGCAAAACCGAAGTCGACAATCGAACCCCACGGAATCCAGAACGCGAGGATCATGTAGATCGGGTAGTCGAACAGGATCCCCATCATCAGGTAGATGCCGATCTGCATGGCGCAGAGACCGGACCCGAAAACGACGCGCAAATAGCGATGAAACAGCGCCAGCGGGCTGAACAGCTCCGTCGCCATCGCCGCGCCGGCGAACCAGTGGCAGAGGTCGGGATGCGCCGCCAACCGCACGCCGAGCTGCGTCGGCACGCCGTGGGAGTACTGGTGACGAAGGAGGAGCATCCGAAGATTGTCGGACGTGGCCCATGCGATTCCGGTCTGCGTTTCCTTCGCGTAACCCGCGGAGCCGTACATGATGACGACGCAGAGCCATGCCACGCGAATCGGCCACGTGTACTCGCCGCTCTTCTCTGGCGATTTGAGTGGTCGGTTTCTGAGCCGACGAATCAGGGCGTCGATCGAGAGGCGGTCGCCCGCGCGAGAGAGCGCCAGAAAGCCGCAGAAAATGACGGCCAGATTGCTCCCGTGGCTGATTTTTCCGAAGTCGTTCGGCAAGCCCAGGAGATAGAGCGCGAGCGTCGCGCTCGTCGCCATGCTCACGCGCGTGAACAAGCCGATCGAGGCCAGGAACGACGACACGTAGAACAGCGCATCGCACGTGCGAAGCACAGGGGCGCTGAAGGCTGGGATACCGAATTTGTCGAAGAACGACACGGGTAGCCAGATGGCGCGACTGAAAACCGCCCACGCCCACGAATCCAGACCGCGCGATGTCCGCACGAGTTGATAGAAGAAGAAAATCCGTCCGAGGGCGAGGTGCGTCCCGGTGGTCGGAGTGAACCAATACCGGTTCCAGATACGAGACAGCGCCATCATGGGGCGCCCGAAGCGCTCGGCGCAGGCGAAGCTTCACTCGTGAAGCTCACCCGAGCGGACACTTTCTTCTTCGGGTGTTCGATGTTGGACAGATCGGTCAAGATCTTCCACTTCTTCTCGTAGATGACGAGCCCGAGGAGCTCGGGGCCGTTGTGCTTTCCGTCTTTCTTCCGCGTGTCGTAGACGGTTTTGAAGGCCTCGAGCGCGACGCGCTTTCTCGCTTCGTCCTTGCCGATGCGATCGAGCGCGTATCTCAACGTCGCATCACCGAGCGGAGCGGTCATGGCGAACGTCAGCGGCAATTCACCGGTCGCAGAGACCCCGTACAACGACTTCTCGCGAAAGCTGTTCGGCGCCAGCTGCGAATACATCGGAAAATTCGAGAGCGGCCAATCGTCTCGCTCTTCTCGCACTTCGTAGAGGCTCGCGAAAACGAGCCCCACGACCAAAATCGTGATGAGCACGCGACGCGCTACGGACATTGCAGCGCCGAGCTGTTCTAGCGCACCAACCGATCCCAGATCCTCACTCGAACCACCCATGATACCACCCTTTCCTCGACTCTCACGTCGTGGCGAGTAGCCCATACATCAAGTCGCGTCAAGTCGCGACCGATGCACGCGAAATGTACCTCCACACAGTGTGAGACTTCAGTCGGGTGCGGATCGACGGCGGCGTGTGTCCGTGTTCGTGTTCCGCAACGATCCGGCGTACACTGGTTCGCATGGGACGGTGCCGACGACCTCGCTCGTTCGTCAAGCACCATGGGTTGGCGTTGGTCTTCGTGGTCGCGTTTTTCGGGTGCAGCATGAAGGAATCGATGGAGGATTCTTACCGCGCCGGAGGCAACCTCAAATCGGAACTCGGACTCGACTCGCAGGTGGTCTTCCGCACGTTCAACGGCCACACGACCGTCACGGTGAGACTCCTGAAGCCGCCCGCCGGCGACGCTGCGAAGGCGAAAGAACAAATCACCGAGATCGTGAACAAGAGCTTTCGCGGAAAGGTCGAGCGGGTCGATGTCGTCTTTTAGGTCTCGGTCGAGGTTCCCGGAAACGGCACGCGTCGCCTAGAGCCACCGCGCGGCTATTGCACGTGAGGGCATTCGGCGTCGCTGGGCGTCGTGATCGTGTTTGCATCGAGATGGATGCCCGCCGTTTGAGCGAGCGCTCGACCGTCCAAGGTCGTAGCGGTGTTCATGGTGATCGCAGTTCCTGCGATGATCGTTCCCTGAAACTGAACGGTCTTGCCGATGGTCACCGCCGTGCTGATCCTCCAAAAGGTGCCGCACGCCTGTGCGCCGTTCATCAGCACGACCTGAGCTCCGTCGGCGACGGTCATCGCTTTCTTGCCACGGATGATGAAGAAGGCATCGCGATTGCCGCCTGCGTCGAGATAGACGTGCCCGTTCAGGAGGATGTCTGCGCTCGGACTATTCATGCATGTGACGCCCGGATGGAGGGTCACGTCGCCGGTTAGCCCTCCCACGACGTTCGTGAGGTCGACGTCACAGGCGCGAGGATCGATGTTGCCCACGAGCGCGGTCACGTCGCGCTGAGCGGTTCCCGTGAGGCCCGCGTTGGGAGCCAAGGAGTCATTTCCGTATTTCTTGTACGCGGGGCCGTCGAAGCCGGTGATCGTCGACGTCGCCATGGCGCTCACGCCGATGCTGCCGACAATCGTCGATGCGTTGGCCGTGGTCACGGCACTGTAAGCCAGGGCGGCAAACTGCTTGGCCGTACCGACCGAAGGCCCGAGATAGGTCTGTCCGCTATCACCGGCGTCGACGGTCGACCCCGCGCCACCGGCCGCTGCCGCCCCACCCGAGCCCGGTTGGCCACCGCCCCCGGTCACTCCACCTTGTGCGGGTTGGCCGCCGACTCCGCCGGTCCCAACGGCGCCACCGGTGGCCGATTGGCCGCCGCCCCCGGACTGTGCAGCTCCACCGACTCCGAGAACCGCGCCATCGACGCTTCCGTCGGCGCCGTGTGCCGAACTGGAGCCGTCACTGGAACAAGCGGCAAAAATGGCCCCTGCCGAGACGAACACGATACTTGCCGAAACGTTACGGAGTGTAAGCATGAAAAAAGGTGCTCCTTCGATGTGCGGTTTCTTCCCGCTCAGTCGATGGACCGGTTGCACGACTCAACGTCGCGAATCGACATCCATCCCGCCGTCGAATCTCGAAACCTGTGTCGTCCATTCGCCGGGCGCAACGAGGCAACAAGTCCCGTCGCAGGGGAGACCCAACACTTCGGCCGCTCTGACCGTCGCGTTGCCGCGCCAATCGTCGCGAACGGAAGGGCGCTCTTCGCGAAGTCGCACGTTGCGTGCGGGGCGCACACGAGCGGAGATGCTGCGAGCGAACCTTGGAGCGCGTGGCAATAACGCGATGTGAGGCGCATTGGTGTCAACGCGGCACCGAGCCAATCGAAGCAGAAGGGACATTCCGACACCGGTCGTTCGAAGGCCGGCATGGAACGCGATCTGCAGTGAAGCCTTTCGAGGGCGCGGTCCCGCGATCGCTCGAGACCTCGTGAAGGAACACAAAAATGAAGCGATCTATCTCTCGTTTGCTGATTGGCGTGGCGCCGCTCGCGGCCATCTTGATGATTCCCTCCGCCGCGCATGCGGCACTCGATTCCTGCGGAAGCGTTTTCCTGTCGGCAAGCGCGACGTGCCAGTTTCACCAAAGCCAGGACTGCGTCGACACCTGCAAGGTCGTCTCGGTCGAGGAATCCTGCGCCGCGGAGCTCTACACGAAGTGCGAGGCCGGGTGTACGGCGACGGCCAGCACGACGTGCACCGACACCTGCAGTCCCGTGTGCGTGAGCCAGTGCTCCGCGGACGCCGGATCGATGACCTCGGACCAGATCTGCAGGAACGATTGCATGAACGATTGCAATACGAAGTGCGCCGATGCCCAGAACCCCGACTGTTGCTCCAAAGCCTGTCCATACACCTGCGACAAGCAGTGCGAAGGTAGCTGTCACGACGACGATCAGAACACGGATTGCACGCCGAAGTGCGCCACGGCCTGCGCCGGAAACTGCACCTCGACGGCGAACACGTCGTGTCAGGTGGATTGTCAGACGACTCAATGGGAAAGCTGCAAGACGACGACTCGCGAGCAATGTACGACGAGCTGCATGACCAACGGCGGCGCCATCGTCTGTGACGGAGAGTTCTTGAACGCCAGCAATCTCCAGGAATGTGCAAGCCAGCTTTCAGACGAACTGTCGATCAGCCTGGACGTCAGCGTCACTGCGCATGCCGCCGCGCACGTCACTACGACCGCCGGGAACACGGTGAAGGGGTTGAACTGCTCCTTCGCGCCCGCAGCGCCGGACAAGAGCACGCTGTGGATCGCTGCGGCCGTTGCCGGGGCGGCCCTGCTCAGGCGGCGCGCGCGCTAGGCGCGTTCGGTCGAGGGTCGGCTCGTCCGTGCGATCCCCGAGCGCGGACGAGCCCGCATCAATTCTCCCCGTCGGATGACGGAACTCCGTTCCGCACCGTCAAGCGGGACCCTGCTCACCGGGTTGAGCCACGTATTTGCCCGCGCCCGCGTCGAGAACCTCTCGAACCCTTCGCGTCAGGGAAGCGCGTGTCAGCGGCTTCTGAAGAAAGGCGACGCCGGACTCCAAAATGCCGTGTTGGAGAATCGCATCGTCCGTGTACCCGGACATGAACAGCACTTTCATCTTCGAGCGCGTGCTGGCGAGACGCTCCGCGAGGTGCCGCCCGCTCATTCGAGGCAAGATCACGTCCGTGAGCAACAAATGGATCTGGGCCCCGTGCTGCTCGCAGATGAGGAGAGCCTCTCCCCCATTCGACGCCTCGAGGACGACGTACCCATAGCGACGGAGGACGTCGCGGGCCAAAACGCGCACTTGGTCGTCGTCCTCGACGAGAAGGATCGTCTCGGTACCTCGAGGGGGTTCGACTTCGCCCTGCTTCGAGATGGAAACGCCCTTGGCAGGACCGCTGACCCTCGGAAACTGGACCTTGAACGTCGCGCCTTTGCCTGGCTCGCTGTAGACCCAGATATTGCCGCCGCTCTGCTTGACGATGCCGAAGACCGTTGCGAGACCGAGACCGGTGCCCTTCCCCTTCTCTTTCGTCGTGAAGAAAGGCTCGAAGATCCGTGCTTGCGTTTCCCGGCTCATCCCGCTCCCGCTGTCGCTCACCGAGAGTCGTACGTAAGAGCCCGCCGTCACGCCGGGGTGCGCATGGGCGTAGTCGGCGTCCAGTTCGACGTTCTGGGTCTCGATGGTCAACTTGCCGCCCTCGGGCATTGCGTCCCGCGCGTTCACGGCGAGATTCATGAGGATCTGCTCGATCTGTCCGGGATCGGCCTTGACGCTCCAGAGCTCGGCCGCGGAAAGTATCGTCAGCTCGACATCGGCACCTAGCAAGCGACGCAGCATCTGGTCCATCCCGGCGACGCTCTGATTCAGATCCAGCACCTTGGGCTCGAGGACCTGCTGACGGCTGAACGCGAGGAGCTGTCTCGTCAAATCCGCGGCGCGCTTGCCCGCCTTTTCGATCTCCTCGACGTCGGAGAAAATGGGATCGTCCGTCTCGAGATCGTTTCCGATCATCTCGGCATAGCTGAGAATCACGGACAGGACGTTGTTGAAGTCGTGCGCGATTCCCCCCGCGAGGCGCCCGACTGCCTCCATCTTCTGCATATGGCCGAGCCGCTCCTCGGCCTGCTTCGCTTCGGTGATGTCGCGAAAGACGATGACTCCACCCTCGATCGCACCGTCCTCGTTCCGGAGAGGCGAGCCGATGACGCTCAAATGAACGCCCTGCGGGATCGCAGGGTTGCGAAAGAACATCGGCAGCGCCGCCGTTTGCTCGCCCCTCATGGCGCGAACGAGCGGCAGCTCGTCGGGTGGGATCGGTGTCACGGTGTCCTGCTGGAAGATCCCGAACGTCTGGGTCCAGTTGTCCGGAGCCTCGTCGGTCGCGCCTGCACCGATGAGTCGTTCGGCGGCTCCGTTGACGAGTAGAAACTTCCCAGCCTTGTCGGTGACGACGATCCCGTCCGAAATGCTGTCGACGACACTCCGGAGAATGCGAGCTTGCTCACGGAAGGCCTGTTCTTGGGCCTTCAATTCCCGAGTGCGCTTGGCCACGCGCTCCTCGAGCGTCGTCGCCATTCGCTTGAGCGCAACATTCGCGTCTCGGAAGCCGCGAAGCGCCATTTCGAAAGGTGCGAGCGCTTCCGCGAAAAACTGCCACGCCCGGAACGAGAGACTCGCGACTGCCTCGCTGACGTTGGCGGTGGAGGGAGCCACCGCGTCGGCAAACGCCTTCGTGTGGATGGCCGCGAGATCGAGAACGCCGTGTCCTTGCGAAATCGCTTCGCGTCCGAGCTCGTAGGCCCGCTCTAGGTTCTCCTCGTCCGGGGCCGCCTGGAACGCTGCGAGCGCTTGGGTATATCGCTCCGCGAACGGTGACGCGGTGTCATTCATGGTGGCGGCCCTCGGTAGCGGGCCGCGAGCACCAAGGCGTCATCGGTTCCCCTCGCGTGCTCGGCGAGAAAGCGACTCGCGATCACCTCCATCGTGTCGATGGGGCGCGTCTCGGCGAGGGCCGTGGTGCGAAGCCCATCGGTGGCTAGAAGGATCATGTCACCCGGAAAGACGCGCAGCGTCTGAGGACGGAGCGTCGGCAGCGTCTGCCCGACGATGCCCCCCCAGACGAGGAGCCGTTCGTGTGCTGGCTGCCCCGGAGCGGGCTCGAGCCGCAAGAGGATCGCCTCGACGTTGCCGACGCCGACCCAGGTGAGAGAGCCCCCCTGCTTCGTGTCGAACGACGCGAGGCTCATGACGGCTCCGCGAAGACGGCCGAGCGCGCGGTGACAACGAGTCACCAGCGCATCGACCGACGCGGCAGGGTCCGCGAGTAAGACCTCGGCCGCCGCCTTGGCAGCCACCTCGGCTTCCCGTCCGTGACCCAGACCGTCGATGACGGCGACGAGAGCACCGTCATCGAACGGCGCGACGAGGTGAAGATCGCCCGAGACAATCTGCCCGGCCAGCGGTTGACCCGCGGCCGCCCATTCGAGAATCCCACCCGCCGACCCGCCGCATATCATCGGGCCCACTTCTTCATCACGATGGTCGTGCCTTCACCGACCTTCGATTCGATCGCGAAGTCGTCCATGAGCCGTCGCGCTCCAGGAAGCCCGAGCCCGAGACCATGGCCGCCGGAGTAACCGTCTTGCATGGCTTGCTCGATGTCGGCGATGCCCGGACCGTAGTCGCGCGCGACGACCACGATGCCGCGTCGATGAGGTTCCGACACCACCGTCAACGTCATCTCGCCGCGCTCCGCATAGACCAGGATGTTCCGGGCAATCTCGGATATCGCGGTCGCTATCAGCACGAGATCGGTCGAGGAAAAGTCGAGGCGAGCCGCCATCAGGCGCGCGGCTTTTCGCGCGGCCAGGATGTCGCCGTCGTGCTGGATCGGAATGGTCGCTTCAGCGGTCATTCACTACCCTGCCAGTCCGACGTCGGAGCTCGGCGAATCCATCGTCGGTGTCCAGCGCCGTACCCGTGTTGGGAAGCGATAGTCCGAGTTGCGCCATCGCGAACGCCACCTCCGGCTGCACGCCGCTCACGACGGTCTCGGCGCCCCGGAACCGAAGCATTCGAGCGATCCCGTCCAGCATTCGGGTCGCAAAGGAGTCCATCACGTCCATCGCGCTCACGTCGACGAGAACCCCACGCGAACGATACTTGCCAGCGCGTGCGAGCAGTTCGTCCCGCAAGTCGCGCCAACCCGCGTCGGTCAACTCATCCTGAATCGCGACGATGAGATAGTCGCCTTGCTTGAGGATCGGGACGCCCATGAATCACTTCCCGCCGCTCGGGTCGTCACCGTAAGCGTCTTCTCGGAGCCGGGCACCGGATCTGTCGGCCAGAAACCGCTCGATTTCCTCGATGCCGCCCTGCAAATCGCCGACGGTGCGCACTCCCCGGAGTTGCGCGCCGATGGTCACCAGGGTGAGGGCAATCTCGGAAGAGATCCCCGTCAGAACCACGAGCGCACCCATCAAGCGGGCCGCTTCGCAAGCCTGAGCCAGGTGATTTGCCACCTTGGAGTCCACGATGGGGACCCCGGTGATGTCCATGACGACACCCTTCGCACGCCGGTCTCGGATCGCCTGGAGAAGGCCTTCGGTGAGCAGCCGCGCTCGATGCGTGTCCACCATCCCGACCACCGGAATGATGAGCAGCTGATCGCGAATCTGGAGCACTGGCGTGGAGAGTTCTCGAATCTCCTCTTGTTGCTGCAGGATGATGCGCTCGCGTTGGAAAATGATCGCATCGACGATGATGCCGACGTCGAGAACCGCGGCCTTCTTGAGTGACAAGAAGTTTTGGAATCCCTCCATCGGATTCTGCTCCGAATCTTTCATCGCCTGCACCCCGATCGCGTCGAGGACATGGTGAAAGGCGCCCAGAAAAGCGTGAGTTTCGAGGCCCACTTTGCTGTAAAGCATGGCGAGCTTGAGACGTTGCTCGACGTAAGCCGACCCGTATTCTCCCCGAACCATCTCCGAGAGATGGTCGCTCTTGAGGCGACGAGCCTGCTGGAGAAGGTCGCGGTTGCCGAAGAGCGCCTTGGCCTCTCCCAGACCGCCGAGGTAGTCGAAGAACATCGAGGCTAGACCTTCGACGTTCGTCTGCACGATCTTTCGGAGTGCTGCGATCCGCGTCGAATCGGCGGCGCTCAGTCCGACGATGGTCTTTCTGCGCTCGATATTCTCGCTCGTCAGCCCCATCTCTCGCATGAGCGCTTGCTCGGGCCTCGATTCCTGCATTGAGTCACTCATTTCCGTCCTCGCTCCTGCTCTGCGCTCGGTCATTCGCTTGGCGTTTCATCCCCTAGGATTTCGGGGAACGGTTTGCCGGGCCGGGCGAATAGGTATCCCTGCAAGAGATCGCAGCCGAGCTCGACCAGCACGTCGCGCTCCGCGGGAGTTTCGACGCCCTCCGCCACCACCAATATTCCCATGTTCTTGCAGAGACGGGTCATCGAATCGATGATCTTGTGCTTCTTCGACGCTCTCTCGACGCCGCGAACGAGCGACATGTCGAGCTTGACGATCTCGGGTTCGAGGCTGGCGAAGCTCGTGAGACCGGCGTAGCCGGCTCCGAGGTCGTCGATCGCGATGCGAAACCCGAGCTTGCGGAGCTCGGCGACCCGAGCCGACGCATCGGGGACCTCGTCGAGCGACGCGCGTTCGGTGATCTCGAGAACGACGCGACCGGCGATTTTACTGAGCGCAGCGTCGGGGGAGAACAACGCCTCGTCGAGCAAGTCGCGGGTGTGAAGATTGACGAACAGAATGGACCCCTCGGGCGCGCGCTCCATGGGTTCGGCGGATTTCGTTCGAATGAGCCGGCCGAGATCGACACTCCGGCCCAACCGCTCGGCCGCGTCGAGTAACGCACCGGGGTGAGGAAGCGCGGGCACCAGGGTTCGAACCAGCGCTTCGTAGGCGAATAGCGCACGGCTCGAAGCGTGGACGATCGGCTGGTACGCCATCCAGAGCGTGTCGAGCGCAGCCGCGAACGCACTCTCGAGGCCCGCGCGATCGCCGGTCAGTTTACCGGTGTCGCCGGTCTCCTCGAGCGCTTCGCGCTTGAATCGCGCCATCTTACCCAATTGAGTAGCGCTGGTGACGACCTGCACGAGCGTAGCGGGAGCGACGGGCTTCGTCAGATACGCGAAGGCGCCATAGCCGACGGCTGCGACAGCGGTGCTTACCGACGGGGCGCCCGTCGAAAGCACCACCGGGACATCGAGGTCCCGCTCACGTACGGCGCGGAGGAGACCGATACCGTCCGTTCCCGGCATCTGGATATCGCTGAGGACGGCGTCGAACGTATTGTGTTCGAGGAGGTCGATGGCCGCTTTGACGCTCGAAGTGGATTTTGTGTCGAAGCCCGCCCGTGTGAGGATTCGCACACATAGCTTCAGGACGGCCTCATCGTCGTCGACTACGAGGATATTGCCGGTCGCATTTCCCCGGTCCAAAGGTTCGTGCTCGCGGAGATCCATGGCGATCGAGTGAACGGCTGGATCTCCACAACGTTAAGGTCGAGAAGCGCTTCGTCGTCGACGCTCTCGCCGCTCCGCCCAGGATCGAGAAACTCGACTCGAACCGTCGATCGATCGCACCTCTCCACGCGGTGCGCCGGCAAGGCGAGAGGCCGCGCCGAAGCCCGCCTTCGCGCAAAAAAAGCGGGGGAACCAGCCGCGTGTCGAACCGCGCACGCCCTGCGCGACGGTCATGGCATATTGCCGGCCCATCAGGATGGCCACCAACGCAGAACTCCTCGGCGAAGTTCCACTATTCGCACTCCTCGACGAACCAGCACGCGTGGCGCTCGGTGACCGCGTCGAACGGCTCATCGCCGCCGCGGGCACCACGATTTTTTCGCGCGGAGACCCCGGGGACGCGCTTTACGTCGTGCGCTCGGGAGAAGTGGAGATCTTTTTCAAGAACGACACCGGGGAGCGTATCGTCCTCGAGTCGGCGCATCCCGGTGACTTCTTCGGCGAGATTTCACTCCTCGACGCAGGGCCCCGCACCGCGAGTGCCTTCGTCACCAAGGATCTGGAGGCGCTGGTCGTCGAACGTACGGATCTCGAGGAATTTCTCAAGCAGCATCCGGAAGCAGGCATGTCCCTGCTCGCCGCCATGGGCCGAAGGTTACGGGACTCGGCACGGCTCCTCCGTCACAGCGTGTCGCGCGACATCAACGAAGAGACCGAGGACAAGCGCACCACCGTCATGAAAATGGCGGATTGGATCTCGGAGTTCAGCGGCAGCCTGCCCTTCCTCTTCATCCACATCGGGATCTTTTTCGTGTGGATCGTGCTCAACGTCGGGCCGATGGGCAGGAGCGAGATGGGCGGGTTCGACCCGTTTCCGTTCGGTCTGTTGACGATGGTCGTCTCGCTCGAAGCGATCATCCTTTCGGTTTTCGTGCTCCTCAGTCAGAACCGCCAGGTGGCGCGAGACAGAGTCAGAAACGACATCGAATACCAGGTGAATCTCAAAGCCGAGCTCGAGATCGCGCACCTTCACGAGAAGTTCGACGAGCTCCACGAGATGGTGGCGAGCATCGCGCCTACAAAAAAAACCGCCGAGCGCTCGATCCGGTGACGCGGCGCGAGCGCGAGCGTCGACCCCTATCCCGCTGACTCCGGCGGCGGCTCCGGCTATCGTCCGCGCCCTTGTCGCTGGGTCGGTTCCTTCGTGTTCCGCCGCTCCGCCACCCAGCGGTGGCCATGGCGGCATTCGTAGCGCTTTCGCTCGCGGTGTACGCGCGCGTCCTGAATGGCTGGTTCCTGAGCGACGACGTCATGATCGCGGTCGTCGTTCCCGACGGCAAGCACGTCGACTGGGCGCACGTGTGGAAGGTGTTCGGCGCCGATTGGGGCGATCGCAACGCCTTTGCGCCGGTGCTCTACTACCGGCCGCTCGTCGTCTTGACGCAGGCGATCGACGCCGTCGTGTGGGGCGTTCGTCCGTTCGGGTATCATTTGACGAACGTCGTGTTGCACGGCGTGAACGGCTTTCTCCTCTATCGCCTTGCGCTCGCGGCGAAGCTTCCGGCTCTTTCCGCGGCGTTCGCCGGAGCGCTCTTCGTCGTGTTCCCGTGGCACGTGGAGTCCGTCGCCTGGATCAGCGGGCGGACCGACGTGCTCGCGACGACCTGGGCGCTCGTGTGCCTCGGCACTTATCTGGAAGCGCGCGGCGACGACGGCACACGGCGTTGGAAGCTCATCGGGCTTTCGCTCGGCGCGTACGCTCTGGCGCTTCTCTCCAAAGATCCGTCGATCGCGCTTCCTGGCCTGATCGCGGCGACCGATCTCGCGATGCCGGATCACTTGCATGGAACGAAGCGCCTTCGCGACGTGGCCACCGCCTGGTGCGCGTTCGCCGCAGTCACGCTCGTCTATCTGTGGATCCGGAAGCGGGCGCTCGGAAGCGTACTCGGCGGCGCGGACGGATTTTTGGCCGGCAAGGGCGACTTCTTCCACAGCGTCGTCTTGCCTTGGGAGGATAACTTCGGGCTTCTCTTCGGGCCTTACAACCGCGAAGCAGTGGGCACGCTCGAACGCTACTATGCGTGGGGCTTCACCGCGGCGTGGGTTCTCGTCGCGGTCGCCTGCGCAGACGCCATTCGAACGCGCCGCGCAAGAGGCCGCGTCGCGCTCCTCGGCTTTCTTTGGTTCGTCCTATCGGTGGCGCCGTTCGCGCGCGGCATCCACGTCGAGCCGACGCTTCAGAATGCTCGATTTCTGTATCTCGCTACGGCAGCCACGTGTCTGTTCGTCGCGGCGCTCGCCGCGCCCGCACTCGGCGTCGCGTCTGCCGTCGCGGCCGTCGCGACGGTCGCCATCTGCGTCGCGGCGCTCGAGAACAACCAGGAGCCGTGGATCTGGTCTGCCGACACGATGCGCGCCGTCACCGCAACCTACGGCAAGACGTTCGGGTGGCACGAAACCGAGCCGATCGAACAGCTCCCCGAGCGGCACCAGGGCGCGTACCTCGCGCTCTACAACGCCGAGTCGATGAAGAAACCACTCGTGCTCGAGCCCCCGAAAGCGCTGGCGATCGCCAGCGAGCGCGCCGTGTTCGACGCGAAGAAGCGCGATCTCCGAATTCTGTCGGACCCCGCGTACGGCGCGGCGGCTCTCCTCGAACGCGATCGCGCCCACGCCGATTGGCTCCTGCCCCTCGACGGCTCCGCGTTCGACACCGCCGGCCTGGAGAACCTCGTTCGCGACGGCGTGGATGACAGCGACGTGCGTCGGTTTCGCGCGAAGAGCGCAACCTCGTGGTTCGTCTTTCCGGTGAACGAAAGTACTCGACTGCCGCCCGAACCCAAAGGCGCCGAGCGCGCGTATCTCCTCCTTCGACCCGAACCTCCGGTCCTACCGCGGCTCTTCTGGGTGTCGAAACCTCGCGAATCCTTCGGCGCGCCTCGTTACACGCTGCTCCGACAAGAGCTGACCGTCGTCGATGGCCGTGCCGTGCCGCGAACGGTGAACGGCTTCTTCGTGTACACCGCGCCGTTGTCGCGCGCGCGACGCAGCACGTGGCCCGGCATCGAGAGGGTCACCGTCGTGCGGATGGATCCGTCGATTCAAGCGGGGCCTTTCGAGATCGGGTTCTTCGGTGTCGCCCGCTTTGCGGCGAACGATCCGCGTTGACTTCGACGCCGCGCGCGATTGAAACGTCGCGACGCCGGCCCCGACGCGGACGTCATCTCCGTTCGAGCGCGAACCTCATCGCTTCGATATAGCTCGAGCGCAGAGCCAAGGACGCACAGGGCTGTTCAACCTCGCGAGATCAAACGGGATTGACGTCGGTTGCAACGGGCGTCTCGGACCGGCACGTCGTGTGCTGAAAGCAGCGTCGCGACGGCGACGTGACGCGGCGTGGTGCCGAGTCCGGCGGTCGCTCTTCGAGGAGAACGCATGTTACGTAAGGATTGGGCCCTGCGAATGCTGGCGGGCGTGGTCGTGTCGCTGTTCATCCACGCTGTCGTGTTGGCCGTAGCCGGAAGCGGCTCCGCGCAAGAGACGGCGAACATCGCGACGGCCGTCCCGTCTTCTTGCGACTGCGACCTCGAGGTCCAAGCCGCACCCGAGCCGACCATGGTCTTGCTGAGCATGCGAACGTTGCGTAACCAGTAACGCTGCGATGACATAGTTCGAACGAGCGCCGCCATTCGAGCGGCCGCCGCAGGAGCAACTTTGGTACGCCCCGTTCGCCGCCCTAGTCGCCGATGATGCCGTTGACGGCGAACGCGCGCCTCGCGGCGCTCATCGACATCAATCGGGAACTGATGGGCGCGCTGTCGCCCGACGAACTGCTCCGACTCCTCATCTCGTCGGCGATGAGTCTGTTCTCGGCGACGGGGTGCAGCATCGCGCTCATCGCGGGCGACGAGCAAGAGCTGGTCTTTCCGGCGATCGGGGGCGAGCTCGAAGGCGAAGAGCTCCGGCTGCCGCTCGGCTGCGGTGTGATCGGATGGGTCGCCGAGCGCGGGGAGCCGACGCTGGTCAATGACGTGGCGAGGGATCCACGGTTTTTCGCAGGGGTCGACAAGAAGACGGGATTCGAGACGCGGTCGATCTTGTGCGCGCCGCTCCGCGAACGAAACGCGGTGATCGGCGCCATCGAGGTCCTGAACACCGCTCACGAAGACGGGTTCTCGCCGGAGGATCTGGTGCTCTTGGAGGCACTCGCGGCGATCGCGGCCACCGCGATCGAACGAACGAAAGCCGTGGCGCGTCTCCGGAGCGCAAACCGGGCGCTTCGCAGCGACGCCGAGCATCGATACGACCTGGTCGTCGGCGAGAGCGCGAACATGCTCGACGTGCTGGAGACGCTCCGGGCAGCGGCTCCCACGCGCAGCACCGTGCTGCTCCTCGGCGAGAGCGGCGTAGGCAAGGAAGTGCTCGCCCGAACGTTGCACCGCTGGAGCGATCGCTCCGAGGGGCCGTTCATCGCCGTCAATTGCGTCGCGCTCACCGCGGAGCTCCTCGAGAGCGAGCTCTTCGGTCACGAACGCGGCGCGTTCACGGGCGCGCTCACGCGAAAGCTCGGGCGCTTCGAGCTCGCCCAAGGGGGAACCATTTTCCTCGACGAGATCGGCGAGCTCGATCCGAAGCTCCAGGCGAAGCTCCTCCGCGCGTTGCAGGAGCGGGAATTTCAGCGCGTCGGCGGCACTCGCGACATCCGGGTCGACGTGCGCGTCATCGCGGCGACGAACCGCGATCTACACCGCGCGATGCTGGACCGAACCTTCAGGGAAGATCTCTACTACCGGCTCGCCGTGGTCGCCGTGCGAGTGCCCCCGCTTCGCGAGCGCCGCGACGACATCGCCGGCCTCGCCGATCATCTCCTCACCCGCTTCGGTCGCGATCTCGGCAAGACGCACCTCTCGTTCACGCACGACGCGCTCGCGCGGCTCACCGCCAATGATTGGCCGGGCAACGTGCGCCAGCTCTCGAATACCATCGAGCGAGCGGTCGTGCTCGCCAAGGGCGCGGTCATTCGGGCCTCCGATCTCGACGTCGACTCGCGCGGCTCGACGCCTCCGCCGGCTCTCGGAGCCGATCCTCTCGACGCGCTCCCGCTGTCGGAAGCCGTGGAAGGCTACAAAGCGCGCCGCGTGCAACAGGCGTTGAACCTATCCGCGGGCAATCAGAGTCGCGCCGCCGAGCTCCTCGGCCTTCGTCAATCGAACCTGTCGCGATTGATGAAGGTCCTGGGAATGCACTGACGAGGAGCCGGAACTCGCCAAGGCTGCTCCCGAGGTCCTATACTGCCGCCAGGGCGTGAGCGAAGAACGGGAAAAGCTGGAGCAGGCGGTGAATGCTCGGCTCGACGAGCGCGACTACGCCGAGGCCGCGACGCTCATCCTTCGCGGATACGGCGCGGAGCTCTACGGTTTTCTCGTCGCACGAACCCGCGACGAGAACGCTGCGACGGAGGCGTTCTCGATGTTCACCGAGGATCTGTGGCGAGGTCTGCCGTCGTTCGCGGGTCGCTCGACGGTCCGGGTGTGGGCCTACACACTCGCGCGGCACGCAGCCATTCGATACCAGGCGGCGCCGCATCGAGCACGACGTCGCAACATCCCCCTGAGCGCCGACCGCGTGCTCTCGAAGCTCGAGCAGCGCGCTCGAACCGAAACCGCGCCGTTCTTGAAGACCGAGTTCAAGACGCGCATCGCCGAGCTCCGCGCGCGTCTCACGGAAGACGAGCGGACGCTCCTCGTCTTGCGTCTCGATCGCGGGCTCGAGTGGACCGAAGTTGCGCGCGTCTTCGCCGACGTCGAGCAAGGGGGCGACGGCGACATCGCGAGCGAAGCCGCGCGCCTTCGGAAGCGGTTTCAGCTGATCAAGGCGAAAATCCGGCGTTGGGCCGCAAGCGCGGGGCTGACGGACGACGGCTGACGCACCGTGCTACCGGGCGCCCGTCGCTGCCCGGATCGGATTCGGCTACGCTGAGGATCGATGAGCTCGGGCGCCGAGGTCGAAACGCCGTCCGCCTTCGAGTCGGTGGATTCGCTCATCGCGGCGGTCGCCGCCGCGCCCCCACGCCCGCCGCCGAGCGGAGTGACCGCATCGTTGTTCGTCGCGGGACGCGACGTGGGACGATACCGACTCGTTCGCGAAGTGGGTCGCGGCGGTATGGGGTCGGTCTGGGAAGCGACGCATCGGCTCACCGGCAAGCGCGTCGCTCTCAAGGTGGTCCGCGACGGGCTCGCGCTCACGCCGGAGCTCAAGCAACGCTTCGAGCGCGAAGCCCGACTCGTCACGACGATCCGTCACCCGGGGGTGGTGCCGGTACACGACGTCTTCGAGGCCGAGCATCGGTGGCCCGTGCTGGTCATGGATTTTCTCGACGGCGAAACCTTGGGTGAGTGGCTGTCGAGCGAGCGCCGCGAGTTCGGCGACGCTTGCGCCATCCTCGCCGAGGTCGTGGCCATCGTCGCTGCCGCGCATCGAGCCGGCGTCGTGCATCGGGATCTGAAACCGGACAACATCTTCCTGGTGTCGGAGCCGTCGAGCGGGGCTCCGCGCGTGCGCGTGCTCGACTTCGGGATCGCGCGTTCGCTCGGCGCCGTCGCGGGCTCGCCCGACGAAACGCTCACCGCGACGGGGACGCTCCTCGGAACGCCGCAGTACATGGCTCCCGAGCAACTCCTCGGCGAGGAGCACATCGACGAGCGCGCGGACGTGTGGGCGCTCGGCGTCGTCTTGTACGAATGCGTGACGGGGAAGCGCCCGATCGCCGGCGGTAACGTGGGTCGAGTGCTCCACAATCTGACCGAGCACGGCGTGCCGAAGTTCGATCGGCGACAGTTCCCGCCGTCGATCGCCGAGTTGCTCCGCGACATGCTCGTCCACGATCGGACGCGCCGAGTCAGGGACCTCGCGCTGGTCGAGCGTACGTTGCGCTCCGCGGCTCGCGGCGACTGCGCTACCGGATTTTTGAGAGCGCTCCGACTCCGTTCCGCCGAGACGCGGCCGTCGTGGTCGGTCGTCGCCGGCGTCGCGCTCGCGTCCATCGTTGGCCTCTTCGCGTTTCGGACGCCGATTCGATCGGGCGCGGCGCCGTCCACGCCGACGCTCGCGCACCCTGCCGATCCTCGGCCGGTATTCGACGTCCCCCGTGAGCTCACGTTCGCGACGTTGCTCGGCAAGGCGACCCCGGGAGGTCGGCTCATCGAAGCGTGGCGGCGATCGCTCGCGCTGCGCACCGCGGGAAAATTGGACGTGAGCGTACGCTGGGGCGGTAGTGGCGCGTTTCGCGGCGACGAGCGCTCGCTGCTCTCGCGGCTTCGGACCGGGCAGCTCGACGGAGCTCTCGTGTCTGCAAAATCGTTGCCGTCGGTGCTCCCGAGCGTCGCGGCGCTGCAGATCCCCGGGGTCGTCGATTCGTGGACCAAGGTCGAGTGGGTCCAGGGCCACCTGCGGGACGAGATGCAATCCGGTTTCGCCTCGGTCGGGTATCGCCTTTTGTCGTGGCAAGACGAAGGGTGTACGCGCTTCATGAGCCGAGGACGTCCGGTGCGACGCCCGGCGGACCTCGCGTGGCGCCGCATGGCGGCCCTGGACACCGATCCGTTCGCGCCGATGTTCTATTCGTCCGTTCCCGGGATCATCCCGGTGACTCTCGCCGAGCTGGACGTCGCCGACGCACTCCACGCCGGGCCTCGCCTGGGGGCCTCGGTCGTCGTGGGGACGGCCGGCGACGCGGAGCGACTGGACTGGACGCGCTCGCTCGATTCGGTGACCACGATGCCGGTCGCGTGCACGAGCGGAGCGCTCCTTCTGCAAAAGGGCGCATACGACCACCTGGACCCCGAAGTGCGCGCCGTGGTCGACGACCTGTCGAGCCGCGCCGAGGACGAAGGCGCTTCGCGGGTACGACAAGACGACACCGCGGCCAGCGTCCGACTCTTTCGCGGGCTCGCGCCGGTCGAACCGACGGCGTCCGAACGACGCGAGTGGCGCTCGTTCTTCGAAAAAGCCGCCGAGGAACGCACCGGGAGCCACCTCGCCCGGGGTCTCGTCGAAGACGTTCTCGGGCTGACGCGCGAAATCAACGCGGTCGAGTAGTCGTTTTCGGTTCACATCCGGCCGGAGCGCTCTCCATGAGGGAAGACGCCCGACCCGCGGCGTCGAAAGGACGCACTCATGCTTCGGCACCCGGATCCGGTTGCTCTCACGGGCGATCGAACGCGCACGGCGCGATTTCTCGTCGGACTCGACGCCTCGTGGACGCGCTTCGAGACGATCGTCGCGGTGGTCGCCGTCGCGATCGAGGTCTTCTCGATGTCTCTCTGGGTGCTCCTCAAAGGGCTCTCGACGCCAGCCGAAAGCGAAAGCCACGGCGGAATCGTCGCGCGCGCCATTCTGCTGGCTCTCGGTCTCGGGCTCGGCGCATGGTTCGCCGGAAAGCGCGCCGGGCCGCGAGCGCGCATCGGAGCGACGGTGGCGTTCACGTTGCTCGGCGTGCTGGTCGCGCCGCACGTTGCGGCGGTCGGCGTTCAGTACACGTCGAACCTGCTCAACTGGTACCAACAAGGGTCCGTCCTGACCTTGGTCGGTGGGCTCCGTGGCATCGGAACGCGGCTCAATCTGATCCTCGCGCTCGTCGGCGGCTCCCTCGCGACGGCGCGGGGCAAGCACATCGTCCTCGACGTGACGACGCGCCTGTTGCGCGGCCGAATTCGCTGGGTCGCCGCCACCGCCACCGGCCTCTTGTGTGCGCTCGTCACGGCAGCAGCCGCGTGGGGATTTTTCGACCACGTCTCGATCGAGGATTTCGACGCCCGCGCCGACATGACCGCCCGTCAGAAGGTCGGGCAAGTCTTCGAGCGGCTCGGCGAAGACGGCTTCATCATCCGGTCGCAACTCGCTCTCGACTTCAAGTCGATGCCCCATATCGTATTTCGCGGCGAGCCGTATGCCGATTGGTTGAAGGGAGCCGAGTGGAACCGCTGGGTCGCGAACGCCGGATTCGACCAGCGATATGGCCACGACGCGACGCTTTCGGTGTTCATCCCCGACGACGAATCTCGCGCGCCCTTGGTGGTCATTCCGGGTCGCGGCGAACCTCGCGGCGAGCTCACCAAGGCCGGCGATCTGATCGTCCCCATCGGCCTGTTGATCATCGCCCTGCGCTTCGTGCTTCGCGTCGCGCTGGTCTCGACCGGCGCCGCGCCGGCGGAGCCGGACGCGTCCGACGACGCGCTCGAACACGCGGCGAGGAGCTGAAACGACATGCTCTCGCTCCTGGTCGCCGCCCTCGTTCTCCTCGGCACGCCGATCTTCGCCGCGATGGCGGGGTTCACCGAGCTCGCATGGCTCACTCACGACAACCCGAGCATGCGCGTGCTCCGGTTTCTCGCGCCCGACGTCCTCGACGAGCGCTTCGCCGGCAATCCGGTCCTGGTCACCGTACCGCTCTTCACGTTTCTCGGTTACATGCTCGCCGAATCGAAGACGCCCGCGCGCATCGTTCGCGCCGCCGAGGCGTTTCTCGGGTGGATGCCGGGAGGACTCGCGATCGTCTGCATCATGGCGAGCGCGTTCTTCACGACGTTCACCGGCGGAAGCGCCATCACGATCGTGGCGATCGGCGCGCTGCTCTATCCGGCCATGGTCAAGGCCGGATATCCGGAGCGATTCGCGCTCGGCCTCGTCACGACCAGCGGCTCGGTGGGGTTACTCCTTCCGCCGTCGCTCCCGATCCTCATCTATTCGCTCTTCGCCGGCATCGATTTCACCAAGGCGTTCAAGTCCGGCATCGCGCCGGGCATGTTGGTCATCGTGCTCCTCAGCGGGTACGCGGTTTACGTCGCGATCAAGCATCGCGTGCCGAGAAAGCAATTCGTCGCGCGCGAGACCGGTCTCGCGCTCTGGGATTTGAAGTGGGAACTCGGGATCCCGGTGCTCATTCTCGGGGGACTCGCGACGGGCTTGACGCAAATCGACGAAGTGGCGGCGCTATCGGTGTTCTACGCGCTGGTCGTCGAGGTCTTCGTCTACCGAGACATCGCCGTCAAAGATCTTCCGCGCATCATCCGCAACTCGATCGGGCTCGCCGGCGGACTCCTGCTCATCATGGCGTTTGCCATGTCGCTCACGAACTACATCATCAGCCAGCAGATCCCGGAGCGTGCGTACGACTGGCTGAGTGCGATCGGGATTCACCAGCGCTGGCAGTTTCTCCTCATCCTGAACGCGTTCTTGTACTTCATGGTGATGGACGGGATCAGCATGATCATCGTCTGCGTGCCGCTCGTCACGCCGTTCGCGGCGGCGTTCGGCATTCAGCCCTTTCACATGTGCATCATGTTCCTCTTGAACCTCGAGGTCTGCAATCTCACCCCTCCCTTCGGCCAGAACGTGTTCGTCGCGAGCTACCGGTTCAATCGTTCGACGATGGACCTCTATCGGTTCACCTTCCCGTTCCTGCTCGTCATGATCGCCGGGCTCATCGTCGTCGACGGCGTTCCCTCGCTCACCACGTTCGCCGTGTCGGGCGACATCGCCGCGGCCCGCGCCGAAGCGGCGAGCACCGGCGAACCGCCGCGCCTCGCCTGGTCGCTCGAGTGCGTACAGAACGACCGCAACGATCCGCGCCCCTGCACCGTGGAAGAATCGAAAAAATGGCACATCCCGATGAACGGCACCGAAGAGCCGGCCGCGAGCGCCGTCCCGGACGACGACGATCCGGCGGTGACCTCGGCGAGCGACGAGTCATCCGAAAAATGACGGCGCCCTGAGCCGCATTTCTTTCGAAAAGCTCGCTGCTTCGGCCGGCCGTCGTGCAACCGCGTGACGTTTCGCCGTAGTTTTCGCCCGACGAGGGGCCGCGTTCGAAAAGCGGCGCTCGGTTCCTGAGCTGCGACGCGCCCCGCCCGCGCAGTACAGTGCCGTCGCGCATGCGTTGGGTTTCGCGCCCGGAATTTTTCTTGTGGATTGGCGTGGGCGTCGGTCTTGCGCTCGCGCTCGGCGGATTGGCGACGCACACGCGCGTCGCGACGCGTGGAGTTCCGGCCGGCAGCGTCGCGGTCGTGAACGGCGAGAGCATTTCGACGGCCGACTACGACGCCGCGTTGAAGGCCGTCGGCGACTCGGAGCATCGGCCGGTCACCGACGCCGACAAGAAAGCCGTCCTCGAGCGATTGATCGACGACGAATTGATGCTCCAGCAAGGCCTCGCCCTCGGCATGGTGCGCGGCGACGCGGCGACGCGAAACGCGCTCTTGAACGCCGTCTACGCGTCGGCGCGTGCGTCCGCCGACGCGCTCGTCCCCACCGACGCGGAGCTCGAGAAATTCTACGCGCAGATTCGCTCGCAACTGGTCGGCCCGGGGGACGTGCGCGTCAGAGAGCTCGCAGTGAGCATCCGTGACGCGCCGGATCGCGCTCCGGCGCGTGCTCGCGCCGAAGAAGCCGTCGAACGGCTGCGACGGGGCGAGTCGTTCGACGCCGTCAACGCGGCGCTCGGTTCGCCGTCGAACGACGCGTCGCCGAGCGCGCCGCTCTCGCCGGACGAAATCAACCGCCGCTTCGGCCCGGTCTTGCTCGAGCGATTGCTCGAAATGAAACCGGGTCAGGTGACCGAACCGGTGGGCGACGGCAATGCGTTCCGCGTGGTCGTCTTGGTCGACCGCGGGCCGCCGCGGGCGCTCCCGCTGTCCGAGATTCGCGACCACGTCGCCGACCTCTATCGACGAAAAGCCGGGGACGACGCGTTCGCCGCAAGAATGGACGAACTCCGCCGAGCGGCCGACGTGCGGAAAGTGGCGACGCCTCCGTGAAAACGCTGGCTGCCGCGTCTCTGGTGCTCGCGTTCGCCTGCGTGACCGCGGTTGCCGCCGCGCACGCGCATCCCTTGTCGTATTCGTTCTGGACGCTTCACGGCAGCGATGTCGACGTGAAGGTGCAAATGACGTCGACCGACGTCGCGGCGCTCGGTGGTTCCGTCGACAAAGACTCGAATCGTGCGCGCGCCGCGGGACTCGTGCTGCAACGACTCTTCGAGATGCGGGTCGACGGCGTCGCCTGCACGCCATCGACAGCACCCGACCGCGTCCCCGCGGCCGATCCTTGGGCGATGTGGCGCTGGACCCTGCATTGCACCGGAACGGGAGTGCGCGTCGTTTCGGTCGGCTTCGTTGGGCTTTTCCGAGACGGTCATCGGCATCTCCTTCGATGGGACGACGGCACCGGGCATCCCGTCGATCGGGTCTTCGATGCAGCGACGCGGAGCGCCGTGTTCGACGCCAACGCCGGGAGCTCGATGCTCGACTACGTCGCGCTCGGCGTCGAACACTTGCTCACGGGCCCCGATCACCTCGCGTTCGTGCTCGCCCTCTTGCTCCTCGCGACGACCTTTCGACAAGTGGCGTGGCTCGTGACGACCTTCACCGTCGCGCATAGCCTGACGCTCGCGCTCGCCGTGCTTCACGTCGTGGAGCCCGATCCGCGTCCGGTCGAAGCGCTCATCGGGTTCTCGATCGCGCTCCTCGGCGCCGAAAACGCCTGGCTCCTTTCGAAGCGCCGGCGGAGAGTCCCCGCCGCGATCGTCGCCGCGCTCGCTCTCTTGTTTCTCTCCGGACGCGGCGTGGTGAGCCGCACGGCGCTGCTCGGTTTGCTGGTGTTCACGGCCTGCCACTTCGCGCTCCTCGCGCGCTCGCGTGAACCCGCGGGACTTCGCGTCGCGATCGCGTTTGCGTTCGGGTTGATCCACGGTTTCGGTTTTGCGGGCGCCATGTCCGCGCTCGATCTGCCGCTCGGGCGTCTCGTGCCGGCGCTCTTCGGGTTCAATCTCGGCGTCGAAATCGGGCAACTCGGCGTCGTACTCCTCTGTTGGCCGCTGCTCACGCTCCTCCTGTCACGCCGTCCAAAAACCCACGCGCTCCTCACCGAAGGCCTTTCGGCGGCCGTCTCGGGCGCGGGCGTGTTCTGGTTCGTGTCGCGATTGTTCTCGCTCGTGCCGGGGTAAGCGCGAAAACGTCGCAGGGTTCGGATCGCGATTGTCGTAAGATGGGCGATCGTGGAGCGCTCACTCCTGGTGTTCGCCGGCGTGCTCTTGGTGAGTTGTGTGGCCAACGATGGCTCGCCCTTCGACCCATCGCAGGGCCCGCGCGTTCGCAGCCGAAGGGCGCCCCGCGACGCGCACGATCCGTCGGTTCACGTCCGCCGCGCGCCGACTCCGGACGCCGCTCGGGACGCGGCTCGGGACGACGCACACGCCGACGCCTCGTCGCGCGACGGCTCGCTCGGCGACGCGACCACGAATCCTTCCGACGCGCCGGACCAAAGGGCCCCCACAGCGCCGCCCCTCGTGAACATCGTGACCCAACACAATGACACGTTCCGAACGGGAGCTAACTTGGCCGAAACGACGCTCACCGTCGATTCGGTCGGCGGCGGCCGATTTCGGAAGCTGTTCGCGCGAGCGGTCGACGACCAAGTCTATGCGCAGCCGCTCCTCGTGAGTGGTCTCGCGATGCCCGGTCGCGGCGTCCTGAACGTGCTCTTCGTCGTCACCGTGAACGACACCCTCTACGCCTTCGACGCGGACGACCCGGCAGCGACGGCGCCGCTGTGGTCGCGGAGCTTGCTCGGCCCCGGAGTGGTTCCGCCGCGCAACGCCGACATGACCGGCGCGTGCAACGGGAATTACCAGGATTTCAGCGGAAACATCGGCATCGTGAGCACGCCGGTCATCGACCCGACGACGCGCACGATGTACCTCGTCGCGAGGACGCACGAAGGCACGGCGTTCGTGCAGAAGATTCACGCCGTCGATCTCACCGACGGCAAGGAACGCGCGGGGAGCCCGGTGACCATCTCCGCGAGCGTCCCGGGAACCGGCGACGGAACGACGACCGTCACGTTCGACCCGCTCCACGAAAACCAGCGCGCGGCGCTCCTGCTCTCGAACGGCGTCGTGTACGTGAGCTGGGCGGCGCACTGCGACTGGCCGCCGTATCACGGCTGGATCATCGGGTACGACGCGACGACGCTCGCCCAGCGCGTCGTCTACAACACGACGCCGAACGGGAGCGAGGGAGGCGTCTGGCAATCCGGGCAAGGCCCCGCCTCGGACGGAACGGACGTGTTCGTCATCACCGGCAACGGAACCGTCGGCGAACCGGGTGATCCGCGTTCGGTCCTCGGGCGCGGTGAGAGCTTTCTCAAGCTTCGTCCGAACGGCGGCACGTTCAAGGTCGAGAGCTTCTTCACGCCGCACGACTACGTGACGCTCGAAGCGGCCGATCTGGATCTCGGCTCCGCCGGGATGTTGCTCGTTCCCGGCACGCGTATCGGGGTCGGCGGTGGCAAGGCCGGCGTCCTCTACGTGGTCGATCTGGACGACATGGGCGGCCTGACCGAATCGACGTCGAGCGACGACAACGTGCTGCAAACCTTTCCGGTGAGCGCGCCGTTTCGCATCGGTGGGTCGCCCGTGTTCTGGAACGGACCCGACGGAGGCCGCGTTTACGTCTGGGGCGACACCGACCAGCTCAAGGCGTTTCCTTTCGTCGCAACGTCGTATTCTCCTGGGGCGACCATTCTCGACGTCGCTCACACGATCAGTAGCTCCGTGACGAGCATGCCGGCGATGCCGGGCGCGATGCTGTCCATTTCCGCGAACGGCGCGGCGCGCGGCAGCGGCGTGATCTGGGCGTCGCATTCGCTCGATGGGAGCGCGAATCAAGACGTCCGCGCCGGGATCTTTCGGGCGTTCGACGCCGAGACGCTCACCGAGCTCTGGAACAGCCAGGAAGAGCCGGCGCGCGACGACTGCGGCAAATTCGCGAAGTATTCGTACGCGACCATCGCGAACGGCAAAGCCTATTTGCCGAGCTTCTCGAACCAGGTGTGCGTGTACGGTCTCGGCGACTGATGGACGTCACCACACCACGGTGACCGGCTTGCTCGAACTGGTGGTCGTGCCGTTCCCGAGCTCGCCGGAGGAGTTGTCACCCCAGCAGACGATCGCGCCGGTCGACAGCGTCGCGCAGGCGTGGCTCGAGCCGACCGCGACGAGCTTGCCGTTCTTCAATCCGGACACCGCGACCGGAACCGAGGAGCTCGCCGTCGTGCCCGTGCCGAGCACGCCGTCCACGTTGTCGCCCCAGCAATCTATGGCGCCCGTTCCGAGCACCGCGCAGGCCGAGAATTCGCCGACACCGACGCCGACGGCGTTGCCGATGTTCGAGACCGCGACGGGGAGAATGGACTTCGCGGACGAGCCGTTTCCGAGATTGCCGTTCGTGCCGTCGCCCCAGCAGAGCACGCCGCCGGTCTTCAACACAGCGCATGCGGTCTCGAGACCGGCCGCGACGGCGCTCACACCGATCAAGTTGGTGACGCCACCCGGGTCCATCACCGCGACCGCCGACGTCGCGCACGCGGGCATATACCCGGTATAGCCGCAGGTGTTCGGGCCGACGCTGTCCCCGTTGCCGAGCTCGCCGTCGGCGTTCATGCCCCAGCACTCCACGGTGCCGCCGCTCACGAGCGCGCAGTTGAAGTTTTCGCCGGAGACGACCGTCGTCGCGCCGCTCAGGTTCGGTACGGCGGTCGGGCTCTCCGAGCCGGTCAACGTGCCGTTACCGAGCTGCCCGAAGGTGTTGTTTCCCCAGCACTCGACCGTGCTCCCCACGACGGCGCAGGTGTGGTTCGTGCCCGACGACACTTTGGTCCCGTTCGACAGATTCTGCGCGACGACCGGCGTCGGTGAATCGATCTCCGTCCCATTGCCGAGCTCGCCGTCGGCGTTGAGGCCCCAGCATTCGACGGCGCCGCTCGCGAGCGCCGCGCAGGTGTGATTCTCGCCCGCCGAGATCGCCTTCGCCGAGATCCCCGGAACCTGCACCGGCTTCGACGAGTCGGTCCGGGTGCTGTCGCCGAACTGTCCATCGCCGTTGAAGCCCCAGCACCACGCCGAGTTGTCCGAAAGGAGAGCACACGAGAAGCGATCCCCGGCCGTGATCGCGACCGGCGTGAGGCAGCTCCCGCCTCCGCAGAGGCTCCCGCATGCCGTCGCGGCACCCCACGTGCCGCCGGTACACGTCTGCACGCTCTTGCCGTCGGTGCCACAGCGGGTGGCGCCGTTCGTGCACTGGACGCACGCGCCGTCGGCGCACACCGGATTGGCGCCGCTACATGTGACCACTGGAGTTGTCGAAACGAGGTCCGGACCGCACTCTACGACGTGAGTGCCGTCCGAGCAGGTCTTCGCTCCGGCCTTGAGCCCGCTACAGGCCGCGACGGTGGGCGCGCAGGTTCCTTGATCGACGCCGGGGGTCGAATCGCAGAGTTGACCCGTAATGCAAGGCGACCCCGGGACCCAGGTCGAGGGATTGCCGCTGCAGAGCATCGTGAGCTTCTGGGCGTTCCCGGCGCACGCGAGCGTGCCGACCGAGGTGCAGTCGCTTCCGAGCGGATACGCCGCGCCCGTGAAGGTCTGGGTCGTCCCGCCGGTTCCCGGGCCGCCGTCAGGAGGCGCGCCGCCCGAACCACCCGAACCGCTGGCCCCTCCGGAAGTGCTCGTCGTGCCGCCGACGCTGGGCGTCCCGCCGGTCTCGGGCGACGAGGTTCCGCCGCTGCCCGCGATTCCGCCACTGCCGGGCGAGGTCGCGCCGCCAGAGGCGGCCGTCGCTCCGCCACTCCCCGGCGCGACCGCGCCGCCGGTCGAGGTTGCGATCCCTCCCGAATTCGCAACGCCTCCGGAGCCGGGCGGAGTGCCGCCCGCTCCCGAATCCACGTCGGACGCCCTCAAGTGCACGTCGCTCACGCCGCAGCCGAGAACCGTTGTCGCGCCGAGCAGGGCGACCGACCAAACCTCAATCGACCATCTTGTCACTGCCTCACCTCGCACCGACATACCACGAGCGGCGATGGTCATTTCTGAAAGTCGGCGCGTGGCGTTCGAGATTTCGCACCTGTTCGACGGGGTGCTCACGCCCTAAATGGCTGTCGCCCGCGCGACGTCGAACAGGCTCGCGAGTCACCGATGAAAACGGACGACACCCCACCGTCGGATCTGCCGGCTCCACTCGGGCTTGCGAGCCTCGTCGTGCGAGTCGCGATCATCGGCGGCGTCGTCGGAATGATCGCCGGCGCGTTCTCTTATTGTGCGGGTTGGCTGACCCCGCACGCGCTCACCCCCGCGACGATGATCGACGCGTTCGAGCAAGTGAACGGGCGAAAATCCGGATTTCGTCGCAATCACGCCAAAGGCGTGGGGGTGAGCGGCGCGTTCGAGAGCAACGGGGCCGGCGTTTCGTTATCCAAGGCCTCCGTGTTCCGGAAGGGGCGCGTCCCGGTGCTCGGGCGATTCGCGATCGCCGGAGGGCAGCCGTATCTCCCGGACGCACAAGGCAAGGTGCGGAGCATGGCGCTCCTCTTCGAGCTGCCCGGCGGCGAAGAGTGGCGTACCGGCATGAACGACATCCCGGTGTTCACCGTGAACACCCCCGAGGCGTTCTACGAAAACCTCGTGGCGTCGGTGCCGGACCCATCGACGGGAAAGCCCGATCCTCGGAAAATTGCGCAGTTTCTCCGCGAAAATCCGGCATCGGCCCAGGCGCTCCGGTTGATCGGCGCGCACCCGAAGTCGTCGGGGTTCGAAAACGACGCTTTCAATTCGTTGAACGCCTTCCGTTTCGTCAACGCGGCCGGCGCGTCCGTCTTCGTTCGTTGGTCGATGGTTCCCGTGGAGTCCGCGAAGCCGCCGGTCGACGCCGAGCTGGCCGCTCACCGCGACTACTTGTTCGATGGGCTCGTGGGCGCGATTCACCAGCACCCTTTGCAGTGGCATCTCGTCGTGACCGTCGCCCAACCGGGCGACCCGACCAACGACGCGACCCTCCCGTGGCCCACGGACCGACGACACCTCGACGTCGGTACACTGACCATCGATCGCGTCGAGAGCGAGGCGACCAGTCCGGTGCGCGACGTCAATTTCGACCCTCTCGTCTTGCCGGTCGGCATAGCCGGGTCGGATGATCCCCTGCTCAGCGCGCGCTCTGCGGCCTATTCCGTGTCGTTCACCCGACGCGAGAGCGAACACAAAGAACAGAGCGCGGTCTCGGTCGCGGAGACACGATGATGGCGCACACGCCCGGGCCGCCTCCCCGATTCTCACCGCTCGCACGGATCCTTCATTGGGCGATGGCGGCGATGATCCTCGCTGCGTTGTTCATCGGCGTGGCCATGGTCGCGTCACTCGCCGGCTACGCGCGGCTCGTGGCGATTCATCGCCCGCTCGGGATCCTCATTCTGGTCTTCGCGGTGATACGCCTCGTGAACCGAAAGCTCACGACGTTGCCGCCGTTCCTGAAGACGATGTCGCCGCTCGAGCGGCGAGCAGCGACCGCCGGCGAACGCCTGCTCTACACCCTCATGATCGTTCAGCCGCTCGTCGGCTGGGGAATGCTCTCGGCGGGCGGCTATCCGATCGTCGTCATCGGCTCGCTCCATCTCCCGGCGATCCTTCCGGCACGACCGACGCTGTACGCGGTCCTTCGCGAGACCCACACGGTGCTCGCGTTTCTCCTCTTTGCGACCTTCCTCGCGCACTTGAGCGCCGTTCTCTTCCACACGCTGGTGGTGAGAGACGGCCTGATTCGGCGGATGGCGTCCTGGCGCCGGTGAGCGAGCCCGGCCCATGACACGACATTGAAGCGATTTCGAACCTTTCGCGAAACGAAGTCTCTTGCGGGCGGCAATCTGCCTGGTCGACCGCGCCGAAGACGCATGACGTCGCCTCCCCGTTGATGGTACTCATCCGGCGGCTCGCCGAGCGTTTCAACACGGAGGCTTCAAGTATGAGAATCGCCATTGTCGCAGCAGTTTTGGCCGTATCTAGCTCCGCTTTTGCGGCAGACGGCTATTGGACGAACTCGAACGGAGACGTGTGGCGCGGCGCCAATGGCGAGTGCGTGCATACGGGTACCTGGGTTGCCGCCAACGCCATTCCGGGTTGTGACGGCATGCCGCTCACCAAGCCCGCACCTCCGCCTCCGCCGCCTCCGGCTGCTCCCGCGGTCGTCGCGCCCGCCGACAGCGATCACGACGGCGTGACCGACGACCTGGACAAGTGTCCCAACACGCCCGCAGGCGTGAAGGTCGACGCGACCGGATGCGCGCCGGACAGCGACGGCGACGGCGTGCCCGATTATCAGGACACGTGCCCCAACACGCCTGCAGGCGCGATGGTCGACACGGCGGGTTGCCCGAAGAAGCTCGAGCACGAAGTCAGCATCGGCCTCGACATCACCTTCGTGTTCGACAAGGCGGACATCAAGGGCGACGCGACGCCCGAGATCAAGAAGGTCGCCGACTTCATGAAGCAGTACACCTCGGTGAAGGTCACCATCGAGGGCTACACCGACAACGTCGGCGGAGCGGCCAAGAACAAGAAGCTTTCGCAGGAGCGCGCCGACGCGGTGAAGGCTGCACTCGTGAAGGACGGTGTGGACGCGAGCCGCCTGGACGCGATCGGGTTCGGCATGGAAAAGCCGGTCGCCGACAACAAGACGGAAGAAGGCCGCGCCAAGAACCGTCGCGTCATGGCTCACGCCCAGGCCGAGCAGGTGTCGATCGAGATGAAGAAGTAGACGCGTCAGGCGTTCACCGCTCGACGCGGGCGAACGCGAACACGGTCACCACGCCTCCTCCGGGATGCTCGTTCGCCGATGCGAGCGTGCTCCGGGGGAGGTCGTGTTTTGTCGCTACGTTTTCCGTCCGTCGAAATCCATCACGTTGAGGTTCTTCAGCTCGACGTCGTCGAGACAGCGCACGTTCACCGCGATCATCGGCTGACCCGCCTTTTCACCACGCGCGAAGGACTTGATCCCGCACTCGGTGCAGAAGAGGTGATGGATGTGCTTCTTGTTGAATTGGTAATCCTTCAAGAAGCCCTCGCCGGATTTGAGATGGAACTCCGACGCAGGTACGAACGACAAGAGTGTCCCTGCCCGCCCACACATCGAGCAATTGCACGCGATGACCGGTTTCTCGAGATCCACCGTGACGTCGTAGCGAACCTTCCCGCACTGACAGCCGCCCTGATAGGTTTTTGCTTCGCTCATGACAATCAATGTAGGGGCTTCGGGCGGCGATCGGAACCGAACAAAAATGTCGCTATTCGGGCTCGGTCGAGCCGGCCTGACGATAGCGAGACGCTTCGACGCGAGGCACGTCGCCACGTGTCGCGAACGGCCCATTTCAGCGGGCGTCGAATGGTGAAAATGTCACGGGTGAAACCGCTCGACCACGTTTTGAACGGGCTTCTGCGTCCGCAAGTAGTCGTAGATCGCGCCGAGGTCTTCCGGGGTCATCCCGGCGTACATCGTCCACGGCATGATGGTGTTCATGCCGCCCGCGCTGACCGGCGTCGCGGCGTTGGGTGACGCGAACGCTTTGAACTTCGTGATGAACTCGTCACGCGTCCACTCGCCGATCCCCGTCTCGCGATCGGGCGTGATGTTCGCCGACGTGATGTGACCTCCGCCGGACAGCGGGAACGTCCATCCGCCGGCGAATTCCATTCCAGGCTTGTGCTTGCCGCGTTCCTGCTGCGTGTGACACTCCGCGCAGCCGGCGACGGTCGTCAGATATTTTCCATAGTCGGGCGTGCCGGCCTGGCACTCCCAAGGATCGGGCGGAGCGGGAATCAAGCGGACGATGAGGTTCATCGGAAAATCCAGCTTCGATTCCTGGTTCTGCCGAACGACCGGGGCCAAGGTTCGCAAAAAGGCGACGAGCGCGTTCAAGTCGGCGTCACAGAGGTGGCGATAATTCGGGTACGGCATGATCGGGAACATCGCGTGACCATCGCGAGTAACGCCGGTCGTGATGGCGCGCGCCACCTCGCCGTCGGTCCACGTCGCGAGAGCGACCGGCGTGATGTTCCTCGAGAACACGTTTCCTGGAAATCCCATGTCGTGCGTGAACGCTTCGCCGCCTCCGCCGATCGTCCCGGGACGCGGCGGTCCCGAGTAACGCTTCCAGTCGCGCGTGGAGTGACAGTCGAGACACGCCGTGACGTGGCCCGCCAGATACGCGCCGCGTTCGACGAGCGCCGGCGTCGACTCGACTCTCAGATCCGGGGTCGGACCGGTCTTCGGAAAAGCGACGAACAGGTACGCGAGGGCGAGTCCGCCGATCGCGCCGAGCGCGCCGATCAGCGTCAGAACGATGTTGAGACCGCGGCGGTTCATGTTCGATTTCTCGGGTTCGAAGCGGAGGCCGAGCCTATACACCGACCGCGAGCGGCGGGCTCGCCCCGCATTCGGTTTGCGCCGACGGCTGCTGCAGTGACAAGCTTCGGCGGGATGGGCGGAGCAGCAGCCGATTGCTTCGAGGCCGCGCGGAGCGGCGATCCGGCGGCGCTCGAGACGCTCATGCGCGAGCGGCGGACGCAGGTCGTGAGGTACGCGATGCGGCTCTGCATCTCGCCCGCCGACGCCGAGGACGCGACACAAGAGGCCCTCATCGCGCTGTCTCGTTACATCGCCGTCTTGCGGGAGGCGGCGGCCTTGTCGAGCTGGCTCTTTCGCGCCGTGCGCACGCACTGCACGCGGCTCGCGCGGCGGTCGCTGCGGCACGCGCTCGGCGAGGGCGACGGCCAGCCGCTCGGCCTCGAAGGGCCGTCGCCGGAAGACCAGCTCGTCGATCGTCAGCTCAGGGAGCGAATCGCCGCGATATTGAGCGAGCTCGATCCGGCGCTTCGCGAAGTGCTGGTGCGCCGCGACATCGCCGAAGAGAGCGCGCGAACCGCCGCCGACGCCTTGGGGATCTCGATCGAAGCACTCAAATCGCGCCTCCACCGAGCCCGCGGCGAGGTGCGCAAGCGGCTCCTCGCGTCGCTCGACCTGCGACGCAAAAAACGACGTACCCCCGTCGATTTCCGAAATCCTCCGGTCGGGGTGACGGCTCCTACGAGCGGAGGCCGTCATGAAGATTTATGGACATCCGCTCAGCACCTGCACCCGGAAGCTCTGGTTCGCCCTCGCCGAAAAGGGCGAGCACGCCGATTTCGAGCTCGTCGATCTGTTCGCGAAAGCACACAAAACACCGGCCCACCTCGCTCGGCAGCCGTTCGGCGTCGTTCCCGTGCTCGACGACGATGGGTTCGTCTTGTTCGAGTCGCGGGCGATCCTGCGCTATCTCGACGCGCGCTTTCCCGCGCCGTCGCTGTCGCCAAAATCCGTCACCGATCTCGCGCGCATGAACCAATGGCTCAGCGTGGATCAGTCGTACGTCGCGCCGCACACGCGGGCGCTCGCCATCGAACGGATCGTGAAACCGCGCGAGCACGTGGAACCGGACCCCGGCGTGGAGCGCTCGGCGCTCGACGCGCTGGCAACGGCGTTTCGCGTCTATGACGAGGCGCTCGACGGGCCATATCTCGCCGGCCCTTCTCTCTCCCTCGCGGACATTTCGCTCGCCCCGTACGTCGCGAGCCTGCCGATGCTCCGCGCCGACGATTTGCTCGAACGAACGCCGCGGCTCCGCGCGTGGTGGGCTCGCGTGAGCGCGCGGGATGCATGGCGCGCCGCGGTGGGGACGAGCTGAGGCTCGCGTCCGACGGCGACCGTGCAACGCGATTCACGCGTTCCGCGACGTGTGCAGCGACGTGCTCATTCCGGGTGATGGAAGGGGCATGCGACGCCGGGAAGCGCGGCGTCGCGCGACGTCGAAGGAGCGGCACGTTGTTTGCTCGAGCGCGCACATGCAAAGGCGATCGACGACTCGAGTTGGAATGGGCGCGCTTGCGCTCTGGATTCTCGCCGGATGCGGCGCAACACCGGAGGGCGCGAACGGCACCGACGAGGTCGGCGAGACGAATCAAGCCATCAACGGCGGAGCGCCCGATCCGGATCCGGGGAGCCCGGCCGTCGGCATTGTCTACACGTCGAACGGCCTCTGCACGGGCACGCTCGTCGCGCGCGCGGTCGTCCTCACCGCCGCGCATTGCGTCCTCAATGCCGAGCTCGACGCGTTCTACACCGGAACGGGCAGCGCGACGACGCCGGGCACGGTACCTCCCGCGATGAGCCGGCACCCCATCGACAAGGCCATCATCCACCCGAGCTACTCACCGAACGGCGATCCGGAAGACATCGACCAGGGTTTCGACTTGGCGCTGGTTCATTTGACCGTCCCCGACTGCGTGAGCACGCCGTGGACCATCGACCCGACGGTTCCCGCCGCGGGCACGCCGTGCATTGCGGTCGGCTATGGAATTTCGACGGACGGCTCCGGAACCAAGACCACGGGCCTCCGGAAATTTTGCTCTGAGCTCTCCGACGGCCCCCAAAGCAACGACCTCGAGGAGTTCGAGCAGGGGACGAACCTCTTCAACGGGCTCGCTCAGCAGGGAGATTCGGGCGGACCGGTGGTGTGCACGCCCATTCGGAAGATCGCCGGCGTGGTCTCGTTCACGCCCCAGTTCAACACGACGAACGTGTTCTACGCACGGGTCGATTCCCAGATCGCCTGGGTGAACTCCACCGCTGCTCAATTGTCGGCGAACGGTCCGGCCTGCACCGCGATCTACATCGATCCGCCCGACTGCACGGCGGGCGATCTACGTTGTCACCCGCTCTTCCCGATCCCGAACCCGTAGCGAGTCACTGCTCGAGCACGTGACCGATGCGGGCCCAGCGCACGCCGACGCCGCGCGCCGCCGAATACCAGACCGTTTGAGCGACGGCTTTCACATCGGCGAGCGGCACGGTGCCGAAGCGGCGTGAGTCGACCGCGCGGGCTCGATTGTCGCCGAGCACGAAGAGCTGCGCGTCGGGGACGGTGAAGCGGAAGGGTGCCGCGCCGGTCGCGTCGTTTTTCGGCCAGAGCACGACGTAGGGGTCCCCGTCACCCTGTTCGCGAACGGCGCGCACGTCGTCGCCCGCACCGGGCGCCGCAAGCGCGGGACCAAGCGACAAGTCGTGACCGTTCACGCGAACGACGCTTCCGTCGATTTCGATCCGGTCACCGGGCAGGCCGATCACGCGCTTGATGAACGTCAGCGTGCGGTCGTTCGGGTACACGAACACGGCGAGCGCGCCGCGCCACAGCTTGGTTCCCCCCGCGCGCCCCACGTTCTTTTTCGCGAGCAAGCGATCGCCGGGCACGATGGTCGGCGCCATGCTGCTGCTCGGAACGACGAAGGTCTCGAAGAACTGCTCGCGCACGTCGGCCGTGAACGGACGGAGCACGAACAGGTACCCGAGCGCGACGTAGAGCACGTACACCGCGGGACGCTGCCAACGCGCACGCGGAGCGAGACCGCGGCCAGCGATGCGCCCGGCGACCACGGCGGATGCGGCGTACAGCGCGATCGCGACCGCCACCGCGCCGAAGACGGTCCACAACGCCACCGTCGGCGACGCGACGCTCGCGACGCGCGCGGCAACCGGAACGACGGACGCCACGACGAGCAAGACGAGGACGCCTTCGACGAAATCGCCGGTGTACAGATGGCCGAGCCCCGGCATGACCAGGCCCGCGGCAAACGCCAGCATCGCCTTTTGTCCCGGCCGTTTCATCGCACCCCCGCGAGGCCCACGCTCGCAACGAGGACGCCGGCGATGAAGCGCGCCACGTTGAGCATCGCCAGAACCACGGCCGCGTTCACGAGGAGCACGGTCACCCAAGGGCGGTCGATGAAGCGGCGCGCGTCGCCTTCGGACTCGAGGCGCGCCATCACGCGGTCGGCGAAGCCGTCCGGCGGCAAGACTCGCTCGGGATCGAGCGCGACGTCGAGCAGCGCATACGTCTCGGCGACGCCCGCGCACGCCGCGCAATCGGTCGCGTGACGCGCGTCCTCCGGCGACAGCACGAGCGCGCGAGCGAGCTTCTCTTGGATATCGTTGCAGTTCATGAGTCCTCTTCGACGAGGGCGACGCGAAGGCGTTCGCTCGCCCGGTGGATTCGCGATTTGACGGTGCCGACCGCGCATCCTTGGAGATCGGCGACCTGCTCGAGCGAGAGCTCCTCGACGCGAGCCAGGACGAGCGTGGTGCGGAGCTCGTCGGAGAGCGCGTCGAGGGCGCGGGTGACCCGCCGCAGCTCGTCGGCGGCGAGTGCGCGCTCGCCGGGGCCCGGCGCGGGATCGACGACGTTCAGGTCGTCATGGATCGCCGTCGACGACGGACGGTTGCGGCGCTGTTCGGTCGCCGCGAGACGCTTCGCGATCGTGAAAAGCCACGTCGAGAACTTGCCCTTGGCGGGGTCGAACTGCGCGAGCGCGCGAAAGGCGCGAAGAAACGTCTCTTGAGCGATGTCCTCGGACTGTGCCGGTGAGAACCCGATTATTCCGAGGAACCGGAAGATCGGCCGCTGATACCGGAGCACGAGCAGGCGAAACGCCCCGCGTTCTCCGCTCGCCGCTTGCCGAACCAGAAACTCGTCGTCCATCCGCTCTTCCGGTTCATACCGGCGCGGACGCCAAAGGTTCCCGTTGGAGTAAAAATTCGCAACCGTCTCCCCCATCCGAGGCTGGGCGAGGATCGGGGGGAGACCGCCGCGCGGCTCGGCGCGCGGCGAGTGGGGGCAGCCTATTTGACCAATGGGTCTGCCGGTTCGACGCTCACGCGCCGCGTGGAAGCTCAGAGCGGCGGGTCGGCGTTCTGCATCAATTGCTGGAACTGGGCGGAAAACCAAGCGCCGGAGAGCGGCGCGTTCGAGAGCGCGCCGGTGAGGTTGTTCCCGTTGCGCTCGTTGCCGGTGTAGGTCGGGTCGCACATGCGATCGAAGCCTTTGCCGTCGCTGTTCGCGATCATCGTGCTCGAACCGTCGGATTCGCCGGGCGGTTTGATCCAGACGTAAGCGTCGATGCCGTCGGCCGGCGACGCCGTCGGACGTTCGCCGAGGCCCGCGCCGGTCTGGTTGCACCAGTTGCCCGCTTGAATCCGGCGATCGATGCGCGAGCCGTCCACGAAAGTGTCCACATCGGTGGACGTACTCGCGGCGGTGGGCCGCGCGGAGCCGCCCCAACCGTTGCGCGAGGTGTCGATGAGCATGCCGATGCTCGAGTCGAAGCCTTCGGAGACGAGCTTCGTGCGGAGCGCCTGCGCATACGTGAGCTCGTCGACGTAACTGTTGTAGTCGACCCACTTCGACTGCTTGACGGAAGTGCCGTTGACGGTCGTGTTGATGTTGAAGAACGGCTCGGTGAGGGCGGAGTAGTTCGCGGTGTTGGTGATGAAGCCGGAGATGGTCGAGAGGCCGGCCATCATGCCGACCTGGTGGAAGAGATCCGCCGTCGGGCCGAAGTTCGAGTCCCAGCCGAGCCAGCCGTGGTGACCGGCATCGATGTAATTGTATACGTTCGGGATCGCGCCGAGCTTTTGCAGCGCATACGCGACGCCGTTCACGTAGTTGCCGTTCGACTTCATCGTCGCGCATTCGGCGACGTCGGTGTTCGTGAGCAGGTTCGGCAGCGAGTCGGGCTCGATGACGTTCACGATGTGGATGGCCGAGTATTTCGGATCGCCCATGATCGCCGCGATCGGGTCGATGTAGTCGGATTCGTATTTCGGCAGATCCGTCGGGCCGAGCTCGCCGTTCGACGCGAGCGCCGAGCAATCGCGTCCCGGGAGATCGTAGATGACGAACTGGATGTAGCCGGCGCCTTGAGTGAGGGCTGCGTCCAGGTGATCGCGAAGTCCCATGGCGCCGTTCGACTGACTGTTCGGCGTGCCGGCGATCGCCGCGATGCGATCGAGCCACACCGCGGTCGGCGTGCTCGACACTTTGCTACCGCCGGGCTCGGCGTTCGCTTTCGCTTGCCACTCGGAGTTCACGTAGCCCTTCGTGCCGGCGTACGGATTGTCGACGTGCACGACGTTGCCGCCGCCCGAAGTGCCGCCGCTTCCCGCCACGGTTCCGCCGGAGCCGCTCGAGCCGGCGTTGCCACCGCCGGCGTTACCACCGCCGGCGTTGCCCGTTCCCGCGTTGCCGGTGCCCGCATTGCCGGTGCCTGCGTTCCCCGTGCCGGCGTTGCCGGCGCCACCGGTCGTACCGCTCGGGCCCCCGGTGGACGCGCCGCCTGTTCCGGCGTTCGCTCCGCCGCCCGAACCGTTCAACGATCCGGCGTTGCCGGAGCTGCCGCCGAACGGATTCCCCGACCCGCCGCTCGAGCTGCCGAGACCGCCCGTTCCGGTGTCTCCACCGTTCGGAGAATCACCAGGGTTCTCACTCGAGCCGCTGCTCGACGAACACGCGGCCACCGAGACGGCCACTACGGGCGTGACGACCGCGACAGGCGCGACGAAGGCCACGGCGCGGAGCGTCGAGGCGAAAAGCCGAAATTTGCGCAGCATGTGCCCCGGTAGTCGCGGTCGCGACGAGCCGCGGCTCAGCTAAATCGCGGGGGTGGCCGGATGCTTCGTCCCGGCGCGTGATTTCGCGTCAATACGTGCCGACGAAGGCCGCGTGAACTCCGACGTCGATGCGGTGACCGTCTTCGTCTCGGTCGGAAAATTGCCAGAGCTCCGTCGAGAGCTTCATGCGAAAGCCGCGCTCGAACGCATAGCTCCCGCCGAGGCTATAGCGGAGGATCGAGCTCCGTCGTGCGAGCGGCACGACGTCGTCCTCGTCCTCGGGCTTCAAGTAATTGCCGATTCGATAGAGGCCGTCGACTCTGCCGAGCAGATCCACCGACGCGGAGAGTGGCTGCTCGATCTCGATGTACGCCCCTTGCTTCGTGAACGCGTCCTTTCCCGGAGAGGCGACCGGGAGCGCGAAATCGGTGGCGTCCGTCGTGTCCATTTCGGTGCGGCGCACCAGGTACTCCATCCGAATGCTGGTCCGCCGGATCCGAAACGACACGTCTCCTCCGAGGATGGCATAGGTGAGCTGGTTGTTCCGATCGTACGTGCCGTACATGCCGCTCGCGCCGATCGTGACGTCGGAGAGGCCGCCGAGCTTCTGCGTGAGCGCGACGCGCGCGCCGACCGTGGGCCGCGCGTTGTCGTCGACGTAGTACGGCATGCGCGACTCGTCGAACCGAAGGTCGTGCGGATGCGTGTCCGTCGATTTGAACCCCATCACCGCGTAGACGGCGTAGTCGATCTCGGTCGAATCGCCGAACCAGTGCGAGCCATTCACCTCGACGCCGTTGTCGGGGAACGGACTCGGAATGACGCCCATGTTCCAGGTCCGCATCCGCAGCATGCGTCCCATGTCGTACGGGAGCGGCTTGTCGCTGAATTTGTAGTTTCCGACGTCGTGCCGGAGATTGAAGCTCCCGAACGAAGGACTGAACCGCCCCGCGCGTAGGTTGAACTCGTCGGCCACGCGATAGTCGACGTAGGCCATGTCGAGCTCGAAGCCGTGGCACCCGAAGCAGACCTTCACGTTCGCGGAGAGATGGTTCGACACGTCGACCGAGAGCTTCTCTGCCGCTTCGATGGTGAACCCGTCGAACCCGTACGTCCCCACGTCCTCGCCGGCGTTCAGGTTGCCGTGCTCGGTCGGGACGAACAGATAGTCGAGCTGAATGCTCCCGGCGAAGTTGCGGTCCACCGCGAACGCCTTCGCCGCGACGAGCGCGATCGCCGCGACGCACATCAGGAGGATCGCCGAACGCCTCATGACCCACCCCGTCGCGCGAGCTGTTCCTGCGAGAAATAGTGCAAAAAGGCGAGGATCGGCGGGACGTCGGACGGCGCGATGCCGCTCGACGGCTGCCTCCGCATGCGCTCGACGTAGATCGCCCAGTATGCGTCGTCGGTGATGCCGCTCTGCAATGGGCGGGCGAGCGAATGACACTTCGAACAGCGCACCGAAAAGAGCTGATATTCGGGGCGAACGTCTTCGGGCAACGCCGCCACATCGACGCCTTCACCTCGGCCTCCGGAGCATGCGACCACCAGAATGGTCGAGACGACGAGCGCGACGAACACCCAGGGCACGAGCTTCGCACCCGACGGTCGCCACGTCCGTTCCGAGGGGCGCTCAGTCATCGACCTTGAACGTCAAGGTGACCGTCGACCACGCTTCCCCGGTGTCGGCGCCGGGAATGTTGAACCCGAGCGCGCTGCGCTGGAGGCAGCGGGCGACGTCGGGCATGCCGAGACCGGACATCGTTGCTTCGACGACCCGTCCCTGGTCGTCGCAGACGAGGTGCAAGGTCGCCGTGCCTTCGACCTTCGACGACCGTGCGCGAAGACCGGCGCGGTAGCAATCGGTCCACGCGCTCGACGCTCGCCCGAGCGCGCGCGACACGCTGCCGGCGGTAGCTCCGCCGCCGACGGCCGACACCACGTAGCTGACCCTTCCCTTCGCGGGGTCGACCGAGGTCGGCGCCTTGTTCACGGAACTGACGACCGCGCTCGCCGGTGCGGGCGCCCGAGGCTCGGCACTCACCTCGGCTGGTGCGGGAAGCGGCTCGACCGGCGACGGCGATGGGGCCGGTAATGCGCCGACCGCCGACTCCTCCGACGCTGCCGCCGTGGCCGGCGACGTCGCACGCGCGACGAGCTCCGATCGGTGAGCGACCCTTCGCGGCGAACCCCCCGAGGCTGGACGATCCACCGACGCCGACGCGCCGGCGGTTACGTGGTCCGTAGGTTCGCGCTCGCCGCTCGGCGGCGCCGCGTTCGCCGACTCGCTCACGGTTTTCGTCGGAGGGACGGCGCTTTCAGGACCCGAGGACTCGGATGCGGCGGCGTGCGCGCTTCCAGCGGAATTCGTCGGGGCGACGGTTGCGTCGCGCTTCCATCCGACGACGAAGACGACGCCGACGGCGACGATGGCCGCCGCGCCGATCACGAGGCGCGACGTGACCCCGCGGGGCATCTTCTCGGGCCGCGTCGTCAGTGTCCGGAGCTCGTCCTGGTCCCTTCGGCTGACCGCTTGCGGTCGAAGAGAGTTTTCGGCGGAGAACGCGCGCTGCGTCTCGGCGACGGCGAGCAGGTCACGCGTGGGCGGCGGCGTGACGCTCGAGTCCGACTCGAGTGCGTCGATCGCCGAACGTAGCGCGGCGCGCATCGCGCGGGCGTCGCTGAAGCGGTCGTTTCGGCGCTTGGCCATCGCCTTCAGACACACGCGCTCGAGCGCGGGCGACACCGAGGCCCGAAGCCGGCTCGGCGGAGTGGGATCCTCCGAGACGTGCTTGATCACGACGTCGATCGGATTGTCGGCAACGAACGGCGGTTGCCCCGCGAGGAGCTCGTACAAAATGACACCGATGGAGTAGAGATCGGCGCGGGCGTCGAGCACTTCGCCGCGACATTGCTCGGGCGACATGTACTGTGGAGTACCGAGCAACGTTCCGGTGAGCGTCAGGGGTCGGCTGCTCGGCGGCTGCAGCGGCGCCGGCTCGGACATCTGAGCGATCCCGAAGTCGCAGACCTTGACGACTTCCTGCGACTTTCCTTCGTCGTCGAGGCGCGTCGTCACCATGACGTTTTCGGGTTTCAGGTCGCGATGGACGATCCCGACGGCGTGCGCCGCAGCAACGGCGCTCAACGTCTGCGACAGCAAATCGACGATGCGCTCGGTCGAGAAGTGAGAGTCCCGAGACATGATCTGCCCGAGGTCGGGCCCTTCGACCCGGTCCATCACGATATAGAGGAGGCCGTCCGGCTCGGTACCGAAGTCGAGCACCCGAATCACGTTCGGATGATCGAGTCGCGAGGCCGCCCGAGCTTCCCGGTAGAACCGCTCCGCGAAGATCGGATCCTTCGTGAGCTCCTCGTGCATCACCTTCACGGCGACGCGCGCGTCGAGACTCTTGTGACGCGCTTGATACACCGACCCCATGTTCCCCGTTCCGATGAGCGCATCGAGAACGTACTTTCCCGCAACGGAGCGGCCGATGCGGCGGTCTGGTGCTGCCATGTGCGTCCCCGAACGGCTCCGCCGAGCGAAGCAAAGGCATTCTGCGCGCCCGTCGTCCGCGATGCACGCGTCCTCCACAGAGGGTGAATCGACGCGTTCGGTGTCACCGGTATGTAACCGGACGCCGGCGAGCGACGTACTGATCTCCCCGCTCGCGGACGTGACGGCGTCCGGCGGCCGCGCGAACGGACTCGGTAAACATCGCCGATCGTCGTGGCCCTCGGAGACCGCGGGTCGATCGGGTAGGAAGCCGCCATGCGGTTCGCGCTCTGTTTCGTTTCCGCGACCTCTGCCGGTGTCCTCTTGTCGTGTGCCCACCGGACGCCGGCATCCGTGGTGCCGCATCTCGTCTCGCCCGCTCCCATCGGAGTGGCCGCACCGAAAGCGACCGCGCGCCTGGTCGTGCTCGTCGTCCTCGATCAGCTCGCGAGCTGGGTGCTCGATAAGTACTTGCCGGTTCTCGACGAGAACGGCGCACTTCGTCGTGGTGTCGCACAAGGTGCGTTTCACCGTGTTTCCTATCCCTATTCGAGCACCTATACCGCGCCGGGACACGCCGCGCTCGTGACCGGCGTCCCGCCCGCCGAGAACGGCGTGATGGCCAACGAGCTCTACGACCGTGCGATGGGCAAAGCCATGCCTTGCGCGAGCGATCGCTCCGCGCCGGTGCTGCTCGATCCAGAGGCGACGGCGAGTCCGGCGATCCTGAAAGCGCAGACGGTCGGCGACGCGTTGTGGGAAGCAACGCACGGTAAAGCGCACGTCGTCAGCATCTCCCTGAAGGATCGTTCCGCGGTGCTCTCCGGCGGCAAGCACGCCGAGCTCGCGCTCTTCTACGATCCGGCGATCGGCGGCTACACGACGTCCGAATACTACGCGAAAGCCCTGCCCGATTTTCTCACGGCATGGTCCGCCGCCCACCCCATCGGCGAGTGGCTCGCCGCGTGGACGCCGCTCGACGCTGGCCTCCTCGCTCGTGTCGCCGGCAAGGACGACGCGCCCGGCGAAGGCGACTGGGACGGCCTGGGCACGACGTTCCCGCACGATCCGCGAACCTCGGCCCACCCCAGCTCGACGTTCCGCGCGACGCCCCAGGCGAGTGACGAGCTGTTCGCCCTGGCCAGCGAGGTGGTCGATCGCACCGCGCTCGGCCAAGACGACGTCCCCGATCTCCTCGTCGTCTCGGTGTCCGGAACCGACTACGTCGGTCACGTGTTCGGCCCCGATTCCTGGGAATATCTCGACAATCTTCGCCGTGTCGATCGCGCCCTCGCCGCGTTCGTCGATCGCTTATCGGCAAGAGGTCCGACCGCCTTCCTGGTCACGGCCGATCACGGCGTCGTGCCGCTGCCCGAGCGGACCCTGGCCGAAGGGCGCCCCGCGGGTCGCTTCCTCGAGGGCGACATGAAACGCGCTCTCGCCGACGCCGCCGCTCGCGAGCTCGGTCACGCCGAGTGGGTCGTGGCGGTGAAAGCGCCGTTCGTCTATCTTGCGCCCGAAGCGACCACGCCGGAGCGTCGCTCGACGTCGTTCGCCGTCATTGTCCGCGCGCTAGAGTCGATGCCCGGCATTTTCGCCGCGTACGACGTGAAAGACCTCGCCGCGCATCACCCATCCGACGACCCGATCCGTGCGGCCGCGTCGCTCAGCGTCGACGCGTCCCTCGACGCCGATCTGCTCTTCATTCCAAAACCGGGGTATCTGGTCGACAGCGGCATCGTCCCCGGCAAGGGCACGAACCACGGCACGCCGTGGCCGTACGATCGCGAAGTGCCGGTCATCTTCTGGGGCGCCGGCGTCACTCCGCACGCGAAGGGCACCGAAACCTTCGACGCTCTCCGCGTCGCCCCGACCCTCGCCGCCCTCCTCGGCTCTCCAAGTCCGTCGAGCGCCCGCGGACAGCCGCTCCCCGGCGCGCCACCCCTCGTCGCCGCGCGATGATCAGCTCGCTTCGAGGATGGCGGCGTACCGCGTGAAGCCCGCGCCCTGCGCGTAGAGCCCGACGAGCGCGCCCGGCGTGAGGCGACCGAGCCGTCGCGCGGCCTCCAGGTTCATGACCGGGCCGCACGCACCGACGTGCGCGATGGTGTCGTACGTCGTGACGGCGCGGTCGCGCGGTAAGCCGAGACGCTCGGCGATGGCGCCAGGGATGAACCCGCGGGGCTGCACCGACGCGAGCACCGCGAGCCGCTCCACGTCGACGCCCGCGCGCTCGGCGGCTTTTTGAATCGTCGCCGCGCCGAACGATACCGTTTCGCGCATCAAGTACTTCGCGCCCGCCGGCGCGCGCGAACCGAGACGGAAATTGCCGCCGGCCGCCCACCATGGCGTGTCGGTCTCATCGTCGGTGCCGCGCACCCACGTGACCGACACCGCGTGCTCGCCGTGAGTCACGCCGAACGTCGCGCGCACGCCGAGCCCCGGCCGCTTCGCGACCACGAGCGCCGTCGCAGCGTCGCCGAGCCCCGGCGACGCCGGGTGCGCGAGGAGGAAGGTCCGGAGCAAGAGGTGCGATTGGGTCAAGAGCACGACTTTCGCGAGCCCCGAGTCGAGGTAAGCGCGCGCGACGTCGAGCTGCGCGAGCGCGCTCGCGCAGAACGCTTCGACGCCGAGCGCCGTCGCTCGGTGCGCGCCGACCGCGTGCGCGACCGAGACCGCCGTCGGCAATGACATGCGGTCGGGAACGACGGAGTTCGAGAGCACCAGATCGACGTCCGCGCCGTTCACGCCGGCATCGGCGAGCGCCGACCGCGCGGCGAGCGTCTCGGCCTCGGCCGCGGTCGTCGTGTCCGGCGCGACGCGCCGCTCTTTCGCACCGAGAAAGAGATCCGTCGATTCTGCCGCCAGATCGCGGGCGAGGATCGCCGCGGCGATCGGGTCGTCGGACTCCGGAATGTCGTTGAAAGTGCGGTCGCCCGCGGCGTGCACGCGTTCGCCGAAGGTCGACGGCCAGGCGTCGTTCGTGCGGATCTCGTCGGGGAGCCAGCGGCCGATGCCGATGATGGAGACGGTCATGACGTTTCGTCCTTTTCTCGTGAAAGCATGGACATGTGTTGGAGCGCTTCGACGCGACCGCCGCCGCGAATGCGGCTCGCGGCGTCGATGCGCGCATCGATGAGCGCCGGACCCCCCTGCGACAAGAGCGCGTCGACGAGCGAGCGATCGAGCGTGCCCGGCGCGCGAACGATGGCCGCCGGCATCCCGAGCGAGCGCGCCCACGCGGAGAAGTCGACGGGGGGCGTGTCGTACGGGCTCGCGTCGCCGAAGATCTGGCGCATGCCGTGGTGCACCATGTTGTAGCGGCCGTCGTTGAACACGACGAACAAGATCGGGAGCCGTTCCCGGAGCGCGACCAGCGCTTCCATGCCGGCCATTTGCATCCCGCCGTCGCCCGCCACGACGACGACCGGGCGTGTCGGGTCGGCGAGCGCGAGGCCGATCGCGCCGGCAATGCCGGAACCCATGCTGCCGTGGTTCAGCTGGACGTAGAACCGGTCCGGCGCCGCGGTGAGGTAGTGCAGGGCGAAAAGCATGTGCTCGCCGATGTCCGTGACGAAGCGCGCGCCCGGTCCGACGGCGCGCTCGAGATCCGCGATGAGCCTCTGGGGTTGGATCGGAACGCGCGGATCGGACGCGAAGTCGGGCGAATCGAACGGCGAAACGGCGCGCGCGCCGCGAAGCGCGTCGTCTGCCTGCGACGTGATCGCCGTCGGCAAGAGCGAGAGCGCCGCGACGAACGCTCCGACGTCCGCGGTCACGCCGAGCGCCGTCGGCGCATTGCGCCCGAACACGCTCGCGTCGTGGTCGACGTGCACCAAGACTCCGCCGTCTCCCACGTAGCGCGTGGGGCCCATCGAGGTGTCGTCGAGATCCGTGCCGAGCGCGACGCACACGTCGACGGGCTGGGCGGTGTAGCGGCGCGCCCAGATCGACGCGGCCATGCCGCCGTTGCGGAGCGAACAAGGGTGCCGCTCGCTGACGATGCCCTTCGCGCGCGGCGTCGTCACGAACGGGACGCCGGCGCGGTCGAAAAAGTCTTCGAGCGTGCGCTCGTGCCCGCGACAGCCCGCGCCGAGCACGACGAGCGGACGCTGGGCGGCCGCGAGCCATCGCGCGGTGCGAAGGACGGCGCTCGCCGGCGGCGAACGCGGCAGGGACGCCACAGGCGACGCGACGTCGAACGCAGGCGACGCGCCCATCGCGCGATCGAGCGGCAACACGAAGAGCGCCGGCCCGGGTCGCGACGGATCCTCGGCGGCGTCGAGCGCCGCGAGCGCCTGCGACACGACGCTTCGCGAATGCGCGGCGCGGATCCGCGCACGGGTGATCGGGCGAACCAAAGACTCCATGTCGATCCCCTCCGGGCCCGAGTCTTGCGCCATGCGTCCGCCCGTCGTGGCCCACGCCACATCGCCGGCAACGACGAGCATCGGCGTACGCTCGAGGAACGCCGAGGCGATGCCGGTGATCGCATTGGTGATCCCCGGACCCGAGGTGACGACGACGGCCGGCGTGCGCCCGCTCGCGCGCTGAAAGAGCGCGGCGGCGAACGCGGCGTGGCTTTCGTGGCGCGACTCGACGAGCCGGGCCCCGGGGGTCAGTCGGATCGCTTCGAATACCGGGCAGATCGGACCGCCGGGAATACCGAAAAAGACGTCCACGCCGCGCGCGACGAGCGCTTCGACGAGCCGTCGCGCGGCGGAATCACCCGCGAGACGTGAAGCGCGGATCTCCGACGGCCGCGCGACCTCGGGTGCGCTCTCTTGCTCCGCGGACGCGGAATCGGTTTCGGCGACGTTGCGTGCGTGGGATTCGTTTCGCGGAGGGGTCATGCAATGCCTGACCTCCGCGAAGTTCGCGATGGAGGTCACTCGGCGCTCGGCCCCCGACGAACGTGCGCGCGCGCTGTTTCGTGCGCCCCCCTTGATTAGCGACGTTCGACGGAACCCGCTAGGGGCGAACGCGCGAGTGCGAAACAATGCGCATCGCGCGACGCGCTGTGCATGAGCCTGCACAGGACGCGATGCGAACCTCCTCCGGGTGCGCGGAGCGCGCGTTTGGCGCGCGCTCCGCGCACCCTTGGAGGAGGTCGCGCCGCCGGAGCCGCAGTGACACCAGTGACCACCTGAGTGGTCACTGGGGGCGGCGAGGAGGCGCGGGTGGAGGCACATCTTTCTGCGAACACGCCCGGAGATCTCGGCCACCTGCTTGGTTTCGCTGCGCTTCCGGTGCTCACGTACGAAAGTACGCTCCGCTCCGGTTCTCGCTCAACACGGCGCATCTGACTCGAGCTTTCCGGGCGGGTCGACTGATGCGATGAATCATGAGGGCGCGGGTGGAGGCACTCAGCCTTTCTTCTCCTCGATCTTCGCGCGGAGGCGCGCTTCGCGTTCGACCACCTCGGGCGAGAGCTCGCCGAAGTCCGGCATCTCGAACACCGGGCGGATCTCGACGTTGGACTCGGCCATCTGGGGTTGGGGGCACGGCATGCGCTTTACCCACTCGACGGCCTCGTCGATCGACTTCACTTGCCAGAGCCAGAAGCCGGCGATGAGCTCCTTCGATTCGGTGAACGGACCGTCGACGACGGTGCGCGACTTCCCGGTGAAGTACACGCGCTTGCCTTTGGATGTCGGATGCAGGCCTTCGCCGGCGAGCATGATGCCGGCGTTCACGAGCTCCTCGTTGAATTTCCCCATCGCGTTCAAGAGGGCCTCGTCCGGGAGCTTGTTGGCCTCGGAATCGTTGCTTGCTTTGACAATCACCATGACTCGCATTGGTTTTCTCCAAGTAGTGGGTCGGAACCCGTTTTCATGGAGGCGACGAACGGCGGCCACGCCGATCGACACGCCCCCGCTTTTTTTCGAGGGCGGACCCGAACCCGCGAAAATGCAACGTTATCGGAAGGTTCCGCTATCGGCTGCCGGAGACTCGCGCCGACGAGGGGCGCGGGGCCGCGCGAGCCCTCGCCGACTCGGCGCATTCGATCCGGCCCGCCCGCTCGAATTGAGCTGACGGCCGTTTCGCTGTAACGGTCACAGTCCACATTTCGATTCGGGAGGTCTCATGTTCGTCGACGTGTCTCACACCTGTCGCGCGGCTCTGGTTCTCACGCTCGCTCTCGTCGCTTGCGACGACAAGAAGGACGCGCCGGCCGCGGAAACCGCGACGGCGAGCGCGACGGCGCCCGCGCCGACGCCGAGCCCCACTCCCCCGCCACCGCCCCCCGCGCCGGCCGCGCCGTCACGGCCCGACAAAATCGACCTCGCCGTCACGCCCGCGCAGCGCACGAAGGTCGAAACCGCGGTGCCCGAAGCGAAGGGGTTCCTCGTCGCGAAGGATATCGAAGAGAAAATAAAGCCGCTGAAGTTGAAAGAGAAAGAAGGCGGCGTCACTGCGTTCGATCGTCTGGCGAAAGGCAAATGGGTGCTCTTCGAGGGGCCGATCACGAACCTGACCGAGTCGGGGTTCGATCTCGGCATCACGTACACGCCGCAGATCAAAGGCGACATGATCGGAATGAGCCGGCAGTGGTTCCCGATCACGTTCTCGGACGTGAAGGGCTACCAGCAGACGGCGTTCAAGGGCGGGCAAATGGTCGTCGTGCTCGCGAAGTACCTCGGCAAACAGAAAGCCACGCCGGGAAGCGAGCTGGTCGCCACCGGAAATTGGTGACACTCGGAAGCTATCTCAGAAACCGTAGCGAGCACCCCGCGACTGTGACTAAACCCAGGTGACGCGGACGACCATCTCGTCGTCGCCCGCGTCGTAGCTGACGACCCGGGCGACCACGTTGCGGATCGGGAGCGACGCGTACGTGGTGCGGACCGCCGCCACGTGCGCCTGTCGATAATATTCGAAGCAGTTGAGCAGCATGCCCCGCTCTTCGAGCAGCTTTTCCTTCGGACCGATCTTCACGGTCTGGACGCTGCCGCCCTGGAACAAGCGCGGCCACATGCGATTGAGCTGAGGGAGCGCGGCCCAGACGTCGAAGTCTGCCTCGCGCGCCTTACGGCCTGTGGTGACGAGGGCAGTCTCCTGGACGCGCTCGCCAACCCGCTCGCCCATCGTCGAGAACTCCTGCGCGCTGAGCCGTAGGTGTTCGCAAGCCTGGTAGTGCGCGGTGGCAAGCTCGACGGAAACCCAGCCGGGGCTGATTGCCGCTTCGAGCTCGCCGAGCGTCTTCGGGTCGATGAGCTTGACGTATCGGTCGTAGTGGCCGGCGACCTTGAGCTGAGCGAGCGAGGACTGAATGATGACGTTCCGGATCGCCGTCATCGGGCCCGCGTCGAGCTTGTGGGGAACGATGACTTCACGCGCTTCGGCAGTCGTCACCCGGCGATCGGGGTTGGGATCGTTGCGGAGAGGTCGTTCGGACGCGTTGCGCATGGAAGCCGAGCATCAATGGTTAGCACGCCCGAGCCGGCCGGGCACTCCGCGCAAGGCTTGCATCCCATTGCAAAGGGGCCTCGACCGAAGATCAGAGCGGCCGTTCGCCCCGGCACACTTCCACCGACAATCGAACGACGTAGTAGACTCGGTGAAGCACATCTTGAAGCGCGGCGCGGCGAAGGACACGGAATGGACGAGCCTCTGCGCGCTCCGCTCGCGAGCGCGCGCTGGACGGTTCGCGGCATCAAAGGTGCCGCGCGCCGCCGTCCTCGCCGCGTGCGCGGCGTTCGCGCTTGCCTGCAGTTCGTCGGGAACGCGAGCGACCACGGGCGGAGCGTCGGGAGGAGCGCCCGGGACGAGCGCGGGGGGCGAGCCCGGCGTCGCTACCGGCGGCGTCTTCACGGCTTCTAGTGGGGGCGCCTTCGCCGGAGGGTCCGGCGGCGAGTCGGCCGTAGGCGGCTCGAGTGGGTCGGGCGCGAACCCGGGACGCGATGCGTCCATCGGCCTGGACGCTTCGTCGACCGGCGGAAGCGGGCGCGACGCGAGCGACGACGGGGGCGAGCGCGACGCGAGCGACGACGGCCCGATCATCGGCGCGCCGGTGCCTCCGCCGACGCCGGTGGGGTGCCTCACCGCCGACGATCTGACGCCGGGGGTTCACCAGGTGAGCTGCGATACGACGATCGACGTCGTCACCGTGCCCGAGCAATGCACGAAGACGGCCTGCGGCGTCATCGTCGACGTCCACGGCGGCATGATGAGCTCGCAGATGGAGGACAAGAACACCAACCTGAGCGCCCTCGGAATGAAGCACGGCTACCTCGTGATTCAGCCGAACGCGCTCCAGAACGTCATCCTGCTCAATCAGCGCCTCTTCGTCGCGGACGCGCCGGGCATGCCCGCGGACGACACGCGAGTCATGGACATTCTCACCCAGGTGATCGCCGCGTTTCACGCCGACCAGAACCGGATCCACATGACCGGATTTTCGGAAGGCGGTTACATGACGTGGCGCTGGTTCTGCCAGCACTCCGACTTGCTCGCGTCGATCGCGCCCGGCGCCGCGGCGTATCAATGTGCGGATCTGGCGAACGCCGGGCTCACTCCGCCCGAAGTCGCGTGCCGATTCAGCGGGGGCGAGGCGGGCGCGGACGTGCCCGAGCACGACATTCCGGTGCTCTACGTGCAAGGCACGAAGGACGGCCTGGTCGATCCGAAATGCTCCGAGGCGTGGCTCGAATCGAACGTGTTTTCGACGCTCCGGCTCGGCGCCGGGACGCAGATCGCCGGCGATGCGACGTTCACGCGGACGCGCTACCTGAACCCCGACGGCGTCCCGTTCGAGTACATCAAGCACCAGTACCAAACCACGTCGTCGTTCTTCGGGGTGGCTCTCGACGGGCATTGTTACCCGGGCAGCACCGACCTCACGCCGACGCCGTCGAGCGGGACCGTGGTTCCGCCCGATCAGCTCATCTCGTTCGGGTGCAACGACCCGGCGTCGTTCAACTGGGGCGAAGAGGTGATGAAGTTCTTCATCGCGCATCCGAAGCATTGAAAGGCGGAACTTCCGGCCTTATCGATTGTCTAACCGACGATGGCCGTAGCGGCTTCCGAGACGTTCGTCGCGCCCGATGCGGGGGCGCTCTTGCCGGACCTCCTGCACCCCACACCGACGGCGCGGTTCGACTTCGAGGCGACGAAGCTCGCCGTCACCCTGGCGTTCGCGAGCGGCGTCTCCGGCGGCCTCTTCGCCGAAACGCTCGATCGAGCGCAGGTTGCGCCTTCGACGTGGCAGCCGGGGTCGTTCGCCGCGGATCTGTTCCTTCAGAACTTCGTCGCCCTCTGCTTCAAAATTCGCGTCGGCACGAAGGAGTCGGCCGTCTCGACCTCGCACCTCGTGCGGCTCCTGGCGCGGCCGCCCCAGGACCCCGCGATCGTCGATCACCGCCGCGCGGTGCTCGCCGAGCTCGCCGATTCGCCCGAACTCCGCCGAGAGCTCGAGCGGCTCTTCGTGATGCTCCTCCGGTTTCGCACCTTGCTCGAAGGCGCGACCGGTCCGGGCTGGGACACGAACCGGCGGCAACTCGACGTGCTCGCGCTCGTGAAGGAAATCGTCGACTGCATGGCGGACGGCTTCGGCGAGGCGCAATCCGGCTTGTCGCGACTCGCCGCGTTCGCGCGGCGCGTCCGGGCGGGCGAGGCGTTTCAGTCGCTCGCCGATTTGCTCCGGTACGACGAAAACCTCGCGACGTTGAGTCTCAAGGTCGGCGTCGGTGCCGACGGACGCATCCGCGGCTTTCGCGTCGTCTCGGTGCAGAAGAACGACGAAAATCCGTTCGTCACCTCGGCGTGGCGACGGCTCCTCACGAAGGTCGAGCTGTTCGCTCGCGGCTTTCAATTCGGCGAGCGCGAAGTGATGGCGCGGCTCATCGACGCGGTGTTCGAAGGGTTGAAGGACGACGTGGTGCCGTTCATCCAGCTCTTCGGAGACGTCGAGTTCTACCTCGGCGCGCTCGGGTTTCGCGACACGGCGCATGCCGCCGGACTCGCGGTATGTTTGCCGAGCTTCGTTCCGGCGGAGGCGCCGCTCGCCCTCGAAGGGTTCTTCAATCCGTTGCTGTTGTCGCTCGGCGCGAAGGTGATTCCCTGCGACGTCACGCTCGATCGGCACGACGCGACCACGCTGGTGACGGGTCCGAATTCGGGCGGCAAAACGCGCCTCTTGCAGGCGCTCGGGTTGGCACAACTCCTCGCGCAATCCGGCGTCTTCGTTCCCGCTCGCTCCGCGTCGCTCTCGTGGGCGACGGGGCTCGTCGTTTCGTTGATTCAAGAGACGAAGGCCGACCAAGCCGAAGGCCGGCTCGGCATGGAGCTCATGCGGATCCGCGCCCTGTTCGAACGGCTCCCGCCCGGCGCCATGGTCATCCTCGACGAGCTGTGCTCGGGAACGAATCCGTCGGAAGGCGAAGAAATATTCGAGCTCGTCGTCGGCATGCTGACGCGGCTTCGGCCTCAGGCGTTCATCACGACTCATTTTCTCGCGTTCGCCGCGCGCCTCGAACGCGAGCGCAAAATCGCCGACCTCCGGTTTTTGCAGGTCGAGCTCGGTGCGGATCAAGAACCGACGTATCAATTCGTTCCGGGCGTCGCGCACACGTCGCTCGCCGGACACGCCGCGGCGCGCCTCGGCGTGACGGGCGAGCAGCTGATGGCGCTCATCGAGCACAACCTTGCGCTCGCCGGAGAGAACCGAACCCGCAAGCGCGATTGATGCCGACCCTCCTCACGAACTCGAAGATGTCGCCCGCGCTCGCGCGGCGGATCGAGGCGAGCATTCGCAAAGGTCGCCCCGGCGGCATGGCCGTCGAGCGTCGGTTCGTTGCGCTGTTCCGGTTCGTGACGTTGGTCGGCATCGTCGTCGCCGCGGTATCGCTCGTCTTCTTGAAGCGACGAGAGAGCGCCGACCTCGAGCGTTCGCGCGCGGAGTTGCTCGCCCGAGTGCAGAAGGAAAGCGCATCGCTCCTGGCCGAGGATCGCAGCGCGGTCGACCGCGTGGAAGTTTGGCTCACGCGCGCCGCCGGTCCTTACGAAGGCGACTACGTGGACGAATCACTCCGAGCGCCCGGAGCGCTCGCGACGGTCCTCGCCGCGCCCGTGATCTACGTCCGGGGACCGCTCGCCGACTTTCGAGGCTCGACCGGGATCGAAGAGGCGTCCGGGTCGTCGCGGAAAGATCCTTTTCTCTTGTGTCTCCTGGATCGTCCCTCGACGAGATCGGAATCGGCGATGCTCGCCAAGGTGCATGCGGCGTTCTCCGGCGGCCCGCATTTTCGCGAGCACACGGCGAACGCACACCGACTGTTCGACGCCGTCGTCGGGTTGCCGCTGCTCCAGCCCTCATGGCGCGCAAAAGTGCGCGCGGCGAACACGCAAGAGGACGTGGTTCGACTCGAGCACGAGCTCGACCACGCCCCGCTCGACGAAGCGAAGAAGGCCGCTGCCGCGCATGTCCTGTTGTTCGCGATGGACGAGCCCGGCGCGTCGGGGGGTCTGTCGGAGCTCGACGGCGAGCGCCCCCACGACGTACGAGTCGGGGTCGTCGACCTCGGCGTAGGAAGAGTCTGGCTGCGTCTTCGGAAGCACGCCGACCCGAGCTGGATCAGCCTCGGGAAGCGCGCCGACTACGCGAGCGGCCTCGACGGCTGCGCCCTCGCCCTCGACGTTCACGAGAGCGTCACGACGACGAACGGCGCCGCCGCCCAGGTGAACTATGATCCGCGGCGATGAACATCGTCGTCTTGGATTCGTTCCCGGCCGATCAAGGCAATGGCGCCGCTTGGGACCCGCTGCGCGCATTCGGTAACGTCGTCGTGCACGCGCGCACTTCGCCGGGCGAGCTCGTCGCGCGCGCCGTGAATGCCGACGCGCTCCTCACGAACAAGGTGCTGCTCGATCCCGGCGTGCTCGAACGATTGCCGAACCTTCGTTACGTCGGGGTGGTCGCGACGGGCACCAACGCCGTCAGCTTGTCGACGTGTCGCGAGCGCGGCATCGCCGTCACGAACGTCCCGGGCTACTCGACGCACTCCGTCGCGCAGCTCGTCTTCGCGCTGGTGCTTCAATGGACGCACGACGTCGCGGGCCACGACCGCGCCGTCAAGGACGGACGCTGGACGACGTCGCCCGACTTCATGTTTTGCTTGCGTCCCCTCGTGGAGCTCGCAGGAAAAACGCTGACGATCGTCGGGATGGGCGCGATCGGCGGCGCGGTCGCCGAGATCGGACGCGCCTTCGGCATGCGCGTCGTTGCCGCGGCGGTGCCCGGTTCGACGACGCCGGGGCGCGTTCCGCTTCCCGACGCGCTCGCCCAGGCCGACGTCGTGACGCTTCACTGTCCGCTCACGCCCGCGACGCGGCACCTCGTGAACCGCGACTCGCTCGCGCGAATGAAGCGGGGCGCGGTGTTGATCAACACCGGGCGCGGCGCGCTCGTCGACGAAGCGGCGCTGCTCGGGGCGCTCGAAGAAGGACGGCTCGGCGGCGTCGGCCTCGACGTGCTCGAGCGCGAGCCGCCCGCGGCGGGTCACCCGTTGCTCGACGCGAACCGGCCGTGGTCGACGCGTCTCGTCGTGACGCCGCACCTCGGGTGGGCAACCGTCGAAGCGCGCGATCGTCTCATCACCGAAGTCATCGCGAACCTGGCGGCTTTCGTGCGCGGCGAAAGTCGGAACCGCGTCGAACAAGGCGACGCGCCCGAGACATTGTCGCTCCCGCCTCGATGAAGGAATAGGACGACACACGCGAGGGTTCGCGGAGGGACGCGACGAGAAGAAAGGATCGCGCATGCGCCGCTCCACGTCGGTTCGGTTGACGTTGCTTCCGTTGCTCGCTTCCGTGGCGATGGCGCACCTTCAGACGGCGTGCGTCGAAGAGCCCGAAGACGCGGCAAACGCACCGGAAAATGGCGTCAGCGCAGACGGCGGAGCGCCCGTTCGCGACGTGGACGATTGCCTCTGGGACGAGAGCGACGATGAGTGCAATCGAGCGAGTCGATGGACGGTGTCGGTCGGTCAAGTGAGCGGCATGCCGGGCCCTTACATCCACGCACACCGAGGCGGGTTCGGAAATTACTTCGGAGGACGGGGCGGATGAAGCGCTGCTCATCGACGGCGCGTCCCGATTGGCAGCGACGCGTCGAAGAACAAGGGCTCCTCTTTCACTCGAGCGGCGCGCACGCCTCGACGCCATTTTCGTACTGGGCGGAGGGCGTCCACTACGCCTTCGACGCGAGCGAGATCGACGTGATCGAGGCGGCAACGGCCGAGCTTCACGAGATGTGCCTCGAGGCAGTCGCGACGGTGATCGAAGATCGTCGATTCGCCGAGCTCGGGGTTCCGGAACTCGCCGTTCCGTGGATCGAGCGGAGCTGGGACGAGGACCCGCCGTCGCTCTACGGGCGTATGGATCTGGCGTTCGGACCCGACGGCGTCCCGAAGCTCCTCGAGTACAACGCCGACACGCCGACCAGCTTGCTCGAAGGCGCGGTCGTCCAATGGACGTGGCTCTCCGAGTGCTTCCCCGAGAAGGACCAATTCAATTCGATCCACGAAAAGCTGGTGGCGACGTGGCGTGCCCTCGCCCCGCATCTCGACGGAAACGTCGCCCACTTCGGATGCATCGACGACGTGGAAGACAAAATGACCGTCGGCTACCTCCGCGACACCGCGACACAAGCCGGGCTGACGACGATCGGGATCTACATGGGGGACATCGGGTGGGATCGACGGCGCGGGCGATTCGTCGACCTCGGCGATCGACCGATTCGGAATCTCTTCAAGCTGTACCCGTGGGAAGGCATTGTTCAGGACGAGTTCGCGCCGCTCATCGGTCGCACGCCCGAACTTCGCTGGATCGAACCGGCGTGGAAGATGCTCCTCTCGACGAAAGGGATCTTGCCGATCCTGTGGGAGCTATTTCCGGACCACCCGAACCTGCTCCGGGCGTCGCGTGAGCCGATCGCCGGCGGCTGGGTACGAAAACCGCTCCACGGACGCGAAGGGAACAACGTGACGATCGCGACGCCCGACGTCACCGCAGAAACATCGGGACCCTACGTCGACGAAGGCTTCGTCTATCAGGCGTACACCGAGCTCGGCGTTCACGACGGGATGCGTCCGGTGATCGGCTCGTGGCTCATCGGCGGCGA
>CAZDNG010000030.1:83947-96213 GCA_964506835.1 uncultured Polyangiaceae bacterium
AGGCGAATGTCGCCGCGGTAGAGATAACAGGCGCTCACGGTGAGCGTGCACCAGCAATGGGCACAATCGGTGGGACGCATCACGTGTTCGAACGCTTTCGCCACGCCGAGCTCGAAGACGTTCGGCGCCGGTTGTCCGCGCCCGGTGCGACCGCACGGGAACATGCCGCCGTCGGGTCCGATCGCCACTTCGATGCGGCCGCCGCTGCAGAACGGCACCGGTTTCGGCTCGGGCCAGTTGCGAAGATGCTCGAGTGCGAGCATCTCGTTGCCGATGGGTTCGCCCGCGGCTTTCAGACGCATGAGGGCGTCGATCGAATTCCGATACGCGACGACGCCGGGTGAGTGCTCTGCGGGCGCGTCTTTGCCGCTCATGATGTTGCCGATCGCAGGCTGGAACAGCGCGACCACGCCGAGCTCTTTCGCGAACCGGATGACGTCGTCGTAGTAGGGCGCGTTGTGCTCCGCGAGCGTCATGCGGAGCGCCACTTTGCACCCCGCGTCGATCGCGAGGCGCGCGCCGTCCATGGCGCCCGCGAACGAGCCCGCTCCACGTCCGCCGTCGTGGACGTGCGGCGGCCCGTCGATGCTGATCTTGACGAGGTCGATGGAGCTCAAGACCCGGCGTTTTCTCCGGATGAGCAGGCCGTTCGTGCTCATCGAGACGCGCATGCCGTGCGATTTGGCGCGCTCGACGAACGATTCGATCCCCTTGTGCACGAGCGGCTCGCCGCCGTCGAAGCACACCGACAAAGTGCCGAGCTCCGCGAGCTCGTCGATCATGCGGAGCGCGGCGCCGGTCTCCATCTGTGGGGAACGCGGGTCGACCTTGTCGCAATAGGTGCAGTCGAGGTTGCATCGGTGCGTCGGTTCGATGTTCACCATGAGCGGTCGATGCCGCTTCGCGACGCGGCTCGCGACGATGCCGGCTGCGAGCTTGCCGGCATAGGCGACGTAGTCCTTCGTTCCGAAGCGCGTCGCCGGGCGCGCCGCGTCGCCCGGGTCGGCGACGGCGTCAGCGAGGGGCTCGGACGCCGCTACCGGAGGGGGGATTTTCGGGGTTCGGACGAGGGGCAGGTGATGCATGTCAGCTCCGATGATGGGGGAAGAAGAGAGCACCGAGAACGATCCAGAAACAGCCGCGAACGCGCCGGACGAGCGCGACGCTGAGCGCGCTCGAAGCGCCGATGCCCGCGAGCAAGGCAGCGCGCAAGATCGCCGCTTCGACGACGCCGACCTGTCCCGGCACCGGAGCGCCGATCGCCGAGCCCGCGGCGGAAGCGACGCCGAACAACGCCGCCGTCTTCAGGGAACCCGCGCTGAACAAACCGAGCAAGAGCGAGAACTCGGCGATGATCCAGAGCTTGCCCAGATAGTGCAAGAGAAACGCGCCCCCGACGTCGAGCGGGCGCGTGACGATCGCGCCCTGACACGAGCGCGCCGCACGGCGAATGCGAACGACGGCCGGCAACGTTGCAACGCGACGAAGGACCGCGACGGCGGACCCGATTGCGATGTGGCGCGTCACGGCGACGACGCGCGACGACCCGCGGACGGCCCCCCAAAAAACAACGACGACACCCACGCCGACGAGCGCCCCGAGGACGACCGTGCGCGCGACCGTTGCGTTCATCGGCGAAAGGCCGGCAAGGACGACGCCCGAAGCGAAGAACGCGATGAGCGACGCGAACGCCGTCGCGTTGTCGAGCACGACGGCAGCGATCGCCGCGTCGCGATGTTCGAGCGATAACTCCGTCACTTTCAGCGGCTCTCCGAGGATCCCGATGCCGAGCTCGTTCCCCGCCTGCGCCGATAGGAAGATGCGGTACGCGCGAAGCATGCTCGGACGCGCGACGCGAGGGAGCAAGAGCCGCCACCCGGTCGCGTGCAAGAGTTGCCCGATGGCGGGCGCCAAGAAAACGAGCGCGACGCCGGGTCCCGCGTGCCGGCAGTCGTTCCAGATGACGCCCGCGCCCCGTTCGATGACGAGGCGCGCGACGACCGCGACGCCACCGGCGAGGAGGAGCAACGAAATGACGCGGCGCGAACGCGACGTTCGCTTCGATGTCGCGGTCGCGGTGTCGCCCGACGACGACAGTGTGAGAACCGGCGCGACAGTCGCGCTCGCGCCGGCATCTCTCGAAGCCATATTCGAGGGCGATTCGCGATCGGGAAGCGGCGACGTGACGGACACTGCGAGTCGCTAGTGCAGCTCGCATGCCAGGGCAGCGCGAAGCGACGCTCGACGGCGGAGTCGCCCGAAGCTCGCGAATCAGTCGTAGTACGGCGTCGTGCAGCTCACCGTGAACGGAGGGCACGGCGCCGGAAGCGCGGCTTCCCAATAGCCGTCTTTGCACTGCATCGCCGGCCCCGACGCGCTGCACTCGTTGCAACTCGTGCCCTCGAGCGACGGGTCGCAGGCATCGCCAAAGAGCGGGCGCGGCGACTGACAATTGCCTGCCCAGGTGGCGCAATTCCATTGGAGCGCCGTGCTCGAATCCGGCGCGCCCGGCGCGCCTCTCCAGCATTGGCCGCAGTTGCACGAGCCTTCGTCGTACCCGCACGCGTTTCCCTGCGTCGTGCACGTCGCGCCGCTGGCCGCCGCGTAGCTCGACGGACAATCGGGCGCATTGGCGAGACAGCTCGCCACTTGCCATCCGTAGCTTGGGTTCGGTACCGACCCATCGCCGAGCGGGTCGCATCCGACGGACGTGATGCACCACGCGGGCTTGCCCGGGGTCCGGTATTCACACGACGCGGCTTGGTCCGACGCGGAACAAGCCGAACCGCTCTCCGGAATTTCGACGGGGCACGCCGGGTTTCGCGCGAGCGCGGGGCCCCCGCCGGTGCTCGCCCCGCCGGTTCCCCCGCCGAACGTCGCTGCCGTCCCTTCCCCGAACGAATTGGCTCCCGCTCCGCCACTGGAGACGGCTTGGCCCCCTTCGCCTTGCGGTGCGCCGCCGTTCGACGTCGCGCCCGGTGTCGTCGTCACGCCGCCGCACGCCGCGACGGTGATGACGAGGAGGCCGCACCGAAGAAATGCCGTAGGCCGACGCATGCGAGCTACGTCGGATTCATCTCACGACCGACGAACAGGACGGTGTTCGTGGGAATGTCGCGGATCAGGTAGAAAAACGGATGATCGAGCACGACGGTCTGATTCGCAAGGATGGCCGCCGCGTCGCGAACGGTCACCGCAGTAGCGGCCGCGGCTTCCGTCCCCTTCTCGTCGACCTTGACGAAAGCCTGATGCAACACGTCGTCGATGGAGAGCTGATCGGCAGTGGTGATGCCGGAGAAATTCGCCGCGGAGGTGAAAGCGTCGGCCATTCCGAGCGCGGACAACTCCTGCTTGAGGCTGATTGTCGCGCCTTGAACGGTGAACTTCGGCACGCCGAGGGTCACCGTCGACGGTGCGAGTGCTTCGAACACCGAACCGACGAAATCGCCCGTGAGCCCTTGTTCGACGGCGGCGAGCGCGCCGTCGTCGGGCAAGATGAACACCATGGAGGTCTGCGCCCCGGCATACGTCAGCTCGACGGCGCTGTAGTTCGACCCCTTCGTGAAGTTCATGCCGGCGGTCTGATTCATCATGTCGATCGTACTGGTCGATCCGTCCGCGAGGTGAAACGGGGCGGGCGTCGTGTCGTTGGCGTCGAACTCGGTTTGCCAGGTTGCGTTGAAGTAGATGGCATTCACCAGCACCAGTCGCGTCAATCCACCCAGACTGCCCTCCGGCAGCAGATTGGAAATGCGGTTCTGGGTTTCGTTCGCGACCCAGGAATTGATCGCGCCGCGCGCGGCGTCCGCCGCGTTGATGAAGTCCACGACGTGCATGCCGGCGCCGTAGTCCACGGCGAGGGTATCGAGAAAGGGCTCCGCGAACGTGAGGGTTTTCTCACCCCAGAGCGAATCCACGACCGAGAGCTGAAAGGGCGTGCCGTTCGACGATGCCTGAGCCTTCGAACGCGACGCGAGCGCGAGGTCGAGCGCGTCGAACGCCGGGTGCAGCTTCGGCGCTGGAAGCGTGAAGTCGAGCGCGGTCGCCATTTCCGCGTCGGTGGGCGCTCCGGCGCCCGCGTACGTCATCGCGAGCGCGATGGAAATGCTGTAAGGCGAATAGACGAGGTTCGACGTTTCGTCACCGGACGCGACCTTCTGGTAAAGGTCGAACGCGAACGTGGTGTTGTCTTTGACGAGCTCCGATTCATCGGCGGGGTCCACGACGGGCGCCGTGTCGCGAGCGAGCTTCGATTGAACGAGCCCAAGGCCGTCCGAGCTTGGCGCGCTCGCGCCGCTACACGCGACGACCGCGCCGCCCCAGGCGACCCCCAAAAAATAAGCGACCCAGGACCGACCGGATGCCAGTGAACGAAGCGAACGAAGTGACCGCATGAAACCCTCCGCGAATGAGCGCAACGACGAGGATGAAGCATTTCCTGTGCCCCGCATGAAAATCCTGAATTTTCCGAGAAAAACCGACGAAATGGCACAGCTTGTGTCAGAAGCCGGAGCGCGAAACGGGCGCGGCCGCCGGGGTGTTCGGCGTTGGCGTGCATGGCTTCCGAGCGTCGTATTCGTCCTGGGGACTGCTGCGGGCGCGTGTTCCGACACCGAGCTCACGGTGAACACGGCGCCGGGCTACGTCGCGCGCGATCTTCGGGTCTCCATCCTCGGGGTGTTCGACAACGGGCGCATGAATCAGGCGGCGTGGGACGACTGGTCGCCGATGATCTCCGCGGCGCTGCACGGCACGCGGTGCGATCCAGGGTTCGGTGACGCGATGGAGAAAGACGCTTCCGCGCTGTTCTCGGACGTCGACCAGAGCACCCGGAACGACGGCATCACCGACGAGCTCTTCGACCGACTCGGCGCGAGCGCACGCGGCAATTCGATCCTCATCGTCGAAGTGTTCGGCCATCCCAAGCAAAAAAAGGCCGAGTCGACCGCTGCCGTCGCACCGGACTACTCGGGGCAATCGCAACGTGGTTCTGGCCGTGGAAGGCGCGGGCGCGGAGCACCGGAGAGCGTCGAACCTCCGCCGTCCGCGGAGACGAAGTACGAGGTTTCGATCGGCGTCTATTCGCCGTCCGTGCACGAGGTCGTCGCGAGCGTCGTATTGAGCGACGAGTCCCCGTCGAGCGACACGCTGAACGAGTTCGCGGCAAAGCTCCGAGCCACGCTCGCCGGCGCAACCTGCGCAGGCTGGAAGTGGCAGAGCGGAAGCTAGGGCGTCGTCATTGACGAATCCGGCGTGGCTGCGTTCGCCGCGCCCGCATCGGTGAGCTCGGTGCACGGAGTGAGGCCGCCGGCCCAGAGCTCGAGGGCCTCCCGACACGTCGCGAGCTCCGAGCTCGTGAGCGGCGCGCCGAAGCGGCGACCGGTGGCGTCGACGATGGCGAATTCGCCGCTCTCGGGCGTCGAGCCCTTCGTTCCCGCGAACACGTAGGGCACACGCGCGGGCGAGAAACCGCAAAAGAACGTGACGTCCGTCGCATTCGAGTCCGCCTTCGACAAGCAGATCGTCACCGCGTCGTCTTGAAGCCCGAGACACTCCGCTTTGGCGTTCCAGCGAAGGGGACTGAAGCAATCCGAGTCGGGTTTGCAGGCTACCGCGACCCACGAGACGGACGCGACGCACGCGGCGATGAGCGCGACGCGGAATCTGGGCGTCGTCGGCGACACTTCTTCTCTGGCTCCGACTTTCTCGTCGAATCCGTCATCCTACGGCTCTGACGGCACCGACGTCGCCAGCTTGGAAGAGCTGGGTCGCCATGTCTTGCAAAAACTCGTAGCTCACGGGGTTGAGTGCGTCGTGCCTCGCGACGGCGATCGTCCCGACCAGCCAGCGCCTCGCCCCTTGGTTCACGGTCAGGGGGAACAGCCGATACTCGTCCACGGGAACGGCGGTCGCCGAAGCGCGTACTCCCTCCGAGTGGGTCGAGACGAGCACGGTCTCGCTCGCGTCTTCCGCGATCTCCTCGAACGAAGAACCGACGAGAGACAGGAGGGCCACGGACGGTTCGGAGACGCCCAATCGACCGACAACGATGGGTTCTTGGCGTTCTCCCGCGACGAAGAGCCACGCTTCCTTCGCTCCGGCCTGCGCGGCCACGAGCTCGAGCGCGCGTTGCTTGCGCGCCTCGCCGCCGTCGCAGCTCGCGAGGACCGAAAGCGCGAACGTGCTCGCCAACGTCGAGAACATCGACGCGCTCGACCGCGCCGCCTTCCACGTCGCCTCGCCCGACACGGAGCGCCGCAGGCGGTCGTACTGCGCGATCAGCGCCGGGTTCTTGGTGGGAAAGTACCACTGTCGCATCGCGGCGAGGTGCCGTTCGAACGCCGCGCTGTCGCCTTCGGCCTTCGCGATCTCGGCGCCGGTTCGATGGAGCACTCCGAGCGTCGACGGGCTCTTGTTGGGACCGTGGACATCGAACAAACGGACGAGTGCGCCACGGGCACCCTCGAAGTCGCCGAGGCCAGCGAGTGCCCGGCAATACTCGGTTCGCGCTCCGAGCGTCATGGCAACGTACTGGTAGTCATCGCCGTTCTGCAACCAAGTCTCCTCACAAACGCGCTTGGCCGTCTGATGATCGCCGACCTCGTTGTACGCCCGCGCGAGCCCACCGCGCACCGCGCTCCAGCCCACGATGGCGCGCGACGGGCATTTCGCGAGAGACTTCTCGTAGCCCTCGATGGCGCGCGCGGGAGCCCCGGTGAGCAAATACTGCGTCGCGACGGCGCGCTCCCAAAACACCTCGAGCGAAGGCCAGGTATTTTTGAGCCGTTCGAGATGATCGACGACGCGTTTGTTGCCCGCGGCGTCTTGAGCGTTGCCGTACACCGCCGACATCGTGCACGTCGACCAGATCTCGACGTGCCACGCCGAACCATGCTGAGCGGCGTGCGCTTCCACGCGGTCGCGGTAACGTTCGGCGAGCTCGATCTCGCCGCGAAAGCCGTGATAGAGAAATCGGAGCTGGTTCGCGATCGCGGCGCTGTTTCTCGGCCCGGCGCGTTCGATCTCGTGAAGACGCGCGACCGCGCCGTCGTCGTCTCGCTGAGTCTCGAGCACCGCGAGCGAGTAGAGGGCACCGACGCGAAGGGCGCGCTGGGTCTCCGGCGGAAAACCCGCGTCGAAGATCCGCTCGAGCATGCTCGACCACCCCGCGTGCGAAACGCCGTAGCGATCTTCGGTCATTCCCGCGACCAGCCGGCAATACTCGTACGCCGCGGACGCCGGATGATTCGGTCCGAGAACGGTGAACGGGCGCAGCGCCTCGGCGAACCGCTCCACGTGAGCCCGATCGACCACGGCCGACGACACGGCGACGAGCGTCATCACGCTTCGAACGAGCCAGCCGACCAGAACGACGACGTTCGGCGTGTCTTCGGTCCGCGTCTCTCCCTCATCGAGGACGGGAGCTTTGCCGAGCACGGCGAACAGGCTCGCCTGATCGTACTCGCGCCCACCGTCGCGAGAGCTCGACAACCCGAGCGCGCGTTCGAGGCAGAAAATGGCTTCGTCGCCGTATCGAAATGCGAACGTCGGTGAGATTTCGTAGCTCGCCTGGACGAGCGGCACGAGCAGATCGACGAGCGACAGGTTCGATCTCGCGCCGCGACGATAAACGCCGAGAGCGGCTTCGAGCGCGTCGCTGCTTTTCGCGAGGAGACGCGGCACGTCGTTTTTCTCGACGAGGATCTTGCGCGCCAAACGCGCGATCAGGTCCGCGCCGCGCATCTCTTGACCAGCTCGGATGAGGTGGAGTCCCGCCGCCATTCCTTCCGTCGGGGCGCGCTCGGCCCCCTCGAGCAGGCTCTCGGCGACACGGACGTGGACCGTCCTCCGCGAATCGTCCGAGAGACCTGCCAGCACCGACGTGCGGAGCGCCGCGTTGGCGAATCGATACCCCTCGGGACCATGCAAGAGGACGTCGGCGAGAGCGAGCTCCTCGAGTGCAGCGATCACGTCCCTGCTGGACAGGCGAGGTGCTTCGAGCGCCACGCAAGCGTCGAGCGGCGCGGAGCGGTCGAGAACCGAAAGCGTCGCGGCGACCCGGTGCGCATTCTCCGAACAATGGAGAAGTCGATCTTCCATCACGAGCGCGACGGGGGGCAGCGCGTTCGGCGGGATGTCGAGCGGGAGGGTCCACGACCCCGCCACGTAGCAAACGACGCCGGTGGCGACCCATAGCTCGAGGAGCTGCATACAGTGCGCGGGATTGCCGTTGGTGGCCGCGTAGAGTCGGCTCGCCGTGCGGAGTACGTGAGGCACTTCGCCGAACGCCGTTTGCACGAGCTCGGCGACGCCGTGTTCCGAAAGCTCTCGCAGACGGATGGCCGTGCCGCTTTCGCGCAGCGCTCGAACGGCAGGTGGATAGTCGCTCCTCGCTCGGACGAGCGCGGTCGTGACGACGAGCAACGACTCGTTCCGCGCCGTCCGCGACAGCATCAAGAGGAGAGCCGCGCTCTCCGGATCGGCGCATTCGACGTCGTCGACCACGATGACCAACGCACGCTTCCGGGCGACCTCGCGAATCGCCCGCTCGAGGACATCGGGAAGCGCTTCCAACGACCGCGACTGACTCGCTGCGCGCGGCTGCTCCGTCGCCTTGCCCGCGTTCAGGTCGAGCTCCGAGAACAGGTCCGGCCAGATCGTGACGAGCGCGCTCGGCTCCGAAGCGAAGACTTTTTCCGCGGCGTTCGGCAGGAGACGGAAGAGGTGCTGCACGAGGGTTCGCGCCGTGGAAAAGGCCCCCGAGTGCTGAGACGCGTCCGCCCGGAGCACGGTCATCCCGAGGAGCTCCGCGCGGAGCGCGAGCTCGCCGATGAAACGGGTCTTCCCGACGCCGGGCGCGCCATCGACGAAGATCGCGCCGCCTCGCCCAGCGCGCACACGGTCGAGCCGTCGTTCGACGCGCTCGAGCTCGTTCTTTCGGTCGACCAGCGCGGCGCCGACGAAATAGGACCCCGCGGCTTGCTCCTCGTGTGCCGGCTCGAGGCCGCCGACGATGTTGAGTCGATCGATCACCTCCGCGGCGCTCGACGGTCGTGCCAGCGGATCCATGCTGAGCAACGAGAGCACCAGCTGGTCGAGCTCCGGAGATACTTCGGGCGCGTAGTGCGACGGTGGCGCCGGGCTCACGCGCCAGGCGGCCGCGAGCTGGTTCACCTTTCGCACCGGGTAAGCGTGACGACCCGTGAGCACGTAGTAGGCGAGCGCGCCGAGCGAGAACAGATCCGCACGCTGATCCATGCTCTCGCCGTACAGCGCCTCCGGCGGAATTGCGGGCGGCGTGCCGACGAGGTCTTCGGACACGCCGAACGACGCGAGAGCACCGAAGTCGATGAGCTTGCAACCCCCGTCGGGCAACGTGCGGACGTTCCGCGGCGACACGTCTCGATGGAGCAGTCGCCGCGCGTGAAGGAGTGCGAGCGACGAGGCGACATCCCGCAAATACCGGCAGGCGAGCGCCGGAGCGAGCGGTGACAGCTCACGGAGATCCGATCCCTCGAGGAGCTCCATCGTGTAGTAGGGCCCGTCCGCGTCGACTCCGTAGTCGTAGACCTCGATGATGCGAGGATGCTCGAGCGACGAGAGCACGTAGAATTCGCGCTCGAAGAGCGTCGCGACGCGACGCGAGTCGCTCTTCGTCAGGCGCTTCAGCGCGACGCGACGCCCCGTCGATTCATCGACCGCGGAAAACACGGTCGCCATGCCGCCGTGCGCGAGCTCTTTCTCGACACGGAATCGACCTTGCGTCGTCGGGGGTTCGCTCTGAACGGGGTGCATGCGGAACGACCGCCCGCGCCGGAGATCGAACATCAATCATAACCTGGCGCCCTGGGAGCCGCTCGACGGGGCCGATGTGTGCCGCCGGCGGGATGCCGAAAAGCGTCGGATCTCAGCGCGCCGAGTATTTCACGAGGGCGCTGTCCCATTGCCCAGGGGCCGGCGTGAGTGTCGCGCCGCCCCCGAAGTCGACCGCACTCTGAAATGTGGCGGTCAGATAGAGCGCTCCCGAAGCGTCCAGCGCGACGCCGAGTCCGCGGTCTGGCGCTGGGCCACCCGTCGCGAAGGACCACGTCGGATTGCCGTCCGCGTCGAGCTCCGCGACGAAGAGGTCGATCGCACTGACCGCGCCGGCGTCGGCCGCGCGCGACGCGTCGAAGGTCCGATCTCCTATCGTGAGCCGATTCCGGAACTCGCCGGTGATCGCGAGCGCCCCGCTGGACGTGACGGCAAGATCGCGCACGAGATCATCCGCGTCGCCGCCGAACCGTTCCGACCAAATGTGCGCGAGGTTCGGAGAGAGCTTGGCGACGAAGAAATCGTCTCCGCCGGCCGACGACAGCGCTTTGCCGCCGAGCACGGACAGGGTCGGACTATCGAACGATCCGGCGAGCACGACGTTGCCGGCTCCGTCGAGATGCGCCTGCGCGATCACCTCGTCGCCCGTGCCACCGAAGGTCACGACGCTGGACATATCGCCCGAGGGTGAGACGCGCGCGATGAACACGTCGGTGCCGCCCGCGCTGGTCAATTGAGTGACCAGCGGGATTGTCGGAAAACTGACCGTGCCCTCGAACGTTCCGACGACGATGATGTCCGTTCCGGTCAAGAGCGCGACGACGGCCTTGTCGTCGCCCGTGTCACCGAACGTCCTCGCCGCCGCGAGCGTGCCGTCGGGCTCGTCGTACCGAGCCAGGAACACGTCCCAGCCCCCGGCGCTCTGCTCCGGCGTGCCCGCAAACTTCGTGGTGCCGAGGAAGCTGCCGACGACCATGGAATTGCCCGCGCGGTCGATCGCGACGCTCGCGCCGAATGCTTCGGCATTGCTGTTGATCGTCTGCGCCCAGCGGTAGTCGCCGTTCGCGCCGAGCCCCGCGACGTACACGTCGTAGCGCCCCGGATTTCCGGCGAACGCGGGAAAATCGGGTCCGCCGATGTTCCCGGTGCCGTTGTAGAGCCCGGTAAGGGAAATGCGATCCGCGCCGTCGAGCGCGAACGTCACCGGATAGTCCTCGGCGGTGCCGCCGTAGCCTCGCGCCCAATCGACCGCGCCGTTCGGAAGGACCCGGCTCAACATGACGTCGGCGGAGCCGTGACTCTTCAAGGTGAAAGCGCCGAGCGAAATGTCTTTCGTGTCGAAGAACGTGCCGCTCACGATCGCCGCGCCCTTCGAGTCGATCGCGACGTGTGCGGCGAAGGATTGGTCGTAAGACAGCTGCCAGAGGTAGCGCCCGCGAGCGGCCGCGTCCGAGGCGTCGGTCGAGTGCGCGTCCGGACCGGCGGCGGCGCTCGCCGTTCCGGCGTCTCGCGAAGCGTCGATCTCCGACGCGCCGCCCGACGCAGTGCCGCCGGCGGCGGCGCCGCCCGACGGCGTCGACGAACCGCCGCTCGACGCGCCCCCGGCTCCGCCGTCCACGGTTCGGCCTCCGGCTCCGGCGTCGGACGGCGAGCCGCCCGATGTGGACGACGAGCACGCACTCGCGACCACCAGAACCGAAACACCCCCGAGCACGACGCATTGACGTAGAAAGCGTTTCACGACGATCGGCGAGCGTATCACGACGCGCCACTCGTTTAGAAAGCCCGCGGATTTTCACGATTGCGTGATAGCGCGGTCCGTCGTCGCCGGGGCGCTGGGCTCAGGCGAACGCGCGCGGTGAGAATCACGAGTTCGATGTACTGCCGAAGCGGCTCGATGTGATTTCCACTTCGGAGAGGATCGCACGAAAAGCGTCACGTCCGACGTGAGGCCCGGTGACGACACGCTGGGCGCAGTCGGATCTCGACAGGTCATCGACTCAAGAATTGAGTCGCGACTGCGCTCCGCGAGGCGCTATCCTCCAAGAGTCGTCAACGGAAGGCTCTCAGGGGAGATGCGATCCGCTCGGTGTGCGATTGATGTCGATGGGCTCGTGCAGGGAGTCGGTTTTCAACCCTTCCTGAACGACCTCGCGGGTCGCCACGGCCTCGGCGGGTTCGTACGAAACTTCTCATCCGGCGTTCGACCTCCTACTCGCGGCGAGCGGCCCGGCCATCGTTTCTTCATCGCGCGCGATGAATTTGAGAGGGCGCCTTGACGCGCGTGCTCGTCGCCGGCATCGGCAACGTGTTCCTCGGCGACGACGGCTTCGGCGTGGCCGTCGTGGAGCGCCTCGCGAAGCGGAATTTGCCCGACGGGGTATCGCTCATGGACGCCGGGATCCGCGGCTTCGATCTGACGATGGCGCTACTCGACGACTACGCTGCGGCCA
>CAZDNG010000031.1:0-94262 GCA_964506835.1 uncultured Polyangiaceae bacterium
TGATGGGGCTGCGCGGTCACGACGCCGTTCTTCGAAGGGGTCCCGGAAGCGGAGTCGACCGGGTCGGCGGTCGGAGTCGCGGTCGCGGTCTCCGGCGTGTGAAACACCGGCGGAGCGGGCACCGGCGGCGAAACCACGACGTGCGGAGGCGGCGTCACGACCACCGGAAAGGGCGCGGGTTTCGTGCCGCTCAGCGCGAGCATCGCCACGAGCCCGAGAACACCGATCACGGCCCCGCCCGCGACGAGCACCGGAGGGCTCAGGGGGCGCTGCCTTCTTACGGTGATGACCCGGGCTCGAGAGCCTCCTTCGAAGACCGGCACCGGCGGGAGCTCGACGGCGCCGCGCGGAGCCGGCGCGGCGGACGGCCCTGCCGAAAGAGCGTCTCCGCCCTTCTTCCATTCGAGCCACGTCGTTTGAAGCGAGCTGCCCGTGATGTCTTCGCGGACGTCGCGCTCCTCGAGCCACCGCGCGAGGCCTTCGCCGAAGTCGCGCATCGAGTACCAGCGGCGATCGGGATCTTTTTGCATCCCGCGTTCGAGGATCGCCCAGAGGTCTTCGTCGCCCGCGTTCAGCGTCGTGATCGGCGTCGGTGGGTTCGCGATGATCGAGTAGAGCACCGCGTTGTAGTTCTTTCCCTCGAAGGGCGAGCGCCCGGCGATGGTCTCGTAGAGAACGACCGCGAGCGCCCAGATGTCGGCGCGATGATCGACGTCGTCGCCGCGAGCCTGCTCGGGCGACATGTACAGCGGACTGCCGAGCAAGGCGCCGCTCTTGGTCAGACGAATCGACTGCGGCTTTTCGAGCTTCGCCACGCCGAAGTCGACCAATTTCGGCTGGATCTGGCCGTCCTCGGTCTTCGCGAGGAAGACGTTCTCGGGTTTCAGGTCGCGATGGACGATGCCCTTCGTGTGCGCGACGGTGAGGGCGTGCGCGATGGGCAAGAGAGTACGGACGGCTTTGATGGCACTCAGGCGTCCGCGTCGCGAGAGCGCGCTCGCGAGATCTTCGCCGTCGAGGAGCTCCATCACGATGAACGGATCGCCGCGCGCGGTTTTTCCGAAGTCGTTGATGCGCACGATGGCGGGATGACCGAGTCGCGCCGCAGCTCGGGCCTCGTGAAGCAGCCGGTCCGTCATTTCGTCGGAGGCGAGCTCGCCGCGGATCAGTTTGATTGCGACGTCGATGTCCAAGGTCTCGTTGTGAGCGAGCCACACCTCGCCCATGCCGCCTTCGCCCAGCTTTTTACCGAGCCGGTACTTGTCGGCGATGACGTCGCCGGCTCCGTAAGGAGACAACCTTGCCGGCCTCGTCGAACGCATGCGCTCGATCGGTCGCGGCTCCACCGAAGGGAGCCTGAGCAGCCCAGATTCGGAGGGCCGGTCTTCGTCGTCGACTTCGGTCGCCATCGCTTCGGGAACCCCAAAATTTACGGCCAAATGGTCGCGGCGGCAATCTCGCTCGCGCATTCTCCCGTTCTCCCGTGACGCGACGGGGAACCCTGCCATCATCGGTAACCAACGGTTTCGAGGAACTCACGAGATTCGAATCTCGCGCAAGAATGACCGTGACGCGATGCGCGTGGTCGCACTCGGCTCCTGCCGGAGCCGGGCGCCCTACACGGTAGTCATATTTTTGAGGCTTGTAGTCGTTGGCGGTTCGATGACAAAAGGCAGGGTCCGCGTCACGCGGACCAACTTAGGGAGAGGCGAATGATCCGAGCATCGCGAGTGTTAGTTCTGGCAGTGACATCGACGGCCCTGGCCGTTGCCTACGGCTGCGGCAGCAGCAGCGGTGGTGGAGGTAACTCGGACAACGGCGCGTATTCGAGCGGGCTCCCGGGTTCGACGTCGGCGGGTTCGTTGACCCCCGACCAGTTCACGCAATTCTGTGAGTCGGCGGCTCAATACGTCGCCACCAAAGCGCCGGCGCAGGAGCTGTTGTGCAGGTTTGCCGGCAATTCCGCGGCCGAAGCGGTGGCCGTCATCGGCGCGAGCGCGACGGACATGAGCGTGCAGCAAGCGTGCACCGACACGTACAACACGTGCAAGAACACGAAGGCGGGCGACGCCGGGAGCGGAAGCAACCCGTGCATGAAGCCGAGCGGCACGTGCACCGCGACGGTCACTCAAATCGAGACCTGTGTGAACGAGTCCGTCTCGACCGTACAGGCCGCCGTCAACGCCATTCCGGCGTGTTCGAGCCTCACGGTGGCGTCCTTGAAGGCGACCGGCTCCGGCGGCGCTTCCGGCGGGACGAGCGGCATTCCGACGCTGCCTCAATCGTGCACCGACGCCAACACGGCCTGTCCCGGGTTCCTCGGCGGCCTCACCGGCATGCCCTAAAAAAACCAGAGCCTGAAAAGACCGCGAGAAACGGGTACGCTCGGGAAGAGCGGCGTCCACTCCGAATCGGGCGGACCGCGCTCTTCCTGAGGCTCGTCGCGTAGGTTTCGATGGCCAACCCCAGCGCTCCGGGCGGCGTCGAGCCGCCCACCGTCATCGGACGCTACGAACTCGTGGCGCCGCTTGCGTCGGGGGCGCTCGGGGAACTGTGGCGCGCGCGAATCGTCTCCGGGCCCGAGCAGGGTCGGGTGGTCGCGCTCCGCCGGATCTTGCGCGGACCGGCGTTCGATACCGGTGTCCTCGAGCGGATCACCGACGCGGGATTCGCCGCGATGGAGCTCCGTCATCCGCGCGTTCTGGCGGTTCTCGACGTCGTCGTCGCGGGCGATCAGATCGCGATCGTGAGCGAGCTCTTCGGCGGCGCGGTCTTGAAGTCGCTCTTGCGCTCCGGCAACGGCGGCCTGCGGCCGGTGATTCCGGAGCCCATCGCGGTCCGGCTCGCGGTCGATCTGCTCGAGGCGCTTCAAGCGGTGCAGCGGCCGTGGCTCGAGCTCTTTCCGGAACTGCCGTCCGAGGACGAACTCGCGGTCGCCCGCGGGATCCACGGCGGCCTCATGCCCGACACGGTCTTCGTCGCGAGTTTTGGGGAAGCCATGCTCGTCGAGGTCGGCATTTCGGGCGGCGCGATGGCCGCGCCGAGCTTGCGCGAGCATCCGAGCGTTCTCGCGTACCGCGCGCCGGAACAACTTTCCGGCGAGCACACCATCGACGAGCGCGCCGACGTGTTCACGATCGGTGTTCTCTTGTGGGAGCTCATCGCCGGGCGTTCACTCTTCGTGCCGTCGGTGCTGCCGCGCCCCCTTGGCGCGCCCGCGAGCACGCACACGCCGACCGAAGCGGCACGGATCGTCGCCGTCCGCGACCGCATTCTCGGCGTGCCGGCCCCGCGCCTCGACGAGCTTCCGCTGCTCAAGGGAAAAGTGTCGACCGTGCTCTCCAACTGCGTCGCGCGTTGCCTCGAGCGCGAACGGACGCGCCGGTTTCAGTCGCTCGACGAGGCCATCGACGCTTTCAAGACGCTGCCCGCGCGCGACATCGGCACGCACGACGCGGTCACGGCGCTCCTCGTGTCGCTCGGCGCGCCGGGGACGGCCGACGAGGCGCCGCGCGCCGGACTCGAAGGGCTCGGCTCGAACCGCCCTACCTCGCCTCCCTCGGAGGCGCCGCACGCGTCGACACCTTCCGCGCTCCCGTTCCGTGCGGACGAGCTCGACGCGTTCGAACCCTTCGAGAGCTCGCCGCTCGACTGGGACGAGATCGAGCGCGAGATCACGTCCGATCCGGCCGGTGCGCGCGCGCCGTTTCGGGAAGTTCGCGATATCCGCACCTCGGCCCCGCTGGTCCGCGGGGTGGCGGACGACGAGCCGAGCCAGCCTGAAGAACCGCGCCCGGCGGTTGCCGGCGCCCGTCGCAAGCGACGCGTTGGCGTCGGTATCGCCGTCGCTGCCGCCGCCGCCCTGGTGCTCTTGCTCGTCGGTTTCGGCGCGTTTTCTCCTTCTCGCGCCGCGCCCCGCGTGACCGGCGTGTCACCGGGCCCGCCCATGCCGGTTCAGTCTCCCGCAATGGAGGTGCCGGTGCCGCCGGCTTCCGTCGCGGCCGTCGTGCCGACCGCCGCCGCACCCTCCTCGTCCGCTTCTCTGCGTTCGATCGTGGCGCCCGTCGTGTCGGGCGCCGCTGCACTGCCGCCGCATCCCGCCGCAGTCACGGCCACACGTCGGACGAGCGCCGCGCACGCCGAGGGGGCGACCAAACGGACGGCGCCCGACTCGAAGAAGCCGTTTCGGCCGAGTGGCATCTGAGCGGCGCCGCCGCACCTACACTTACCTTCCGGTTCTTCGCGCGCGCGCCAACGAACATCGGACGCAAACGAATCGAGGATATGATGACTCCCAATGTGGCGCGCACGCCGGCTTGCGAACTGGGTCGTGGCCCTGGCGCTCTGTCCGTCGTTCGCTCACGCCGCCGGAAGCTAGCTGAAGCCATCCGATGAGCAGAAGTCCGCGGCGCAACAGACGTTCGACGCGGGCAGCAAGCTGTACGACTCGCACCACTTCGACCAAGCCCTCGTCGCGTTCCAGGCTTCCTACCGCATCGTCGCGAGCCCGAACTCGCACCTCATGGTGGCGCGCTGCCTCCGCGAGATGGGCCACCACGCCGAGGCGTATCGCGAATTTCAGGCCGTCGCTCTCGAAGCGAACGAGCGCGGCAGTAAATATGCGAGCGCCGCCTCGTCGGCACGCGACGAGCTCGCCGAGCTGAAGCGCGACGTGGCTCTCCTCAGCGTTCAGGTGAAAGACGCACCCGCCGGATTCTCCGTCAAGGTCGGCGACGCGCCGGTCGACGTCGCGGCCCTGGCCGAGCCGGTCGCCCTCGAACCCGGCGACGTCACGATCACCGGCGACGCGCCGAACGGCGATAGCGCGCGAGCCACCGCGACGCTCGCGCCGGGCGCCGAGCAAACCCTATCGCTCGAGTTCCACCCGAAGCCGCCCCCGGTTCCCGACGCCGTGCCGCTTCCGGCTCCCTCGCCGCCCCCCGTGCACGACTCGGGGATCCGGCTACGAACGTGGTCGTACGTGGCCGGCGGCATCGGCGTGGCCGGCGCCATCACCTTCGTCGCGTTCGGCGCCATGAGTAGCTCCAAATACGACGAGCTCGACTCGGCGTGTCCGAACCGCGTGTGCCCGCCCGGAAAACAAGGTGACATCGACTCCGGCAAGCGGTTCCAGACCATCGCCGACGTGGGGCTGGCGATTGGAATCGTCGGACTTTCGACCGGCGCGGCGCTGTTCGTCATCGACGCGAACCGGAGCCACAGGGACCGCGCGAGCCAGGGCGATCTCGACGTGCGGGTCGGAGCCGGTTCGGTGGCGCTCCGAGGGGCGTTCTGATGCGACGAACGGCGCCGTCCGTCACGCGGCGCTCGCTTGCACGGCGCTTCGTCAGTGGACCCGTCGCCGTGGCACTTTCGACGGCGCTCGTCGTTTCGTGCACCAAGGACTTCGGCGCCTTCCACGTCGGCGCTTCATCGGCCGCCGGCGGAAGCCGAGCAGGCGGTCGTGACGCGGGAAAGGCCGGCGACGCGGCGTCGTCCGGCGGAGCCGTCCTCGACGGTTCGAGCAGCGGCGGTGGAACCGGTGGAGTCGGCTCCGGCGGAGCGCCGGGCGGCGGCCAATCCGACGCGGCGACGGCGAGCGGCGGCGCCGCCGGCGGCGTGTTCGCGGAGGCAGGCATGGACAGTGGGCGCGCGCCCGACGCGGCCGGGTGCGGCGGTGGCGCCCTCACGTGCGGCGACGCGTGCGTGGCGTCGAACGACGTCGAGCATTGCGGGAGTTGCAGCAACGCTTGCGGAACGACCGGCGTCGCGAGCAGCGCGTGCAATAGCGGTCGATGCGCGCCGTTCTGCCGCCCCGGCCACGCGAATTGCGACCCCGGCGCGTCGGGCGCCGATGACGGCTGCGAGACCGACGTGACCGTGACGCATTCGTGCGGGAGCTGTCAGAACGACTGCGGCGTCCAAGGGCTCCGGTGCTTGAACGACGCCGTGTGCGGTTGCGAAAGCGACCGACAATGCGGTCAGAGCCCGGGCCCGACTTGCAACACCGCGAGTGGTCTCTGCGTGTGCAGCTCGACGACGTGTCAGCGCGGTGAGTTCTGTCGGAACGGTGGCTGCGCCTGCAACAGCGCGCCGGGCTGCGCGACGGGACAGACGTGTTGCGAAACGCCCGCCGGCTGCTTCGAGCTGACGACCGACGCCTCGAACTGTGGCGCATGCGGCCGCGCGTGCCCGACGGGATTCGCGTGCGCCGGTTCGGCGTGCGTGTGCGACGGGGACGGTGACTGCGACGCCGGAAGCGCCGGCACCTGCGCGGGCGGCACATGCCGCTGCGGCGCGACGACGTGCGCCAGCGGACAGCGCTGCCAAGCCGACGGCAGCTGCGGGTAGATGACGAGTCCATCGAAGCGATGGGAATTTCGACGCCCCCGCATGGGAGGGCATCGAAATTCCCCTGCAAGGTACCCGTTTGACTCGTCCACTGTTTCTTCCGTGGTGCCTCGATTCTAGTGAATCGAGGCACTTGGTGCGCTGCTGCGCCGTTCGCTGTGGATCGAGGCGCGCGGACTTAGGCCGAGAAGCGCTGTTTCAGTTCTCGTTTGAGTACTTTGCCGATCGCGCTCTTCGGCAAGTCATCGAGGATTTCGACGCGGCTCACGCGCTCGGCCTTGCCGACCAGGCCGTTCACGTAAGTGAAGAGCTCCTCGGGCGTCGCGACGGCGCCGTCCTTGAGCGCGACGAGGGCGAGCGGTGTCTCGCCCCAGCGTTCGCTCGCGACGCCGATCACCGCGACTTCACGCACGGCCGGATGCCGCGCGAGCACCGCCTCGATGTCCGTCGCGTACACGTTGAAGCCGCCGCTGATGATGACGTCTTTTTTCCGATCGAGGAGATACAGAAAGCCGTCCTCGTCGAAGCGCCCGAGGTCGCCGGATTTGTAATAGAGGGTTCCCTGGTCGTCGCGCCAGAGGATCTCCCGGGTGGCGTCGGGACGATTCAAGTATTCGTTCATCATCGTGGTCGCGCGTCCGACCACTTCGCCGGCTTGCCCGACGGGCACGTCGCGGCCGGCTTCGTCGATGATCCGGATGTCCGCGCCGAGCGCCGGTTTTCCGACGCTCGAGAGCTTGTCCGGGTGATGCTTCGTTTCGAGCGCCGTGGTCGGTCCGCCTTCGGTGAGGCCGTAGATCTCGACGAGCAGGGCAGGGAGCTCGTCGACGACGCGACGCTTCAGTTCGGCGCGCAGCGGCGCGCTGGTCGAAAAGAGGTGGCGCATCGTCGCGAGCCGCGCGGCCGCGAAGTTCGGCGACGCGAAGAGGCGATCGTATTGCACCGGGACGAGCATCGCGTGCGTCGCGCGATGACCCTCGGCCGCGTCGAGGAACGCGTCGGCGGAGAATTTGCGCAAGATGACGTTCGCGCCGCCGGCGGCCGTCGTGAGAAACCAGGTGATGCACGTGGTGTTCGAATAGAAGGGCGTCGCGACGACGTTCACCGAATCCGCGGAGAAGTACTGCGCGCGCGAACCGAGGTAGCTCGCTTTTCGCGCGCCGTGCGAATGCACGATGCCCTTCGGGATCCCGGTCGTTCCCGAGCTGTAGATCACGTCGAATTCGTCCGTGCCCGCCACCGCGACGGGTTCGGACGAGTCGGGTGCCCCCAAAATAAGATCGTCCCAGCGAGTGAACCCGTCGCCGTCGAAGTCGAGCCCGATCCGGACGGCGTGCCTCGCGTCGAGGAGCGCGGTGGCGGTCGCGCGGTGCAGGTTCGACGTCGCGAAGGTGGTCGCGGCGCAATCGTCGAGCATCAGCTTCAGCGACTCGCGCGACGCCATCGTCGGCAAGGGAACGATCGACGCGCCGGCCCGGAGCGTCGCGAAGAAGAGGACGGCGTATTCGATCGAGTTTTCGGCGAGCACCGCGACGCGGCTGCCGCGGGTCACCCCACGGCGGACGAGCGACGCCGCGACGGCTGCGATGGCGCGATCGAATTCGCGGAACGAGAGCTGGCGGTCTCCCTCGATGACCGCGACCCGGTCCGGCGACGCCGCGGCGTGTCGCGAGAGGATGGACGGGAGATCGTCGCCTGGGGAAAAGGCGGTGCGGGGAATGTCGAGGGCGGTCGGGGAGTTCAATCGAACACGATGACGCCGCGGGCGTTCTTCTTCATATCCGAGAAGGCGCGCTCCGCGTCTTCGATGCGATATCGCTCGGTCACGAGCTCGTCGAGCTTGAGGCGCTTCGCCTTGTAGAGCTCGATGAACTTCGGAAAATCGACGCGAGGCCTCGTGGACCCGTACATGGACCCCGTCAGCACCTTCTCGGTCACCGACAAGTGAAGCGCGGGAAGTTCCACTTTTTGCCCGACCGGTGCGATGCCCACAACGACGGCCATGCCGCCTTTGCGGAGCATCATGTACGACTGCTGGATCGTCTCGGCGAGGCCGATGCATTCGAACACGTAGTCCGGCGCGCCCACGAGTTTCCGCACCTTGTCGACCGGATCGCCGTCCTTCTTTGGATTGAAGACGTGCGTCGCGCCGAAGACGCGCGCGAACTCGAGCTTCTCGTCGGCGGTGTCGATCGCGACGATGGTGCGCGCGCCGGCGAGCGCCGCCCCCTGGATCACGTTCAGCCCGACGCCGCCGGTGCCGATCACCGCGACGATCGAACCCGGTTCGACCTTCGCGGTGTTGAGGGCCGCGCCGACTCCGGTCGTCACCGCGCAGCCGAGGAGCGCCGCGGCTTCCATCGGGACGCCGGGGTCGATCTTGATGACGCTCAGACGATGCAAGGTGGCGTACTCCGCCATCACGGCCGTGCTCATGAAGTGGTTCAGTTCCTTGCCGCTCGAGTCGCGGAGACGGGACGAGCCGTCGGGCAATCGAGGACCGTGCTTCAGCGGGCGATCGCAGAGCACCGGGCGACCCATCAAACAGAATCGGCATACGCCGCACATCGGGATCCACGAGATCGCGACGGGGTCGCCGACCTTGAGCTCCGTGACGCGCTCGCCGACTTCCACGACGGTGCCCGCGCCTTCGTGGCCGAGCACGGTGTTGCCCGGAATCGGAATGGTGCCGTTCGTCGCCGACAAGTCGCTGTGACAGACGCCGCACGCGGCGACCTTGATGGTCACTTCGTCCGGGCCCGGCGGCAGCACTTCGACCTCCTCGATCGCGAGCGGCTTACCGACCTCGCGGTGGATGACGGCTTTGGCTTTTCTCGACATGGGAGCGATTCCTCTTCAGCCGCGCCTTCCGGCGAGCGCGGCGAACCATACCAACGCCGCGCCCCGCCGGGCCACCCCCCAACGAGAGTGGGAAGCGGAAGCCGGTCATGACGTGGTCAAACCGGGTCTCGTGCGCTAGGACCAACGTGCCCTCATGAGCGCCAGTCTGGACAATGCGGCCTCGGCGGCGAGAAGAACCGCGCCTGCCGACGCGGCTCGAGCGCTCGAACGCGAGCTCGCCGGCCGTGGTCGAAAGCGCTGGTTGACGCGCGGGGTCGCGCTTCTGGTCGTGCTCGCGGCCGCGCTTGGGGGGCGCGCCTATTACGAGCACCGAAAGCCGCCGCCGCTCCCGCGCTTCATCACGCAAAAAGTCGCCGCGCGCGACATCGTGGAAGAGGTGCAGTCGACCGGCAAGGTGAAGCCGTTGAAAGAGGTGCAGGTCGGCGCTCAAGTGTCGGGACGCGTCGTGCAGGTCGCCGCGGACTTCAACAGCACGGTGAAAAAGGGCGATCTGCTCGCCGAGATCGATCCGCGCGTGTTCGGCGCTCAGGTGAGTCAAACTCGCGCGCAAATCGACGCCGCCAAGGCGCAAGTGAAGCGCGCGGAAGCGACCCTCGCCGTCGATGAGCTCTTGCTCACCCGACTCAATCGGCTCGCCAAGGACAACCTCACGACACAGGCGGAAGTCGATCAATCGGCTGGAAATCGCGACGTGGCGAAGGCCGACGTCGCGGCCGCCGAGGCTCAACTCGCCGAACTCGCCGCGCAGCTTTCGAGCGCGGCGACGACGCTCCAATACACGCGCATTCTCGCCCCCATCGACGGGATCGTCATCACGCGATCGATCGATCCGGGGCAGACCGTCGCCGCGAGCTTTGCAGCGCCGGTGCTCTTCGTCATCGCGCCCGATCTCCGGCAGATGCAGGTGCTCGCCGATATCGACGAGGCGGACGTCGGCAAAGTGAAGGACGGCATGATCGCGCGCGTCGTGGTCGACGCGTTTCCGGGCGAGACCTTCAGCGGCAAAGTGACGCAGATCCGTTACAGCCCGAACGAGGTGCAAGGCGTGGTCACCTATTCGGCCGTCATCGACGTGTCGAACCCCGAGCTGAAGCTTCGACCCGGCATGACCGCCACCGTGACGATCGAGACGAAGCGCGTGACCGGCGCCGCGTCGGTTCCGAATTCGGCGCTGCGATTCCGTCCCGTGAAGCCCGATCAAGGGCCGCCCGGCAGCGCGTCCGCGACCCCTGCCGTGTTCGGCACCGAGCTCAAGGCCGGCGAGGCGCGCCTCTACGTGCCCACGCCGGGGGCGCCCGACGAACCGCTCGAAAAAGCGATCGGAGCGGGCATCACCGACGGACGCTTCACCGCCGTCACGAGAGGCGTCGCGATCGGCGACGACGTGATCACCGAGCAGCGCGACGCGAAGCGCCCCGACAAATTTCTGGGGCTCTTCTAGGAAAGCGCCGTGGCGAGCGCGATGGCCGAGGCCGAAACCGAGTCGCCGATCGTCGCGCTCGAAGGAGTCGGCAAGGATTACGCGAGCGGCCCCGAGATCGTCCACGCGCTGCGCGGCGTCGATTTGCGCATCGGGCCCGGTGAACTCGTTGCCGTCGTGGGCGCGAGCGGCTCGGGCAAAAGTACGTTGATGAACATCCTCGGCTGCCTCGATCGGCCGACGTCCGGAATCTATCGGCTCGCGGGCGTCGAGGTGTCGAGTCGTTCGTCCGACGAGCGCGCGCTCGTCAGAAATCGGCTCATCGGTTTCGTCTTCCAGGGGTTCAATCTCTTGCCCCGCGCGACCGCGCTCGAGAACGTCGAGCTTCCCTTGGTTTATCGCCGTGTCGCACTACGCGAGCGACGGCGCCGCGCGGAACAGGCGCTCGCGTCGGTGGGGCTCGCCGACCGTTCGGGGCACACGCCGAGCCAGCTCTCGGGCGGGCAGCAACAACGCGTCGCGATCGCGCGCGCGCTCGTGACCGAGCCGCCGCTGCTCCTCGCCGACGAACCCACCGGCAACCTCGACACGAAGACGAGCTACGAAATTCTCGCGATCCTCCAGCGCCTGGTGTTCGAGAACGGCATCACCCTCGTGCTCGTGACGCACGAGCGCGACGTCGCGGAGTGTGCGCGCCGCATCGTCACCGTGCGGGACGGCAACATCGCCTCCGATGAAGAAAATGCCGGATTTCGGGACGTCCGCGGCGGAGTGACGCTGCCGTGACGCTCCTCTTCACGTCGATACGGCTCGCGCTGGGGGCGCTGTTTCGTGCGCCGCTGCGCTCGGCGCTCACGGTGCTGGGTATTTTGGTCGGTATTGCCGCGGTCGTCGTGGTCATCGCGCTCGGCCAAGGGGCGAGCGGCAAGATCGGTGGCCAGATCGAGAGCCTCGGCTCGAACGTCATCTACGTGTTCGATCAACCGGTCGCGCGGAGCGGCGCTCGATCCGCGCTCGGCGCTTCCGCCGGTCTCACCGACGACGACGCCGAGGCGATCCGCCGCGAAGCGGGCAGCGTCTCGTCCGTCGCCATCTATTCGGGGACTCAGGTTCAAGCCGTCACGTCGTTCGCGAACGGGCGCACGTCCGCGATGGGGGTCGATCTCTCTTATTTCCCGGTGCGCGATTTCGAGCTCGCTGCGGGCCGGCTCTGGACGCCGGCCGAAGAGCAGTCGAAGGCGCGCGTCGTCCTCGTCGGGCCGTCGGCAGCGGTGAAGCTCTTCGGCACCGCCGATCCGATCGGGCGCTCGGTCCGTATCGGCAAGCATCCGTTCGTCGTCATCGGAACCCTGATGCCGAAGGGTTCGTCGCCGTTCGGCGAGGACCAAGACGATCGGCTCCTCATGCCGATCGGCGCGTGGCGCGCTCGGGTGTCGCCGCAGCTCGGCCACCGCGTGCACCTCATCATGGCCTCGGCGAAGAGCTTCGACCGGTCCGATCAGGCAATCTTCGAGGTCGACGCCATCCTTCGTCAGCGGCACCACATCGCTGACGGTGCCGATGCGGACTTCGTCGTTCGAAGTCAGGAGCAGTTTCGCGCCGTTCAGGAGCGCGTTCTGCGCGTGCTGTCGATTCTGTTGCTCTCGGTCGCGGCGGTATCGCTCTTCGTCGGCGGCATCGGCGTGATGAACATCATGCTCGTCACGGTCGCCGAGCGACGTCGCGAAATTGGCATCCGCATGGCCGTCGGCGCCGAGCCGCGCGACATCGAGCTGCAATTCCTCATCGAGGCCCTGGCGCTGACCGCCGTGGGCGGCATTGCCGGGCTCCTCGTCGCCGCGACGCTCGTGCTCGGCGCGCGCTACGGGTTCGGCTGGAAGATGGAGCTCGGTCCGGGCGCGATCTTCGTCGCCATTGCGACCAGCGTGTTGGTCGGATTGGTCTTCGGGTTCTTGCCCGCTCGACGAGCCGCGCAGGTCGAGCCCATGGAGGCGCTCCGCCATGAGTGAGCTGCCCGGCCTGGTCTTCACCGCGATCATCCTCGCGTTTTCGAGCATCCGCCGGAGGCCCGTGCGCGCGCTCCTCACGTCCCTCGGCATCCTCGTCGGGATCGCCGCGGTCACCGTGGTCGTCGCGCTCGGCCAGGGGGCGAGCGAGGTCGTAGGCGGCGCGATCGATGCCCTCGGGACGAACGCCTTGCTCATCGAGCCGCGCGCGTCGGCGCGGAGCGGCGTGCGGGACGCCGACAAGCCCGCCGATCTCACCGAGGACGACGCGACGGCGCTCCGCACCGAGGCCCCGTCGATTCGAGAGGTCGCGCCGCTCCTCATGAGCGCGCAACAAGTCGTGTCCGAGCGCGCCAACGCCGCGACCGGGATCGTCGGCACGACGCGCGATTTTTTCGCCGTGCGCGCGTGGTTGCCGGTGCTCGGCGGGATCTGGAACGCGAGCGCCGAGCAAACCCGGGAGCGCGTCTGCCTGCTCGGCCAGACGGTACGCGACGAGCTGTTCGGCCCGGAAGATCCGATCGGCCGCAACGTGCGCATCGGGCGGTTTCCGTTCAAGGTCGTCGGGCTCCTCGCGAAAAAAGGCGAGAGCCCCTTCGGTGGCGACCAGGACGACGTCATCGTGATGCCGCTGTCGACCTTACAAGCCAAGCTCGTGCGCACGCGTCCCGGGCAGGTCCAGAGCATTCTCGTCTCCGCGCGGGCTTCCGATTCGGTCGACGCCGCGGAGCGCGAAGCCACCGAAATTCTGCGGCAGCGTCACCGCCTGCTCGAGGACGTTCCGAACGATTTCGAGGTGCATAGCCAGGCGGAGTTCAAGCGGGCGCAGACCGCCATCGTGGGCGTCCTCGAGCTGCTCTTGTTCTGCATCGCCGCCGTGAGCCTCGCGGTCGGCGGCATCGGCGTGATGAACATCATGCTCGTCTCGGTCGCCGAACGGACGCGCGAGATCGGCATCCGGCTCGCCATCGGCGCGCGCGCGGCGGACGTGCTCGCGCAGTTTCTCGTCGAAGCCGTCGCGCTCACTGCGCTCGGCGGGGTCGCCGGCGCGCTGACCGCGGTCGTCGCCATCGCCGTGCTCGGCAAGGTGCTCGAGCTGCCGATGCACGTGTCTCCGATCGCGCTCGGCGCGGGGCTCGTCACGAGCGCCATCACCGGAATCGTCTTCGGATTTTTTCCGGCGCGTCGCGCCGCGGAGCTCGACCCGATCGACGCGCTCCGCACCGAGTAGCGCGAGCCATCGGTCGCGGCGCGCGCGTCACCGCGCGATCAGGGTTTGCAGACCAGCCCGACGCACTGGGTGAATTTGCAGCCGAGCAAATCAGGGTGATAGAGGATGCAGTCGAAGATATCGAAGCAGCCGGCGTTCTCGCACTTCAAGCCAGCGTCGGCCGAGGTGGTGCCGCCGGTCGACGTCGTGCCGCCGGTGCCGCAGAATCCCGGAATCGGGCACGCGCCGCCCGAGCCGCCGCTCGCCGTTTCTCCGCCCGAGCCCGTGCCTCCGGTTTCCGTTCCGGAGTCGAGGTCGCTTCCGCCCGTCCCCGTGGTGCCGCCCGACGCGCCGGTATCTCCACCCGATCCGACGGAGCCGCCGCTCGACTCGACGCCGCCGGTAGCAAAGCCACCGGTGTTCGCGAAGCCACCACTCGAGACGTCGCCTCCCGAAGCGGAACCGGGCGACGTGTCTCCGCCGCTTCCGTTGCCGAAGGCGCCAAACGAATTGCTGACACTATTCGTGCTGCCGCCGGTCCCCGTCGGGATGATCGGCCCGTTGTTCGCACAGCCCGCGACCAATCCAAGCAATCCGAGGCCGAGAATTCTTGCGGCCGTGCTCGTCTTCATTCCCTTGGGTCGCGTCGCGAGAGGGTTCGGTTGAAGACCCCTTGCGAAAACATACCGCCCCGATTTTTTACGTCTCGGTGCGGCGACGCAATTCTGCGCAACCGGACAGACGGCGTTGCCGGGCCGTGACGTTTCCAGCGAGTTTTGCGCGCTTTCCGTTTCGAGAGGGCGTCGGTGCGCTGGCCGGAGAACGTAGTGACGCTGTGGTCGCTGACCGGCTTGCCTCGGTCGCTCGGGTCCACCTATAGAGACCGCATGCCGATCGATCCGAAGAAGGCCCTGGGAGCGAAATTAGATGCCGTTCAGTCGAGCTGGGACGAAGACAAGCTGATCCTGTACGCGCTGGGCGTCGGAGTCGGCATTGGTCAAAGCCAGACCGACGCGAAGAAGGTGCTTCAGTACACGTACGAAAATGGGCTGTCGGCGCTGCCGACCTACGGAGTGATTCCGATGTTCGCGGCAGTCGGCGGGCTCTTCAACGTGCCCGGGTTGAGCTTCAACCCGATGATGCTGCTTCACGGTGAGCAATACACCGAGATCATCGAGCCCCCGCTGCCGCTCACGGCGAGCATCGTGACCGAGGGCACGATCAGCGGCGTGTACGACAAGGGCAAGGGCGCGCTCCTCACCGTCGACTTCGTCACTCGCGACGAAAAAACGGGAAGAGCGCTGGTGAAGAACGTGATGGGCGCGTTCATTCGCGGCGAAGGCGGCTTCGGTGGCGACGCGAAGTCGCCCGAGCCCGGCAACAACCCCCCGGACCGCGCGCCCGACGCGGTCATTTCGTATCCGACGCTCACGCAACAGGCGCTCCTCTATCGACTTTCGGGCGACAAGAACCCGCTGCACGTCGACCCGATGATGGCGAAGATGGGCGGCTTCGACGTCCCGATTCTGCACGGCCTCTGCACGTTCGGGAACCTCGGCCGCGCCGTCATCGAAGCCTTCTGCGACGACGATCCGTCGCGGTTCAAGTCCATCCAGGTCCGCTTCTCGAAGCCGGTGTTCCCTGGCGAGACCATCGTCTGTCAGATGTGGAAGATCAGCCCGACGGAGATCGTCTGCAAAGCGCGCGTGAAAGAGCGCGACCTCGACGTCATCACGAACGCGAAGGTGACGCTGCGTTGACGGGTGCGTCGTGAGATTGTTCTTGGAGGGTGTGCCCGCGCCGGATTGCTGGCGGACTCTGACGTCGTGAGATTGGTTTCTGGGGGGTGTCCCGCCTCGCGCTGCTTGGTGGACTTTGACGTCGTGAGATTGGTTTCTGGGGGGCGTACCCGCACGTACCCGCCCCCCGCAGCTCGCTTCGCGACTGCTCCCCCTGGTATTCGCTTCGCTCAAGGTAACCGTTGCGCGACGTTTGCTGCTCGCGACGTCGAGTCGTCAGTGTCCGCCTCTGGGGGTGTGGGGGATGGGAGGCAGCCCCCACTCGAACCGCACGTGAAGGGCGCGAGCGAGCATCGCAGCCGGAGGCGAGAAGCGCACGCGAGTGTTCCCCGTTGAACCGCGTCGCAGGCACTAAAAAAACCCACGGCGCACTGTGCCGTCGGGTACGCCTCTGACAATTCACTTCTGCAAAACGGGATTCACCGGCGGCACTTCCTTGATGTCGAGGAGCTCGATGTCGAAGACGAGCATGCCGGCGGGGGCGCCGGGGCGAGTGGGCTTGTCGCCGTATGCGAGGTCCGGGGGGATCCAGAAGCGGGCTTTTTCGCCGACCTTCATGAGCGGAACGGCCTCGGTCCAACCCTTGATGACCTGGTCGAGCTTGGCCGTGAGTGGACGTCCTCGCATGACCGAGCTGTCGAACATGTGGCCGTCGGTCGTCCAACCCGAGTAGTTCACCGAGACGATGTCGGTCGGTTTCGGTTGCTTGCCGGTCCCTGGCTTGAGCACGCGATACGCGAGACCGCTCTTCGTCTTCTTCGCGGTCTTCGGGGGTGCGCTCACGTCTTCCGGGACGGGCGGCGGATCGGGCGCCTTGGTGATCCCGAGGAGCTCCACGTCGAACACGAGATCGCCCGCGGGAGCGTTGCCCATCGGGTGATCGCCGTACGCGAGCGCGGCGGGGATCCAGAGTCGCCGCTTCTCCCCTTCGACCATGAGCTGCAGCCCCTCGGTCCAACCGGGGATGACGCGCGCGACTTCGAAGCCCGCAGGGCTTCCGCGTGCGACCGAGCTGTCGAACATCTCGCCGGCCTTGGTCCAGCCCGTGTAATTGACGCGGACGCGATCCTGCGGACGCGGATGATCCGTTCCGGTTCCCGCTTGCAGAACCTTGGTCACGAGTCCGCTTGCCGTCTTCTGCGCGTCGGCGGGCGGCGCGGCGACGTCGGGCGGTGCGGGCAACGCCTTGACCAGCGCGCCGGGCATGCCATTCGGCGTCTTCACGGCGCTTGCTACGGCGGAAGGCGCCGCGGACGCCGATGCTCCTTCCGAGGGCGAGCTACCCATCTTCGACTTGCACCCGACCACGCCGAGCGCGGCGCACACGACCCACGCGATGTATCGCATGGCGCGCATCCTTTCAGAGCTCGGCCGCGCTCCGCAATGGCATTGAGCGGCGGTCAGATGGTCAGGATGGCTTTTCCGACGACTTGGCGATTCACGATGGCTGCGAGCGCATCCGCCGCCCGGGCGAGGGGGAACCGGTGCGAGATGTGGGGCTTCAGTTTTCCCTCATCGTGCCAACGAAAGAGTTGGGCGAAGTTCTGACGATTGACGGCCGGTTCGCGCGCCGTGAACGCGCCCCAGAACACGCCGACGATGGCGCACCCCTTCAAGAGGACGAGGTTCGCCTTCGCTTGCGGGATCGTTCCCGATGCGAAACCGACGACCAGGAGCCGTCCGTCCCAGTTGATCGAACGGAGCGACTGTTCGAAGAGGTCCCCGCCGACGGCGTCGTAAATGACGTCTGCACCCTGCCCGTTGGTGAGCGTCTTCACTTGATCTTTCAGCGAGCCAGTCCGGTAGTTCACGACGTGCTCGACGCCGTACTCGCGCTTGACCACGTCGAGCTTCGTGTCGTCTCCGCCGGCGGCGATGATCTTCGCGCCCAGGAGCCGGCCAATTTCGATCGCCGCCGTGCCGACGCCGCCGGTCGCCCCCAGCACCAAGAGCGTCTCGCCTTTCGCGAGCCGGCCGCGCTGGACGAGCGCGTGGTAGCTCGTGCCGTACGTCATCGAGAACGCGGCGCCCGTCTCGTAGCTCATCGACGTGGGCATCTTGAGACATCGCGTCGCATCGACGATCACCTCTTCGGCGAACCCGTTCCATCCGGTCATCCCGATGACGCGATCTCCCGGCTGAAAATCCGTCACGCCTTCGCCGACGGCGAGCACGTTCCCCGACACTTCCGCACCCGGCGCAAAAGGGGGAGTCGGCTTGAATTGGTATTCGCCCTTGATGATGAGCACGTCGGGGAAATTCACGCCGGCGGCTTTGACGCCGATCTTGATCTGTCCCTTGCCGGGGTCTTCGGACGGAACGTCCGTGAGCGCGAGCTTCTCGGGCGGCCCGTACTCGGTGCAAAGCATCGCTTTCATGGTGTGCTCCTTCGCGTCGAGAGTGGCGAGCTGACGCCGTCGCGTCAACCGATTCCGAACTCCCTCTGGCTCAACGGAACTGGGTTCGTTACGCTTCGAAGCCTTCATGACTGGCAACGACTCGAGCGTCTCACCCGACGAGCCTCGAGGGTCCGACGAGGGCGCGGAACCGGATCCGCTCATCGGCACGGTCATCGCGGGGCGTTATCGCGTCGACGATCGGCTCGGAGTGGGCGGGATGGGCGTGGTGTATCGCGCCGAACATGTGCTGATGAAGAAGCCGGTGGCGGTGAAAGTTCTTCACCGCGAGCTCACCGTGCTCGGCGAGATCGTCAAGCGTTTCGAGCGCGAAGCCATCGCCGCCGGACGCATCGACCATCCGAACGTCACGCTAGCGACGGACTTCGGAAAGCTCGAAGACGGGTCGTTCTACCTCGTTCTCGAGTACGTCCCGGGACGAAGCCTCACTCAAGCGTTGAAGGAAGACGGTCCGTTTCCAGTCGAACGCGGCTTGTTCGTGACGCGCCAGATGGCCGCGGCGCTCGCGGCGGCCCACGCCGCCGACGTCGTGCATCGCGACTTGAAACCCGACAACGTCATGTTGATCGAACGCGGCGGCAGCAAAGACTTCGTCAAGGTGCTCGATTTCGGCATCGCCAAGGTGAGCGGCGAAGGGGCTACCGGCCAGTTGACGCGTCTCGGCGCGGTGTTCGGCACGCCGCAATACATGGCGCCCGAGCAAGCGGCGGGGAAGACCGTCGACGGGCGCGCCGATCTCTACTCGCTCGGGCTCGTCCTCTACGAGCTCTTGGCGGGGAAGCCCGCGTTCGCCGCGCAGGACGTCATCGGGCTCCTGACGAAGCAGCTGACCGAGACGCCCCCGCCGCTTCCGGAGGGCGTCGACGCGGACGTCGCCGCGCTCGTCATGAAGCTGGTCGAGAAAGATCCGGCCGATCGCGTGCAGAGCGCCACGGAGCTCGTCGCGATCATCGATGCGCGGCTCGGCCCCGTCGTGTTCGCGCCCGACAGCACGGTGCTCGGCATCCCGAGCGTCAAAGGGCCGTCCCCCGTCGCATTCGCGCAGACGACGCCGCTCGACGTCGCGCCGGGCCCGGCCTCGAGCTCGGGCGGCGACGCCTCACCGAAGCAGCCGACGCTCTGGGGCGCATTGCTCGAAGCACCGAACCTCGTCGAGCGCGCCCGGCGTGGTGACTCGCTCACCCTCGGCGGCAGATCGGTGTCGCTCCGGCTCGTCCTCGCGCTCGGTGCCACCGCGCTCATCGGTGTACCGCTGGCGATCGCGGAGCTGCACGGACACGAGGGACCGGCGCCGCTCGAGTCGTCGGCCGGACGGCCCGCGCCGCCGCCGGCCCCCGAGCTTGCCGAGCTTCTCCTGCGAGCGAAGACCGGCGATCGCGCGGCGATCGCCGCGCTCGAGTCGCGGCCATCGACGAACCGAACGGCGCTCGAGTGGGCCGCCATCGGTCTCGGGCACGATCGGCTCGGCGAGACGCGGCTCGCGTTGCCGTCGCTCCAGTCCGCCGTCCGTGCCGATCCTGGGCTCGCCAAGGACCATGATTTGCTTCTCGCCGTGCGCGCCGCAGTCGACGACGACGCGACGCGAACCCAAGCCATGAACCTCGCCGCCGACTCGCTCGGACCGGACGGCGCTGATCTCCTGTACGACGTCTGGACGGCGACAGCCGAGAAGACCGAGGCGACCAGTCAGGCGAAGTCGCTCTTGAGTCGAGACGACGTGCGGGCACACGCTTCGAAACCCTTGCAGCTCGCGCTCGATCTTCGTCGAATGACCCGCTGCGACGACATCAAGCGGCTCTTGCCCGCTGCGATCACGAGCGGCGACGATCGGTCGTCACGCCCGCTCATGGCTTTGTCTTCGCGAAAGGGCTGCGGATTCTTACACCTGGGAGACTGCTTTTCGTGTCTCCGTGGCGACGACGACCTCGGCGATGCGCAAAAAGCCGTTCAACAGCGGAAAAGTCCGCGCTTTTAGGCCGGGAAATACTTGGTCGCTCGCCGCTCGCCCTTGGTGCGGATCTTCTTCTGGGCAATCAGTTTCTTGGCCGGAAGGGCGAGGTCCTTCGTCGTGGTCTTCAGCTCTTTCGCAATCTGTTCCATACGCTGACCCGGGCCGGCCTTGATCGCGGACATGAGGTGTTCGGTCACCTGTTCGAGATCTTGAGGCGCACGCTTTTGACCCTTGGACCGGCGTGACGGAACGCTGCCTTTCGCCTTTGCGATCGCGGCACTGCGGGTGCCTCGCGGTGCGGCGCCACCGGAGCCGAACGCCTCGGTAACCGATTGAACTGCCGCGTGTCTCACGAGCTCGGAGAGCTCCTCGACGAAGGCTTCAATCGTCTTTCTGATTTGGAGATCGAAATTGGCGGTGGGCATGCGGGCGATGTTTCCCATAAATCGAGACTGCGTGTCAACGCGGGTGTGCGAGTCCGCACCCTTCAATAGTCACACACCCCAAAACCCCTCGGCGGCGTACAGTGTGGCAAATCGGCGTGACGCCGATCCGGCCGAAAAACTCAGTCCTCGATGAAACCCTTGAGGTTTCTCGACCGACTCGCGCGCCTCAGCTTGTGGAGCGCGCGCCCCTCGATTTGACGGACTCGCTCGCGAGTCACTTCGAAGTCGCGCCCGACCTCTTCGAGCGTGTGCTCGGTCTTCTCGTCGAGGCCGAACCGCATGCGGATGACTTTTTCCTCACGGGGAGTGAGCGTCTTCAGCAGGTCGCGCGCGCGATGCTGTAGATCGCGGGAAAGCACGGTGTCCGACGGACTCGGGAACCGCTCGTCTTCGACGAAGTCACCGAGCCTCGACTCATCGTCGTCGCCGACCGGCGTTTCCAGGCTCACCGGCTCCTTCGCGAGCCGGAGCAACATCTCGACGCGTTCCACCGGGAGCTCCGAGCGCTGTGCAATTTCTTCCGGCGAAGGATCGCGGCCCGTCTCTTGAACGAGACGCGCCGACGTCCGAAGCACGACGTTGAGCGACTCGATCATGTGCACCGGAATGCGAATGGTCCTCGCTTGGTCGGCGAGGGCGCGCGTGATCGATTGCCGGATCCACCACGTCGCGTAGGTGCTGAACTTGTACCCGCGCTGATACTCGAACTTCTCGGCGGCGCGCATGACGCCGATGTTGCCCTCCTGAATCAAGTCGAGGAAGTGGAGGCCACGGTTCGTGTATCTCTTGGCGAGCGACACCACGAGTCGCAGGTTCGCTTGCACGAGCTCGGCCTTCGCGCGGTTCGCTTGCGCCTCGCCTTCGCGAATGACCGCGAGCGTCTCGATCAACTCTCGGCGCGGAATGGGCGGGCGCTCCACCTCTAGCCCCGCGCGCACCTCGGCGGTGAGCTGGCGCAGCGTCGACTCGCTCAGGCGCATTTGCTCGAAGGTTTCCAGCATCTGCTCGGTGAACTTCGCGGACTCTTCGCTGGCGCCCGCGCGCCGTTCGCCGTTCGCGCGCGTTCGTTCGCTCGAGACGGCTTCGCGCTGCGAGTCGAGCTTTTGCACCTTCGCGACGAGCCGTGCGAGTCGCTCTTCGGCTTCCACCTCGTCGAACGTCTCGGGATCCTCGTCGGCGTCGCGAATGACGTCGGTGATGCGCACCTTCTGGGCGCGCAGCCGTTCCATCAGGTCCACCATCGCGCGCACGGCGATCGGACAACCGAAGAGCGCGCCGTGCGCTTTCTTCGTTCCCAGTTCGATGGCCTTGCCGACGCGCACTTCGCCTTCGCGGCTCAGGAGCGGCAAGCGCGCCATGCGACTCAGATACGCGTTGAGCGAATCCTCGTGGGTCGGTCCGAGCGGATCGACGGTGCGTGTTCGCTTGCGCTCTTCGCCTCTCGGCTGAGCGGCGCGGCGCGGTTTGCGCGGGCCATCCTTGGGCGGTTCGAGCTCGACGTGCGGGTCGTCCATTCGAGGTCCGGAAGAAGAAGTGGGTTTGGCGCTCACGTGCTTTGCGCTCAAGCTCGACTTTCCAAACCCTAGCTCAAGGGCGGCCCGGGTGCCCGTCGCGCGTAGAACCGGGCCGCGAAGCGAGGGGTCGGGGGCCCTTCCGGGTCATGACGCACGACAGCCCTCGCCCGAGGATTCGTCTCGCCCGAGCGCTTCGCGCTTGGCAGCGCCGAGTACAGCCGGTTGAATACGGCCTTACGGTCCCGGTGTGAGCCACGGGTGCGGAGGACATGGATCTCGATTTCTACACGTTGGAGCGACCCGTGCAGGATCGATTCGCGGATTCGACGCGATCCGTCGGTGTTCCGACGCCTATTTTGCGCGAGCCTTCACGTGACCTCCGGGACTTTGCCTGGTTCGGGATGGCGGCCACGTTTCTGGCATGCCTCGTCTGGCTCGTTTCCCGCGGTTTCGGGCGCCTCGAGAGCTCGATGGCGCTCGCGTCACCGGCGATGGTCGCCGCGTACGCTGCCGCGGCCGTCGGCGCCGCATTTTCGTTCCTGCGCGGCGTTTCGATCCGCGACGCGCGCGAACGGCTGCCTTACGAGCCGGGGCTCTATCTATTTCCAGTGGGCGTGATCGACGCCCGAGCAGAGCCACTGCGCGTCTTTCGGCACGGAGACCTCGGCAAGGCGATGGCGGTCGGGGGGCGCTTGCGCATCGAAGTGAAAGGCGCGGGCGAATTCATTTTCCCGCTCGACGACCCGGGCGCCGGCGAGCAGGCGCTCGCTGCACTCGAAGAAGGCCGCGCCCAGTACGAACACGCCTTGAAAATCGAGCACGCACGCGAGCTCGCCCTGGTGGACCCTCTCGTCGACAGCGGATTTTCGAGCCCATTTTCTTCCCGCGCCGTCATCGGAAAGCGCCGCCCGTTTTGGGCGACCTACGCCGCGGTCGTGGCGCTCGCCGTGGGGATCCCGGCGGGGCTCCTCGTCTGGAAGGCGCGGAATCTGGCGAGCGAGCGCCGGCTGTTCACTGCCGCGGTTCGTGAAAATGACGTCGAGGGGTACCGTGCCTACCTCGCGCGAGGGGGGACTCGGCGCGATGTGGCGGGGGTGTTGCTCCCCAGGGCCGAGCTCAAGGCAGCCGTCGGCGCCGGCACCGTGGAGGCCATCGAGCAGTTCGAGGCCGAACATCCCCAGTCCGCGATCCAGGCCGAGGTCGATTCCGCACTACGCGCTGCGCTGGACACCGAGCTCGTCGCGGCAAAAAATTCCGGGAGCGTCACCGCCATCCGCGACTTCGAACAGCGGCGCGCCGCGTATCCGTTCATGCGCCCGGCGGCGGAGCTCGCCAAGGAACAGCTCTACCGTAAGGCGCTCGCGACGTTCTCCGCCGGCAAGGGCGACGCGGTCGCGTCGTTTTTCACGCGCCTCCTCGGCTACTCGAAGGTGCACGGCCCCGACGTGGGCATCGAATTCGTCCGACGTATCCCGGACTCGGTCGCGCTCGCCGACCTCACGGTCAAGGGAAGCGCGTACTACATGGGCAAGCAGTCGAACCCGTCGCAGTACTTCGACGGCGACTACGCCGCGCGCCGAGAGGCGGCGTCGCGCGACGAGATCAGCGCCGCGCTCGGGCCTTCGTTCCCGAAGGACATTCTGAACATCGGACCAGAGCCGACGTTCACCGATCCCGGGCCTCCGAAGGCGGCCACGATCCCGACGCTCTTCGTCGAGTATCAACCCGACATGGCCGGCGGTTACATGAACCCGAAACCGCGCGGCGTATTCGTCGGAGTCGGACTGACGTTCAAGGCGTCCTTCGTCATTCCAGGGGACGACCAGCCGCTCGAATTCAAGTCGTCGCTCTGGCGCGTTCCGAATCCGCGAATTCTCGAACAACAGGGCACGACCGTCGCCGACGTGTACGAGAAAATGGCGGGCGAGGGGTTCGACCATTTCACGAAAGGCTTCGTCGCCTTCGTACTCGCGAAGTGATCGCTACCCGATCGGCGCCGTGGGCCCGCCGGAAACCGTGACGGGCTGGAGCGTGATGACCCGCCGGCGAACGTCGCGGCGCCGAGGTTCGGGCTCCGCCGCCGCCGCTCTCCGTCGCGCCGCACCGGTGAGCAGCGCCGCGACGGCCGTCGGAAGCGCGATGCTCGACAACCCGAACAACGTCGTCAGGCCGCCGCCGGCGATGGCGCCGACCAAGAACCCCGCGACGGGCAGTCCGAACTTGAAGAGCCGCGCACCGGCGGATACGCGCCGCACGGGGTCCGAGCCGGGAAGCGAGACGAGTACGTCGACGAGATCGATGGTGAACTGAGTCAGATTCCCGGTCATCACGGTGGTCGAGCAGCAACTGCCCAGCGCTTCGCGCATGAGCGCGTTCTGAACGCCCATCGCCGTGACGGCGGTGCCGCCGATGCAGAGCACCGCCCAGGTGTCCGCGCCGGTCGCGAAGCGATGGAGGAACATGCCGGTCACGCAGAACACCGCGAGCGAGATCGTCATGAGTCCGAGCAGCGGGACGACGGGCGACCTGCCCTCTGCTCGGGCACGCCGCGCGACGACCGCGGATACGGCGACCGCCGCCATGAAGAGCGGAATCATCGCGAGGCGCGTTCCTACGCCGACCTTGAGGTGCGTCGACATCGCGGCGCCTGCCGAGACCAGGTTGCCGGTCAGGTGCGCGGGGAACATGCCGAACAGCGCGAGGAAGCCCGCGGTGTCGACGTAGCCCGCGACGGCGCTGAGCGTCGCCGCGAACAGCGGTTCGTCGGGGACGCCGCGCCAGTGCGAGGCTGTTCCCGTTGCGGCGTCGGGTGGTGATGCCGTCGTTCGCACGCCTCTTCAGATGCACCTTCGCGAAGAGAAAAATCAACTAAACAATGAACGACGCTGCTCGATCGTCACCAACAATTCATCGTTGGCTGATGACGCTCACGACTTCGATTCATTCGACACGGAAGAGAAATATATTTTCTCGAAACGCCCCGCATATGACAAGCGATCCGGACAGACGGTCTACGCCGCGCAGCGTGATTCTAAGTCGATTCAAGATCGAAGCGCATGCCTCGGCGCTCGGGTGCGCGAACGGCAAGGTTGGTTTTTTGGTACCCGTGGAGGCTCGAACGCGACGCGGAGACGACCGATGTGTGGCCCGCGCATTTCGACGACCGACATCGTCCGGCCGCGCGCCGGCTTTGTTTCTTCCGATCGCGCTCGCAAGGGACGTCGCGTCGTTCGCGACGAAACGCGGAGCCTCGGACGCTCTCGCGACGAGCCGCCAAGCCGTCCCTCGTTTCGCAGCGGACTTCTAGAAGCCCACGTCCGGCTCCTGGTCCTTGTGAACCGGGTGCGGGGCGGGGGGCTTCTTCGGATGCTTCACGACGGGCGCGGCCGAACCGGTCGTCGCGAGCGCGGCGGAGACGCTCGCCGCCAGACTCGGCTCGAGCCGAGCCGTTGGCGGCAGCGCGTTCGTCGCGTGTTCCGGCAGAACCGGCGGCGGATTCGCGGCGGGCTCGTCGCTCTTCGGCGGCGGCAAGGTCGCGCGCGGAGCCTCCAGCGACGCGGGATGCGCAGCGGCGTGACCTTCACTCGTCAGATCGCTGCGGGGCCACAACTGGCGCGCCGCGAGCGCGAGAATGACGCCGCCGAGAAGAGCCACTGCGACACGAGAGCCGCGAAAATCTCCGGTCGGCGTTCGCGCCACAGACACGCCGGCGACGGAGACCGGCGCGCCCATTTCGGGCCTCGTCGTCGTCAGGGTGATGTCGGGGACCCGTCGCGCCGAATCGGGGCCGCGGGAGCGCTCGCCTCGAAGAGCGTGCGCGCAGCGTTCGACCAGCACCTGGGCTCGCGGAGGCGCGAAAGGGGCGAGCGCGGCCGCCAGCTCGGCAATGTCCTGATAGCGCCGAGTGCGGTCCTTCTGCAGGCAGCGCACGACGACTCGTTCGAGCTCCGGCGCGATCTCCGGCACGAGCGTGCGGAGCGGCGCGGGCTCGGTCTCGAGCACCGCCGCGCACACTTGCATGAGCGACGGAGCGTCGAACGCGGGCTTCCCCGAGAGGAGCTCGTAGAGCACGCACCCGACCGACCAGATGTCGGTGCGGGCGTCGATGTCCGCCGCGGCGCGGATTTGCTCGGGCGACATGTACGGGGGCGAACCGAGCGCGGTCACGGTCTTCGAGCGATCGAAGCGGCGGTCCGCCGGCCCGCAGATCGCCATCTTCGAGATCCCGAAGTCGAGAACCTTGACCTGCTCGCCCTGAGTCGCCTTCGTGAGGAACAGATTCTCGGGCTTCACGTCGCGATGAATGATCTGGCAGGCGTGCGCCGTCGCCAGCGCTTCACAGGTCTGGAGCAAGTATTCGACCGCCGTCTCCTGAGGGAACCGGTTCTGCGCGGCGAGGACGTCGCGAATGTCGCGCCCCTCGAGCAGCTCCATGACCATGAACGGCGCGCCGCTCGGAAGCGCACCGACGTCGAGGACGCGCACGACGTGCGGGCTCTTGATCTTGAAGTTGGCGCGCGCCTCGGTCGTGAAACGACTGACGGCCTCGGCGTGGTCGGTAAATTCCGAACGAAGAAACTTCAGCGCGACCGACTCGCCGAGCCCGAGATGAATCGCGGACACGACGAAGCCGACGCCGCCGGTTCCGATGAGCGCGGTGACCTCGTACTTCCCGGCGACGACTTCGCCTACGGAGAACGGCATCACGAAGGGATCTTCGATCACCAAATCATTCGTCGAGAGGCGATGCTCCATAGTCTCTTTTTACCGATTGCCCGCGTCCCGTCGGGCTTCGATGAAAACGATGCTAGCAGGCTTCATCGGCGACGTGAGCGTCATGTCGCAAGTTCACTCGAACTTCACGTTCGAGTGACGCTATCGAGACCGGGCGTTCGGTTACGCGAGCCCGCGAGCGTGCTCATCTCGGCGCAAAACTGCGTCGATCGTTCGTCGCGATCGTTTCGTCGAGTTTTCTGGAAACCCATCGAACTAGGCCGTGCGCGTTCGAATCGCGAGCGTCGAGGTGCGGCAAGTGCACTTGTCGCAGCAGATCTCGCACCTTCGCGCACGAGCACAGAGCGTCGACGACTCCCGTCGCCATCCGCGCGAATTCGCATGTCGCGAAACACGATGCAAGTGAAGAAACTCTCGAAAATCATGCCGAAAGCGATGTCGCACCCGCGACAATATGTACCAAGCTTGCACGCTACGTGATGTTCTCGAAACAAGTCGATACCGCGCTCACTGGAACGCGAACGGTTGACTCCACGGATTGCGCACAATCGAGACGGCGCGCGTGCACGGGAGCACGTGGACTGGCCGGACCCGCCCCGACGATCGCGCGTGGCGCTGCCGGTGCGGCGCGGTTTCGTTTCCGCTCGCGACGGCGCCCGGCGAGCTACGCGCGTGGGGACGAGCGCTGACGGCGCCACGCCGAGAACTGCTCGGCGAGCATCGGGCGTCCGTGCAGGTAACCCTGTGCGATGCGACAGCTCAGGCTTCGGAGAAATTCCGCTTCCGCTTCGGTTTCGACGCCCTCGGCGACCACGGTGAGCCCGAGGCTGTGGGCGAGCGCGACGATGGCGTTGGTGATCGCGGCGTTCTCCGCGTTCAGCGGGAGTCCGCGAACGAACTCCTTGTCGATTTTAATGACGTCCATCGGGAAGTGCTTCACGTACCGAAGTGACGCGTAGCCGGTGCCGAAGTCGTCGACCGCGACGCGCACGCCGCTCTGCCGGAGGATCCGGAGCGCGTCGCGAACCGCCGGCGTCGTGTCCAGCATGACGCCCTCGGTGAGTTCCAACGTGAGATACTTCGCGGGAAGCTTGGACTCGGCGAGCGCGCTCTGAACGACGCGCACGACGTCGCCGAGGATGAACTGTTTCGCCGAAACATTGACGCTGATTTTGAGCGGCTCACCGGCGTTCGCCCACGCCGCGGCTTGCTGGCACGCTTGCCGGAGCACCCATTCGCCCACTTCCTCGATGAGATCGGCGCTCTCGAGCATGGGCACGAACTCGGACGGATCGATCATGCCGAGACGATCGTCGCGCCATCGGAGGAGCGCCTCCGCGCCGACCAGCTCGTTCGTCTCGATATCGACCTGCGGCTGATACTCGATGAGAAAGTCTTCCTGCTCGAGCGCACGCTCGAGGGCGTGTTCGATCGCCATCCGTCGCGAGACGAGCTCGGTCATCGGCGCGCTCGGAAATCGGAGCACGTTGCCGCCCGAGCTCGCCGCGAGGCCGAGCGCCTCTCGCGCCTTTCGCGTCAGAGAGTCGGCGTCGTCACCGTCGTCGGGGAAGACCGCGATGCCGACACTCGGCGACAAGGTGAGCGGCTTGCCGCGCACCAACACCGGTGCGCCGAGCTCGACCAAGACGCGTTCGGCGATTCGCCCGGCGCGAAACTTCGGATCGCGTTCTTCGACCAGCACGAAGAACGTCGTTTCCGCGCGGCTCAAGGTCTCGACGTCGTGCACCGACGAACGGATCCGCTCGAGTGCGACGCCTTGAAGTAACGCCAGGAGTCCGGGTTCGGGTTTCTCTTCGAGTCGCGCCGACAGATCCCACCGCACCGCGAGGATGGCGGCTCCGCCGAACCCGCGACGTGCACGGGCGACGGCGTTATCGAGACGAAAATGCAGCGCCTGGATCCCCACGGTCGGCGCGGGTTGATCGGTGCGTTCCACGCGCCGCTCGCGTGAGGCACGCGCCATCGCGTGACGCATCGCGCGGTCGAGATCCGACGGCGAGATTTCTCCCGCGACGAGCACTTCGGCGACGCCGCGCGCGAGCGTCTTCGCTTCGAAGGTCGGATCGGCGCGCCGGGTGAGCACGATGACTGGGCGGGCACCGCGGCGCGCGACGGCCTGTGAAAGACTCGCGCCGCGGCCGCCGCCGAAGAGCGCGTCGATGACGTAGATGTCGTGCTCGTCGCGCTCGAGCGCCACCTTCGCGGCGTCGTAACTGCTCTGGAAATCGACGCGATGCGCCGCACCGAAGAGCTCGGAGAGCCCCTCTTCCGGCGAATCACAGCAGCACAGGACCCGAATCACGCACGGCCAGCATACCTCAGTGTCCCGAAAATCTTTCTGTTCGGCTAGCAGGCGGGCGGCAGGCGCCTTAAGAACCTGTCATGGACCTCCGTGGACGCGTGTGGGCCTTCCTGGGAGCGTGGGCCGTTCTCGGATGCGGCGGCGCGGCCGCGGAGGCGTCGAACGCGCCGCTGCGATCTCCCACTACCGACTATCCGTCCCCGCCGGCGCAAACCTCGTCGAACGGCGAGGTCGTCGGGGCCGATCGCGTGCCGCCCGGTGACAAACTGCAAACATCGCCGAGTGTAGGCTCGAGTGGCGTTTCGCCCGCTGCCCCCACCTCGCCGCCCGAAACCGCGAATGGGACCCCTACCCCTACCAGCCCCTGCGACCAGATCGGGCTCGAGGACGCGTCGGGAAAATCCGACTGCAACAAGAAGAAGCCAGTCCCGGCAGCAGCTCCGGCTCATTGACGCGGTAGTCACCCGACGCCGTTCCGTGTACGTTTTACGAGGAGTCGCCGCGACGCCGAGGATCGCATCCATGGCGCGAATCTTGATTATCGAAGACGAGCCCGCAGTCGGACGGGCGCTCTCTCGGCTGCTCCAGCGAGAGGGATATGTCTGCGATCTCGCGCGGACGCATGCCGATTCGCTGTCGTTCACTGGCAACTACGATTGCGGCGTGTTCGACATCGAGCTTCCCGACAGCGACGGCGTCGAGCTGGCCACGAAGTTGCGATCCCGCGGCATCGTCAAGAGCGTCGTGTTCTTTTCGGGCCTGAGCGACGGCAAGAGTGAAGCGCGCGCGCGCGAATGCGGCGTCTACGTGCACAAGAGCGAAGGCATCGCCCGCCTCCGGTTCGCGATCGCGGCATTGCTCGACGAGTAGCCTCGACGAGTAAGTCGCCGCGCCGAGCGCGACGCATTCATCGGCGAGGCGCTCAATGCGCGCGGAGCACGACGTCTTTCGCGCTCGCGCCGACGAGCGTGCCGCACATCGTCTTGCAGAGGATGTCTTTCGGCTTGCACTCGCACTTCCCCCGCTTCTTCTCGGCGAGCTTCTCCTTCATTTCCTTCGTCGAGAAGCGCGCGTAGCCCTCGATCGTCGAGAACTTCGTCTTCGCCTTGATTTGCTTCGGCGTCCGCGGGTCGTTCGGCTCGCCGTCGGGGTTCGAGCAGCAGCGAAAGCTCAGGTAGTAATAATAGAAGCCCTCGTCGTGCGTGTAGATCTTCGGGCGACAGGCATTGCGCACGCCCTTGTACCAGGGGCCGCCGGTGTTCACGCTCGAGAATTTGCCGCGAAAGTCCGTGCTGTACGTCTCGCTCGACACGACGTCGTCGGTGTTGCCCGGTAAGTCGGCGATGCCGAAGTCGCTCACGCACTCCGGTTGCCCGCCATTTTTCACGCCTTGCCAGAGCCGTGCGAGCTCGTCCGGGTCGCGCGCCGCGACCTTCTTCATGTCCGGCTTGTCCCATTCGCGATCGCCGTCGCACTTCTCGGGGTCGCGCTTGTACCCGTACGGAAACGGTTTCATCTCCGGCCCCTCGCACGCGAACGTCCACTCGCTCTCGGTGCACATGCGCTTGTCGACCGCCGCGCATTTCACCTGGGCCTGATAGAAATTGTTCATCACCTCCGGCCGATCGCCCTTTTCACCAGGCCACTCCCACTCGTCGATGCAAAATCGCTTGTGCACCTTCGGTCCAACGCACTTCGTCGGAGCCTTGAACTCCTCGCACACGACCTTCTTGTTCGGCTTGTCGTACCAGCTCTTCAAGCACTCCTGTTCGACGTCGGTGCAGTAGTCCCCCTCGACGAGCTTCATCCCCCGCGGGCACGAGCTCGGGCCGTCTTCTTTTTTGGGGGCTCCCTTCGCGACGGGGCCGTCGGCGGGAACCGCTCGTGCTCCGTTGCTCGCTCCACCCCGGTGCCGCGCCGCGCCCGCGTCCGCCGTGCTCGTCTCGCGCGCCCCCGCGACGAAGACGGGCGTCAGGGCACCCCCAAAAAAAACGACGGCGATGAGACGGGGCCAGCGCATGGCCCGGCTATTAGCGCGGAGTCGGCGTAGGGAACCACAAAAGGGGGCAGAGGGCAGAGGGCAGAGCGAAGAGGGCAGAGGGCAGAGCGAAGAGGGCAGAGGGCAGAGGCAAGAGCGCACGGGCCCCGCGCGCTCCTGCCGCATCCCGCATCGCGCATCCCGCATTCCACTGCCCGCTGCCCGCTGCCCGCTGCCCGCTGCCCGCTGCCCGCTGCCCGCTCGACTTTTCATCTTACCGCCGTGCTCGGCCTGTCCAGGGGCGGGGCCGGCGCGCAGACGCGCCGCGCCTCATGAGAATGAGGCGCCCTGGACAGGCCTGCGACTCGGCGGGGGTGGGGGGGTTCAGTTTCGCAAAACGCGAAAGGAACCCAATCCCATGCTGCGAATTTATCCTGTCGTTCTCGAATTCATTCGTGGGCTGCGCACCACCATCGCGATCATCGAACGCAAGGATCGCGATCTCGGCCGGCAACTTCGGCGCGCGAGCGCGAGCGTCGCGCTGAATCTCGCGGAGGGCATGTATTCGCGCGGACGAAGTCGCTCTGCGAAGTACCACGTGGCGCTCGGCTCTGCGCGCGAGACGCTGGCGTGTCTCGAGGTCGCCGAAGCATTCGGCTACATCCGCCCGCTCGCGCCTCTGGTGCGCGCGCGCGGACCACGTCGTGGGAACGCTGGTGCGGCTCGTCGAACACAGTCAATGACCGCATTGCAGCCTCGGCTTGCTCGGCTGAGCAACGAAGGCTATCGTGAAAATTGATGGCGGCACCGGCGATCCGTCTGTTTCCCGACGACCCGCGGATCGGGCTCGTCGGCGTGCGTTTCCCGGTCGAGCTGCGGGTCGATGGAATCGATCCGTCCGAACCGGCAAGGTGGCCCGCGATCGACGGGCGGATCGAGTTCGTGGGAGGGAGGCTGCTCTATATGCCGCCGTGCGCGGACATTCAGCAGGACGTCGCGGCGGACGTTGCGTTCGTTTTGCGGTCCTGGTCGGAAAAACACTCCGGTTTCGTCGTAGGCGGGAACGAAGCCGGCATGAAGCTCGGCGGCGACGTGCGCGCGGCCGATGCAGCTGTCTGGCGCGCTCCCGACGTGTCGCCGCGAACGGGTCGCGTCCGCGTGGTGCCCCCCGTACTCGCCGTGGAAGTGTCGGGGCAAGACGAGGAGGAACGGGTCCTGCGCGACAAGGCGCGCTGGTATCTGGAGCACGGCGTCGCCGTCGTGTGGATCGTGTTGCCGGAGACTCGCGAAGTCGTGATCCTGCGCGCGAGCGGCGAAACGCGTTTGGTTCACGCGAACCGCGTTCCCCCGGATGCGGCGCTTCCTGGACTGGAACCGCTCGTGTCAGAGTTGTTCGCTCAGCTCGATCGCGGTTGAGTTTCGCTCCTCAAAACGTCGTCCACTTGTCCGTGCAGGGGTTCGGCGTCGAAGTGCCGGCGATCTGTCGATTCACCGTTACGTTGGAACCGGACGGCGTGAAGTTCACGTCGCCCGGGCCGAGCGTCACGTTCGCGTAGGAGGCGGTCACGGTGCCCGAGTCGATGCCGTCCACGACGACGTTGTCCAGCGTGAGGTCCGTCGCGCGCGCGGCGTCGTAGCCGTCGATCGTCACCGTCGGGCGCACCGTTCCGGTCGCGTGGAAGTCACGGATCGTGATGCCCTGAAAGTCGGGGATGAGCGAGCCGGTCGCGGTCGAGTAGTGCGGGCTCAGGATGATCGGGTTCGCGAGGCCCCGCGTGCACACGTCCTCGTACGTCACGTTCGAGACGAGGCCGCCGCGGCTCGCGTCGCTTTTGATGCGGATCCCGTTCGAGCTCCCGCCGCCCATGCCGCTGAACGTGCCGTCGATGGACAGGTCGTACACGTCGATGTCCGAGACGCCGCCGTTCGTCTCGCTGCCGATGGACATGCCGTGGCCGGCGCCGAACCGGTCGTGCGCGACGACGAGGTGCGACGTCGCGGTGCCGCCCTTGATCGCGATCTGGTCGTCGCCGTCGCTGATCTTGCTGCACACGACGTAACCGTTGCTCGCGCCCGCGGGGTCGATGCCGTCGGTGTTCCGCGCGTAGACGGGGGTGAGCGCGGTACCGGCGGAGTTCACGGTCTTCCACGGCGTGACGACGGTGACGCCCCACACGACGAAACCCTGGCTGCCGATGACGACGTGAAAGTTCGGCGAATCGTGGAGCGTGATGCGATAGAGCGTGAAGTCCTGGGCGTTCGTGACCTGGACCAGGCGCGGGTTACTGTAACTGCCGGTCGTGCTGTTCGAGACGTCCCACCACGTCTTCGTTCCGCCGAGCATCGGTTCGCCGCCGCGGCCGTCGATGACACCGTCACCGACGATGCCCGCGCCCTTGCCGGTCGCGGCGATGAAGGGCTCGCACCCGTTGCTCGTCCCCGCGACACCACACGCGCCCGCCGACGTGTCGTAGTCGCGCGGATTGCGCGACGCGAAGAGCGTCACGCCGGTGTCGACCCAGAGCGTTTTTCCGTCGAGCGACAGCGGCCCCGAGAGAAACGCGTCGTTGTTTCCGGATGTAGTGAGCCGGACGGCTTGTCCGGAAGGGCAAGCGTCGAGGGCCGCCTGGATGCTCGACGTGTCGGCGCTGGTTTCGTCCGCCGGCGCGAGCGCGTCGTTCGCCGACGCCTTGTTCGCGGTGAGCGTCGTGCACGCCGCGGGCAACGACGGTTCGCTCGGCAATTTCGGATCGCCCGCGCCGCAGCCGGTTCCCAGGGCGCCGCCGTCGGGGCGCGTGCCGGTCGCTCCGCCCGTCGATCCAGCGACCGTGCCGCCGTTCCCGTTCGCGCCGCCGTTTGCCGGCGCGCCGCCGGATGCGCCCATCGTCGAAGCGCCGCCGTTCGCGCCCGAGCCGCCCGCGGGCGCTCCGCCGTTCGCAGTGCTCGACGTGCCGCCCTGGGCTAACCCGCCGTTCGCACCGCTGCCGACCGCGGTCGCGCCCCCCGTCGCCGTCGCGCCGCCTGATCCGGTCGACGACGCACTCGGGCCGCTACTCGAGCAGGCGGCGACGAGCGCGCACCCGAACAACACCACTCCCGCCCGCGCCCTAGCGGTCGCGGCCAAAAAAACCGCGCGACAGTGAATATCCGGCGCGAGCGAACTCCCCGTCTTCGACGCAGGTCGTGCCATGTCCGACAGTCGTCGCTCGAGCGATCCACGGCTCAAGAAGACGCGTCGCACTGGGCGTTGCCCGACGACGCATCGATCGGAGAAACCACATGCCGTTGGGCGATTCTCAGAACAGGCTGCCGTTCGTCGTGCTCGCGGCGCCCACGAACCAGTCGGGACCGAGTCCGGAGGCGGGACTTCCGGCGCAGTGACAGCCCATTGCGGTCGGTGCCGCCGTTGCTCCGGCGAAGAACAAGGCGCCGCCCGGTGCGATCGCGAGCCCGGACACGTCGAGGCTCACCTGGGATAGGGGCACCGAATCGGTGTAGCTCCCGAAATCGACGGCGGCCTTCTGGTCGAAGACTTGTGTCCAGGTGGTGTTCCCGGACTTTGCGTCGATGGCCGTGAGGAAGGGGAGCTCCGTCGTCGCCGACGGCACTCCGTAGCTGCCGCTCAAGTAGATCGCCATGCCGTCGGTGACGAGCTCGGCGCCGCTCGTCGACGATTCGCCTTTGCCGAGCGCGATGGGATTCGCGGTGACCGCGCTGCCGTCCGATTTCACCGACGCCCAGTACCCGTTGAGCGAGCCGGTCGAGCCGTACTCGGAACCGGCGAAGAAGATCCCGCTGCCGTCCGGAGTGACCGCGATGCGCTGTTCGACGGGCATGGTGCGCCCGAGGGGCGACTCGTGCGTCGCTTTCCACAGCGCATTGCCGCTCGCGTCGAACTTCGCGACTTCTCGCTGGGTGTCGACGCCGGTGTAGCCGAGCACGTAGGCGTTGCCGCTCTGGTCGAGCGCGACGTCGAGCGTGCGGCCTGGGCTCGAGCCCACGTCGGTTTGCGTCTTCAGCCACAGTTGATTGCCGCTCGCGTCGTACTTCGCGACGAACCGCGGGAGAGTGCCGGAAGCCTCGAGACTGTAATTGCCCGCGAGCACGACGCTGTCGTCCATGCCCACCGCGACCGCGTACGCGACGTTCACCAAGCCCGCCTGGAGCGCTTCGCTCGCGGACGCGCTTCCCAGGGTCGCGTTCGCATTCCCGAACGAATGCAGCCAGAGCACGTTCCCTGTCGCGTCGGCCTCGCCGACGAAGGCATCGTAGAAGTTTCCGGTCAAATTCTCGCCCGGGAACGCGCCGTTCGTGGCGCCGACGAACACGGCGTGCCCTTTCGAATCGACGGCGACGTCGTACACGTGGCTGTCGGCGTCGACGGCGTTCGCCGCCGTCGGATCGAACCCGCTCGCGGGCGCGAGGGTCGTCGCCCACGCGAGCTTGCCGGAAGCGCCGTAGCTCGCGACGTAACCGACCGCGCCTTGCGGACCCACCGTCGGCTTCGCGCCGCCGCCGAGCGCGCCGTTCGTGTCGCCGCCGAAGACGACCGTGCCGTTGGTTGCCACGGCGACCCCCGCGACGGACACGCCGCCGCTCGGGCTCCCATCCTGACAAACACCGGCCCAGTGATCGCTCGCCGAGCCGCAAAGGCCCGCCGCGATCGTCGTCGTACTGCCGCCCGTGTTCGCGCCGCCGCTGCTCGACGCGCCCGTTCCGCCGAACGAGCCGGCGGTTCCGCCGTTCTGGTTCGTGGTTCCGCCACTCTCGTTCGCAGTCCCGCCCGTGCTCTGTCCGTCCGATCCCGCGGGCGAGCTCTTACTCGAGCAACCCGCAACTGAACCGAGAATGACGACCGTGACGATGCCGACGTGTCGAATCATGAGTCGCTCCGCGTCGCACGAAACGACTCGCGCGTCACCATGTACACAAAACGCGAACGGCCGAGGTCCGTGCCTCGGCCGTCCGTTTTCGTGCTCCTTCGGAGATTTCCGCTCAGCCCGCGAAAATCTTCATGGAGGCGGCGCCGCCCATCGTGAATTCATCCGCGCCGGTCATGTCCGTGATCTTCGCGAGGTTCGCTTCGATGTCCTCGGGGGTCACGTGGTCGCCGAGCTTCGCGCCCTTGGCTTCGAGGATGGCGACCTTGCTGTAGTGGCCGGCGCCCGCTTCAATGATGAGCCCCGTCGGCGCGTTGGCGCTCGCGAGGAAGAGCACCGCGGGGGTGACGAGCTCGGGCTTCAGCTTCTTGAAGAACTCCTCGGGGATGCCGAGGCCTTCGGTCATGCGCGTCGCGGCGATCGGCGCGATCGCGTTCACGCGGACGTTCTTCTTCTCGCCCTCGATCTTCAGGGTGTTCATGAAGCCGATGAGGCCGAGCTTCGCCGCGCCGTAGTTCGACTGGCCGAAGTTCCCGTAGAGGCCCGACGACGACGTCGTCATGACGATGCGGCCGTAGCCCTTCTCGAGCATGAGCGGCCACACGGCCTTCGTCACGTACACGGCGCCGAGAAGATGCACGTTCACGACGAGCTCGAAGTCTTCGATCGTCGCCTTCGAGAACGACTTGTCGCGGAGGATGCCGGCGTTGTTGACGAGGATGTCGACCGTGCCGAACGCCTTGACGGCGTCTTGCACGATGCTCTCCGCGCCCTTCTTGTCGGACACGGACGCGCCGTTCGCGATCGCCTCGCCGCCGGCCTTCTTGATCTCCTCGACGACCGCTTTCGCCGCGTCGCTCGACCCGCCGGTCCCGTCGACCGATCCGCCGAGATCGTTCACGACGACCTTCGCGCCGCGCTTGGCGAACTCGAGTGCGTGCTGTTTGCCGAGACCGGCGCCGGCTCCGGTCACGATGGCGACCTTGCCCTTGAAATCGATGCTCATCTGTTCATTTCTCCCGTGGGTGAAAGTCCCGTCGGGTTAGGGCGAGCCAACCGATGAGTCAATGTTAAAGCGTTCCGTTTTGCGGCGTTCCGGCGTGAGGGGTCGCTCTCGGCGAACTCGAGGCGTGCGTCCGCAACGGAAAAGCCGCCGTCCGGGACAGAAACCCACCCGTCCGGGACACGAACTCCGCCGTCCGGGACAGAAACCCGCTCGTCCGGGACACGAACTCCGCCGTCCGGGACAGAAACCCGCTCGTCCGGGACAGAAACCCGCTCGTCCGGGACACGAGGTCACGCGCGCCCGCCCGCAAAGCCCCGTCGCGGCCGAAGTTTTCGGCGAGCACCGGAAGATCGTAACGCGACGGCCAAGGCTCGATTGCAAAGACCGCGCGCGAACCGTCACGCAGCGGGCGGTTGCAAGGATCGGCGCTGGACGAGGTCAACCATGCCCGCCCGCAAAGCCCCGTCGCGGCCGAAGTTTTCGGCGAGCACCGGAGCGGAGCGTACTTTGAGTACGTGAGCACCGGAGCGCAGTCAAAACGCAGGCCCCGGCGGGGATCTGCGGGCGTCCTTACGAGCGCCCCAACGCTACCCAGAAAACGCGCAGTCCTCTTGCCAGTATTTGTTGCTTAGATACCGCCGCGCGCGGCGCTTTGCGAGCGTGTTGCTCAGGCGCTGGTCGGGGAGCACGTCGCCGGCGTCGAGGACTTCGTTGAGCGCCTTGAAGTAGTTCGTCTTGTCGCTCTTCGGGCAGTAGTACCGCACGGCCATCGTCACTTGGTTCGTGAGGGCGCGGCCGCCGGAGAGCTCGGTGGCGCGATCGAAGTGTTGCTTCGCGGCCGTGTAGTCGTGAAGGCCCGCATCGGCGGCGCCGATCATGATGTGCGCGCTGCCGTAGTCGAGATTCTCGTCGAGGCGCGCGGACTGCTCGGCGAGGTCGATGCCGATCCAGAGCGTCGAGACGGTCTCGGGGTTATCCATGTCGAACGCGATGCGACCGACGATGGAGAACGCGAGCCAGAGGAGCTCCTCGGCTTGGTCCTTGTCGGTGTAGTTGTCCTTGAGCCACGCCGAGAGCGTGTCGTGATTGCGCTGCGCCTCTTTGAAGCCGGTCGTGTGCAGTCCGACGAGCTCGTCGCCGAAGAACCGGGCACGCTTGAAGCCGGCCCGTGCGCGTGCCTCTTCGTACGCCGCGAGCTGCTCGTCCTTGTGGTCGAGGGCGTCTTCACGCTCGTCGTCCATGAACGCGAACGAAATGCCGGACCAGGCCTTCTCGAGAAGCAGGAGACCGTCCGGGTCGTCGGGGACGAGCTTGTGCAGGCCCTCGAGCATGCCGATGCTCCCGTAGGCCGAATCTCGGGCCTGCTCGAAGTCGTGCATGCTCTGCACGGTGTCGGCGGCCTCACGCGTCCACGAGAGCGCGTCCTCGAAGAGCATGGGCGACGGGAAGATCCCCGTCTGGATCATGACGTAGCGTTCGGCGCAACCGGCAACCCCGAAGCAGGCCACGCCCGCGAGCAAGGCGCTCGCGAGGCCTCGTGATGCGACATCGAAAAGCCCCATGACGGCCAAGCCGTATACCAGGGTGTAAGTCCGCGCCACAAGGGCAGAAGGGGACAAGGGGGGCGCTTCCGGCGGAATCCGTGGAGGCCGTCAAATTGACGCCCTCGGTTTCGACCGGTGGGGGGTGGGCTCCCGCCGAGACGGGGCGTACCCTCCGTAACTCCTGTTCCGACCGAAGAGGTCCCCCGATGAAGATCGCCATCCTCTCTCGAGGTCCCGACCTCTACAGCACGCGGCGGATCCGGGAGGCGTGCGCCAAGCGCGGCCACACGGTCCGAATTTTCAATCCGCTGAATTTTTCCTTGGAGCTCGAGCAAGGGAAGCCGGCGCTCTCGTACAAGAGCAAGGCGTTCGGCTCGTACGACGCAGTGATCCCGCGCATCGGCGCGTCGGTGACCGCTTACGGCACCGCAGTGGTCCGTCAGTTCGAGCAAATGGGCGTGTTCTGCTTGGCGTCGTCGCAGGCGATCGTCGCTTCGCGCGACAAGCTGCGCTCGACGCAAATTCTGAGTCGCCATCGCATCGGCATGCCGAAGACGGTCGTCGTTCGCCGCCCCGACGGCGTCTTGCCGGCGATCGAGCGGATGGGTGGTCCGCCCATCGTCATCAAGCTGCTCGAGGGCACGCAAGGGATCGGCGTCATCCTCGCCGACAGCACCCGCGTCGCTCAGGCCATCGTCGAGACCCTCCAGGGGCCGGGCGGCAAGAACGTCCTTCTCCAGCAATTCGTCGCGGAGAGCCGCGGCCGCGACATCCGCGCGTTCGTGATCGGCGGAAGCGTCGTCGCGGCCATGCGACGCGTGGCGCGCGGCGACGAGTTTCGCAGCAACGTGCACCGCGGCGGCCGCGTCGAGCGCGTCGATCTCGACGGCGAGTACTCACGCACCGCGGTTCAAGCCGCGCAGATCTTGGGGCTCCGCGTCGCGGGCGTCGACATGCTCGAGGGCAAGGACGGACCGCTCGTCACCGAGGTGAACGCCTCGCCGGGTCTCGAAGGCATCGAGCACGCGACGCGTATCGACGTGGCCGACGCGATCGTCGCGCACGCCGAAGACGAAATTCAGTTCCCCGAGATCGACATCCGCCAGCGCCTCACGTTGAAGGCCGGCTACGGCATTCTCGAGATCCGCGTCGAGGAGGGCGGCGAGCTCGCTCATCGGTCGCTCGAAGAGCTGCGCCTCCGCGATCGCGACATCATCGTCCTCAGCATCATGCGCGGCGACATCACGATCCCGAACCCCAAGGGCGATCGCCGGCTTCTCCCCGCCGACACGCTCTTGTGCTTCGGGAACGCACTGCATTTGAAGGAGCTCGCGCCGCGGATGAAAAAGCGGGTTCGCCGCCGTCCGCCGTCGAAAGCGCACCTGACGCCCGGCGATTCCGGCGCGCTCCGCGGGCAAACGGGTCGGCGCGCCCGGCCGCCCGAGGCGTGAATAAGGCGAGATTTTGGTGGACAGCTGGGATAACCTGAAGTGCCGCCCGCGTTCGGGCGGCGCCTGGAGATGATTCGAAGCGACGCCGTCGTGATCGGCTTTGCCGAGTTCGTGGACCTGCCGAAATGGGGCATCGTCGGCCTTCGGGGAAAAATCGACACCGGCGCGAGGACGAGCGCCCTCCACGTCGAAAACATTCAAGAGGTCGGAAACGGCCGCGTCGGTTTCGACGTGCGACTGCACCGCAAGAAGGCGGACCGAACCGTCCACGTCGAAGCGAAAATCCTCCGGCGCGGCCGCGTGAAGCCGTCGAACGGGGACGCGCAGACACGGTTCTTCGTCCTTACGACGCTTCGCATCGGCCCGGTGGAGCGCGAAATCGAAGTCAGCTTGGTGGACCGCGCCAACATGATCTTCAGGATGCTCGTCGGTCGAACGGCGCTCGGCCACGGTCCGCTGGTGGACCCGAGCCGACGGTACGTTCTCACCCGCCCGAAAAAGCGCCGCACGAAGCGACCCAGCGCGCGTCCCTGAGCCCTCCCTCGAAACGGCGTCGACGCCGGCGCGCGTCGCTCGTTCCGCCGCCCGCGCCCGAGCACTCGCTTCCCGTGTCCATCTCGCGGCAGCCCGACGACACGACGTGCGGCCCCACGTGTTTGCACGCCGTCTATCAGTATCACCAGGACGACATTTCGCTCGAGGCCGTCGTCGCGGAGGCGCCGCGACTCGAAGGCGGAGGCACGCTCGCGGTGATGCTGGGCTCGCACGCGCTCAAGCGCGGATACGAAGCGACGATCTACACGTACAACTTGCAGGTGTTCGATCCGACGTGGTTTTCGCCGGGTGCACCGCCGCTCGCGAGCAAGCTCCTCGCCATGTCGCAGAACCGCGTCGATCGCAAGCTCGGCTCCGCGACGCGCGCGTACGTGGAGTACCTCGCGCTCGGCGGGAAAATTCGATTCGAAGATCTGACGGCGGAGCTCCTCCGCAAATACCTGAAGCGCGGCATGCCGGTGCTCACCGGCCTGTCGTCGACGTTTCTCTATCGGGCCGCGCGCGAGATCGCCGGTTCCAGCGAGGCCGACGACGTGCGCGGCAGCCCGGCGGGTCACTTCGTCGTGCTCTCCGGCTATCGCGAGACGACCCGCGAAGTGCGCGTGAACGATCCGTGGCACCCGAACCCCGTCTCCAAGGGCGGAACGTATTGGGTCACGATGTCGCGACTCGTGAACTCGATCCTGCTCGGGATCCTCACGTACGACGCGAATCTGCTCATCATCGAGAAAAAGACCGACGGAAAGGGCCCCGCCCGCGGCCGTCAAAAGGACGATTCTCGTGCGAACCCTCGTCGTCGTCAGTAACCCCAAGGACTGGCCGTTCGGCATCCCCGGCGTCGAGGTGTTGGGCGCGAAGGCCTATCTCACCGAGCAGGTCTACCTCGAAGGCCGTTCGACGAAGGTGTTCAACCTCTGTCGCTCGTATCGCTATCAGAGCATGGGGTACTACGTGTCGCTCCTCGCGTCGGCGCGCGGTCACCGCCCGGTGCCGAGCATCTCGACGATCCAGGACATGAAGGCGGCGGAGATCGTGCGCGTCCGCTCGGACGAGCTCGACGAGATCGTCCAGCGGAGCCTCGGGCACATCATCTCCGACACGTTCGTCCTCAGCATCTACTTCGGCAGGAACGTCGCGCGCCGCTACGAGCGCATGTGCTCGCGCCTCTTTTCGCTCTTTCACGCGCCGTTCTTGCGCGCGCATTTTTCTCGGCAAAAAGACGATCAGAAGTGGCAGCTGCAGCGCGTCGCGCCGATCAGCGCGGGCGAAATTCCGCCGCATCATCTCGACTTCGTCGTCAAGGCCGCGACCGAGTATTTCGCGGCACGACGTTTCAGCCCGGCGCGCGTGAGCGCGGCGCCGGCATACGATCTCGCGATTTTGCACGACCCCGAGGAAGAGGAGCCGCCGTCGAACGAGCGCGCGATCCGTAAGTTCGCGAAGGCCGCGCGCGCCTTCGGCATGGAACCGAAAATAGTCGACCGCGACGAGTACGCGCGCCTCGGCGAATACGACGCACTCTTCATCCGCGAAACGACGAACGTGAACCATCACACGTATCGCTTCGCGCGGCGCGCACAAGCCGAAGGCCTCGTGGTGGTCGACGACCCGGAGTCGATCGTCAAGTGTACGAACAAGATCTACCTCGCCGAGCTGATGCTCCGGCACGGCATCCGGATCCCGAAGACCCTCGTCGTCCCGCGTGACGGCGTCGAGCGCATCGCGGCCGAGATCGGGTTTCCTTGCGTCTTGAAGCAACCGGACAGCGCGTTCTCACAGGGCGTGGTCAAGGCCGAGAGCGAAGCCGCGCTCGAGGAAGAAACCGAAAAGCTGTTCGCGAAGTCCGAGCTCATCATCGCGCAAGCGTTTATGCCGACCGAGTTCGATTGGCGCATCGGCGTGTTCGACGGACAGCCGCTCTGGGCCGCGCGGTATCACATGGCGCCGGCGCACTGGCAGATCGTGCGCAATGTCGCCGGCGGCCCGAGCCGCTCCGGTCGCGTCGAAGCCATGGCCATCGACGCCGTCCCGCGCCACGTCGTTCGCACCGGCGTCCGCGCTGCGCGTCTCATCGGCGATGGCCTCTACGGCGTCGATCTGAAGCAAATCGGACGCCGCGTCTATCTCGTCGAAGTGAACGACAACCCCTCCATCGACGTCGGCTACGAAGACAAACACCTCGGCGACGAGCTGTACCAATCGATCATGCGCGTGTTCGCGAAGCGACTCGACGCGATACACGCGCCGCGGGCGGGGTAGAGCGGGCGAGGGGTAGGGCAAAGGGCAAAGGGCAAAGGACAAACAAAGGGCAGAGGGCAGAGGGGAAGAGGGGGCTGCATCGCGGGCGGGCGCGTGCACCAGTGTGGTGCGTCGTGCGGCGACGCGGGGAGCTTGAGGGAACGGGTGGCGAAATCGGGAAGTCCAGTCGCCTTTGCGACACGAAAGAGCGAACTCGCGTGTCCCGTTGGTCGCGCAGTGTCGGGGGCGCAGTGTCGGTGGCGCAGTGTCGGTCGCGAGTGGGGGGGGCTCGTCGCGATGATCCTAGATACTTTGATGCATCGAACTATTCGATGATCACAAGTATCTGCATTTGTCGCGGCCCCCCCCTTTTTTGACGATGCCGCGGAACGCTTCGACGATGCCGCGGAACCCGCTTTGGTCGACGACGCCACGGAACCCTGCGACGGCGCGCCCTTCGACGATGCCGCGGACGCTCCTTCGACGACGCGGACGAATTTTCCAAGGACTTGCCGTGCTTTTTTTTGCGCGGAAGCGCCTAAATTGGGTGGCAGGATGGCGAACGGACCGCGGGCGACAAGCGCGCTGCCAGACCCCGTGCCGCGACCGCGACCGCGACCGCGACCGCGTCATCGCTGCGCATCTGTGTGCGTCGCGTTGCTCTTGCTTGCGTGCAGTCGCGCGGAACCGTCGCCGTCTGTTGTCGAGCGTGCCGCGGCAACGACGAGGCGCTCGCCGAGTGCGTCGAGCGCGCCGAGCCCGTCGAGCAGCGTGCCGGCATTGCCGTCCGCGAGCGCCGCGGCGCCGCGTCCGGACGACTCGGCGCGGGCATTGCTCGCGGCGTGGAACGACGCGCTGAATGCGCACGACGTGGCGCGGCTCGCGACGCTCTACGGGGAGAGGGTGCGCTTCTACGGCAAGAGCCGCTTGCGGGCCGAGGTGAGCGACGCGAAGCGGCGCGCGTTCGAAAAGGCGCCCGGGTTCCATCAGACCGTCGACGCGGTTCACGTCGAGACGACCGAAACCGGGTTCGTCATTCGATTCGACAAGCGGAGCGGTCAGGGCAAGGGTTCGCTCGTCGCCGCTCGACTCACGGCGCAGACGACTCCGTCGGGGCTCGTCATCATCGAAGAAACGGATGCGGCCACCGATGCTCACCGCGCTCGCGCCGCGCTCGGCAGTTGCAGCGACGAGGCGTTCCGGGTCGTCTCCGCACATCCGGTGATCGTCGCCGACATCGCGCGGGTCGCGCGCGAGGATCCGGACGTCGTCCCCTCCGGCGTGGTCTACGACGCCGACGCGCACCATGTCGAAGCCGGCCAAGGCTACATGCACGCCGATCGCTTCGAGCTCCGCTGGTCGATCGACGTCGGTGGCGGCGAGCTCGTGGTGCACGACACGCTTTCGGACGAGCCGCTGGTGTTTTCGGCGGCAGACAGAGCGCTAGTCCGCGCCGCGTGCTCGCGGGTTGCAAACGACGGCGGCGCGGAACCGTGAATTGATGCTTGTTCGACCGCGTCGAGTCCGCGGTCGAACAAATAGCCGCCTCGCTGGTAGAGTGAACGCTTCTAGGCCATGCCCCCTCTCGCCCTCTTCGAAGCCTACGGCATAGAAATCGAATACATGATCGTCCACGCGGACGATCTGTCCGTCTTTCCCATCGGCGATCGGTTGCTCTTCGCGGCTTCGAACCGATTCGCCGGCGAGGTCGAACGGGGACCGGTGTGTTGGTCGAACGAGCTGGTGCTTCACGTCGTCGAGTTGAAGACGAATGGGCCGCGCCCGTCGCTCGGGGGGCTCGCGGCGGATCTCGTGCACGATACGCGGGCCATCGACGCGATCCTCGCGCCCCTCGGCGCACGCTTGCTCCCGGGGTCGATGCATCCGTTCATGGATCCGCTGCGCGAGAGCCGGCTCTGGCCGCACGAATACGGCGAGGTGTATCGCGCGTACGACCGGATTTTCGGGTGCAAGGGGCACGGCTGGTCGAATTTGCAGAGCCTTCAGATCAATTTGCCGTTCGCGGACGATCGTGAATTTGCACGGCTTCACGCCGCGATCCGGCTCGTCTTGCCGCTCCTCCCGGCGATCGCCGCGAGCTCGCCGATCGTCGAGGGGCGCGTGACCGGGACGCTCGACAACCGACTGGTCGCGTATCGGCAGAACCAGCGGCGCATCGCGAGCGTCGCGGGGATGCTCATTCCCGAACAGGTCGACACCGAGTCCGCGTATCGGACGCGGATCCTCGACGTGATTGCGAGCGACCTCCGTCATTTCGATCCCGACGGGGTGCTCGAGCCGGAATGGGTGAACTCGCGCGGCGCGATCGCGCGGTTCGTGCGGAACAGCATCGAGATCCGGGTGCTCGATTCGCAGGAGTGTCCGGCGGCCGATCTCGCCGTCGCGGCGGCGACGGTCGCCGTCGTGCGCGCCCTCGTCGAAGAACGGTGGTCGAGCTTCGCCGAGCAGCGCGATTTTCACGAGTCGCTCCTCGCGCCCTTGTTCGTCGACGCGACGGAGTGCGCGGGCGACGCGGTGGCGACGGACGCACGCTATTTGCGGTGCTTTGGCGTCGATCGCTCTCCGGTGTCGCTCGCAGAATTGTGGGCGCACTTGCTCGCATCGCTCGACGTAGAGATCGACGGGGGGCGCGCGCCGCTCGACGTCACGCTCCGGCACGGGTGCCTCGCGAAACGGATCGTCACGGCGCTCCACGGCGAGACGAGCGCGGGCGCGATCCGCGACGTGTATCGCGAGCTCGCCGATTGCCTCGTTCGCAACGAGCCGTTCGTGCCCTGACGGGGTTTCCGCGCCGGCGATGGCGAGCAGGGCACCCCAAAATAAGAGACCCCGATGGGCGTGCCACCGGCGCGCGCGTCGGTGAATGCGCGCTCGTCGGACGCGCCGAACGCTGTTACATCTTCGCGAATGCCGACGAACGAACGCCGCGTGGACGTCGCGCACGTCTTGATACTCGGCGCGGGATACACCGGCGCGGCGACCGCGCGGCTCGCGCGCGCGGCGGGGCTCGGCGTGAGGGTGACCGTGCGCTCGGAAGATCGCGCGAACGCGCTCCGCGCCGAAGGGTTCGACGTGATCGTGCTCCCGTCGCTCGACGAGACCGTCGCCGGATGGATCGACGCGGCGACGCACGTCGTCGTCGCGTTTCCGCCGGACGGCGTGACCGAGTTTCGGATCGCGCCGTCGCTCGCTCGCGCGGCGTCATCGGTGTTCATTTCGACGACCGGCGTGTACGGCGAGCGTCGCGGCAGGGTCGACGATCGAACGCCGCTTCCCGATGCGCCGGACGCGCGCGGCGCGCGCTATCTCGACGCCGAGCGGGCATTTCGAGAGCACGGCGCGACGGTGCTGCGGAGTCCGGCGATCTACGGGCCCGAGCGCGGGCTTCACGTGCGAGTGCTCCGCGGTGAGCATCGCATTCCGGGTGACGGCTCTCGGACCTTGTCGCGCATTCACGTCGAAGACCTCGCCGCGCTGCTGCTCGCCGCGCGTCGGGTGACGGCCGAGACATTCGTCGTGGGCGACGCGGAGCCCGCACCGCACCTCGACGTCGTGCGCTTCGTCTGCTCGACCTATGGCGTGCCGCTTCCGGAAAGCGTACCCCTCGGCGACGTGCACGACTCGCTCCGCGCCGATCGCGCGGTCGACGGCACGCGAGCGCTCGCGACGCTCGGCGTGACGTTGCGCTATCCGAGTTATCGCGACGGCATGGCGCCGTCCGCGATCGGCCGGGCCGTGTCCCCGGTGCGTGAATGACCCGGCCCCCCCTCAGTGCGAACCCAGGGACCCTCGGTCGATCTCCCTCGAACACTGCGGACCAAGGATCCCCGGGTGGGCTCAGCCCGCACCGTCCCAGGTATTCGTTCAATGTCGACGAGCCCCCTGAATGATCATTATTTCCGAAGTCGTTCGCTATTTTTGCTCCGACCGTCTGCGACCGGGCGCGCGCGACGACGGAGCCATGAGGATTCGTGGGTCGGCCGTGTAGACTCGGGCCGGTGAAACCTCAGGGGATCCTCGTAAGGTTGCTTTGCCTGGCCGCGGTGACGGCATGCCAGAGCCCGGAGACGAAGCAGTGCATCGACTCGTTCACCAGTGCGCAGGGCACGGTGAACAAGATCGACCCCGCCGATACGGCGAGCGTCGAGTCGTCGCTGGCGGCAGTCGATAAGGCCATTGCCGCGTGCAACACGGCGGGTCGCACGACCGAACGCGACGAGCTCACACAGGCGAAAAACCAGCTCGCGGGACACCTCGACGACCTTCGCGCGAAGCAAAATCGGGTCAAGAAGCCGAAGCTCTCGCCGGACGAGTTGGCCGCTCTGGTCCGAAATGGTGACCCGAATTGTCCGAAAGGGCAGGCGTACCGCGATGCGGACCTGAAGAAGGAGGTGCGCTGCACCGGGCCGGTTCCGATCGGCATGAACTTCGCGCAAGCGAAGGCGTATTTCGACGCGCGGAACTACAAGCTGACCGTCACCGACTCGCCGCCGGCATTGAGGGCCGAGTACGGCGCCGAGCTTCTCCTCTTCACGTTCGCCGCGCCGAACGATCCGAATCCGGCGAAGTGCCTGACCATCTATCCGCCGCCTGGCGAGAGCTGGGAAGAAGCGACCGCGCGCCTAACCGGCGTGCTCCCGAAGCGGCTCGAAAAAGCGACGACCGTTCCGACCGACCACGGCGCGCTCGCGCTTCACGTCGACAACTCGGACACGAAGGTGCTGATTCAAGTCGGCGATTGCGGCGCGGAGCCGGTGGGAGCGGGTGCGCCGTCCGCGGGAACGGCGCACTGAGCGGCACGCGAACGACGATTCGCGAGAGCGGTTGACGCGAGCCTCTGGCCGAAACAAACGACGCCCATGCCGATTTGCAAGCGCTGCGGAGAGGACGCCGAAGAGCTCACGACCGTGAAGATCGACGGCAAGTCGAAGAAGGTTTGCGAGGATTGCGCGTCGCTCGTCGAAGAGGGAAACGCCGTCGCCGAAGAGAGCGAAGCCGTCGTTCAAAAGATGATGGACTTCAAGGGTCGTCGCTGAACGACGACTCGCCTGAACGCGGGTATTTCACCGCGGCACGAACAAATTGATCGGCCGGATGTGGCCGCCCGTTCGTGGGAAAAAGGCGTCGCGGTCGCGGACGAAATTCGGTCGGACGGGACGGTAGTACCGATCGAGCAAGGGCTGGAGCGCGATATGGTCGTCGGTAATCACGGACGAAAAGCGATGAGCCGCGTACGCTTGCTCGAACGACGCGCTCAGGATCTTCTGGGCGTCCTGCCGGTCGTGCTCCATGCGAACGATGTCCATGACCGCCATTTCATGGGCGTAAGCCCGCTTCCCCACCTGCACGGCGAGGTTCGGATGCTCCGCCACGTACACGTCCCCCGGCGTTCGTCGGATCGCGGCGAGGGTCCGAGCGCCCTCGCGTGAATCTTCGGCTGAAGGGATCCACCGATGAGGATCGTCGACCAGGACGAGCAGCTGAACGACTGCAAGGATCGATGCGGCGGCTCTCCGGGACCGCGACGCCGGCGGACCCCAGCCGTTCAAATCTGCCATGCCGAGCCCGAAGAGGAGAGCCAGGCACGCATGCGCCGGCATCAGATCGTTCACGTAGCTCCAGGAGATGATTCGGGAGCCATAGGCGGCAAGCACCAGCGAGAGCGCCACCGAGCCGTAGTAGGCGCGCACGCTCCACGGTTTGCGTGCGCTCGACACGAGGAACATCACGCCGAGCGCGAGCGCGATCGGCAGGTGGGAAAACAGCTCCACCCGCCAAAAATCGACGTACAGTTCGGGGCTTCGAGCATGCTCGCCCGGCATGATGAGCGTGTAAAAGAGGTACCAACCTCCTGACGTGACGTTCATCGCGAGCACGGCGGCCCCGATCAAGGTCGCGGACGTCACGAGATAGATCGCGGCGGCGCGCGCCCCACGGAGCGCGAGGAGCCCACCCGCCAGGCCTCCGACGAGCAAGACTGCGTTCTGTTTCGTCAGGAACGAGAGGACGCTCAGAATCGCTGCGGCGACGAGGGCGCGTGGCGTCGTGGCCCAGCGTGCGACGGCCACCGAGGCGAGCGCGAGCGCGATGCAGAGCGAGTCGACGCGGGCGATATCGAACCAACCGCCGCTGAGCGAGTAGGTCCCGGCGTACAAGCCGACGCCGCAAAGTGCCGCGAGAAGGTTGCCGCCCTCGCGCCGGATCACGTAGAAAATCAGCCCGAACGCGACGAACGTCGAGGTGATCGAAACGACCCGGAGCGGGAGCGTGGTGGGCCCGAGAATCGTCGAGGCGACGCCGCTGACCACGAAGTAGAGCGGGTTGTACAGGAATGGGACGAACTCGACGGATGGCTCGACGTAGACTCCTTTTCCGGAAATCAGTCGACGCGCTTCGTCGACCAGGCCGCCTTCCATCCACTCGAGGTCGAACGGATAGCGGACGCGTCCGAACGCCACCCACGCGAAGCAGCCGATCAGGAAAATTGCCGTCGCGGCGCTGGCGAGAGAGAGCGTGCGCGACGCCAATCGCTCGACGTTTTCTCGAGTCGCGCTCGATGACGAAACACTCGCGACGCGAGACGCGTCTGCTTCGACGATCATGCCGCGCCGCGAATTGCAGACTCCGTGCCTGCGGACGTGCTGCTGAATCGGCGCCAGCGCATGCAGCGAAAACGACGTTCGTAGCTCCATTCGGTCGCCTGGTTGGGCCACGCGTCGCGCACGCGACGCTGCGTGAGGCGCCGGGGCGTGGCTCAATTTGAGCCAACGAGATTCGCAAATTCGCCGGAAACCACGCGACGGCGACTGGCCTGCTCTTTGCTGAAAAGCGAACCGAATACGGCTCTCTTTTTCGAGTTGCGCCTTGGACTTCGCCACCGCTTTCCCGTCGGTCGTCCCCGCGTTCGGGGAAATCCTAGAACGGTACACGCATGCCCTCGCGGGTATGGGGCTGCTCTGGGCGCTCTTCGCGATTCCTCTGGTCGTCCTGACCTTGCCGTGGACGCGGCGTCTCGTCGTCGCGCACCCGCGGCTCACCGTCGTGGCAACGGCGGTGCTCGTCGCGGTGGCGTGCTCCTTCGCCTGGAAGCTCATCTGGGCTTCCGACGACGCCTACATCTCCTTTCGCTACGCCCAAAACCTCGTGCACGGGGACGGCCTCGTGTTCAACCCGGGGGAGCGCGTCGAGGGCTACACCGACTTTCTCTGGACCGTGCTCATGGCGGGCGCCATCCGTCTCGGATTCGATCCCGGTCAAGCGGGCATCGTGCTCAGCATGACGAGCTTCGTGGTGCTGCTCGTCGTGCTCGCGTGGTGGGGCGAACGACTCGTGCCGAGATCGGGGCTCCTCATCGGACTTGCGCCGGTGCTTGCCGGATTCAGCTACGCGATCGCGTCGTTCGCGACGTCGGCGCTCGAAACGGTGTTTGCCGCCGCGCTCACCGTCGTGTCGGTCGAACGCGCCTCGGCGCGCCGCCCGCTCGCTGCCGGGTTGGCTGGAGTTTTCGCGACGCTCGCGCACCCCGACCACGGGATATTTTATGCCGCCCTCGCCGCTGCGCTCTTGCTCGATGGAGACACCCGGCGCGATCTCCCGCGCTATCTCTTCCCCTTCGTCGCGATCTTCGTCCCGTATTTCTTGCTCCGCTGGTCGTACTACGGCGACCTCATGCCGAACACGTACTACGCGAAGTCGGGGGACAAGACGTACTTCGAGCAAGGGGTCGTTTATGCGTTCGTGACGTTCGTCGGGAGCGGCGTCTGGGCCGTGCTTCCGCTGGCGGCGATCGGCCTGTACCGGCTGCGGCGCACCCTCTTTTCGCGATTCGTGCTCATCGGCGTTCCGATCTTCGTGATCTACGTCGCGAAGATTGGCGGAGATTTCATGCTCGGGAGGCTGTTCGTGCCGGTGTTGCCCTTCGTGTTCTTGGCGGCGGACGCCGGTTTGCGAAGCCTCGTGCTGTCGACGCGGCTGCCCGTCGGGGCCGCGTTCGCGTGGCTCGGCGCTGCGTCGATGTTGACCCTCCCCATCGTCGAACCTGCCGAGCTATTTCACGGCATCGCCGACGAGCGCACGTTCACCAGCGTGACCGACTTCCGGACGATGCGCGTCGGCGCCGCCGGATACGACATGGGACACGCCCTCTATCGCGAATTTCGCGCGCGGAGCCTCATGCCGCGCGTGGCGACGTTCAGCATCGGGATGGTCGGATATTACAGCCGCCTTCCCCTGTTCGATCTCCGCGGGCTCACGAACCGGGCCGTCGCGCACCAGCCGATCACGACGCGCGGACGACCGGGCCACGAAAAGGTCGCGTCGCTCGGACAGATCCTCGACGCCGACGTGGATCTTTCGGAGGCGAGCCTCTATCCGCCGGAGTACGACCCGCTCACGTCGGTCAACGTCGGCGGATTCACGTTCCACCTGAGTCGGTACGAGCCGGACCTCGTCGCGGCGCTCGGTCATCGAACGGGCCTCGCGGATTTTCGGCAGCATCTCGATCAGACCCTTCCGCGATTCGGTCAATCCGGCCCCGATCGTATGGCGTGCGATCTCTGGTTTGCGAAGGTGTACTATTTTTCGCGAAACGACGACCCCGTGCGCAAGGCCAGCATGGCGAGCGCCGCGGTCGTCGCCGACCCGAGCCTCGAGGGCGTGCAGTCGCTCCTGCTCGAGACGGGCGAGCTCGAAGAGCGCGGTTGGCAGCGCGTTCGTACCTTCGGGTTCGACTGGAGCGAGCCTCCGTGGTCGCCGGCGGACGGCGGCGAGCGGTTCGGGTCCACGCCGCTACTGCCCGAGCAGAGCGCGCCGTTTGGACAGCACGGCCTGTTCTTGAACACGTTCGCGCGGGAAGGCGGCGATGGCGCGAAAGGGATCGTCACGTCGCCGGAGTTCGTCGTGCAGGGCGACGTGCTCACGTTCTTGATCGGCGGCGGCTACGACCCAACGAACCTCCGCGTCTCGCTTCAAGTGGAAGGTGTTCCGGTTCGTACGGCGACCGCGTGCGGGAGTGAATGGCTCGACCGCCGGGTGTGGGACATCAGCCCGTTTCACGGCCTTCGCGCGCGGGTCGTCGTCGGTGACGAAAGCGACGCCGTGTGGGGACACCTCGTGGTCGACGAGGTCGTGGAGTGGCGATCGCGCGACGTCGCCGCGCATGCGGGGTAACGCGCCGCACTCGCGCGTCGCGGTTCAACGCGCCTTGCAACTGACCGGCGCGGCGACCCAGGCAGCCTGTCCGTTTCCCCATTCGTCGGACGGCCGAAACCGAACGCGATACGTCGTCTGGAAGCTCACGAGACGGAGCTTGCAGTCCATGGTGAAGCGGCTGCTTCCGTGATGAATCGAGAAGTAATTGTCGAACGCCGGTTGTTCGAAGAGCCCTGGAATCAGGTACATCACGCGCTCGGTCGTCATGTACGGCGCGAGCTCGGACTGCTTGGCGACGGGAGGCTCCGCCGGCGCGCCCGAGTCGCGGAACGCACACTTAAAACCGCCGACCGGCTGATCGAGCGCGCACGCGAGCTGATCGCGGTCGGAAGGAACGAGCGTGAGCGGCGCGTCCACCAAATCGCCTGCGCCGGCGGCGTGACCCCGCACGGCGAACAGCGTGGCCGAAACGACGGCGGCGCCCGCGACGATCATCCATTCCTGCTTTCGCGACACGCCCGTTCGATAGCTCGAACCCACGCCGGCGGTCCACCCCCAAACTTGCCGCGATTCGAGCGCACGCACCCGTCGTTTCCGTCCCAACGTCGCGAGCGAGCGCTGTAGGCTCGCGCCGCATGTCGAGCGACGGTGCCATCGGAGAAACGGCCGCGCGCGCGCGCGCGACGACGCGCGACGCCATCGCTCGTTTCTCGACCGTTCTCGAGGACGACGGACCGCTCGCCGTGCTGTGCCTCGCGCTCGTGGTGTTCGGCGTCGTGCTGCGCGTCCAGGACCTCGGTTTTCCGGACGCGCTCAGCTGGGACGAGCACCACTTCGTGCTCAACGCCCGGAACTACATCGCGCACCAGCACGATTGGAACGACCATCCGCCGCTCGGGAAGCTGCTCATCGAAATAGGAATGCTCGCGGTGGGCGACACGAGCGTCGGGTATCGGCTCTCTTCGCTTTTTTTTGGTTTGGTCGCCATCCTTGTCGCGGGGGGCTTGGCGACGACGCTGTTCGGCGATCGCAGAGCGGGCTGGATCGCCGCGGCATTCGCGGCGTGCGACGGGTTCTTGATCTCGTACTCGCGCACGGCCCTGCTCGACGGCGTGCTCACGACGTTGATCCTTCTCGCGGCGTGGCTCGCGCTGTCGTCTCGCGCGATGTGGCGGACCGCGCTCTCCGCCGCGGTGATCGGCTGCGCCGCCGGCGTGAAGCTCAGCGGGTTCGCGATCGGGTTTCCCCTGATCGCCCTCTGCCTCGTGCGTCCGCGTCCGTGGCTACGGCTCCCGTTGCTCGCGCTCGCGCTCGTGACGTTCGCGGCGCAGTTTTCTCTCGGCCTCTATTTGGCGCGGGAGCCGCATGATCTCGCCGCCGTTTTTCGAGGCACGAGCGACATCGTCAAACATCACGCGGCGCTCACCGAGTTCAAGCATCCGCTCACGTCGCACTGGTACACGTGGTGGTTACCGGTGCGCCCCATCGTGCTCCGGTTCGACCGCGTGGGCCTCGATCAAGTGCGCGTGATGTCGACCCTCGGCAATTTGCTGCTCTGGTGGGCGGCCGCGGTCGCGCTGGTCGTCGAGGGCGTCGTGACCGTCCGCGCGGCGCTCGAATTGGCGCGGCGCCGCGGGCGCTTGGACGTGCTTACCCGGGACGAAACCGCGACGATTGCGCTATTCGGGTTCACGCTGGCGATGCTCCTTCCGTGGATCATCGGTCACCGCGATTCGTACATTTATCACTACCTCCCGTCGTACGCGTTCTTGCTGATCTTCCTCGGCGGGGCTGCGGCGCGTCTGTATCGCCGGAACCCGAGCGCCGGGGTCGCCGTCGTTTCGGCGGTGATGGTCGTATCGGCGTTCTATGCGCCGATCTGGGGACAGCTGCCCCTGACGATCCCCGCCTACGAAGCCCGATTGTTCCTGCCGATGTGGCGCTGAACGAGAGTCGACTTAGATTCGCTCAGGCGATGACCCAAAAAGGCCCCGTTCGTCTTTCGGTCGTCGGTGCCGCGCCGCCGAAACCTGTCGGCACCGATCCGGTGTGCGGCATGACGGTCCCTCTCGATGGAGCGCATCGGCTCGAGCACGACGGCGCGACGTACGTCTTTTGCTGCGACGGATGCCGAAAAAAGTTCGCCGCGGCGCCCGCGCAATATCTGACGAAAAAGGCGGAGGCCGCTCCGCCGACGGCGTCGCATGGTGGCACGCACGAGCACAGCGCACGCAAGCACGAACACGCCGACGCCCACGCGAAGACGGCGCGCGTCCCCACGGCGACGGAGAGCGTCCTCTACACGTGCCCCATGCATCCGGAGGTGACCCAGCGAGGGCCAGGGGCGTGTCCGAAATGCGGGATGGCGCTCGAGCCCCAGGGGTTGCCCGTCGACGACGACAACCCGGAGCTCCGGAGCATGACCCGGCGGTTCGTCGTGGCCGCGGCGCTCGCGGTTCCGCTCTTCGCCATCGGCATGAGCGATCTCTTGCCGGGCGAGCCGATGGCGCGCTGGCTCTCGGCGTCCATGCGAAATTTCGTCGAGCTCGCGCTGGCGACGCCGCTCTGTTTGTGGGCGGGTTCGCCGCTGCTCGCTCGTGGCCTCGCGTCGGTGAAAAACCGGAGCCCGAACATGTTCACCCTGATCGGGCTCGGGGTCGGGGTCGCGTACGGGTTCAGCGTGATCGCGACGTTCTTCCCCGGTGCGTTCCCGTCGGCGTTTCGCGACGCGAGCGGGAGCGTTGCCGTCTATTTCGAAGCGGCGGGCGTCATCGTCGCGCTGGTCTTGCTCGGGCAAGTGCTCGAGCTTCGCGCGCGCGGCAGCACGACTGCGGCGCTCCGCGAGCTCATTGGTCTCGTTCCGACCCACGCGCGCCGGGTTCGCGTGGCGGCAAATGACGAAGACGTCGCGCTCGGCGAGGTCCAGGTCGGCGATCTCTTGCGGATCCGCGCCGGCGAGAAGATGCCGGTCGACGGTGCGGTCGTCGAAGGGCACGGCGCGGTCGACGAATCGATGCTCAGCGGCGAGCCCACGCCGGTCGAAAAACACGCGGGCGATCCGGTGGTGCAGGGAACCGTCAACGGCACGGGAAGCTTCGTGATTCGAGCCGAGAAGGTCGGCGCGGAAACCCTGCTGTTTCGTATCGTGCAGCGGGTCGCCGAGGTGCAGCGCACGCGCGCGCCGATCCAGCGACTCGCCGATCGCGCCGCGACGATCTTCGTGCCGGCGGTGCTCGCCGTCGCCGCGCTGTCGTTCGTGGCCTGGTCGCTGTTCGGGCCCGAGCCGCGGATGGCGCACGGGATCGTGGCCGCCGTTTCCGTCCTGATCATCGCGTGTCCGTGCGCGCTCGGCCTCGCGACGCCGATGTCGATCCTCGTCGCGACCGGCGCGGGCGCACGACAAGGGGTGCTCTTTCGCGATGCGGAAGCGCTCGAGACGCTGTCGTCGGTGGACACCATCGTGTTCGACAAGACCGGGACGCTCACCGAAGGAAAACCGGAGCTCGTGGCAATCGGGGTCGCCCCTGGGTTCGACGAGACCCGCGTGCTCGAAGCGGTGACCGCGCTCGAAGTAGCGAGTGAGCACCCGCTCGCGCACGCGATCCGGAAAGCGGCGGACGCGCGTGGGGTCCGTGCTCGGCCCGCGACGAACTTCGAAGCCGTTGCCGGGCTCGGTCTTCGCGGCACGGTCGACGGCGCTGCAGTGACCGTCGGCAGTGAAGCCTTCGTGCGGCAATCCGGCGCCGACCCGGGCGCGCTCGCGGAGCAAGCCCATACAGCGAAGGCAAAGGGGCAAACGGCGCTGTTCGTCACCATCGCAGGGCGCGCAGCGGGGCTCGTCGTCGTCGCGGATCCGCTGAGAAACACCGCAAAAAATGCGGTCCGCGCGCTGCGCGCCGAGGGGCTCCGGCTCGTGATGGCGACCGGGGACGACCGAGTGACGGCGGAAGCCGTTGCTCGCGAGCTCGGGATCGACGAGGTGATCGCCGGCGTCCTTCCGACGGAAAAGCTCGATCTCGTCCAAAGGCTCAAGGCCGAGGGCCGCAAGGTCGCGATGGCAGGCGACGGTATCAACGACTCGCCGGCCCTCGCGGGCGCCGACGTGGGCATCGCCATGGGGACGGGCACCGACGTGGCGATGCAGACCGCGGGAGTGACGCTCGTAAAAGGCGACCTCACCGGGATCGTACGGGCGCGGCGGCTCAGCGAGCGGACGCTGTCGAACATCCGTCAGAATTTGGTCTTTGCGTTCGCCTACAACGCGCTCGGCGTCCCGGTGGCGGCGGGTGTCTTCTATCCGCTGTTCGGGCTCCTCCTCAGCCCGATGCTCGCCGCGCTCGCCATGAGCGTGAGCAGCGTCTCGGTCATCGCGAACGCGCTTCGGCTGCGAAAAACCGCTCACTGAGACGAGGACGAGGCTTGCGCGACCGATCGCGAGCTGCAACCCTCACGCGCGACGGCCGCTCGATGCGGTCCCTTTGCGGAGGACGCCGCCATCTTCGACCGAGGCAGGATTGTCAGACTTGCAGCGAGATACGCGGAGCGCGGGCGCGCGACGGACGCCATTCGCGAATATGCAAAGCTCCTCAAGCTCGATCCGACCGATCTTCATGCGCTGCACAAGAAGGCAGACCAGGAGATCGCGCTCGGACGAATCGGCGTGGCCGCCGAGACGCAGGCCGCGATCGCCGCCGAGCTGATCCGACGCAACTGGAAGATCGCGGCGCTGTTTCGCCTCCGGCACTTGCTCGAATTTCTCGAGGGCTCCGGACAAAAGGTGCGCGCGCCTCGCGCGGAGATCGACGAGCGCGTCCAGCGCATTCGCGGCGAGCTCGGCGAGCATCGCCCGCTCGTCGCGTCATACGACGAGGTCGCGACGGCCCTCGAGAAAAATGGCCGCGACGACGGCGCCATCGAGATGCTCGAGAAAATGCGCGCGCTCGAGCCGGACAATCCGGTCTTTCACGCGCGGCTCGCCGAGGCGCTTTGCCGTCTGGGACGGAACGAAGCGGCGATCCCGGTGTTTCGCGCGGCGGCGAAGTCGCTCGTGGAGTTCGATCGACGCGCCGACGCGCTCCGCGTGCTCGAACGGATTCTGTTCTTCAAGAACGCGCCGGAAGACGCGCTGGCGGCCGCCGAGCTCTATCTCGAACGCGACGACGAGCCGACGGACGCGCTCCGCGCCGTGGAAAAGCTGCAGATCTGCGTCTCCGCCGATCCGGAGAATCTCGACGTCCTCGCGCTCCTCGCGCGCGCCTTCGATCGGATGGACCAGAAGCAGCGCGCCGTGCAGGTGCGCACCGAGATGGCGCGCATCGCGCGTGAAAACGGCGAGACCGAGCTATTTCGCGACCTGATGAAGGAACTCGCGCCTCCCGTTGCCGACCAGAGCCGACCCGGCTCGGGTTCGAGCGCGCCGTCGCTGTCGGTTCGCAGCTTCGTGAGCGTCACCGACTCGGACATCGCTGCGATTCGTGAAGTCCTCGCCAAGACGCGCTCCAACACGTCGGTCCTCGAGGACCTGGCGTTCGAGGAAATTTCGGTCCTGTCCGAGGTCTGGGTCATGCCCACGATTTCGAAGGAAGCGCAGCGTGCCCTCGAAGAAGCCGAGACCTTCGCGAAGCTCCGGCTCTTTGCGAAAGCGGAGTACGTCCTTCGCGACGCGATCGCCGCCGACCCGGTCTGCTCGGAGCTTCTCGAAAGTTTGCGCGGCGTGCTCAAAGCGAAGGGCGAAATGTCCGGCTTCGTCGCCGAAACGATGGCGCTTGCCGATCTCTACAATCAGCGTCGATTCTTCGCGCGGGCCAAAGACCTCGTTCAGGAGGTGCTCGAGGTCGATCCCGCGAACGCCGACGCGAAGGCCCTCGCCGCCCGGCTGCCGGAAAAAGCAGTCACCCGCGGCGCTCGCTCCGCGTCGCCTTGAGAAATCGCCGGGGTGATCGACCCAGGTCTCCCGGGGGTCTACGCTGCGGAACACATGGCGAAAAGTAGTCTCCGCGAGTTCGAAAAGAAGATCCGCCTCCGGCGTCTCGCGAACGCCGATTTCGAACGCATCGTCGAGCTCCAGACCATCTGTTTTCCGAAAATGGAGCCCTGGACGCAGGAGCAATACGAAAATCAGATCACGACGTTTCCGGAAGGCCAACTCTGCATCGACCTCGACGGCGAGGTCGTCGCGTCGTCGTCGGCGCTGATCGTCGACTTCGATCTCTACAGCGACTGGCACGACTGGAAGCTCATCGCCGACAACGGTGCGATCCGTAACCACGATCCGAACGGCGACGCGCTCTACGGCATCGAGATCATGGTGCACCCGAAATTCCGCGGCATGGACTTCGCGCGCCGGATGTACGACGCGCGGAAAGCGCTCTGCCGTCAGATGAACCTGACCCGGATGATCCTCGGGGGTCGCATCCCCGGTTATCACGAGCACGCGAAGAAGCTCTCCGTGCGCCAGTACGTCGCGAAGGTCGTGAAAAAGGAGCTCTACGATCCGGTGCTCAGCGTGCAGCTCGCCAACGAATTCACCCTGCAGCGCCTCATTCCCGACTATCTGCCGTCCGACGAAGACTCGGCGGGGTTCGCCACGCACATGGAGTGGGTGAACCTCGCGTATCAGCCGAACGAGCGCCGGCGCATCGACCCGGTGCAAAATATCCGGCTCGCCGCGGTTCAGTATCAGATGCGGAAGGTCGCGTCGTTCGAAGAGTTCGCCCAACAAGTCGCGTTTTTCGTCGACGTCGCGAGCGACTACCGGAGCGACTTCGTGATGTTCCCCGAGCTGTTCACGCTGCAGCTCCTCTCCATCACCAAGGCGCGCGAGCCCGGCAAGGCGGCGCGAAAGCTCGCGGAGCTGACCCCGAAGTACCTCGCCTTGATGACTCGGCTCGCCATCAAGCACAACGTGAACATCATCGGCGGCTCGCAGTTCACGCTCGACAACGGGCACCTCTACAACGTCGCGTACCTCTTTCGCCGAAACGGGACGATCGGCAAACAATACAAGATCCACCTCACGCCGGACGAGCGCAGCACCTGGGGCGTCGAAGGCGGCGATCGCATCGAGGTGTTCGACACCGATCGAGGCCGGATCGCGATCAACATCTGCTACGACATCGAGTTCCCGGAGCTCGCGCGCGTCTGCGTGAAGAAGGGCGCGCAGATCATCTTCGTGCCGTTCAACACCGACACGCGGCAAGCGTACTTGCGCGTCCGTCATTGCGCGCTCGCGCGTTGCGTCGAAAATCACGTTTATGTCGCGCTCTCGGGCTGCACCGGCAATCTCCCCGACGTCGAGAACGCCGACATTCACTACGCCGAGTCGGCGATCTTCACGCCCACCGACGTCGGTTTTCCGCGAGACGGCGTCGCCGGTTCCTGCGAACCGAACCTCGAAACCTTGGTCATCCAGGACGTCGACGTCGAGCTCCTCCGCCGTCATCGCTACAAGGGCACGACCCAGAACTGGAACGATCGCCGCCGCGATCTCCTGTCCGTCCACTACAAGAATCCGAACGGCGAAGACATCAAGGTGTAGAGCCCTTCGGGAACAGCGCGTCGAGGCCGTCGATGAGCAAGCGTGCCGCGTCGAGCCATCCATGGGGATTTGGCGCGCGCGCCGTCCGAGCTCGGCGGAGATACCCCGCCGCGAGCGCCGGGTCGCGTACGAGCCCCAGAAAACCCTCCGCGAGCGTGGAAACGCCGTCGAAGAGCATCCCGGTTTCGCCGGGTTCGACGTGAGCCCGCGCGTTGCCCGCGTCGCACGCGAGGATCGGCAGGCCGAAGGCGCGCGCCTCCTGGAGCGCCATGCCGAAGGTCTCCATCGCCGCCGCCGACACGAACACCTCTGCGCCGCGATACACACGGCCCATTTCGTCGTAGGGAACCGTACCGACGAAGCGGACCTTGCCGGCGAGAGCTCGCGAGCGACGACAGCCGTCGACCGCGCGGCGCGCGTGCTCGACGTCGATGTCCGACCGTCCCACGACGTCGAGCGTGAACGCGTCGTCGACCGCCGCGCGTTCGTCGAGTGCTTCCAGAAAATCCGCGACGCGCTTTATCGGAGTCAAATTGCCGACCATGACGGCGCGAAGGGGTCCGTCGAGGTGTGGCTTGCGGTCCGGCGCGCGGTCGGCGTCGGTCGGCGGAGTTTGCGTCGTTGCCCTCCCACTCGCCGGCTCTACCGTCACGATGCGTCGCGCGTCGACGCCGGATGCGACGAGGTGCTTCGCCGTGAACGCGCTGGTCGTGAGAAAGCCGTCGAAGAGCGAGAGCGCGCGCCGTTCGTCGTCGAGCGCTGCGGCGGAAACCGCGCCCGGTACGAGGCTCGGCAACAGATGCACGATGAGCACGAAGTGCTGGCCGGGGCGTCGCGATTCGAGCGCGCCCGCGTCCCTGAGCAATAAAGTGTCGACCAGGTACGTGCCGGGTTCGCCCGCCGCGACTCGGATTTTCCAATCGTGAACCGTTTCGGTCGCAACGCGGACATCGTTTTCGACCGCGCCCGTCACGCCGGCAGCACCGAGCAGAGCGACTGCGCGAGCGAGCTCGGCGTTGTAGATGTTGCCGCCGGACGGGAGCGCCGCGCCGTCCGGGAGTACGAAAACGACGGAGCGAGTCATCGGGTCATCCTCTGTCTACGACTCAGAACGACGTCGTGCGCGGCGAGCGCGCCGGAAAATCGAAGGGGACCGAGACGCAACGCCGGCCGCCGCCTTCGATGCACTGGGGAGCACCGATGCTGTCGATGGTCCGCGATCCGCGGAGCCCGCACCATTCCGCGACGTAAGGGCCGTCGCTCGCGTGTCTCTCGGTGACACAAGGAACGCCGGCGCCGCACGTCGAGGCTTCGTAGTAAGTACCGTCCCACACGAACTCGGTGTCCATCATCGGCAGGCCCATCGACGAACAGGGACGGGTTGGACAGACGGGTTCGCGGCAATCGGCGCACGATCTCGCGCAACGTCCGGGCGTGAGGGCGAGCGGCTCCGTCGAATCGAGGCGGCGGATGGAGACCGGGGGCGTGCCGTTGCAGTCGTCGCTCCGACAATACGCGCTCGGGTCGTTCACCTGCAGCTTCAACGTCGCGGTTCGCTGGGCCCGACCTGGTTCGGTCGCGGTTCCGAGCGCGCCCGTCGATGCAGGCGCCGTCGTCGTCGAGGTGCTCGCGGACGGTGACGTGCCGTCGTGCGCCTTCGAGTCGTGACACGCGGACGACGCCATCGCCGCGAGGACGAACGCCGCCGGTCGAGTGGCGCGCCAGCGGTTCTTCCCGTTTTCCATCGTCGCGCGTCCTTGCCGCGAATGATGAACCGCCTTTCCCGGTTGGCCCAACTCGGGTACGAAACCTCGCAACATGGATCCCATCGTCGTGTCGCCGCGCGTCGTGGTTCCCGCGAGCGCCGTCGCGTTCCATGCGGCGCGCGCGAGCGGTCCGGGGGGCCAGAACGTCAACAAGGTGTCGTCCAAGGTCGAGCTCCGGGTCGTGCTCGACGAGATCGCCGGGCTGACGCTCGCCGAACGACGGCGGCTCGACGTGATCGTGAAAGATCGCCTCGACGACGAAGGGCGCCTCCTGGTGACGAGTCAGCGCACGCGGTCACAGCCGCAGAACCTCGACGACGCGAGGGGAAAAATTCGCGAGCTCGTCGCTCTCGCGCTCGTGGCTCCTCGACGCCGCATCGCGACGAAACCCTCCAAGGCGCAGCGCCGGCGCCGGCTCGACGAGAAGAAGCGACAAGGTCAAAAGAAGCGCGAGCGTCGTTTCTCGTCCGACTGAGCGCGCTCAGCGGATCAGGAGACGGCTGACGACACTGAGGAGGCTCAGCACCGCGGAAGCAATGAGTGCCGTGCGAAAATTGACGATGGTCAGACTATCGGTCAGGGCGTCGGTCATCTTGAGCACGATCGCCGTGACGATCCACCACGTGATGAACGCGAAGATGAACCCGATGAATAGCGTCGCTACCCCGATGACGGTGAAGATCAGCCACCCGATCGCCCAGTGCAAAATGCCGAACACGGCGCCCACGACGAGCGCCCCGCCGAACCCTTTCACGTGAAAGCCGGGCACGAGCAATCCCGTGATCCAGAGCCCCACGGAAAGGGTGACCCAGGAAACGATGAGCTGCATCGACCGGATGCTATTGCGCTTTTCGTTCCCAGGGAACACTCGAATGGTCCAAGGGAGGGCGGGACCGGGGGTCCGGTGAGCGATCGCTGAACGGAGCGCGTCGCTCGAGCACCCAACACGCATGACGTACCGCGTCTCGTCCTTCGGATCGTCCAGGGTCGTTCGGTTTTTGGCGCTCGCGCTCCTCGTCGCGTCCTGCGAAAAGACCCATTCGTCCGAGGTGCGCGGCGTGTCGACCACCGGCGACGACAAGTCGAGCACCGAAGTGAAAGTGTCGGTCGACGAAGACGGCCCCTCGAACCCTTCGTGCGAAACGTTTTGCAAGCGCCTCGCGCAATGTTGGTACGCGGTTCCGAACGCGGACCCGATGTTGTCGGCCGCGCAGGTGATGGCACGTTGTCGCACCGAGCAGCACGGCTGTCGAGGCGATACGACGACGACGCATTGCTGCGCCGTGAAGGTCGACTGTCACGATTTCGCGCAGTGTTACGGCGCCGCGAACGACGCGCCGAGCACGTGCGGCGCGGAAACGGCGCCGTGAATCGTTCAACTACCGAGCGCGACGCCGAGCGGCAGGTAAGGCGGCACCGCTCCCGAATCGCCGCAGCATTCGGCGAGGGCGCGAACGAAGACCGAGAACAAGCCGGCGTGTTGCACGACCGCTGGCTGATCGGTGCCGAGGACCAACCCGTTCGAAAACCCCCGCTTCTCGAACTCTTCGAGGAGCTTCCGGTCGCGGGCGAACACGTGGACCGGGACGTCGAAGTTCGCCATTTCGGGTGACACCACCGGCGGCTGGTGATCGCCCATCACGACGACGAGCGTGTTGTCGTCGCGGCGCGACAAGAAGTCTTCGATGACGCGAAAGTCGTAAAAGACGCTGCGCTCGTACGCTTCACGCAACGTCGCGGTGAGCTTTCCCATGTACGGATAACGCGTGACGAAGTGAGAGTACCGCTCGAGACGTTCCTTCGCGCCGTTCTCCTTGAGCGTATCGACGACCGCGTGGCCCGTCCCGTTCAACGTGTGCCAGTCCTTCACGTACTCGGGGATCGTCGCCCACGTGGCGTGCGACGAGACCATGTGAAAATTGAAAAAAAGCGGGTGACGAGCGCTACTCAGGAAATGTTCCTCCGTATAGCCGAGCGCGTACTGGTCGGGGACGATGCCCCAGCCCATCTTGGGCCCGCGGTAATCGAGCTTTTCGAAGCCGATGTACTGGTCATAGCCGTACGTATTTTCCTCCGTCACGCCGGGTCGCGGCCGATCCGACGGCGCGAGGTGCATCGCGTCGTAGCCTTGGTTCTGGAAGAATTTCACGAGCGTCGGCGTGTGGTCCATCCCCAACGTGAACTGCCGATACACGGCTTCGTACTTCAGCGTCGTGCCCGTCCAGATCGAGCCGACGGCGAGCCACGAGCGACTGCCGCTGACCGGCGCGGTGCTGTAGCCGCTCACCATGTTCCACCCGCTGTTCGAGAGCCGGCCTTCCATGCCCTGGAGCTCGTCGACCCAGATCGGTCGCATGTCGGGTTGCTCCGCCATGACCTTGCCGTAGCTCTCGATGAAGAAGACGAAGACGTCCGGTTTGCGACGCAAATGAAGGCCGTCGTAAGCGGCGTACGGCGACCGGGTGAGGCTCTGTTGAACCGATTGATAGAGCCGTCGTGATTCGCTCAGATTCCGAGCGATCTCCGGCGTCATCCAGCGCACCCAGGGCCGGTCGCCGGTCGACGGAACGATGGTGGCGACGAGGACGATGACCCAGGCGACCGCGCCGATCTGCGCGGTTCTTCGAAACCGCCCACCCTCGAACAGCGGCGCCGTTCGACGCATCAAGGCGCGCGCCAAAAACCCGAGAGCGACCAGCCCGGCGGTCACGCCGAGGAACGCGAGCGCGAACGAAAAACTCCAGAGATCGCCCAGCAGCACCAGAAAATGCCGCACCATGAACATCTGGTCGTAGAGCAACGGCTCGGACCGAGTGATGCCGAAAAACAGCGTGCGATCGAGGCGCACGACGAGGAGCGCGACGACGAACACGGCGAGCAACCACCGCACGGGCCGGCCGAAGCGCATCCGGAGGCTCAAGGCGTACGCCGTGAGCAGCGCGAGCACTTCGCCGGTCGGTCGCATCGCACCGGGCGAAAACCCGTCGGGAACGAACGCCATCGGCAGTTCGAACACGAGCCACAGCACCGCGAGGGCGACCCACGGATTCCGCGCCACTGCGGCGAGAGGGTTCTTTCGCGACACAAACATGAAAAACTCTGGAACTCACGTCGTGAACCCGCGGGGTTTTCCGGGGCAACGCGCGTCGTGAAGGTACCTCAGCTCACCGAAAGAACGATCTGGTAACCGCGTTCGGCGTGAGTCCGTATTATGTTGAGCGCGACGCGGTTCGCGACCCGAGGCCCGGAGCGTCGAGCGCGTCGTTGGTTTCGAGGAGACTCGGGTGACTCGAATGGACGGTTCGTTACAGCGCGCGATCCCGGCGCTCGATGAAAGCGACGCTTGGAATCTGCTCCTCGCGCTGTCGCACGAGGCCCGTCGTGGCTCGCCATTTTCCGCCGGCACGGCGCTTTCACTGCGCGACGGGCAAGCCCATGTCGCGCCCCCCGACGAAGCCTGGATCACGCTCCGGTCCGCGAGCGGGCTCACCGCGGGACACGGCCGTTGTTGGGATTCGCGACGAGAAGTGCGACCCGCGGCGGCCGAGCTGTTCGATTTGTATCTGCCGCTCTGCATCGGGGCCGCAGCGAGCCACCTCGTCGTCGCGCACCTGGGGCAGAGTCTCGACGGCCGTATCGCGACGCCCACGGGGTTGCCTCGCTTCATCACCGGTGATGAAGACATCGTGCACACCCATCGCATGCGGGCGCTGTTCGACGCGGTGCTCGTCGGCGCCACGACCGTCGAGGTGGACGACCCGCAGCTCACGACCCGGCTCGTTCCGGGCCGGCACGGCGCGCGCGTCGTGCTCGACCCTCGTGGTCGCGTCACCCACGACCGGCTCGTATTTTCCGATCGTCAAGCGCCGACCATCGTGGTGGTCGGACAAGAGCACCAGGGTCGCCATCAGGCGCTCGCCGCGGACGTCGAGCTGCTCTCCGTCGACGTCCCCGACGGCCGGTTCCCGCTCGGCGACGTCATCGACCGGCTCGCGGAGAAGGGCCTCCGGCGCATTTTCATCGAGGGCGGCGGCGTCACGGTGTCGCGGTTCCTCGAAGCGCGCCTGCTTGATCGACTGCAAGTGACGGTCGCGCCGAAGATCCTCGGTGCCGGTGTGCCGTCGATCCGCGTCGACGCACGGCTCCGCATCGCCGAGCGGCTCGCACTTTCGAGCCGCCGCTTCATGCTCGGGCGCGACGTGCTGTTCGACTGCGAGCTCGGCGGTCGCTCGGGATTCGACGGCATCAACGTCTCCTGACGCGCGCTCGGCGCCGCGCGCGGCGCGATTCGACGCGATTTCCCCGCCGTGTCGCTGTACGACCGCGAGCGTGCGCGACCGCTGGACCCTGATTCACTCTCTCGCGATGCTCGTCCTCGCGGGCGTTGCCGTGGCGCTCTCGGCGCCGCTCGTCGTCGCGCTGGGCGGCGCGGTCTCCCTTTCGATCCTCGTCGCGAATCATCGCGGTCGCTTCACACCGCGGGGACGCTTCGGCGTCGCGAACGCGATCACGACGCTGCGCCTCGGTCTCGTCGTGGCCCTGTCGACGCTCGGCGGACTCGGCCCTTCCGGTTCCCTCCTCGTTCTTTGTAGTTTCGCCCTCGACGGCCTCGACGGCTCGGTGGCGCGGCGTCGCGGCGAGGCCTCCACGTTCGGCGCGAAGTTCGACATGGAAACCGACGCGCTCCTCGTGTTGGTCGCCGGCCTCGTGCTGGCGCTTCGCGGCACGCTCGGCGCGTTCATCGTCGTCCCCGGGCTCTTGCGATATGCGTACGCTTCTGCCGTCGCGATCGTGCCGTCGCGCAGCGAAGAGCCGCGGTCGCGGTTCGGGCGAACGGCGTTCAGCGTCATGGCGACGAGCCTCGCGGTGAGTCTCTGGCCCATCGAACCCTTGAGTAAACCGCTCGCAATCGTCGCGACGGCGCTCATCGTCGTTTCGTTCGGAAGGTCCATCTATTTTTCATTTTTCCGCGGTTCATCGCGAGCTTGAGTAGACTCGCGCCGTGTCGTCCGATCCGCCCGCGAGTGCGACCTCCGCGGCGCACGAAGCGCGCGCGTTTTGGATCGTCGAACGAGAGCGCGGGGAGCTCCGCACCGAGTCGCTCCCGGCTCTCGCGAACGGCGAGGTGCTCGTCGAGGCGCGATTCGGCGCGATCAGTCGCGGCACCGAGCTCCTGGTCTTTCGGGGTCGCGTTCCGCCGTCCGAATACGAGCGGATGCGCGCGCCGCATCAAGCCGGCACGTTTCCGTGGCCGGTCAAATACGGGTACGCCACGGTCGGCGCCGTGCGATCGGGCCCGCATGAGCTCGTCGGGCGCGACGTGTTCTGTCTTCATCCGCACCAGACGGCCTTCGTCGTCCCAGCGGCGTCGGTCGTGCCGTTGCCGCCCGAGGTGTCGCCCGAGCGCGCCGTCCTCGCGGCAAACCTCGAGACGGCGATCAACGTCGTCTGGGACGCCGGCGTCAAAGCCGGCGATCGCGTCGCCGTGGTCGGTGCCGGCGTGGTCGGCGCGTTCGTCGCGCTACTCGCGAGCCGCCACCCCGGAACCGACGTCGAGCTCGTCGATACCGATCCCGTTCGCCGCCGCGTTGCCGATTTATTGGGGATCTCCTTTGCGCATCCCGGTCGGGCGCGTTCGGACGCGGACGTCGTGATTCACGCGAGCGGCGCCCCCGACGGATTGACCACCGCGCTCGCGCTCGCCGGAACGGAAGCGACGGTCGTCGAAGCGTCGTGGTTCGGCGACCGGTTGGTGACGCTCTCGCTCGGCGGCGCGTTTCACGCGAAGCGCCTGCGGCTCGCGTCGTCCCAAGTAGGACAACTGCCGCCCGACCAGCGCGCTCGCTGGAGCCGACGGCGGCGCCTCGAGCTCGCGCTCCGTCTACTCGCCGACGTCCCGTTCGACGAGCTCGTCGTAGAAACGCCGTTCGGAGAACTCCCGTCGTTGATGCAGCGCATCGCGGCCGGTGGAGACTCGACGTGGTGTCACCGGGTCCGCTACCCTGACGGCTGAGGGCACATGTACGCCATCTGCGTTCGAGACCACGTGATGATCGCCCATAGCTTCCGCGGCGAACTCTTCGGCCCCGCGCAGAAAATGCACGGCGCGACGTACGTCATCGACGTCGAGTTTCGACGACCGACCCTCGACGTGAACGGCGTGGTCGTCGACATCGGGCGAGCAGGCACGGCGCTCCGTCAAATTCTCGCCGCGTTCGAATATTCGAACCTCGACGAGCACCCGCAGTTTCGCGGCGTGAACACGACGACCGAGTACCTCGCGCGCCACGTGTTCGACCGGGTCTCCGACGCGGTACGATCGGGCACCTTGGGGCCGGGAAGCGAGGGAATCGTCTCGATGAAGGTCGTCCTTCACGAATCTCATGTCGCCTGGGCGTCCTACGAAGGCTCCCTCCGCGACGGCGCGAGCTCCTAGAAGAGAGGCGGAAGACATGTCTTTGAATCTCGCAACCATTCTTCGCGAAAGCGCGAAGCGGTCTCCCGAAAAGCTCGCCCTCGTTCTCGGCGACACGACGCTCACCTATGGCGCGTTCCACGAGCGAGCGCGTCGATTCGCGGCCGCGCTCGCGAAGCTCGGCGTGCGCCGCGGCGATCACGTCGCGCTGATGATCCCGAACGTGCCGCAGTTCTCGATCGCGTACTTCGGCGTGCTGTACCTCGGCGCCGCGGTGGTGCCGCTCAACGTGCTCCTCACGCCCGACGAGATCGCCTATCACCTCGAAGATTCCGGCGCTTCCGCGCTCGTCGCGTGGGAGGGATTCTGGGAGCCGGCGCGCCGCGGGTTCGAACGCGTGGCGTCGTGCGCGCACCTGATCATGGCGCGGCCGGGCTCCGACGGCGGGCCTCCCGATGGCGCTCACGACATGGCGGCGCTCATCGCAGGGAGCGAGCCGGTGATCGATCTTCCCGACACGATGCCCGACGACACGGCCGTCGTGCTCTACACGTCGGGCACGACCGGGCGGCCCAAGGGCGCCGAGCTCACCCATTTCAACTTGTTCTACAACGCCGAGACCATGGCCACGCGCGTGCTCCCGGTCTCGTCGAAGACCGTCGCGCTCGCGGTCTTGCCGATGTTTCACATCTTCGGTCAGACCTGCATTCAAAACGTGGTCACTCGCGTCGGCGGGACCCTCGTTTTCTTGCCGCGCTTCGAGCCGAAGGCGGCGCTCGAGCTCATGGCGCGTCACCGAGTGACGTACTTCGGCGGCGTGCCGACCATGTACTTCGCTCTCCTGAATCTCCCCGGCGCCTCGGAGTTCGATCTTTCGTCGCTCGAGTTGTGCGTTTCCGGCGGCTCGGCGATGCCCGTCGAAGTCATGCGCGCCTTCGACGCGAAGTACGACGTGAACATTCTCGAGGGCTACGGGCTCAGCGAGACGTCACCGGTCGCGAGCTTCAACGTGCTCGACAAGCCGAAGAAGGCGGGCAGCATCGGGCTTCCGCTCGAAGGCATCGAGCTCAAGCTCATCGACGCCGACGGCAACACGATCGAACGGCCGATGGTGCCCGGAGAAATCTGCATCAAGGGCCCCAACGTGATGAAGGGCTATTACAAACGGCCCGAGGCGAACCGCGAATCGATCAAGAACGGCTGGTTCTCGACCGGCGACATCGCCCATCGCGACGAGGACGGGTATTACTTCATCGTCGACCGCAAGAAGGACATGATCCTGCGCGGGGGCTTCAACGTGTACCCGCGCGAAGTCGAGGAAGTGCTCTACGCGCATCCCGCCGTGGCCGAGGCCGCCGTCATCGGCGTGCCGCACCCGAGTCACGGCGAAGAAGTGAAGGCGTTTCTCGCGCTGAAGCCCGGGCAGACCGCGACCACCGAGGAGATCATCGTCTATTGCAAGGAGAAGCTCGCCGCGTACAAGTACCCGCGGTCCGTCGAGTTTCGCGACGCGCTCCCGAAAACCGCGACCGGCAAGATCCTGAAGCGCGAGCTCCGGGATCGGTAGTTTCGGAGCTAGCTCGGAAACCGTAGCGATAGGTTCATGAGCTAGCTCGATTGCGCGTGCGGCCGACGAAGAAGAACCCGGCGGCGACTCCCGCGCCCCCGATGGCGGCGCAGATCAGCTGCATTGTCACGAACTTGGTGAGCGCATCGCGCACGGTTCCCGCGCAAGAGAACGCGTCGCGGCTCGGCGGCTGATACCACCAGCTGATCACGGCCGGTCCGCAGAAGCTCCACCCCACGAATCCGAGCACGGCGCCCACCGCGAGTTCGAGCGCAATTTTTCGAGCGGGCGAGGTCCTATGAACGACGGGCTGAGGGTCCATGCGCGCGGAGCATACTCCGCCCCAATCGAGAACGTCCGAGACTATTGATCGGGCGTGAAGAGGTTCGCGTAGATGCCGGCGCCGCCGGGAGCCGGGTAGTACGTGCCGCTGAAGATGCACATCTCGTTTTTCGCCGCGGACTCGCCGAACGTGAGCGTGTTGGACGTCGAGTTCGAGTAGCTGCACGAGTACTTGATGACGTCGCCGGCGGCGAGCTGCATGGGCGGATCGAATCCGACGGCTTGCGGCTCGTCCCAGGTGTCGGTCGAGTAGAGGTGCGTCCAGTTGGTGGCCGCGAGGCTCGGGGCGGTTCCGGCTTCGAAGTGCGTGCCGCGGCTGTGCATGTGTCCGCCCGCGCCGATGAGGTTGATGTCTTGGGGCAACGTGGTCGACCACGTCTGCGTGCTCGCACCGGGCGGAACGCTCACGCCGACGGCGTTCACGAACAACTCTGCGGCGAGGAACTTGACCGCAGTCGGAGCGACGGTGTCGATCGTCACGGTCATCGCCGCGGTGATCGTCTCGGTGGTCGTGTTGATGTAGTGAACCTGCAGACGGACGTTGTCCGTTCCGTTGAGCGCGCGGCCGACGCCCGCGGGGTACGTGTTCACCTGCACCGGCGTCTGCGACGTGTGGAAGAACGGATGGAACTCGAGCCCGCCTGCGGGGCAATCGACGAGCGGGCCCGGCGCGCCGTCGGCTCCGAGGTTGGCGGGCGATGCATCCGTCGGCGCGAGCTTGTAGGCGAACATGTGGTGCGAGCCCTTCGACATGACCGACTGGCTCTGCAGGATCGCGACGTCGGCACCGCCGAACGGATTCGGGAAATCCTGGCACTTGTAGACCTCGGCGCTCGGTGCGACAGGGAACGAGGTCAACGTGAAGGTGAAGCGAGTGCTCCCGGGAATCGTCGGAAGCGGATTCGCCGCGGCGCCGACATCGCCTGTTCCGCTCGGAGTGGTCGTGCCCGGGGTTTCGCTGCTGTTGGCGCTACCGCTGTCCGCGCTGCTGCCGCACGCGCTCAGCACCAACATGAGAGAGCCGAAAGAGAGGGTTCTGATAACCATGATGTTGAGAATTCCCGTTCTGAATCGGACCGCTACCGACGTGTACGGACCGGATGGTACATTAGTTTTCGGGGTCTCGCTCGGAAAAATCTCGCGACGCTCAATTAACTGAAATCAGAGCGGAATTCTGGGGGCAGCGCTCACTGACCCTGCGCGACCGCTGGCGAATCTCGTCGTCTACGGGGTGCCGCAGTTCGCGGGCAATCCCGACAGCACGTCCGACCCTTGGTCGCACAGATCTTCGCGACCTTGGTCGTAGTGGGAAATCGCAAATTGCCGAAAGACGTCGGGGTCGAAGCAGTCGGCGTGCAAGGTCCATCCCCAGGCGCTCGCGGCGAATTCGACGTCGAGCTTCGGATCCGGCGTCATCAGGCTACGTCGAGTGACCCCTTCGTTGAGTGCCACGCAGACGGGATCATTCGGCAGCGAATCGATCAAGGTCTGAGCCGCCGCGATGTCGTCCGCGCAGCCGTTCGGGCAGTTGTAGGTGAACACGATCGTCCCGTGCTCGAGATTGTGGACCCAGAACCCCCGAGGCACGGCCGTCGTGTAGGTCTGGTACTCCGCCCAGATCGGGTAGTGATTTCCCGACGACGGTGGGTTCGACACGTACGTCACCGGCGAGCACACCGCGACGTGATCGAAGCCTTCGATTCCGCGTTGCTGCTCGACGGCATTGCACCGGCCCATCGGAGCGCTCGCGTCGTATTCCGGCAGGTTCGAGGGAATGGGTGACGGCGTGTCCGAGCCGATGTGCTCGGTGCAACCGACGAGCGCGAGACACGGCGCCCAACGACGAAAAAAGCGAAGCATGCCGGGGAGGTTCCCATTCGCCCTCACGCTGCGCAACGCCTCACGCTTCGCTCACATCGAATGGAGGCGCCACTTCGGTTGGCGCGCGCGTTTCTTGTCCATCTCGGGCGTCTCATGCGAACCCCATCGACACCGAATCGCATGCCGCCTTGTGTCGAAGCTTTTCGTTCTTATTCGCTTACGTTCGTTGGGTCGTGCGGGCTGGCTCTTCTCGCTCTCATGCCCGGGTGCGTGAAAGCGCAAACCGACGCGGGGGGTACCGACGCGGACGTTGCGGCGGCCACAACTCCCACGACGGCCCAAGGCTCCGGCTGCACGACCGATTCCGCGACCGGGATCACGCTGTGCGCGGGGACCACCGAGTGTCCGGGAGTGAGCGTGAATCCGAACGCATTTCCCGGTTGCGGTTTTCGCACCGTGACCGGAACCTTCGACTTGGAATGCCTGTGTAACGGCGTGTCGCTCTGCCCGATCGGCGTCGCCGAATCGTGCAGTCAGATCGCCGGTTTGCTCTCAGGTCGCACCACGGCCAACATTTGCAACCTCGTCGCGACAGGCGCGTGCCAAACCGTGGGATCTGGACAGACCGCTCCGACGGGAGCGGGCGGCGCGAGCAGCACGTGCGACCCAAGTTGCGCCGCTGATTGCGCCAACGCGCCGAGTTGCATCGAAGCCTGCGGCTGTTGATCCGCGTTCGCTCCCCAGTGCTTTTTTGAACCTCGCCGTGCTCGAGCGGGGCAATTTCGGGTGACGAACCGCGTTTGGCGTGCTCCCCTGGTCCCTAAGAGCGTAAACTCTTTCGGCCGGAGTCAGCGCTTTGGAGCCCCCTCGATGATCGTCCTCGACCCATCTCGTGTGCGCCGCGTTCTCGCGGCGGCAGCGTTCGCGCCTTTGCTGTCGCTGTCGGCGTGCGGCTCCGACGACCCCGTGGCGAAGCCCGCGGGGGCGACGTCGCTCGCGCCCATCGTATCGCCGACCACTCAGGGACTCATCGCCGTGTGGGGGTCGAGCGCCGAAGACGTGTGGGCCGTCGGTAGCGTCGGAACCATCGTCCACTTCGACGGACGCGAGTGGAAGGTCGCCGTTTCGCCGACGACCGAGAACCTGTCCGCGGTCACCGGCACGGGACCCGATGACGTCTGGGCCGTCGGCGACACAGGTGAGACGTTGCACTACGACGGCAAGTCGTGGACGGAGAAAGTCAGCGGGCTCGACGAGACGTTCCTGGGCGTCTGGGTGAGTGGCCCGAAAGACGTGTGGATCGTCGGGGTCGACACCATCGACAGCGCTGGCATCTTGCGTCATTGGGATGGAACGAAGTGGGACGACGTCGAAGTACCCGGCTCCGTGAGTCTCTGGGAGGTTTGGGGAACCGGACCCGGGGACGTCTGGATGGTGGGCACCGACATCAACGGAAACGGCCTCATCGAGCGTGGTGACGGCATGAATTTCGACACCGTTGCTTTTCAGGGCACCTCGCTTCGCAGCATCTGGGGCGCTCAGCCCACCGATGTTTGGGTAGCCGCCTACGACGGCAGCATCCAGCATTGGGACGGTACGACCTGGACCATGACGACGGGCCCCACGTCCGCAGGTTCGCTCCTTGGGATTTGGGGAAGTGGCGCGGGCGATCTGTGGGCCGTCGGGCTCAAAGGGGTGGCTCTCCGCAACAGCGACGGCAAAGCGTGGATCGTCTCCAACACTGGTACCGAGAGCGTGCTCTGGTCGGTTTGGGGCGGTTCTCCGAAAGACATTTGGGCCGTGGGCAGCGCCGGCACGATCCGGCATTTCGACGGCACTTCCTGGAACTGAGGCGACGTTCCGCCGTAAGTTCCCGGCGAGATGGCCGCGTCACCCGCACGGACGAACGACCTTCGCCTGGCCATGTACGTCGTATGCGGCCTCGTCGCGGGCGCGGTGTACGTGGTGTTCGACGTCGTCTCCGAGGCCCGACTCCAACAGGGGACACTCACCGGTGTCCTCGCTCGCGCCCACGGCGCGGTCGACCACCTCCTGCCGTTGGTTGCCGGAGCGCTCTTCGGTGTGTGTGCACACTACTTCAAGGTCCGCAAACGACTCGGGGCCGCCGAAGAAGCCGCCGGTCGCGCCGAGGCGCTGCGGATCCGTCTCCAGAAAGTCGAGCGCGATCAGGCAGTGTGGGTGCTGGCGGCAGCGGTACTCCACGAGCTCAATAATCCTCTGCATGCGCTCGGCCTGTTGCTCGACGAGCTCGCGTCGTTCGGCGGCGATTCGGCCGATCGCGCGGATCTGATCGAGCGAGCGCACGTTCAGGCCGATCGCGCGCTGGCGCAGCTTCGAACGCTCCGCTCGATGCGCAGCGTCGAAGAGCCGAGTTTCGAGGTGATCCGGCTCGATCGAATCGTGGCCGCGCTCGCGAGCGACGTCGGCACTCTCGCCCAGGAGGAGGGGTTTGCCGTCAGCGTCGAGTTCACCGAACCCGTCCACGCCAGCGGCGACCCCACTTACGTCCGCACGATCGTCGAGAACCTGCTCGACAATAGCCTGCACTCGCTTCGCGGGTCCGCGAGAGGGCACATCGTCGTTCGTCTCTCGACCGAGAACGGCCGCGCCGTCGTGAGCGTTTCCGACGACGGGCCGCCGCTCGACCCCGCCGCGCGTGACGCGTTGTTCGAGCCGCTCGGCAGTACCAAAACACGCGGCCTGGGGCTGGGCCTTCCCATCGCTCGGGCCCTCGCGCGGGCGATGCGCGGCGACGTGACCCTCGACGACGCTCCGCCGAAGACGTTTCGGCTCGAGTTGCCGCTCGGTTCGACGGGAGGCGCCGCCGAACTGGCCGCGCTTCGCCCGGACGGCGTCCGGCCGTGAAGAAGGGCGTCGAGATCGCGAGCGAACCCACGAAGGGAACCGTGCTTCTCGTCGAGGACGAGTTCGACACCCGGGAGCTCCTCGGTCGTTCCATCGAGCGAGCGGGGTATCGATGTCTGGCCACCGCGGATGCCACAGTCGCGCTCGAGTGGGCGAGGGACAACCCCGGCGTGCTGGCCATCGTCACCGACGTCGTGCTCGGAAGCGACGACCGGCGCGGCCTGCGCCTCCTGGCTGACCTTCGCGCCGCGGGTGTGGAGGCTCCGGTCATCGTCATCACCGCCTACGCCGACGTCGACAAAGTGAAGGCCGCGCTCAACCAGGGTGCCGCGCACCTACTCGAGAAGCCATTCAAGGCGCGCGAGCTCATCGACGTCATCGACGGGGTGCGAGCCCAAGGAGCCCATGGAGACGGCGACCTAACCCGGAAAATTGATGCGATTTTCACGAGGTCGCGACTGACCGAAAAAGAGCGAACCGTGGCGCATCATCTGCTCGCGGGGCTCTCCAGTGGCGAAATCGCCGAAGCCGAGCGAAATAGCCCGAAAACCATCCGGCAGCACGTGAGCCAGATCTACGCGAAGTGTGGCGTCGGAAGCCGTGCGGAGTTTTTTCGCTTGGTGTATAGACACTAAGTTCGAGGCTCTCTCACTCGAACATACTTGGTCGAACGGTTGACTCGAGCGTCTTCAGCCACTAAGCCAACTCCCGTGCAGTTGCGCTCGTCGAAAGGCCCCCATTGTGGGCGCGACGAAATGCCACTGTGAGGGGAACCCCCATCATTCGAACATTGATTGTGCCCTCGGTTTCGTGGTTCCTTCGGACTCTCGTTAGGCACCGGGATCGGGCCGGGGTCACCCGATACCCATAGAAAGGAACCAGTAATGCCCAAAAAGCGCGCCGCAAAACGAACAACGAACAAGAGCGCATTCATTCGAAATCTGCCGGCGGAGACATCAGCCGCCGACGTCGTCGCAAAGGCGAAAGCCGCAGGCCTGACCTTGACGCCTGCGTTCGTATACGCGGTGAGAAGTAAGTCCAAGGCGAAGTCCGGCGGGGCACCCCGAACGAGGGCTGCACGAGGTGGAAAGCCCTCGGCCAGTGACTTCGTCCGTACCCAACCGGCGACCTTGGCGGCTAGTGACGTGGTCGCTGCCGGCGCCAAGCAAGGTTTGAAGTTCTCCACCAACCTCGTCTATGCGGTGCGATCGGCCGCCGGGAAGAAGTCGGGTGGCAAGCGCGGGGCCGGCCGTCGTGTCGCCAAAGCCGCCTCGAACGCCGCCGCGGGTCTCCACGCGACGTTCAGGAAGCTCGCGCTCGACCTCGGGTTGAACCGCGCCCGTGAGGCTCTCAATGAGCTCGAGCAGGGGATCGCCCAGCTGATCGGTCACTGAGTTGGGGCAAACGATGCTCGACGTGCTCGTTCGCGAGCGCGCCGAGCATCGCCGCTTCGGGCCTCCCTCGGCGACCCCCCTTTGCGGGTGGCGCTCGGGTTTCTCGTGTTTCTGGTTTACTTGAGGCCGCTGAACCAGATGCCGCGGTCGCTGCCGTTTTTCACGACGTAGAGAAGGCCGGGTTGCGGCCAACCTACCTCGACCCATTCCGACGCGCTGATCCCGGTGTCGAAGGTGTCCCCGGTCTTGATGACCCGAACGCCCAGGATGCCCTCGCCGGTGCGTGCGTCGAAGTCGTGGAGATATCCGACGCCGTTCAGGTTCCCGATCAAGGCGAACCCATCTGCGGTGTTGGGGACGCCATCCGCCGCTTTCTCGAATGCCAACGTGTCCGGCGGCGACACCATCAAGGTGCCGACGGCTCCGTTGTAGTCGCTCAGCACCGCGACGCCGATCTTGTTCGTACCCGACAGGTTCGAATCGATGCCGCCCGCCGGGACACCGCTGAGAAAGACCGAAGAGACCGTGGTGGTGCCGATCTGAACGAGGTCCCCCACCTTGCCATCGAAGTTCACGAGGGCGACCGAATCGTCGACTTCTTCGACGCCACTCGCGATCTGTCGAGTGGGAACACCGGGCTTCCATCGGATCAGATTCCCGACGCCTTGGGAGAGCTGCGCGATGGCCTGCCACTCGCTTCCTTGGGCGTTCAAGATGGGCGTCTTGTTCCGGTCGAGTTGCGGATCTTGGGCGATCTCGGCGGCGGCGGAGCCGATGTTGCCGCCAAAGAGGTCTCCGTTGGACGCCGTCGCGTCGTCATTCGTGATGTAAAACACGAGTCCCGTTTTTCCCGAAAAAGCGACCGCCGGTCTCCCGATGATGGAGTCGGCTACGACATACTTGGTGTCGCTCTTCCCAGGGCCCGGTTGCGACAGCGACTGACTCCCGTAGAGAACGAGGGTCCGCGTTTCGCAGGGGGATAGATACGAGACACCCAGCCCCTGATAGCCGCCGGGGAAGAGGACATTGCAGGCGTCGGTGTCGATTTGTTTGGGGGCACTCATGTCGTCGGTGACGACGTAGAGATCGCCTCCGGTCTGGCCTGCCGTCTGATTGGTCACGTCGACGTACACGGCGCGAGTCTCGGCCTGGCCGGTGATCGCATATTCTTTGACGTTCGAACCGAAGCGCATCAGCTCTTTGAAGTTCAGATCGCGCGCGACGAGCTGGGGTGTCGGTGTCGGCACCGTGGCGGTCGCGGCGGCGGTTTCGATCGCCCAGAGTTTGTCGTTCACGACCTGCGGGTTCCGGGCATTCGCTGCGACGACCGTCGGCTGTGCGCTCGCCCACGGTTCGACGAAGAGCAGTTGGCCAGTGCCGGTCAACGTTAGAAACCCTCCCGGGTCGTCGAAAGCGCTCGAGGAACCCAACGGGAAACCACTGTTGACGATCGGCGCGACGGGTTCCTTACAGGTCGGGCTCGCGAAATGTAACGTTTGCGGTTTCGTCGCCTGGAGATACGGCAAGTAGAACGGGTTGGTGCTTCGCGGGCCGAAGAACGGCGCGGGATAGCTATTCGCGGGCCCCGTGACGCAACCCGCGCCGCCCTCGAACGGGAGAATCGCGATCGTCGCAGGGCTCCCGGTGAAGGCGATCACGTAAGCGCCGCTGTCGTCCGAGCCCTGGACGTTCGCGGCACTGAATTGGCCAGCGGCGATTTTCCGTCCCGGTAGGTTCAGATACGTGGGGCCCGCGTCGAGCAGGTCGTTCAGGCCGGACAGGTCGATGTGACATCCGCCGAGCAACGCGCCGACGGCCATCGGCCAAAGAAAACGACGTGCTCGGATGCGAGCGCTCATCACTCGGAAACAGTATACCTTCCACGCGCGACTCATGCGATCGAGGCCCTCCCGAGCTCTTCGAGTGCTGGTGACCTTGCTCGTCGCGGGGTGGTTTTGCCCCGTGATCGCGTCCGCCGACGAGGCGCCGCGCCCCGCGGCCGCTCCACCACCGGTGGCGGGCCCGGTCATCAAGCTGCCGGTTCCGATCCAAACCGACGTCACTTACCCGAAGGACACGCTCGGCGACGCGAGCGTCATCGTCGAGCTGACGATCGACACGGACGGGAGCGTGCTCGACGTGACCTCGGCGATCGGGCCGGAACCGTTCGCGTCACAGGCTCGCGAGGCAGCGCTGCTTTGGAAATTCGAGCCGGCTCGCCGCGACGGGCGTCCGGTGAAGGTAAAGATTCGCTTCGAGACGCGCTTCGTCGGCGAACACCCGCTCGCGCCGGAAGAGACCGCGCCCGCACCGGCGGCGACCGCGAGCACGCCGTCGTCTCCGCCGCCGAAGGAATATAGCGTCACCGTGCGCGGCGAGCGCGCCACTCCCGGCGGCGTCTCGGTGTCGCGCGCCGAGGCGCGGCTCCTCCCCGGCACGTTCGGCGATCCGTTTCGCGCCGTCGAGTCGCTCGCCGGTGTCACGCCGGTCGTCTCCGTCGTTCCGTTTTTTTATATGCGCGGGGCTCCGCCCGGCAACATCGGTTACTTCGTCGACGGGATCCGCGTCCCGCTTCTGTTCCACGCGCTGGTCGGTCCTGCGGTGATCCAGTCGGCGTTGATCGATCGCATCGACGTGTACAAGAGCGCGGCGCCTGCGGAGTACGGCCGATTCGCGGGCGGCGTGATCGCCGCAGAGACGGTGCCGCCGCCGGACAGCCTTCACGGCGAGGCCATGGTGCGGACGCTCGACGCGCAGGCCGTCGCGTCCACGCCGCTCGGCGACGGAAAAGTGCAGGTCATCGCCGCGGCTCGCTACGCCTATGCCGGCTTGATCTTGTCGCGATTCACCGACGCAGTGCTCAGCTACTGGGACTACCAGCTCCGCATGAACTACGACGTGTCGAAGGACGACTCGGTCGGGATCTTCGCGTTCGGCGCGTACGACTACATCGGCGATCAGACTGCGGTAAACTTCGCTGGCACGCAGTTTCACCGGATCGATCTGCGCCACGATCACCGCTTCGGCGCGAAGACGAAGGTGCATTCCGCGGTGACGCTCGGCTACGACCACAGCCGCGCGTCGGGCGGGGACGTGACCGATCAGTCGCTTCAGCTCCGCTCGGAGCTCCAGCACGACCTCGGCCCAATCGGCGATCTGCGCGCCGGAATCGACGGAAGCTTCGACCACTACGGATTGAACATCACCGATCCGACGGTGAGCTTTCGCGACGCGACGCAGCTATTTCCGGCGCGCACCGATTTCGTCGGCGGCATCTATCTCCGCTTCGCCCTGCATCCGACGCCCTGGATGACGGTGACCCCGGGCCTCCGCGCAGACCTCTTTCACTCGCTCAGTAGCACCATCGTCGGCGTCGATCCGCGCATCGCCGTCGAATTCAAGGTGTCTCACGCGGTGAGCCTCATCGACGATTTCGGCATCTCGCACCAGACACCGAACTATCTGCCGAATCTTCCCGGCGCTCAGATCGCCGGCCTGCGCGGTGGCTTGCAGACGGCCGTGGCGTACAGCTCCGGCATCAAGATGCTCTTGCCGGCCGACATCTCGCTCACGATGACCCTGTTTCAGCAGACCTTCTTCAACTTGAGCGACCCGCTCGGGTTCTCCGGAACGATCGCCGCGAACGTCGACGTCGCCGACATTCGCTCGATCGGGTACACGTACGGCGCGGAGTGGGAGCTCCGGCGCTCGCTCACGAAGCGGCTCGGCGGGATGCTCTCGTACACCCTCTCGCGTTCTGTCCGCAGCCGGCAGAACTTGAACTCGCTGGCGGCCTTCGACCATACCCACGTCGCGACGGCGGCGCTCGGATACGACCTCGGGCGTCATTGGAGCATCGGCGGGCGAGCGGGATTTTTCACCGGGGTGCCGACGCGCACGTTGACGATCAACGGCGCATCGTTCGGCGGAGAGCGGGGGCCCCCCTATTTCCAGCTCGACGTCAGACTCGAGAAACGATGGAGAGTCGGCGAGCACGGTTACTTGGGCGCCATCGCGGAGGTCATCAACGCGACGGCGAGCACCGAGATCGTCGAACGGTCGTGCAATCCGGAGCGGTGCACGGAATCCGGCGTCGGTCCGATCGTGCTCCCGAACGTCGGCGTCGAAGGCGGTTTCTGAGCGACGCCCGCGCCTCAGTCGGCGAGCGGTAAGCCCTCGGCGTCGCCCGACTTCACGAGATGCGCGCTCACCGCGGCGAAGAGGTCCGGGTCGACCACCGCCTGCGGCACGAGTCGTTCCTTCGCGAAGACGGCTGCGCCGATGCACGAGCTCGACGTCCCACCGGCAACGACGAGCATCACGGCGGCGTGACGGTTCCCGTCTTCGTCGGTGAACTCGTCCGATGAGCGGGTGTCGAGTTCCGGCATTTCGTTCGTCAAGCGAGTCATGGCCTCCGTCTCCGCGAGCTCTCGGGCTAGCCACGCTCGCACGGCATCGTCGAACGATTCGGTGGGCGTGCTCGCGCCTTTCGACGCCGCGTGCGCCGCGCGCCCCTGCTCGAAGAGGTAGAGATGTCCGGAGGTCCTTCCCTGCGCTTCGCAGAGCAGACGAAGCGCATGCTCGCAGCGCGTCCGACGATCGTCCGCGCCGGCCATCGTGCGAGCGATCAGGGTCTTCACCGACCCGCGAGGGTCGATCATCGACGACGTCAATCGACTCGAACCGAGCTCGGACAGCGATGGCAGGCTCGTCTTGCCGGCCCGGCGTGCGTCCTCCATGAGGCGCTCGTAGCGCGCGGCGAGCGGCGAGTCGCGCCCCTGCCGATACTCGCGCGCGGCCAGACCCGCGAACTTCTCGAGCGCCAGATCGTCACCCGCCCACATCGCGACGCGCGCGCGCGCTTCGTACGTCGCGCCGAGGTAGAGCCCCGCGACGCCGGCCGCGCTCTGTTCGGCGATCGCGCGATCGAGTCGCTCGGCGGCCCGCTCGTAGGAGCCCAACTTCGCCTCCGCGATCCCGAGCGCGCGCGTCACCTCGTGCCGAGGCAATCCGACCTCCAGCGTCTCGCAGAGATCCATCGTGCGTTCGCCGAACTCGCGCGCTTCTTCGAATCGTTCGAGCTCGACGAGCGCCTCGACGTATCCCGCCGCCGAGCCCAACCACGCGCCGTGGAGTGGGTAGGGGGCCTCCGCCTTCGGCGCGATCAGCGTGAGCGCGTCGGAGAACGCCGTGAGCGATTCCTCGACGCTTCCTTGCACGAGCAAGAACCGGCCTCGCGCCAGATGTCGATACGGAACCCACCCCGGAAAACGATCGGCCAGTGCCTCGATGCGATCGCCTCCCTGTCTCAAGCCGGTGAGGTCTCGAGCGAGCATGTGCACGCCGAGCTCGATCATGATCAAGTTGTTGAACATCTGCCGAACGCGCGCCGACAGCGCCAAGACCTCGGCGCGCTTTCGGAGGCGCTCGGCGCCCTCCCAGTCGCCTTGTTGCAACCTCAAGATGCGGCGGATGTGCAGCGCGCTCACCTGCTGGAGCGGGTCGTCGTCGAGACCTGCGCTCCACTCGCTTGCGGTCGGGAGGCCCATCCACGCTTCGATCGATGCGAGCGCGGTCGCTACGGCCCGCTGAATGAGTCCGACGTGTGGCAGGTCGTTCTCCGCCTCTTTCGCCAGACTCTGGAGGAGGGTGATCCAACGCGCCCTCGCGCGGTCGGGTTGTGTGCGGCAGGTCGTCTCCACGGCGGCGATCGCGTTTTCGTGGATCGCCGCCACCGCGGACGAGAGCGGCGCGAACGGTTCCAGCAAGCTCGGGAGCGACTCGATCAGCGCCAAATCGAGGGTTCGCGTCCCGACGGCGAGCGAGATCGCCACGAACTGAACGAGGAACTTCAGCGCTTGGTCCGGACGACACACGCGATCGTCCTCCGGAGTCGCCAGGTACGCGGCGTACGTGGCCTGCATGGCTTGCGAGAGGCGATCTCCCCGTTCGAGCGCGGGGTCGAGCGCGCACCAGGCGTCGTAGCCGGAGTCGCGCTTCAATCGCACGAGCCAGTGCGGGGCCGTGCGAAAGTAGAAGCGTTCGTCGGTCCCCACGCTGACGGCGACGAGCCATTGCTCGATCTCGTAACGTTCGCCGAGCTTGCGGCCGAGCGAGTGCGCTGCGTCGAGCGCGCGTTCCAAGGTCGTCGCAACCTCTTCGCCGGGAAGATCCGACTCGAGCAGGTCTTCCGGGACGATCGTGGAGAGAATCGCGAGGACGCGATCGACCGCCTCCGCGTGACGCCCTGCCGAGAGGAGATGATGAACCTTCGCGAGACCGATGGGAGACGGATAGAGCGACGCGAGAGCAAGGTGTCGCTCGGCGCGCGCAGCGTCCGTCATGCCGGTCGCGAGCACTTGCGTCCAGTTCCGATGGGCCAGCGCATGAAGCCGTCCGTCGCTGACCAGGACTTGTTCGGTCACCAGCTCCCGCAGGGCGCGATCGACGAGCGCCGAGTCGAGATCGGGTCGCAAGCGCGCGTAGTCGTCGCGACTGAACGAGGCGTGCGACGCGAGCGACTGTGCCTCGACGAGCCACCGAGCCGTCGCGGAGAGCTCCGCCAGGCGCGCTCGCATGGCATCTTCGGCGCTGTTCGGGACGTCTCGATCGTCGATACGCGCGGGGAGGGTCCAGTTGCCGCCGTCGTAGCGGAGGACGTGGTGGTCGACGAGGTGCTGTGCGAGCGCCATCGTGCTCTGCGGATTTCCGAGCGCAACCGCGTAGAGCGTATCGGAGAGGACGCGCACGTTCGGGACGTCGCCGAAGACGGACTCGAAGAGGGTTACCGTCCCTTCGCTCGTGAGCGGAGCGAGTAAGACGGCGGTCGATTGCCGCTCGAGCGAGCGAAACGCCATCTCGTCGTGAGGTTTGGCGTCGTCGTCGGCGGTGCTCAGGATGAACAGCCGATGTCCGTCGCATTCCGTGGCGAACGCCGCGATCAACGCCGCAGAGGGTTCGTCGATCCCGTCCACGTCGTCGATGCAGAGCGCGATCGGCCGCTCTTCGGACAGGGAAAGGATCCATCGCGACAGCGCCCGGTGCGTGGCGCGCCGATCGAGCGAAGGGTGGCCCAGGTCACGAAGCTCGAGTCGTCCGGATGCGTCGTCGATCGGGCTGGGAACGAACAACGTCGCGAGCACCCCGGCGCGCTCCGCCGCGGCGCGCGCGGCCTCGGGAGCGGTCTGGAGCAACTGCTCGGCGAGCGCCGCCGCCGCGCCGAAACGAACGCGTTGCCCGCCACTCGCCGCCGCTCGGGCCACGGTCGCGCCCAACGCCTTGGCGACGAGAGAGCCGGCGTCGAGCATCCGGGACCGACCGACGCCGGCGACGCCTCGCAAGAGCGCGGCCGAGCCTTTCCCCGTGAAAGCGTCCGACATCCGGGCGCGCAAGGTCGCGAGCGCGTCGTCCCGACCGACGAGCGCGGGCGTCGAGAGGTACGCGCGAGACACCGCGATCGACTCGGGGCGATTGATCCCCGCGATGCCGGCCAGGCGCTGCATCACTTCGAAGGCCGAGCGCGGTCGCACCGCGGGATCGACGGATAGGAGCGAGAGCACGAGCGACTCGAGGACCTCGGGGATGTCTTCGACGTAGCGCGACGGCGCGACCGGCTTCTGCGCCCAAGCGTCGAAGAGGTCGGAGAACTGCCGGACGACGTACGGCGGCCGTCCGACCAACGCGAAGTAGAACGTCCCGCCGAGCGAGAACAGATCGGTGCGCGCGTCGAGGGTCGAGCGATAGACGACTTCTGGCGCGACGAACTGAGGCGTCCCGACGATCAACGAGCCCGGACCCATCGGAACCATCGCTCCGAAGTCGATCAACTTCGCGCGTCCGTCCTCCGAGAATCTGAGATTCCTCGGGCTCACGTCCCGGTGGACGAGGCGTCTCGAGTGCAGGAGTGCGAGCGAAGAGCACACATCGTAGAAGACCGCGCACGCGCGTTGCCACGGTACCGGCGAGAGCTCACGAAGATCGCCACCGAGAAGCAGCTCCATCGTGTAGTGGGCTCGCGAATCGGAAACGCCGTAATCGTAAACTTCGATGATCGACGGATGCGAGAGTTCGGCGAGCGTATGGAACTCGCGTTCGAAGAGCGCCGTCGTCTCTGCGTAGTGCTTGTCCTTCGGGGACACGAGAAGTTGCTTCAGAGCAACCTCGCGGCCCGTCGCGAGGTCCTTCACGCGGTAGACGACGGCCATTCCGCCGCGTCCGAGGGTCTCCAGCACCTGGAAGCGCTGATCGATCAGTCCCTCGCTCGCGTTGCCCGCTGCTTGCACGCGCGATTCGAGTCGTGTCTCTTCGAGGTTTCCAGACCCCCCAGCGTCCCGTGAACGAGGCACCATCAACGTTCATGATAACGCGTCGCAGGTTTCCCGTCCTTCGCTCCGCTCGGGTCCGCTCGCGTCGAATCGTCGCAGCAGCCGCGCGCGAACCTTGAACGATGTAGGACACCAGGGTGCGATGAGGGGCCGTCGCGGTGTTCATCTCCGCGCGTTCAGGATCTTCCCGAGTCGACGCAAGAGCGGGTGACGTTGGATGGCTTCGACGTCGAGCGAGAGCGGCAGGCAGAAACTCGGCGCGCCGGCCACGCCGGGCAGGTTCGGCCGGTCGACCGCTGCGATCGCGTCCTCCAAGGTGGCGATGACCACCGCGGACGGCGCGTGCGAAAGCGCGGTGTAGGCGCGCGCGACGATCGCGTGAAGGTCCTGTTCACCGGCCCTTCCGATGACATCGAAAAAGCGACGAACCAGTCCGCGGTCCGCCTCTGCGTCGACCGGAACGCCGTGGCGTGCGCGACGCTCGGCGTCCTTTCCCGTGACGAGCCCCGCGATCGTCGGCAGGTCGTGTGTCGTCACTGCCGCGAACGAGCGTCGCGGGTACGAGTTAGGCTTCCTCGACTCGAACCAGACGAGCCGGCAAGAGAGCACGCGGCGTCGAGCGAGCTCGCGACGGTGAGACGCGTCGACCGTTCCCAGATCTTCGCCGACGACGAACGCGCCGGCGCGGTGACTTTCCAGCGCGAGGATGTCGAGGAGCTCGCGATGCGGGTATCGGACGTAGCCGCCGTTTCGCGCTCCGCCATTCTTCGGGATCACGTAGAGTCGGAAGAGACCCATCACGTGGTCGATGCGAAGCCCGCGACCGTGCCGGAACGACGCGCGAACGGTCCGAATGAAGGCCTCGTATTGCGTTCGAACGAGGCCGGACGGCGAAAACGCCGCAAGGCCCCAATCTTGTCCGTCCGTGTTGAAGGCGTCGGGCGGCGCTCCGACGCGGAGCTCTCGCGTGAACCCTTCTGGGAAGAGCCACGTGTCCGCGCCGCCTGGACGGACGCCGACGGGAAGATCGAAGACGAGATCGACGGATTTTGCCGCTCGCGACAGTTGTTCGTCGAGGAGCCACTGGAGCCAAGCATGAAATCGGACACGGCCGGCGTGCCGAACCCGATACCGTGCGACCGCTGGGTTTGCCGGATCTCGATATCGAGACGGCCATCGCGAGGAGTCCGCGCCGTGCCCTTCCGACAAGGCGGAAAAGGTGGCAAACCCGGTGAGGAGGGCTCCTTCGCGAGCGAGGTACCGCTCGAACGGGCGGGGCGACGCGCCGCGCGTGAACGTCGCGAAGATCCGCTCGAGCGCGCGCATCTTGAGCGCGAACACTCGATCGCGCTCGATCATCGGCCTGTCCATGAGGGCGCGGCCCTCGCGAGCGAGCGCTTCCATTCCGGGCACCCGATTCGCGCCGTGGATCGCCGCGAGGTCGAGATAGAGCGGATTCTTGTAGAGCCGGCTCGTCGGCGAGTACGGGCTCGATTCTTGCGGCACGGTCGGCGATACCGCGCCGAGTGGGTTCAAGAGCAGGAGATCCGCGTCGAGTGTCTTTCGCGCGAACCTGCCGAATCTACGAAGCTCACCGAGATCCCCCATGCCCCAGCTCTTTCGGGAGCGGAGCGCGTAGAGCTGAACGCCGAGACCCCACGCGCGCTCGGGAGGTTCGACGCAGCGTTCCGGCGTCACGATGAGCCGCTCTCGGCGCACGCCGCGAAGCGAAGTGAGCTCGTGATAGCCGAGCGGGAGATCGCGGGGGAGGCGCTGATCGACGGCCAGGGTCGTGCCGTCTTCGAGCCGGAGCTCCGCTGGCTCTGCGAGCGGCAAGGATTTCCCCGCGCGCACGAAGCGCGTCCGCGGAACGTCGTTCGTTTCGTCGTCGGCCGCGTCGCCGAGGGCGCGGTCGATCGCGACGGTGGTCTCACGAGGAGTGCGACGAAAAACGCCGGACGCGTCGACGTAACCGGGTTCCACGAGGGACGGCGCCGATGCGTGCGAATCGACGCCGGAGCCGCGCCGCGATGAACGCCGGATCATCGGGAGATAGAATCGACCCGGCCCGGCGAGGTCGCAACGCGAATACACACGAGACGATTCGCCCCAGTTGCAATGCTCGCTCCTTCGGCGCACATAGCGGACGTGAGATCGCGAGCGAACGCCGTCGCTTCGTCACTGGCGCTCGCGCTGGTCGGCGCGACGCTCGCAGTGTCGTGCATCCACGATCGGCGCGACATCAACGCCGCCGTTGCCAAGCCCGAAATCGCGCCGACGGGCATGACGGCCGAGACGTGGGGAGTCTGTGGGCTCGTCGGTCATTTACACGACGCGACGGGCGTGTACGGCACCGATCTCGGCTTTACCGTCAGAGAGCCGGGGACGGATCGGCTCGGCATGCTCTTCGGCGACACCTGGGCGAAGCCGGGCGACGCCTGCAAATACCCGGTGCTCGGCAGTGACGATCTCTACGCCACGTTGCCCGCGACGCGACCGGCCGTGCTTCGTCCTGGCGCGCCCAACGGTCGCGACGAGGCCGCTTGCAAGAGCCTCGACGTGGTGCACGGCGACCCGAAAGACGTCACGACGTGGCCGCGGATCCGATTGTATGCCGCGGCGGGCGACAAAGAGCCGCTCGACATGGGCCTTCTCCGGACGCCGGTTGCCGTCTTCGGCGACGGCAAGAACGTGTTCTCGATCTTCATCCGGAGCGACCCGGCGTATTGCAAGGGGTCGAACGAATGCCCGGCAGGCATGCAGTGTACGAGCGACGCGGGGTACCACGGCAAATCGCTCGGCACTTGCGATCAACCGATGAAGGCGACGCCGGACGCGGCGCCCAACTTCTGTCGCGACGCGTCCGATTGCGGTTCGCTCCTCAAGTGCAACCCGACGAAGGACCAAGGCGTGTGCGTCGCGACCGATCCGTTCGTCGTGAAGACGCGTTCGGGGCCGGTGTCGCCCGACTGGTATCGCGACGATCCGCGTCGCGGCATGGCTCAAGTGATGTACGTCGGCGAGCGACTCTCGCCCGAGCGCCCCTCCGACTATTCGGTCGTCGCGCGATTCCGAACGAATCGGTTCGTCGACGTGACGGCGCGAACGGTCGCGCATTTCGAACCCGACCATCCCGAGCACAACGATTACCGGCCGGGGTTCGACGCGGTGTTGGTCTTCGGGCGTCCAGCGTTCTTCGCGACCGGCGGCGCGCAGAGCTTACCGTTTCTGTTCTATCAAAAGCTCGATGCCTTGGGCGGCGACCCGGCGAAGATCGACTTTCATCCGCACTTCTTCGCGGGCTACGACGCGCGGGGCGGCCCGCGCTGGTCCGACGATGAACGCGACGCCGCGCCGATCTATGGCGGCGCCGCGAAGGTGCACGACGAAAACGATGCCGGCATGCGCGTCGAGTGGGCGGAACCCGAGTTCGACTACGTGGGCCAGATGAGCGTGAGCTACCTCGCGCCGTTCGGACGCTGGGTCATGTTCTACGGTGGCGACATTCCGGCGTTCATGATCGCCGATCCGAAAACGGGGAAAGCGTACAACGCGACGCACCTCGAGCGTTCGCCGGGTGCGATTCATTTCCGAACGGCGCGACATCCGTGGGGCCAGAGGACGAGCGACGCTCCCGACGACGAACGATGGACGTCCGCCGAACCGGTGCTCAAGCGTCGCACCGCGGCGCCGTTTCTCGCGTGCGGCGACGGCGGCGAAAAGGAACTCCCGGGTTGTCTCGAGAACGGCGATCCGCACAACGTGTTCGACTTGCTGGGAACCTTGGGGCGCCTCTCGACGCATTCCACGCCGGGGAAATTTCTCGACGTGACCGGCGATTGCCTCGGCGGACAGGTGGCCCTCGCCGCACAAGATTCGATGTCGGGGAACTCGGTCGGACGACTCTACGCACCGAACATCATCGACGAATGGACGATCGACGTGACCGACCAGGTCGGTTACCTGCGCGCCGGCGAGCGCGCCGTCGACGTCTTCTGGAACGTCTCGACGTGGAACCCGTACCGGGTCGCGCTCATGAAGACGGAGCTTCGCGCCACGCCGTCTCGGTGAGGCTGTAGAAAGGGCGGGCGCCCCCGCGGCCGCGCACGGTTTCGGCCTGGCGGCCCACGAGTTGCCGTGTTCGAAGCGTGCGCAGATTGCGCAAACTGGTTCTCAATGAGTCGCCGCAGCGTCCAGCGCGTGGCGAACGCGTCGCGCAAACGGGCTATCCGGATGCTCGGCCAAATACGGAGCCGCGAGCCGACGCGCGGCGTCGACCTGGCCGACCCGTATCATCGCGAGCAAGAGCAGCGCGCGCCGCTCTTCGCCGAACATGCTCTTCGGAAATTCGCGCTCGCCCTCGCGCGCGAGCGACAGCGCTTTCGCCGGATCTTCCGCGAGCGCCCGCTTGGCTTGCATCAGCGCCTTCATGTCGCGCTCGAGCCGTTCGTCGGCTTTGACTTGCGCTTTTTCGGCGCGATCGCGGCGTTCTTCCGCCGATTCCGGGCTGAAAGCGTCCGCGTTGGTCTCCGCCGTCGTTCGGTCCTCGACGTTCGTCTCGGATCCGGTGGTCGCCGCGCTCAGCGCGTTCTTTTCTGGGTTGGCCATCGGCGTCGCGGCCGTCGGCGTCTCGACGAGTGACGCGCTGCTCGCCGTCGGCAAGGTCGGCGCCTCGTCCGACTCGGCTTTGGCACTGCGCCGGCCTCGGTGTTCGGACATTTTCGCGGCAAGCTCGGGCAAGGGCGTGATCGCGGGAACCGGCGTCGCTTCCGTCGCTTCGGTCGCGTTCGGTGCCGCGACGCGGTTCGTCGCGCTTCCGGCGTTCGTCGACGGCCCGAGCGCAGGCGCGCCGTGTCCGCCGGTCGAGTGAGCCACGGAAACGGCGGCGACCGCGCTCGTCGTTCGGCGGACTTCGTGCGGGCGCACGAAACCGAACCACAAGGCGACGAGCACCGCCGTCGATGCGGCGGCACCGCCGAGGACGGCGAGCCCTTTCGCGGAGGCACTCAAGGTGGAGACGCCGCGCGGTGCTGCGCCGAGCCCATGGTCCATCGCCGCACCTGGAACGACGCCGATCGCCGCGAAATGTGCGGCGAGCCCGCCCTCCACATCATAGTCGTCGACCTCGTCGGCGATGCCGGCGTCGATGAGCGCGCGTACTTCCGGGGAAGCATCGCGAAACGACTCGAAGTCATCGCGACTCATCGCGTCGCTCCTTCGACGAGAGAGCCCGTCGTGCGGCGTTCGTCCTCTTGACCCTCGACGGCTTCCTTGAAGAGACGCCGCGCGGCGCGCAGACGCGAGTACGCGGTGTCGACCGGGATCCCGAGACCGGCGGCGATGGATACCACGGTCTCGCCTTGCAACTCCGCGAGCACGAACATCGCTCGCTTTTCTTCGTCCAGCGAATCGAGCGCCCGCTGCAGGCGTTCGAGCTGCTGCTTGTGGCTCGCCGACGTCTCTGGATCGCCCTCGCCTTCGGCGTGGTTGACGCGGTCCTCGTCGATCTCGACGAAGGCGCGGACCTTCCGTTTGCGGCGTTCGGTGTGCACCAACCGAAACGCGATGCTCGCGAGGTACGTCGTCGGTTTGGCTGGCCCGGGCTGGTAGCCGCCATTCCGATGCGCGATGAGAAACACCTCTTGCATCAAATCGTCCAAGTCCGAGCGCGAGACTCCCATTCGAAGAATGAACTTCGCCACGAACCGGGCGTGTCGCCGGAACAGTTCAGCCGAGTTCAGTGCTTCGCCGTCAGCCAACCTGGCGGGTATTCCCTCGTATGAATGCGGCCCGGCGCCCGTTCCGTGATCTCCGGTGTACGAAAAGTTCACTTCATGACCTCAGAAGGAGAACGACGGCCCGAGCTCGAACGCGCCAAACGCCTGCGGAAGATCCCGGGATGCGCTGGTTTGTGACTGAGTTTCGGTCACTTGCACTCGTGCTCCGCGTCCCGAGACGGCGAGGCTTGCTCGCGCGTGGACGGCGACCACTCGCGTCAAGGCGAAGTCGGCATCGAGCGCCGCTTCCACCGCCCAGAACAGGTTCGTCTGGGTTTGCGCCCCCGCGGTGTCCTGACCGACGCTCGTCAACGCGCCGAGCCATGGTCCCGCACAGAGGCCGAGCGTCACCACTTTGGACCTTCCCGGCAGGTAGCAAGCGTCGGCTCGCACCGCGGTGAGTCGAACATCGAAACGCGCTGCGACGTCGGAGCGCACCGACTGATCGCGAGCGAATAGGGCGAGCACTGCAATATCGGTACGCAACCATCGGGCCAATTCGAGTCCGAGGGTGACGTCGCCGCCGACGGCAAGGTGTTCGGGGAAGGGCGTGGTCACCACGCCGTTCGCCGACAGCGTCCATCGTTCGGTCGGCCGTCCGGTGTTCGTCGCGGGAGCGACCGCGTCGATGGCCAGTGCAATGGACAGAGCAACGGCGCTTCGTTGCGCGGAGCAATCTGCCGGAAGGTCGGCGAACCGATGGACGAGCGGCGGTTCACCGTCGATCGCGATCGTGAACGAGAGGTCGTCCTCGACGCCGCTGACCCGCACCGAGACTCGGCTGTCGATGGTGCTGCGCTCGAGCCACCCGGCGACCTCTTCGGCTAGTGATTCTCGATCGAAGCAACGACTCACCGTCGACAGTTGGAGGCGGGTGATGACGTCGCTCTCCGACGAAGGCATGCTTGCTGCACTCGCGAGGGTCGTGCGGCACAGCGCCATTGCGATGAGGAGCGCCAGCCGATGGCTCGCGGCGACGATGTTCCTCTTCTGCGGGATCGGCTGCACTGAAGCGGTCTACACGCTGGGAAATCTGCCGGCTGACGAAACGAAGCTAGATCCATGCCGCGGGAGCGGCGCCGCCGGCAAGTTCGTGACGGAGAGCTCGGCGTGCAGCGGCGGCGGCGCTTCGGGAGCGGGCGGAGCGAGCACGACCGACGCGGCGGAGCCCGACGCGAGCGGCGCCTTCGGCAACGACGCGGACGTCGGTTTCGACGCGACCACCGAGGAGCCCGACGGTTGCGTGATTCAACGCTTTCCGGCCAAGAGGAGAGGTCTCGATGTGCTGCTGCTCGTCGACGCGTCGCCGTCGGTGGCGCTCGAGCCGCTCTGGACGAACTTGACCCAAGCGATCAGCGGATTCGTCGGCGACGTTTCGAACACCGGACTAGGGCTCGGCGTCGAGTACTACGGTCTGTCGTGCAACGCGAGCGACTACACGAAGCCCGCGGTGCCGATCGGGCTCTTGCCGGGGACGGCGACGGCGATCATGAACTCGTACCCATTGCCGCTGAACGGCAAGGCGATCACGCCCGCGCTGCAGGGCGCTTACGCTTACGTGAGGGGCGCCGCCGCGCGCTCGCCCGATCGCGACACGGCGCTGCTTCTCATGAGCGACGGCATCCTCGATCCGTTGTGCGGCTCCACCGAAGCGAACGCGCTCGACCAGGTGACCGCCGCGTTCACGAGCAACCCCGTCATCAAGACGTACGTGGTGGCCCTCGGCGCGGGCCCGACGCTCATCGACCCCATCGACATCGCCAATCTGACCCCGCTCGACGACATCGCCGCCGCGGGCGGGACGATGCACGCCGCTCGCGTCGAAGTGAACTCATCGACGAACACCGAGCTCACGGCGGCGCTCGACGGAGTCGCCGCAGCCGCCGCGCCGTGCGCGTTCGCGATCCCGGCGCAGGCCGACCCGTCGCGTGCCTCCATGGAGTGGCGGCCGACCAAAACGGCGCCGACGGTCGTCTGGTCGCGGGTCGACGACGCGAACGGCTGCAACGGTCTCGGCGTCTTCGTGTCGAGCGCCGCGCCGCGGTTTCTCGAGCTGTGCCCCGCGTCATGCGACGCGCTCAGGGCACATCCGGCCGGCGATGTCTGGGTGCGCTCGGCTTGCTAGTGCAGCGTCCGCGATATGACATCAAGCGTCCCTCCGGGACGCCGCCGCTTCGCGGCCGGACGCTGCACTAGTTTTTCTCGGCGGGGCTGCGCCCCGCGCCCCCGCTTGCTCCGCAAGCGCCTAGTGCAGCGTCGTCGGTTCATTGACTCTATCTCGCTGACGCTGCACTAGTGCTTAGTTGGGTGGGCTCGGCACGGAACGGCGCTGGGTCGGTTCGGGGTCCTGATTTCCGGAGAGCGCCGCGCAATCGGCGAGAAGACGAGCCACGACCGCGGCGTCGATCGGTTTTTCGATGAACCGATTCTGAACCCGCTCGCGAAAACCCCGCGCGCGATCGGTGAACGTGCCGCCGGTCATGAACACGACGCGCGGAACGAGATCGGCGCGATCTTTCACGAGGGCGTCGAAGACGTCCATCCCCGAGAGATCGGGCATCATCATGTCGCAAAATACGATGTCGAACCCGGCGTCTCCAATGAGGCGCGCCAGGCCGTCGCGTCCGCTGCTCGACAGGGCGACTTCATGGCCGCGCAAGATCCGGGCGAAGGCGCGGGCGACGAGCGCGTCGTCGTCGATGACGAGCACTTTGAGCTTCACCCCGTTCGGGAGCATCGAATGCACGCCGGAGGGCCGCTCGCTTTCGTGCACTGTTTGTCCACTGGCTTCGAGCACGACGCGCGCCGTCGTGCCGGTGGCGTCGCTCTCTATCTCGAGACGGCCGCCGTAGCGGCGGACGATGCCGTCACACATCGCAAGGCCGAGGCCGGTCCCTTCGCCGATCGGCTTGGTGGTGAAGAACGGCTCCTTGATGCGATCGAGCACGTGGCGCGGGATGCCGACGCCGCTGTCGCTGATCTCGATGGACACTTGTTCGGTTCCTAGGGGCGCGACGGAGATTCGAATCTCGTTGTCGTCGACGTGCCCTTCCGGAATCGCGTGGGCCGCGTTGAGCACCAGATTCAGAAAAACCTGAACCAGGCGCGACTCGTTCGCGAGGACGGCGGCGACGGGTTCGAAGTGCGTGCGGATCCGCGCTTTCGGTGCGGTGTGCAGCTCCGCCATTTTCAGGGCCATCCTTACCGCGCCCTCGACTTTGACGAGCCCGATGTGCTCGGCGTCGGGTCGTGACAGCGTGCCGAGATCCGCCACGATCCGTCGGATCCTCGAGACGCCGTCGAGAGCGTCCTGAATGGCATCCAGAGATTCATTGGACCGATGGCTCTCCGCCAACGTCACTCGCAGAAAATCGAGGTTGTTCGCGATGTACGAGAGCGGATTGTTGATCTCGTGCGCGGCCGCGGCCGCCAGGCGTCCCATCGACGCGAGTCGCTCGGTCCGCGCGACCTCGGCGTCGGTTTCGGCGCGAATCTTTTCCCGCTCGACGCGGGCTTTCTCTTCTTCGAGCGCGGCGATGTGTCGAAGCGCCGAATCCTTCCAGAATTCGTACATCGCGCCGATCACGAAGAGAGTGCCGGTGATGACGATCAGCGAGGCGTGGTCGTCGTAGAACGCCTTCTCGGCGTCCACGCGTTCGGAGATGACACGCGCGTGTCCGAGCCAGCCGATCAGCAGGCTCGCCGCGATGGACAGCGCGGCCCAGATCGCGCCGAGTCGAATACCGCCGAGCAACGTCGCGAAGAGCGGAACCTCGGCGAGGGCGACCGTCGCCGACGTCATTCCGCCCCCGCGCGCGAACACCGCGACGGCCACGAGGAGGGCAAACGCAGTCGACAAGGCGGCGTTCAAGAGCAGGAAATAGCGGCCCGTGATGCGAAGCACGAACGGCACGGCCGCCATCGTGCACCCGAGGAGCGCGTTCAACAGCGCTTCGCGGTCGTTGCCGTGCATCAAATGCACGAGCACCAACACCCCGAAGACGGGTCCGAGCAACAACCCCACCGCTACGGCGAGCCTGGCCCTTTGCGCGTCCTCGGGCGACTCCCTGAGCAGTACCTCGGGAATGAACCGATCGATGTGCGCGGACAGACGCCTCTTGAGCCCGACGAAGCGCAAGGTGGACGTTAGGTTAGCTCGCGGAGATGCGCCGTGGAACTCGACCCGGTCGAATGCTCGGGGGGTCGCCCTCTCGAACGAGCTATTTTCGGCGGAAGACACGAAGAAGCCGAATCTTCTCGGACAATTGAGCGACTCGAGGCGTTCACTCACGGACTGTCGACTCCACGCTACACTCGGGCCGTGAACATCGTCCTAGAGACACGTCCGCTCGGGTTCCCGTGGGTCACGACCGATCCTTTTCTCTTCTGCGTTCACCACGACGACGCCTATCCCCAAGGGAACGAACATCTCGGTCCCGCGGCGTCGCTCGCCGGTCGCCACATCGGCCAAGACTTCGCGGGCAAGGACGGGTGGCGCATGTATCACGGACAAACCGTTCCCGGTTTTCCCCAACATCCGCACCGCGGGTTCGAGACCGTGACGATCGTTCGGCGCA